>NZ_DASREO010000069.1:0-91125 GCF_035652035.1 Bradyrhizobium sp.
AGCAGCTTGCTCAACCTGCTGATGCCCCATCATGATTCAGCCCCCTCATGAGGACTGAATCAGCGAACAACTCCCCGCGCAACAGAAGACTTTTTCAACACAATCGGTCACAAGCCGTCATCGCGGCAAGCCCGCCCGATGTCCGCGTCCGCCGATAGCCGACATGACAACTCCCGGTTCATTGCTGAATGCGCCCGGCCTTCACCTTGCACGAGGGGATGCCTTACTTCTGAAAAGGCGGCAGGTCGCCGACGAGGTTTGACAGTTGAATCGCGAGCGCGCGAAGCCGGGCATTTGCTTCCAGCAGCGCTAGAATGTCGTCATCCCTCCCGTGACGCCGGAGCCTGTCATGGAAAGCGGTCACTGGCTCTTCAAGAAGCCGCGCCAAGCGATCGAACAATTCGTCAAGCGGCGTGCCCATGGGCGATCCCTTATTTTCGACGAAACGCCCGCGCTGTCTTGTGACAGGCTCGATTGAGTCGCTGGCAAATCTGAGTCCAAAATGGGACCGCTCTCCGCGACCGATGCGCCGTCTTTGCGACAACGCCCCGATTGTCGGGGTGAGACATGGCGGTAGCGCATCCACATCCTTCATCCCTCCCCCGCGCGCGTAGCGTGTGTGGAGAGGGATCATGCGGCTGCCTGCCAAACCCCATCAGCCACTTGCCCCCAGGTCATCCCCGGCACTTCCGCGGCTGGCAGTTTCTTCACGGGTTGTGCCGAAACTCGGGTCCCCCACGGTAGCCCTACCTTGAACAGGACCCGTCTTCGCCTCGCGGTGTTGTTACGGGGCAACAATGGACGCCCAATTGCTGAGGCGACCAGACTTGTCCACCCCTCGCACCCTGTGCCAAAAGCGGCACTGGAACCCTCCCCGTCTCGAACCGAGAAGAGCAGACAATGAAAAAATCGACCTTGAGCGCGCTGATCATCCTTGCCTCGTCGGCCATTGCCGCGCCGGCGCTGGCGCAAGACGCCGAGGCCGGCAAGGCCTCCTTCAACAAGTGCATGGCCTGCCACTCGATCGGGCCGGACGCCAAGAACAAGGTTGGACCGGAGCTCAACGGCCTCGACGGCCGCCCGGCGGGTAGTGCGCCGGACTACAACTATTCCGAAGCCAACAAGAAATCGGGCATCACCTGGAACGAGGCCAACTTCAAGGAATACATCAAGGACCCGAAGGCCAAGGTGCCCGGTACCAAGATGTTCTTTGCCGGTATCAAGAACGAGAAAGAGATCAACGATCTCTGGGCTTACGTGTCGCAGTTCGACAAGGACGGCAATATCAAGAAGAAGTAAGCGCTCGCATCAAGCCTCAAGTTTTCTTCGGAAATGGCCGGGGCTCGTCCCGGCCATTTTTTCTTTTGAATGGCGCGGCCTTCGGCTCACCTGTCACTTGACGGCCATGGCCTTATGAGGCGCTCCGACAACAAGGGCTTCGATTTCATCGATCACGAGGTCAGTCGCGGCGTTTTGCACCATGTGCCCGACGCCCGGCAGCACGATCAGCCTGGCACTCGGAACGGCCGCTGCAAAAGGACGGGAATGAATATTGGTCGAGACCGTCTTGTCGACATCGCCCGCGATCACGACCGTCGGCACTGAAATTTCCCGATAGCGCGGCGCCTGCTCGATCACCGCTTGCTTCAGCCGCACCAGATCGCGGGCATTGGCCAGGAATTCGCGCGGGCGCAACAGCAGCGGCGTCGCGCTATTGCCAACGAAATCGTCCGGCATCGCCTGCGGCGCGAAGACCCCGCGCGCGCCGCGCCCGGTGAGGAAATAGCCGAGCGGAAGGGTGATGGTGTAGGCAAGCAGCGGGCCGATGATGGGCTTCGTCACCAGTTCGTTGTACCAGCCAACCCCGCCGGACCACGGAAAAGCGACCGGCGCCAGCATCACGAGGCCTGCGATCCGCTGCGGATAGTCGATCGCCATCCGCGCGCCGAGCGCTCCGGCCCACGAGTGCACGACCAGGATGACGGGCCCAACGCCGAGCCTGTCCAATGCTTCCTCGATCATCCGGCCCTGTGCGGCCGGCGTGGACGTTTCTTCTGATGAAGCCGAGCTCCAGCCATGGCCGGGCCGGTCGATCAGGATCACGCGGTGGCGGGCGGCAAGCCGGTCGCCGAGCGGGTGCCGCATGGCCTCCAGGTTGGAGCTTGCGCCATGGATGAGAACGATCGGCGGACCGCCGGCATCCTTGGGGCCGATATCGAGCACGTTGAGAACGGCGCCCGTGACCTCGATCGCTTTTCCCTGCGCAGGAAAACGATGCTGGACGATCCGAACGCCGGCCTGCGTCGCCAGCGCCAGGATCACGAGCGCGGCGGCGATAAGCACGGGCAGCATGCGGAAAATCCGATTTGGTATAGGCACATGGGAGTTACGAAGTGACCGCAGAAGAGGTTTCGGCGACGGGAAGTGAGGTGAGTTATCCACCGTAACCCACAGGGAGGTCTTGCCACTTCATACAGTCGTCACTGCCGCCTTCCTATAAGCAAACGCGGCACTTTTCGTTTGTTTTCGCTTCCCTCGAACGCGCGTCATTGGGGAATGTCGCGGGTCCGGCCTTTCCACACAATCCACAGCAACGCGGTGGATGCCAAAACGTTGTCATGCGGGGAATATTGGAGGCTTTCGATGAGTTCCGGATTTCATGAGACCGCGATTGATGAAATCGTGGCCCGGTGCAACGGCGATATGCGCGGAGCACTCAAGGCACTTTTGTTGGTGAATGAGCAGCTTGAGGCGGAGCTCGCCGAACTCCATGCCGCGGTCGCGCATTGCGGACCGGCAGGCGTGAAGCGCGGCGTCCTTCACTAGAGCTCCGATTCCGAAGTTCGCGCGATATCGCGGCGACCTCCGATGCGAACTTCGGAATCAAAGGAGCTCTAGCAACTCGTTGATTTCTAGTGCGGCTTTGAATTTGAAGTTCCTGTGACGAACGCGCAGCAGCACTGATAGGAACTTCAAATTCGCCGCACTAGCCCGGACCTGCCCGCTAAATATCCCGGCCCTCGACCTTCTCGCTCAGGACCTTGACGAGTTCCGGAACCTTATCAAGGTGCGGGTTGACCGCGAGCGCCTTGCGGAAGGCATCCAGTGCGCGCTTGTCGTCGCCGAGGTCCTGCATGATCATGCCGAGCCCTGCCAGCGCGCCGAAATGGCGCGGCTCGCGCGCCAGCACTTGCTCAATGTCGGCAAGCGAGTGGGCGTAGTCGTTCCGCAAGTAATAGAGCGTCGCGCGGCGGTTCCAGCCTTCGACATAGTCAGGGCGCAGCTTGACGACGGAATCGAGAAGTTTTAGCGCGACGTCGGAATTCTGGGCATCCATCGCTGTCTTCGCGCGCGTCATCAGAAGCGCGACGGTGTCACTTGGCGTCTGCAGCCAGATCGCCCAGATCCGCGCCTCGACATGTTTGGCGCTCGCCTCGTCGGGAGCCGCCCTTAACGCGCCGAACAGGAAATCCAGACCCTTCGTCTTGTCGCCCTGAACCTTCGGCAATTTCGCCGGCGCGTCCGGCAACCTCTTGGGCCTTGGATCCTGAGCGAACGAGGCGGCTGGCGCCGCGCTGATGATCGCGGCGAGGAGGATTGCGAGCCGGCGATGACGCGCGGCGTGGAATCTGGGAGCCATCACAAAAGTCTAGACGCAGCAAAAGCCGCTTGCAAAGCGGATCAGCGTCAAAGGCCTGTGATAAAGAGGGAACCGCGCGGAACCGGCGAAGCCCCTTCGCCGGTCAGAGGATCAACCCTGGCGCGCCTTGAAGCGGCGCTGGACCTTGTTGATGACGTAGACGCGGCCCTTGCGGCGGACCAGGCGGTTGTTGCGATGACGACCGCGCAGCGATTTCAGCGAGTTACGGACCTTCATGGGACATTCCTGATGTTTTGAAAGGCCGTCTTCGGCGCGATCATCCGGGCAACCCGAAACCACTCAGGCGGCCCCAAAATTGGAAAATTGGCTTTATCCCGCCAGCGGCTACGCCGCCCGGGACGCGCGGTTTCTAGGCAAAGTGCGCCCAAATGTCAATCCAAAGCGATTTTGGCCGAAAAAAGAGCCCGCGGAACCCGCCAAGAGGCCGTTTTTGACAGTCATCGGCTCCCCTGCCAGATTGTTATATAATATAATCAATTCTGCGAACCGGCCCAAAGGGCCCCTCTGACCGGAAAAGAAGATGGCAAAACTGAAACTGCCCAACATTGAAGACGTCGTGGCGATCGATATTCACACCCACGCCGAGGAGCCGTGCGGTCTGCACGGCGACGACGGCTACGACGATTTCCAGGCGCAGATGGCGGAGTATTTCAAGTCGCCGAACAAGCATCCGCCTACGGTAGCGGAAACCGCCGCCTATTATCGCGCCAAGAAAATCGCGGCGGTGATCTTCCCGGTCGATGCCGAGCGGGAAACCGGCTTTCGCCGCTACAACAATGACGAGATGTTGGAAGTCGCATCTGACAATCTCGATGTGCTGATCCCGTTTGCGAGCATCGATCCGCACAAGGGCAAGCTTGGCGTGCGTGAAGCAAAGCGCCTGATTGCGGACTTCGGCGTCAGGGGCTTCAAATTCCATCCGACCATGCAGGGCTTTTATCCGAACGACCGCCTGGCCTACCCGCTCTATGAGGCGATCTGCGACGGCGGCGCGATTGCGCTGTTTCACACCGGGCAAACGGGTGTGGGAAGCGGCATGCCCGGCGGCATGGGCATGCGGCTGAAATATTCCAACCCGATGTACATGGACGACGTGGCGGCGGATTTTCCCGACCTGAAGATCATCCTCGCGCATCCGTCCTTTCCCTGGCAGGAAGAGGCGCTGTCGGTGGCAACCCACAAGCCGAACGTCTATATCGATCTCTCCGGCTGGTCGCCGAAATACTTCCCGCCGATTCTCGTGCGCTACATCAATTCGATCTTGCAGGACAAGATGTTGTTCGGCTCCGACTGGCCGGTGATCACGCCTGACCGCTGGCTTGCCGATTTTGCCAAGCTCGACATCCGCGACGAGATCAGGCCGAAGGTCTTAAAGGCCAATGCGCGAAAACTCTTGAACATCTAGCGGCGGCGCGGCATCGAGGCTCGAGCCAATAAGAACAAGGGAGAGCCCCCATGACGATCAAGGCCGCCGTCTTCGACGCCTATGGCACGCTGTACGACATTCAGTCGGTGGCCGCCGTCACCGAAGATGCGTTTCCCGGCTATGGCGACATCATCACGCAAATCTGGCGCGTCAAGCAGCTCGAATATAGCTGGCTACGTTCCTTGATGCGGCGCTATGAGGATTTCTCCGTCATCACCAGGGAATCGCTCGCCTACACAATCCGCGTGCTCGGGCTGCAACACGATGCGACCGTCTTCGAGCGCATCATGGACAAGTATCTTCACCTCGACCTTTATCCCGATGCACGCGCGGCGCTTGCAGCACTCAAGGACAAGAAGCTCGCCATTCTCTCCAACGGATCGAGCGACATGCTCAATGCGCTTGCGAAGAACTCTGGCCTTGATCGCGTGCTTGAAGCGGTGATCAGCGTCGACTCGAAGAAAATCTTCAAGCCGGCGCCGGACGCCTACACGCTGATCGAAGCAAGATTGAGCGTGACGCCCGATGAGGTTCTGTTCGTCTCTTCCAATCCGTGGGACGCTTGTGGCGCCAAGGCCTTTGGATTAAACGTCGCCTGGATCGAGCGGGTAACACCGGAGGCGATGGCGCTCGCCTGCGTCAAAAGCGACGTCGTCCCTCCCCTCACCATGTTCAAGGCGCTTCGAACCCAGATGGACGAGCTTGGCATCACGCCCGATCACCGCATCCACGCATTGTCCGAATTGCCCAATCTTATTGCCTAGTGTGGCGGTTCAGAAGTCCGCATCATTGCTGCCGCGGGTTCGTCATGCGGACTTCCGAACCAAAGCCACACTAGGTTAATCGATTTTGCTGGTGTCCTTTCGATTCCAAAGTTCGAAACGTGGCTCCGAAAAATGATACGAACTTTGGAATCGAGACACCAGTCCATGAGCGTTGAATCCGTCCGCGCTTTCTTCGCCGAGAAGGCCCCTGAAATCACGGTCATTGAATCGCCGATGAGTTCGGCGACGGTGGCGCTGGCCGCCGAAGCCTATGGCGTCGAGCCGGCGCGCATCGCCAAGACGCTGTCTTTAAGGATCGGCGATCAGGTGATCCTCATCGTCGCCAGCGGCACGTCGCGGATGGACAACAAGAAAGTGAAGGCGCGCTTCGGCGGCAAGCCCAAGATGCTCGGTCTCGATGAGGTCGCTGATATCACCGGCCATGAGGTGGGCGGGGTCTGTCCGTTCGGACTGAAAACGCCGCTGCCGGTCTACTGCGACATTTCGCTCAAGGCGTTCGACGAAGTGGTGCCGGCGGCGGGCTCGACTCACAGCGCGGTTCGGATCGCGCCGCTGCGCATGGCGGCACTCGTCGGCGCCGAATGGGTCGACGTGTGCTGATGACGGATCGTCCGGAACGGTCCGGACGATCAGACAAGCCAGCGTAAAAACTTATTGATACTGGTACTGATAGCCGCGCCGCGGCGGCGGCAGGTTTTGCGGCGGCGGAACATTCGCGCTGTCGCTTGATTCAAACACGGCTCGGCACGGCGCGCTGAGCACCGGTGTGTTTGCCTGCAAGCAGGCCACGATCCGGTTCTCGTCGGGTATGGCGGCGCCGCATAGGCGGAAGACGTCCGGCGTGCAGGCCATCTGCTGCTCCATGGTTCCGCGATGTTGCTGCGCGACGGCAGTTCCGCTCATGGTCGCGGTCGCCAAGCCGACGGCAAAAATCTGGAGAATTTGCTGCTTTCGCATGGCCGCCCCTTCCTGTTCAGGACATAAATCTTCGATCCGGAAAACCGGTTCACGAGTGAAACAAATCAATGAGGCCGGGACTGGTTCTTATCGAACAACAAAACGTGAGCGAGTGAAGAACGATCGCGCCTGCGGAGCGGTCGTCTATTCCACCTTGCCGATGCGCTTCACCGCCGCCACAAGCCGCGCGCTGTCGGTCTCGACGAACTTCGCAAATTCCGGCGCGTCCATATAAGCAACCGGACTGCCGGCGGTCTCGAACGTCTTGATCACGACGGGACTCATGACGGCTTCGCCCATCGCCTCACGCAGCCGCGTCATGATCGCCTCCGGCAGCGCCTTTTGCGCGAACAGCCCGGCCCAGATGTAGAACTCGACGTCGTTGTAGCCGCGCTCCTTGAAGGTCGGCAGATCGGGAAAACTTGCGATGCGTTCCGCGCCCCAGTTGGCGAGCACGCGCATCTTGCCGTCATCGACCAGTTGCTTCAACGTTCCCGGCGCCGATGCGACCGCATCCACCGTTCCGGTCAGGATGGCATTCAGCGCCGGAGCCGCGCCCCGAAACGGAATGTGCTGGAGCTTGATGCCGGCGGAGGCCGCGAACATCTCCATGGCGACGTGCAGCGTGCCATAGGGGCCGGACGAGCCATAGCGGATTTCGCCGGGACGTTTTTTCGCGTCCTCGACAAAATCTTCCAGCGTCTTCCATGGCGCCGAAGCCGGAATCGCGAGCAACGTGGGATCGGCGAGCACGCGCGCAACCGGTGCGAGTTGAGACACTTCGTAGACGGGCGGGCGCTCGAACAGGCGATCCGCTTCGGGCAGCACAGCGAGCGACGACAGCGTCATCAACAGCGTGTAGCCGTCCGGTTCGGCGCGCGCCGCGGCCGCATTGCCGATGGCGCCGCCTGCTCCGCCCGCGCGATTGTCGACGATCACGGACTTGCCGAGGATCTTTTCGAGCGCCAGAGCCACCGGTCGTGCCGCAAGGTCGGCCTGGCCACCTGCCGGAAACGGCACGATCATCGAGATCGTGTGCGTCGGCCAGTTCACCGACACCATCGCGGACGATGGCCGCGCGGTGGACAGCAGCGGCAGCGCCGCGGTGGCTTTCAGCAATTGGCGCCTGTTCATCGGCCGTTTCCCCAAATGTTATTTTTTTCTGTTCGATTGGTAGCACCAATCCTATCTCGAGATGAACTGCTTGGAGGCACTCGGTCAATACGGAAATCGTTGGCCTCATTCATCAGGCACGCCGCCGCGGCGGCTTCGATCTGCTTTGGTTGCCGAAATGCGCGGCCAGAAAGTTTCCCAGCGCCTCGACGCGCGCCGGACGCGGGCCGCCCGGCGGGGTCACCAGATGCACGGCGCCTTCGGGCTGCGACCAGCCTTGCAGAATGACTTCGGCCTTGCCTGAACGGATCGCGTCGTCGGCGATGAAATCCGGCAGATCGGCAATGCCGAGACCCGCGATGACCGCCGGCATCAAGGCTTCGCCATTGTTGACGCGAAGCGGGCCCGCGGGGCGCACGCTCACCTCTTCGCCCTTGGCGTTGCTGTAGTGCCAGACGTCGGCCGTCGAAAGATACGCGTAACCAAAACACTTGTGCTGGGCGAGATGCATCGGATGGGTCGGCCGACCATGGCGCTTGAGATAGGACGGCGCTGCCACGGTATGACGCGGCACCGCGCACAGCCGTCGCGCGATCAGCGACGAATCCGGCAGCCGCGCGATCCGGAGCGCGGCGTCAAAGCCCTCGCCGATCAGGTCCACCATCGCATCGCTTAGATGCAGGTCGATCGAGACGTCGGGATAGGCCTTGAGAAATTCGGGGAGGATCGGCGCCACCGCCTTCACCCCGAACGTCATCGGCACCGCAAGACGAACGAGCCCGCGCGGAGAGGTCGATTGCGCCAGCGCCTCGTTCTCCACCGCCTCGCCATCCGCGAGGAGGCGCTGCGCTCGGGCCGACAATTTCTGCCCGGCATCTGTCAGCGCGAGCCGCCGCGAGGTGCGGTTGAACAGCCGCGCGCCGAGACGCTCTTCGAGACGACTGACCGCCTTGGACACCGTGGCTTTCGACAGCGCCAGTTCGCTCGCGGCGGCCGCGAATGAACGCAGCTCGACCACCTTGGCAAAGATCGCCAGCGCCTCGAAGTCCGGAAGCTTTGCCACGCGCGCCTCCTTTAGGCAAAAAATGGAAACCATTAGTTTCGATTGTTTCTATTTATGCACGAATGAGAGGCGCTTATCCATAGCGTCAATCAAGCCAACACGAACTTCAGGAGATCCCATGCTCGAACTTCGACCCTTCAACCGGCTTGGCGGCGCCAATCACGGCTGGCTCAACGCCAAACACCATTTCTCATTCGGCACGCATTACGACCCCGATAATATGGGTCACGGCGCGCTGCGCGTCTGGAACGACGACGAGATCGCCCCCAATACCGGCTTTCCCGCCCATCCCCACGCCAACATGGAGATCATCACCTATGTGCGGGAAGGCGTGATCACGCATCAGGACAGCCTCGGCAACAAGGGCCGCACCGAAGCAGGCGACGTCCAGGTGATGAGCGCCGGAAGCGGCATTCGTCATTCCGAATATAATCTGGAGGCCAAGCCGACCAAAATTTTCCAGATCTGGATCGAGCCGACGACGGACGGCGGCGCGCCGACCTGGGGCTCAAAGCCGTTTCCGAAAGCCGATCGTTCCGGCCAGTTCGTTGCGATCGCGAGCGGACAGGCGAACGACAAGGATGCGCTGCCGATCCGGGCCAACGCACGCGTGCTCGCCGCCACGCTGAAAGCCGGTGAGACCGCGTCCTATACGCCGAGCAAGGCACGGCACCTCTATCTCGTGCCCGCCGCCGGCAAGCTCGATGTCAACGGGGTCAGCGTCAACGCGCGCGACGGCATTGCCATCCGCGACGAGGCGAAATTGACCATCACCGCGCTCGAAGATTCCGAGCTCGTCCTGGTCGACGCCGCTTAAACGCACCCTCACGCAGATCACCCGGCGATCCATCCTTCTTCGAAGAACTTTTTGCAGAGCGATGGATTGCCGGGTCATAGGCGCGCGGCAGCGACGCCCCGAATTCTGAAACCCTCACCCTCAAGGAGACCATCGTGACCAAAGTCCTCGTCCTCTATTATTCCGCCTACGGCCATATCGAAGCGATGGCGAACGCCGTCGCCGAAGGCGCCCGCGAAGCTGGAGCGACCGTCGACATCAAGCGCGTTCCCGAGACGGCGCCGCTTGAAATAGCAAAGGCCTCACACTTCAAGCTTGATCAGGCCGCACCGATCGCGAAGATCG
Organism: Bradyrhizobium sp.; assembly: GCF_035652035.1. Lineage (GTDB taxonomy): Bacteria > Pseudomonadota > Alphaproteobacteria > Rhizobiales > Xanthobacteraceae > Bradyrhizobium. The sequence goes on from NZ_DASREO010000069.1 coordinate 10,147, forward strand.
ACGATCTTGCGAATTATGATGCGATCATCGTCGGCACCGGCACGCGCTTCGGACGCATCTCTTCGCAGATGGCGAGCTTCCTTGATCAGGCCGGCGGCCTCTGGATGAAGGGCGCGCTGCACGGCAAGGTCGGCGGCGCTTTCACTTCGACCGCGACCCAGCACGGCGGCCAGGAGACCACGCTGTTTTCGATCATCACCAACCTCTTGCATTTCGGCATGGTCGTCGTCGGCATGAACTACGGCTATGCCGGCCAGATGAAGCTCGACGAGATCACGGGCGGCGCGCCCTATGGCGCCACCACCATCACCGGTGGCGACGGCAGCCGCCAGCCGTCCGAAAACGAGCTGGCAGGCGCGCGCTATCAGGGCCGGACGGTTGCGGAGACCGCGAAGAAACTGCACGGCTGATCGAGGGCCATTCGTTACCGAACAAGACGGCGGCCGCGCCTCGCGGCCGCCATCTTCGTTACTATGGCGAGGGACGTTGCCGCCTGGTGATTGCTAACAATTAACGTAAACGGTCGCGCGGCGTTGAACCCCGATTCGCTTTGTCCCTATAACGGACGATCGAAATCGAGGCGAGCAAATGACCAGCACGGCCGATTGGGGAGCAACGAGCAGCGCCACGGCCGCGCCGCAGTCCCGCGAGGCCGTGACCAGCCGCCCCGACTTTCTTCCGGATATCGAACGCGCCAAGGGACTTGCGATCATCCTGGTCGTGATCGGGCACGTCGTGGCGCGCGAACCGCCAGCCCATAACGAGTGGTATGTCGCGCTGAAGGAAGCGATCTACCTCTTCCACATGCCCTTCTTCATGTATCTCGGCGGCCTGGTGTTTTATCACGTTGGCGACGCTGTTAACCCGCGGCCGAGCTATGGCTCCTATCTGATCCGCAGGGCCGAGCGGCTGCTCGTTCCGTTCCTGTCGCTCGGCTTGCTGATCCTGCTGGCAAAAACCGTCGCCGAACGATTTGTCCATGTCGACAATACTCCGGCAAGTTTCTGGGACGGGCTGCAATCGCTGATCTGGCACACCGAACAAAGCCCAGCGACATCGGTGTGGTACATCTTCGTGCTCTTCGTTTACTGCAGCGTCACGCCCGCTTTGGTGAGGCTCTCGCAGGGGCAGCTTTGGCCAGCGCTGCTGCTGGCCACGGTGCTGCATTGCCTGACGGTCCCGCAGATCGCCTATCTCAACCGGGTGGCGTATTTCTTCATCTATTTCCTGATCGGCTGCGCTGCCGGAAAATATCGCACGCAAGCCATGCTGTTCGTCGAGAAGACGCTGCCGGTTTCCGGCGTGGTCTTTTCTGTCTCGCTCGTGCTGGCGACGATGGGGATCGAGCCGGAGCTGACCGGCGAGATCTGCGCATTGTCCTCCCTCGCCTTCATTCACGGCCTGATGCGGACCGACTGGTCCGAGCGCGCCGACGCGCTGGTGTGGCTCGGCAAGTTCTCTTTCGCCATCTACCTGTTCAACACCCTGACCATCGGTTTGACCAAAGGCGTGCTGCTCAAGATCGCGCCGTGGGATGGACTCAATTTCCTGGGGTTTTTCCCGATCCTGCTCGCGAGCGGATTGATCGGACCGGTCCTGCTCAAGAAGATCCTGCTTGACCGCTTTGCGCTCCTAAGCCGCCTCACCCGCTGATCGCGGCCGCCGAGGCAGCGACAGCCTCTATTCTTCCTCACCCGGATATCGCCCGCGCAACAGCCGGCCGACAAAGGCTGCAAGCCGCGGATGCCGCCGCAGGGACTGCGCGGCGTAATCCCGCCAGGCGTAAGGTGAGCCGCGCCACGTCAGCGCGATGCTGGCATCGGTCAGGCGGAGCTGGACCGCGCCGAACCGGCGCTTGAACGGATAGTTGCCGATGCTGAGGTCGAACCGCCGCAGCCCCTGCGCGTGCAAGGCGGCCATCGTTCGCTCGATGATGAGCCGGCTCGGCGAACAATTCTTCCACCCGTTGCCACCATTGCTGATGCGCAAGAACACGAAGCTGCCGCCTTGCTTGATGCCCAGCACGGTCGCGACGACGCCCTCGTCGCAGGTCAGCGCCGCAACGACGACGTAGCCTTCCGGCAAGCCCCGCCTGACGAGGTCGCGGTAGAACTTGGCATGAACGGAATCGTTCAGCGAAAACGCGAGACCAAGCTTTCCCATGCGGGTCTGCTGCTGCTGGTCCATGACGTCGACAATTTTCAGGGCCTCGTCGACCGTGTCGATCATCCGAAAGGTCGCGCCGGGATGGCGGCTGAAGACGCGCCAGCTTCGCGGCAACTGCATGCGCTTGATCGAATTGCGGTAGGCCTCGAAGTCGTCGCCGACGGCGATGATGTTTCCATTCAGTGAAGAGGAGCCGGAGCGGCCGAGCACCGCGAGCGGGTTGAACTGTCCTCCCGGCATTTTGCGCAAGCGGATCAAATCGACTTTGCCCGGCAGTTTGCGCAACGCAGCCACCAGCGCCTGGCACATCGACCGCGCCTCCGCCACATCGAGCGCCGCGCCGACCCTCAGGATCGGTGCGTTGTAGTCGGTGACGTTCAGATCGGCGAATTCGACGATCCGCACGCCGTGATGGGCGCGAACAATCAGCGGAATCAGTGCAACCGGGCGCTCTGTCACGCTGTCGGTGACAATGGCAACCAGCGGTGAGGCCTCAGAAGAGAAGGCGCTATACCAGGCTTCAAACCAGAGCGGATGCTGGAAGGCTGTCTCCTGACCCGCACCGGACCAGCGCGCAACGGCGCGTTTCCAGTCATCGACGAAATCGACTCGGAATCCGCACGCAGCGGAAGAGACGCGCCCGATCAATCGCCCGGCTTCCAAGCTCGCCATCGTACGTCTACTTCCTCAACCGGTTCTTGCGTCGCTTTGACGGCAAGACCGCGTCATGCCGGGTCTAGCGGCTATCTTGTTTGCCGTTAGCCGCCGCCAGTTGTCGCATGGTCCATGTGAGATTTAAGCGTTAAGCCAATATCAATCGGACACTCGATCTTGGCCTGTTTATCCCGCAAAAATGGGGGGCTAGGCAATCGCGGCTGCTGACAGGGCGACCACCACCGGGATATATGGCTAACGTCGATGTCTGCGGAACCTTAAACAGAATCAACCAGAACGCAGATCCTTGCCGAACATCCTTAACGCAACCGCCAGGGCATCAGATTCACCCCCATCAAGCAGCCAACGCTTCGCGAGCGCCATGACCGCAGACGGTGAACATAAGGCGCTGTTTCTCGGCGCTGGCGCGGAAATGCAATGCGGCGTCGGGCAGTTCACGCGCCTGTTAAGTGAAGCCATCGACAAGCTCGATCCCGGCCACAGCGCCACGTTAACCTTGACGCGATCGGAAGGCTCGCTCGACGAGATCTGGCGCGCGGTCGGTTCGACGCAAAGCGTCGTCTGCAATTTTCCGATCGTCGCCTGGAAGCGCGTGATCCTGCGGCCGTTGCTCGCGCTTGCAGCCGCCCGGCTGCGCGGCCGGCGCGCCGTCCTCGTTCAGCATGAATGGACAAGCCTGCATTGGCTGCGCCGCCTCACCTATCTGCCGGCACTATTGCTCGCCGACAAGATCATCACGTTTTCGCCGCAGGTGCAGCGCGAACTGGCGCGCCATCCGCTTCTCGGCTGGACAGCGGCGAAATGCGTGCTTGCACCGCTGCCGCCAAATATCAGGGCTCCCGCTGACATCGCCGACACCCCATTGCGCGAGCGGCTCGCCGCGGCGCGCAAAAGCGGTCGCCTCGTGGTCGGCCATTTCGGATCGATCTATCCGGGCAAGCAACCCAATACGCTGCTCGATATCGCCGCGATCCTGAAAGAGAGCGGGCACAAGCCGCTCATCGTCTATATCGGCTCCTTCATCAAGGCTTTCGACAACGTCGAGCAGGACTTCTACGCGCGGCTGAATGAGCTCGGTATCACCGAGGACGTCGTCGTCACGGGCTACGTGGCGTCCGACGCCGAGGTGTTCGGATTGTTCAGCGAGATCGATGCCTTTTGCTATCCGCTCGAGGAAGGATTGACGGCCCGGCGCGCCAGCATTCTCACTTGCGTGCAGTCCACCCGGCCGGTGATCGTCACTGGTCCAGCTCATGCGGATGAGTTCGATCATCATCCCCGCTTCAAGGGCTTGATCGAGCGTCGCGCGATCACCCTCGTTCCGCGCGGCTCACCGGATCGTGCCTTTGCCGACCGCATCATCGCGGCGATCAAATCGCCGCCACCTGCGGCGCCGTTCGATTTCGTAGGCTGGTGGCAGGATGTCGTGCGGGCGATCAACGCTCAGCTCTAAGCGCCCTGCTCCCTGAGACGAAAACGCGCGAGATAGTGCAAGCCGAACACCGCCATCAGGAATGTAAACCACAGCGGATCGGCGCGGTCGAGGAAGAAGCTTTCCAGCGAGGACAGATAGAGCCCGAACAGCCAAAGGCGCAGCAGCAGCATGGTCAGCGGGCTTTCATTGCCGCCGCGATCAGCGACATGAAAATTCCGCAAAGGCAGAATCACCAAGACCACGATCAAGAGCGCGAGCCCCGGCAGTCCGATGCCAAGCGCGGTGTCGAGATAGCCGTTGTGGCTGTGCGCGGCGGTCGCCGTCCATTCCATGCCCTCGGGCAGGTTCTTCATTTCACTGCCGCCCCAGAACGCCTCAAAGCCATATCCGGTGTAAAGCCGCAATTGCAGCGCCTGGACCGCAAAGGTCCAGACGTCGGTGCGGCCGGTGAAACTGGTGTCGACCGGAAGCTTGCTGACGATTTCGGCCAGCGTGTCGTTCATGACGGTGCCGACCGTGAAAACGTTGAGCAGCAGCAGCGGCGTCAGCAGGAAGATGGCGCGAAACCACAGCGAACGGATATACGGCGTGAAGGAACTCACCGCCAGCACCAGCACGCTGAGCGCGATCGAGCTTTTTCCGTTCGTATTGATGAGGAATATCGACGACAGCGCCAGGATCGCGGTGCCTGATATCCAGGCGCCCGATCGTACGACATAGATGCCGATGAACAGCAGCATCCCCATCATGCCCGCTGCGACGTTCTTGTGGCCGAACGAGCCGCGCCAGTCGCCGGCGAGCTGCTGCTCCGCCAGATCGCTGGCATGGTGCATCGACAGCTGCGGGACAACCAGAAGGCCGAGATAGCAGATCGCAAGAAGCCCGAGCGCGGCGAGGCTGAGCCAGCGCGCCAGCTCGGTCTGGTTCTTCGGCAACAGCATCAAGCTCGAGGTGACGACAGCAACGAGCAGCGTCGCGATCACGCGGCGCATGGATGTGCCGGGATCGGTCGACAGGACCACGCTCATGCCGATCCAGCCGCCGAACAGAATGAATCCGGGCGAGATCAGCGTCGCCAAGCCCGGCGCGTTGTCGCGCATTGCGAAGGCGATCGCCAGCATCGCAAGGCAGACGAAGGCGAGATAGGTGATCGTCTCGTTACCAGTCGCAGCATCGCGGACCTGGGCGTTGCCGAGATCGAGGAAGGGATGCAGCGAGATCCAGGCCAGCAGAAGAGCGCCAACAAAGATCGCTCCGCGCGCGATATCGCTCACCTGTTGACGGCGGAGTTCACCGACAACGGTGCGAAAGTCGGATGCCGCGGCCAACTGGTTGAGAAATGCACTCAAGATGTGATCTTCGAGGCTTTATAGGGTTGAGGTTCGATCCCGAACGCCGCGAGCAGTCCGCCTGCCGCGACGATCATTGGGTGCAGAGCGATCAGCGCTTTTCGTTCAGTCACGTACAGCCGCGCAGCGCGAAACAGCGACAAGGGAAACAGCGCCAGCACCTTGGCCGCAAGCCTGACGCGCAGCCACGGCGTTTGCGCGCCCTTTCGCTGGACCAGATAGTTGATCGCACCGATGCGAAGTCCGCGAAGCGCAATCCACGACGCAAGCGTTCTGTTGTCCGGCACCGTTTCGGTGATGACCGCTTCCGCAGCCCAGTGAAATTTCAAGCCGATCCGCCGGCAACGAGTGAAAAAGTCGACATCGCCGCCGCCGAGGAAATTGAAACGCAGGTCGAACGCGGGGCTGCCGAGCTTGTCGAACACCGATCGCCTGATCAGGCAATTGCCGCAGCCATAGATGATCGGCACCGGCCCGCTCGCATCATAGGCGGGACGAAACGCAGGATGACGCTGCAATCCCTGCTTGGCTTCGTCGTCAAAGCGCTGCAACACCGGCCCGCCGACCACATCGGCACCGGTCACCTCGGCCGTGTGCACCATCTCCTCCAGCCAGTCCGGCGAGGCGATTTCGTCGTCGTCGATCATCAGCAGACAGGCAGCGTTTGAAAATATCGTGTGCGCCGTCTCGAATGCGGCGTTGATGGCCTGGCAGTTTCCCTGCCGCGGCTCGACCACGCAAAAGCCGGTAATTTTACCCGCTTGGAGAAATTCATTGGCAACCGACACGCTGCCGCAAGCCGATGCGTCATTCTCGACCATCACAACGGCGAAGCGGCGCGTGGTTCGCTGAGCGACAAGCGATCGAAGGGTTTGCCGCAGATGCTCGGGGCGACGGAAACAGGGAATGCAAACGACGATTTCGATTCGCCGATCGAGCGACCGCGACATCGCCACGATTGCGCGCGGCGCTTCTCGCGTGAGATCAGAGCTTTCCATCTGACGGCACCTCGATCCAGGGCAGCTGCGAAAGCCGCGGCCACCATCGGCGCCGCACGTCCGCCGCCGCCGGATTGGCGTCCAGCGTGGACGCCGGAATCTCCGGCATTTCGGTTGCAAGAACATCGTCGCGCAGGAAGATCGCGTTGAACCCGAGCGCGTTCATGCCGACGAGGCGATAGCCCTTGCGCCGGCCGACGGCGACGAAGGCGGCAAGACTGGCCGAGCGGAACATCGCCTGGTCGGCGGGCAAGGCCGCGAAGGAGAAGCCAGGCCTGTAGGGAATGGTGAGGGCGAGATCGCTCGGCACCGCGTTGTTGAATTCGCAGATCAGGATCCGCGGACGCGTCTTCATGGCGCTCCACAGATAGAGATCGTTGCCGTCGATATCGAGCGACAGCACATCAACCTCGTCGGGCACGCCGGCAGCGGCGAGCACGTGGTTGACGTTATCGCGGGTGAACCACTCCGCCCGCATGACCGGCGGCGCGCTGCGCGTTGCCGGATGGCCTGCAAAGAAGCGGCGGCCTTCCCTGACGAAGACCGGATCGCCGTCGAACAGAAAACCACGCCAGCGATGATGAACGATAAGGTTGGTCGCCATGCAGACGCGACCGTCCTGCGAAGAAATCTCGACCACGGCCTTCGACGTCGATCCCGCCAGCGTCAGCAAATACAGCAGGTGACCGTCTTCCTCGAACTCGGAAAACCGGCTGAAGCCGACCTGATCGAGCGGCAGGATCACCCCTGACGCCTGCAACTGCTTCCATGACGCGATCAGGCTCTTCTGGGCAACCTCGGATTGGCGGTAGATGACGTCTTCCGAGCCGCGCGCGGTCTCAACCAGGCGGCGCTTGATGGAGCGAAGCCAGGACACCGCGCGCAAATGCGTTTTCGCCGCATCGAACAACCGACGGCCGAACGCGGAACGCGGGGCGACCATCGATGGCGTGGCGGAATGATACTCTGTCGTCGTCTGGCTCATCGCAATTTCAATTCTCAATCAGACCTTGTGACGGAATTCCTCGATGACATCGAACAGCGGCTTGCGCTTGAGCTCGGCGTCGAGCGGCAGCGGCCGGTTGGGCATACCATCGCGGCGTTTAAAATAAATTGGCACCCAGGTGTATCGATCGCTGAGACCCCAGGTCAGGATGGCCTTCGGCCGGACCACCTCGCAGACCGTTTCCAGAAACCGGCTTGCAACACGCGCCACCAGCGCGTCGCGCTCGCCGATTTTACCGGGCAATTCGTAGTCGATGACGTCGAGCTCGGTGACCCAGACGTCGAGATTGAGGGCTTTGATCTCGGACAGCAGCGATTGCAAGCCGTCGCGATCAACGGCGCGGTCCGCGAACAGATGCGCCTGAAGTCCGACGGCGTGCAGCGGCACGCCGCGATCGCGCAACGATCGCAATAGCTCGATGAGCGCCTTTCGGCGCGCCGCGAAGCGTGGTCCCGAAAACTCGACATCGTATTCGTTGAGCACAAGCCGCGCGTCGGCATCGACCGCGGCCGTCGTCTCCAGCGCAATCTTGAGATAGTCCGCACCCAGCCGCCGCGCCCAGATCGAGGGACGAAGCGAGGCCGCGCTCTCGGGCCAATCGACGAGCGGCTCGTTGATCACGTCCCATGACGGGATCGCGCCTTTGTAGCGCGAGACCACCGTTTCAATATGATCGGTCAGTTCGCGCTCGGCGTCCGCGCGCGTTGCGATCTGCTCGGTCCATTTCGGCAATGCGCCGTACCAGGCGAGCGTATGACCGCGAACCTCGATGCCGTTCTGACGCGCGAAATCGATGATCGCATCCGCTTTCTCGAACCTGTACTCGTCCGGCGTCGGGCGCAACTCGAGCCATTTGAGCTCGCTTTCCGGCACCACCATCTGGCAGTTGGCGATCACGGCTTCGCGATAGGATGGATCGGCGGCCAGCGCGTCGGATCGCACCGCGGCGCCGTACGGAATGAGGCTTTCCACGCCGGTCGAGGGCTTCGACGGTGTCGCAAATGCGGACATGCCGGACAGTTCGCCTGTACCGAAAACGGCCAGCGCCGCGGCCGATGCTGTGCCGGCGAGGAAACGACGCCGGGAATGCGCCTTTATCGACATAACTTCACCTGAGGCCCACGCCTGCAGAACTGTCCGAAACGACTTTGCGGACGAGTACTGCAATATCCGGTCCAGTGCGACGCGTTGCGGCAGCGAACGTTCGCGATGGTTACCGCCCACGCGTTAACCTGAATTCCAGCGCGGCCAACACAGCGGAACTGTCAGGCATTAATCTTGCTGTTTGGACACCAAGATGAAGTCTGAACAAATGAATGCGCTAGAACTGGACACACCAGTTGCCTCGCGGGCATCGCGTTTGCTCGCGATGCTGGCGCGCACCTTCCGTGCGCAGTTTGCAAACTATCTCCAGGTCTTTGCCGGGACCGGCGTGCGGCTTGGTCTCCAGGCCGTTTACTTCTTCATATTGGCCAACACCCTGTCGCTGCACGACATGGGCGTATTCGCCTCGACTTCTTCCACCGGGATCATGATCGGATGCTTCTCGGGTTTCGGTTTTGCTTCCCTTGCATTCAGGGCTTCGGCCGGCAAGCGCCGTACGCTTGGCGGCTATCTCGCCGTCTTCTACGCAAGCTGGCTGTTCGCGTTGCCACTCTGCCTCGCCGCCTCGCTGCCGGTGTTCTATTTCCTGTTTACCTCGTCGCTGTCCCTGACGGCATTCATCCTCGTCATCCTGGTCGAAACCGGCCTCTGGCGGATCGTGGAAATGATCCACCAGGTCAACAACGGCCTCGGCCGTTATGCCTCTGCCTCGCTCGCCATCTCGTTCGGATCCGCGCTGCGAACGGCGGGGGCGATCGCGTTTGCCTTGTCGGGCGAACACGACGTCGAGACGTGGGCCCGCTTCTATTTCGCGTTCAATCTGGCGGCGATGGCGCTTGCGATCGCCGTGTATCAGCCGCGCGTCAAATTGCGTTGGCGAAGCGAGATATTCTTCGGTCGCGTGCGCGATGCGCTGCTGTTCTCGGTCGCCTACTGCGCCTCGATCGCACAGAATGAGATCGACAAGCTCGTGATGCTCGCGCTGGCGGATCAGCGCACGGTCGGCATCTATGCGATTTCGACGCGCATCATCGACTTCACCTCGGTGCCGATCCGCAGTTTCTATGTCCTGTATTCACGCAAGCTGATCATCGAAGGCTATCGCCGCAGCCAGCTCGGCCGCAGCCTCGGCGTCGAAATGCTGATCGCACTGATCTCGACCGCGGGCCTGGCAACCCTTTTGGTGACGCTCGCGATCTGGCCCGATTTGCTCGGCCACAACGTCGCGGTCGCAACGCAATTGTTCGGCGTGCTGCTCGCGGTGCCCGCTTTCAAGAACCTGCTCGAATATCACTCCGAGCTCTTCTTCGTGTACCAGCACATGACGATCCGCGCCGTTCTGGCGACGGTGCTGGTCGGCATGAAAGCCGCGGCGCTCGCGCTCCTGCTGATTCACTTCGACAACATCGTCGCGTGGGGAATTTGGCTCAACGCCGTCTATTTCGGGCTCTACGTGTTCTCTGCAGCGTCCGTTTACGGCGCGATATTCGGAGCGCGAGGTCGATGAACGCGCACGCCTGCGAAACCGATAACAAAACGTTAACCATCGAACGCGTCGTTTGGTCCGATAACGAAAGGACGCGAGCGGCTGGACGCTTAAACGCTTTCTTTGCTAATTCGGTGAATAGTCCTTCAAAGAGTATGGTTAATTTTTCTTGTTGCGTTTGTTTATCGCTCGACGTGACCCGAGAAGTGACCGCTCAGCCGACGTGTTCGGCGGTTCGAATGGAATCCGGGGTTCATGCTGGCGTATGACCAACCCATAGCGCGATCGAAGCCGGATGCCGGGCCGAAGCCTGTGCGCAAGACCGCCGGCCTCAGCGTATTGCAGCTCGTCGAGTTGCTCTGGCGACGCAAGACGGCGATCGTGTTCGCGGGGCTGATTGGCGCCTGCGCGGCGGTTGCGATCGGCAAAAGCCTGACGCCGAAATATCTCGCGACCGCGCAGCTCTATGTCGACCCGCGCGAACTGCAACTGGTCGATCGCGAATTGACGCCGCGCTCGCAGGATATATCAGGGCTCGCGATGGTGGTCGAAAGCCAGGCGCGCCTGATCACGTCCAACAGCGTCCTGATGCAGGTGATCCAGGACACGCATCTCGACAGGGATCCCGAATTCGGCGGGGCGTCTGGCGGGCTTCTGGCGAAACTGCTCGGCGTATTCGGACTGGAACTGCGCTCAACCGCTCCGTCCGCGCTCGGCCAGACGGCGGCGCTGGATGCCCTGCTTCGCCATGTCAACGTCAAGAAAACCGATCGCACCTTCATCGTCGACATCGACGTCTGGTCCTACGATCCCGCGAAGGCGGCGATGCTCGCCAACGCGATTTCCAACGCCTATCTCGCCGAGGCCAAGAATTCGCAAGCCGTCGCAGCGCGGCGCGCCACCAGCGATCTGTCGGGCCGGCTGAAGGAATTGCAGGACCGGCTCCGCACCGCCGAGAACGCACTTGCAATCTACAAGGCGCAGAACAATTTCGTCGGCACACAGGATACGCTGATTACCGATCAGCAGCTGATCGCCGGCAATCAGCGGCTCGCGGCGGCGCGCGCCGCCACGCTCGACGCCCAGGCGAAGTACGACCAGATCGAAGCCAGCCGCCGCAATGCAGGCGATGCCGGCGCCATTCCAGAGGCGCTGCAATCGCCGACGCTTGGAAATCTGCGTGCACAATATGCCGAAGCGCGCAGGAAGCTCGCCGAGATGACCGCCGAACTCGGCCCCTTGCATCCCTCGCTCCGCCAGATGGGCAAGCAGGTCGAGGACTTGCACCGGACGATCAACGAAGAAGTCGACCGCTTCGCCCAGTCGGCGAAGAACGATCTCGCCCGCGCCCGCGATTATGAAACCTCGCTCACCCGCGCCGTGGAAGCGCAGAAGCGTCAGAGCGTGCAACTCAGCCAGGCCTCGGTGCGGCTTCGCGAACTCGAACGCGACGTCGAGGCGGGCCGCGACGTGTATCAATCGTTCCTCAAAAGGTCGCGCGAAACCGAGGAGCAGGAAAGCCTCAACACCTCGAACGCGCGCATCATCGGCGAAGCCACGGTACCGCAACGTCGCTCCTTCCCGCCGGGCATGAGCCTGATGGCGGCGATCGGCCTCGTTCTTGGCGGCCTCGCCGCCGCGAGCTGGTTTGCAGGCGTGGAGCTGTTGTCCTCCGAATCCGCGGAGGCCGCTTCAGAGCAACGAGCGCGCCCGCTGCCCGACCCCGAGGCGCCGGCGCGTCCGCCGAAGACGGCCGAGACGAGGCCGCCGCCTCCGGCAGAAAAGCCCGGCATCGCGCGGTTGCAGGAATCCGATGTCATCCGGACGCTCGGCGGCATTCTCGCCACCGGCGGTTTCCCCGATCTGACGCGGCTGGGCTGGCCGACCTTGCGGGCCGGCGTCCCGCAGACGACGTTTTCCAACGCGATGCGCGACATGCGCGAGGCACTCTCGCGGCGCTCGGCCGCGAATGTCGCGCCCGTGCTCGCGGTGATCGGCCAGGGCCTGGGCCGGGATCGAAGCATCGTCACCTTGAACGTTGCGCTGGCCGCGGCCCGCGATGGCGCCAGGGTGCTGATGATCGACGCCGACCCGGAACGCCGTGCGCTCTCGAACAAGCTCGCAGGCGCACATAAGGCCGAGTCGAAGCGAAGCTGGCTCCGCATCGGCGGCAAGGCCGAGCGTGCGATCAAGACCAGGAACGGCATCGAGGTCTTGCCGGCCATCGGTCCGGGCGCTACCGACGCCATTCGAAAGGCGATCGCGCAGGCGCGCGCCAGCGGCGACTACGATCTCGTCATCGTCGACGGCCCGGCGCTACCCTTCGGCGCGGAAGGCCGCAAGTTGATCGATGTCGCCGACGGGCTGATCGCGATGCTGTCGGCCAGTTTCGATATCGACGGCTGCATGGACGATATCATCGCAGGACTCAGCGGCGCCGAGCGCAAGTTGGTCGGCGTGATCATCAACGAGCTTCAACCGGCTGCCGCCACGCCGCATCGGAACCGGCAATATGCTTGAGCGGCGCGCAAATCCGGTCGGCCGGGCCGCTACGGCGAGCATCCCCAGAATTACGCTGGGAGGTCTGCGCATCGCCGTGCTCGATCTCGAGCAGACCGCCGATTTCATGATCAACCTGGTTTTCCCGCAGCGTCAACTCGCCCGGCCGCTGTATCTGACATCCGCCAACGGCGAAGTGCTGGCGCGCTGCTCCACTGAACCGATGACCGACCAGTTGTTCCGTTCAGCCGATCTCATCAATGCCGACGGTCAGCCGCTGGTCGCGGTGTCGCGTTTGAAATCGCCACTGCCGTTGCCCGAACGGGTCGCCACAACGGATCTGTTTCACGTCGTCGCCCGCAAGGCGGAAGCGGCAGGCCTCACCTTCTATATGTTCGGCGCGGATGAGGCTGAAAACGCCGCCGCCGTCGCCAAAGTGCGCGCGATGTATCCGCGCTTGCGGATCATCGGGCATTGCCACGGCTATCTCCGCGGCGACGCGTTGCGGGCCAAGGTCGATGAGATCAACGGGCTGGCGCCAGATTATTTGTGGGTGGCGCTCGGCGTGCCTTACGAGCAGGCCTTTGTCGCCGAATTCACCCAGCGCCTGACCCGGGTCGGTGTCATCAAGACATCAGGCGGGCTGTTCAATTTCCTGTCCGGCAGCCGCCGCCGCGCGCCGCGCTGGATGCAGGATGCCGGCCTCGAATGGGTGTGGCGCATCTGGCTCGAGCCGCGCCGTCTGTTCTGGCGCTATCTGACGACAAACCCCCGCGCGCTCTATCTGCTGCTCAACAAGAGCCGCACGAAATCCGACCGCGCTTAAGCAACCTAACGCTTCTCCCGCACCCCCAATCCGGCAAGCTGCGCGTCGACGAATTGCGCCAGCTGCTGGCGCAGCTTTTCCGGCGGCACCGCGACCATCCGCTCTTCGAGCCCGAGCGAGATGATGCCATGCACGGCCGAGAACAAGGTCCGCGCAATCAGCGCAACCTCGGCCGGATCGCGCTCGGGCATCAGCCGCACCAGCGGCTTGTGCATCAGCGCGAACGCCTCCATCACCATATTGAGAATGTCCTCGGGGAAAGGCTTGTCGTTCTCCATGCGGTGCTCGAACAACGACCTCAGCAGATTGGCGTTCTGGCTCGCGAATTCGAGATAGCCTTGAGCCAGGCCATGCAGCTGGGCACGCGCATCGGCGCTCGGGACGGCCCCTAGCCTCTCGGTGAGGCGGGAAACGGTCTCGCGGTTGATGGTCAGGATCAGGCCGTCAAAGTCCCCAAACTCATTATAGACGCTGCCGATCGAGCACTCGGCGGCCTCGGCCACATCCCGAACCTTAAGGAAAATCAATCCCTTAGTAGCGATGATCCGCCGGGCGGTGTCCAGCATCAGGACCCGCCTCCGACTTTTTTTTGCATCGCGCAAAGATTCTACTTGAACATTGTTCATTTTCGATCTATCCATACTTGAACGATGTTCAAATTAACCCGGAGAGCCCAAAGATGCAAATGGTCCTTGTAGAGAATCTGGCCCTGACCTTTGTCGGCGACGCGCATGCGCTGGCGGCCGGCTTCGGCAAAATCCTCGTCCATATCGTCACGGCCCCGATCGCGCGGATGGTCCGGACCGTGACGGCCCCGATCGATCGGATCGCGGCTGCCTGCGACGTCGCCGGCGTCTTGTCCGATCGCCACGCCACGGCGAGCCTCAGCAAACTCCACACCAGGCGGCACGCACCGGCATCGTCGCAGAACACGTCGCACCGCTGGTGCCTGTTTCCCTTCCGCTCCCTGAACCATTTGACGTGAGTTGAGGCAAATGCGCGAATTTCTCACCCGCTTGTTTGACGTATTGAACGGCCTGCAGCCTCCCGCGTCCTCGCCAATGGCGAACCTGGAACGCTCGATCACGGCCGCCCATCACGCCCACGCCCTTGCTCGCCGCGCACTCGCGGTCGCGATGGCGGAGGAGGCGCGGGAAGCGAGCCGCCGTCAGGCCTTGGTCGCGAAGAAGGACGACCTCGAGCAGCGAGCGATCGCTGCGCTACGCGCCGGCCGCGACGATCTTGCCACGCAGGCTGCCGAAGCCATCGCGGCAATGATTTCCGACATCACCGCCTCGGAGCGGGCTTCGCAACGTTTTGCGGCCGAGATCGCATTGGCCCGCCGCGAAGTCGAAGCGCAGCGGCACCGGCTGTCGGAGCTCGACCGCGGACGCCGGCTCGCCCGCATCGGCAACGCGCTCGCCGCCACGACGCATGCGTCCGAAAGTGGTCTCGATCGCTTCAGCGAGGCGGAAGCCGCGCTGGCCAAGGTCGAAGCCGACAATCACGACGCCCGTGCCGTGCGGCAGGAATTGGCGCCGCCGGCCGGGCAACTGATCGAACACCTCGCCGATGCCGGCTTCGGCGAGGCGACGCACGTTCGCGCGCGCGACGTCCTGGCAAGGCTTCGTGCCGAGGCCGGATGCGAAGTTTCGCAACTGATCGAATCCCACTCCAATCTTTAACAAAGGACCTACCATGTCACAGCATCTCACCCAACTTGATCGACCGACCAGCGCCTGGGTCAACTTTTCATACATATCCTTCGCGACATCTGTCCTGATGGTTGGTGGCGGCGTTTTCGCGCTTCCGCTCGACTGGTGGATTCGGGCCTATTTCGCCATGGGCATGGGCATGGTGGTCCAGTCCTGCTTTACGCTCGCCAAGACACTTCGCGATCTTCACGAGGGCAATCGGATGATCAACCGGATCGAGGAAGCGAGGACCGAGAAATTGCTGAACTCCGACCGAACCTGAAACCCCGTCAAACCGTCATACCTTCACCCGATACTTCATTCGTCTCCCAAAAGCCTTCGTGCTACAATTTCACTGCCACAACAGGAAGCGCCTATGATCAAGGATCTGATGTCGTCGCGCCGCTTTGCGCCGCTGTTCTGGGCCCAGTTCTGCGCCGCGCTCAACGACAACGTTCTGAAGAACGCGCTTGTCATCATGCTGCTCTATGGTGCAACGACCGGACACGGCGATGCGCTGGTCACGGTCGCCGGCGCCGTCTTCATCTTTCCCTTCTTCATTCTTTCCGGTCTCGGCGGTGAACTCGCCGACAAATACATCAAGGGCGTCGTGGCGCGGCGGATCAAGTTCGCGGAAATCTTCGCCGCGGCATTTGCCTCCGCCGGATTTTTCCTGCATTCGATACCGCTGTTGTTCGTCGCGCTGGGCTTGTTCGGAGTCTGCGCGGCGCTGTTCGGCCCGGTGAAATACGCGATGCTGCCGGACCAGTTGTCGGTCGGCGAGCTTGCGACCGGCAACGCGCTGGTCGAAGGCGCGACCTTCATGGCGATCCTGATCGGCACCATCGCCGGCGGCCTGCTCGTCTCCGGTTCGAGCCATATGGGTTGGGTCACCTCGGCCATCATGCTGCTCGCGCTGCTGTCGTGGGCATTCGCCTCGCGCATCCCGCACACGACGCCGTCGGCGAATGATCTTGCCATCACGACCAATCCCTGGACCTCGACCATCCGCCTTCTGAAATCGCTCTATGCCGAACCGCGGCTCTGGGATGGCATGCTGATCGTGTCGTGGTTCTGGCTCGCCGGCGCGGTCGTGCTGTCGCTGTTGCCCGCTCTGATCAAGGATATCGTCGGCGGCACCGAAGCGGTGGTGACGCTGTGCCTTGCGATCTTTGCCATTGGCATTGCGGTCGGTTCGCTGTTTGCCGCGCAACTGTCTCATGTGCGCCCGAATCTGGCGCTGGTGCCGATCGGCGCGATCGTCATGGGCATCACCGGCCTCGACCTCGCCTGGGCAATCGGCCACGCCACGACCGGATCCGGCATCACGCCGGCGGCGTTCATCTCTTCGTTCGCCGGTCTGCGCCTGATCGCTGATTTCGCGATCTTCGCCTTTGGCGGCGGCCTGTTCGTCGTGCCGTCCTTTGCCGCCGTGCAGGCCTGGTCGGCGCCTTCCGAACGCGCGCGCGTCATCGCTGCAGGCAATATCCTGCAAGCCGGCTTCATGGTGGTCGGCTCGCTGTTCGTCGCAGCTCTCCAGGCGCGTGGTCTCTCGATCGCCTGGATCTTCTTCGGTCTTGCGATGGCCTCGTTCGGCTCGATTTACTTTGTGCTCAGCAAATGGGGCAAGGAAGGCGTGCGCGATTTCGGCGCGCTGCTGTTCCGCGCGACCTTTCGGGTCGAGGTGAGAGGGCTTGAAAACCTCCCCTCGCCCGGCACGCGCACGCTGATTGCGCCCAACCATGTCAGCCTGATCGACGGCCCGCTGTTGCACGCCGTCTTGCCAATCGATGCGAGCTTCGCGGTCGATACCGGTATTGCGAAAGCCTGGTGGGCTAAGCCGTTCCTGCGGCAGATCCGTCACTACACCATGGATCCGTCCAAGCCACTTGCCGCGCGCGACTTGATCAAGCTGGTCGCGGCCGGCGAGCCGGTCGTGATCTTCCCGGAAGGGCGCATCACCGTCTCGGGCTCGCTCATGAAGGTCTATGACGGCACCGCCATGATCGCCGACAAGGCCGATGCGGTCGTAGTGCCGGTGCGCATCGAGGGCGCGCAGCGCTCGCCTCTCAGCTATCTCAAGAACGGCGAGATCAAGCGTAACTGGTTCCCCAAGGTGACGATCTCGATCCTGCCGCCGATAAAGCTCGAGATCGACCCTGCGCTGAAAGGCAAGGCGCGCCGCAATGCGGCAGGCAGCGCGTTGCAGGACGTCATGATCGACGCCATGGTCAAGAACTCGATGCTGGATCAGACCCTGTTCCAGGGCCTTGCCCACGCCTGGCGCGATCGCGACACCGGCAAGCCCGTCCTTCAGGACGCGCTCGGCACCAGTTTGACTTACCGCAAGCTGATTCTTGGCGCGCAGGTTTTGAGCCGCAAGCTCGAGCAAGGCACAACGGTCGGCGAGAACGTCGGCGTGCTGTTGCCGAACTCGGCCGGCGTCGCCGTCGTCTTCATGGCGCTGCAGACCGTCGGCCGTGTCCCGGCGATGCTGAACTTCTCCGCCGGCCCGACCAACGTGCAGTCGGCGATGAAGGCCGCGCAGGTCAAGACCGTTCTGACCTCGAAGTCCTTCATCGAGAAAGGCAAGCTCGACAAACTCATTGCCGCGATCGAAAGCGATGCAAAGGTCGTCTATCTCGAAGACATCCGCGCCCAGATCGGCGTTGCCGACAAGGTGGCGGGCCTTTTGGCAGGCGTTGCACCACGCGTGTCGCGCGAGGCCAACGATCCCGCCGTTGTGCTGTTCACATCGGGCTCGGAAGGCACGCCCAAGGGCGTCGTGCTGTCACACCGCAACATTCTCGCCAACGCGGCGCAGGCGCTGGCGCGCGTCGATGCCAACGGCAACGATAGGGTGTTCAATGTGCTGCCGGTGTTCCATTCGTTTGGATTGACGGGCGGCATGATGATGCCGCTGCTCGCCGGCATTCCGATCTTCATGTATCCGACACCGCTGCATTACCGAATCGTGCCGGAGCTGATCTACCAGACCGGCGCCACGATCCTGTTCGGCACCGACACCTTCCTCGCCGGCTACGCGCGCTCCGCGCACGCTTACGACTTCCGCACGCTGCGGCTGGTGCTCGCCGGCGCGGAAGCGGTGAAGGACCGCACGCGGCAGATCTACATGGAGCGTTACGGCATCCGCATTCTCGAAGGCTACGGCGTGACCGAAACCGCGCCGGTGCTGGCGATGAATACGCCGATGGCGAACCGTCCCGGCACTGTGGGGCGTCTCTCGCCGCTGATGGAAGCGCGCCTCGATCCCGTCCCGGGCATCGAGGACGGCGGGCGGCTGTCGGTGCGCGGCCCGAACGTGATGCTCGGCTATCTCCGCGCCGAAAATCCGGGCGTGCTCGAGCCGCTGCCGGAAGGCTGGCACGACACCGGCGACATTGTTGCGATCGATGCCGGCGGCTTCATCACCATCAAGGGCCGCGCCAAGCGCTTTGCAAAGATCGCCGGCGAAATGGTCTCGCTGTCGGTCGTCGAATCCATGGCGAGCGCGCTGTGGCCGCAGGCGACGTCGGTCGCCGTGTCGATCCCCGATCAGCGCAAGGGCGAGCGCATCGTGCTGCTGACGACGCAAAGGGACGCCGACCGCGCCGCGGTGCAGCGCCAGGCCAAGGCGTCGGGCGCGCCTGAACTTGCCGTGCCCGCCGACATTCGCGTCGTCGACAAGGTGCCGCTGCTCGGCTCCGGCAAGACCGACTATGTCGCGGCCACCGCGCTCGCCAAGGAGATGGCGCAGAGCTCAACGCAGGGCGCCGAACCCGAGGCCGGTAACGCGCGCGAGGTGGCGTGAGCAAGGCGGCAACATCATTGCGAGGAGCGCAAGCGACGAAGTAATCCAGACTAAAAAGAACTGGATTGCTTCGCTGTCGCTCGCAATGACGAAAATACTCAGTCGTGCTCTTCTCAGATAAACGGCGCGAGGCTTCTAGAAGTGATTTGCCCGACGACGCAAGCCTCTAATTCCCGTAGACCAGGTGCGGCAGCCACATCGTGAGCGCCGGCACATAGGTGATGATCATCAGCACCGTCAGCAGCAACAGCAAAAACGGCAGCACGCCGCGCACGACCTCGCCGATCGGCGCATGCGAGATCGTCGACAGCACGAACAGGTTCAACCCGACAGGCGGGTGAACCAGCGCGATCTCCATGTTGTGGGTGAAGATGATCGAGAAGTGCACAGGATCGACGCCGAGCGCGGGCAACACCGGCGCGAGAATCGGCAGCACCAACAGCAGCGTCGCGATCACCTCGAGGAAACAGCCGAGCACCAGCAGCAGCACGTTGATCGCGAGCAGGAACTGCCAGGGTGCCATGTGCTGCGCCAGCACCCATTTGACGAGTTCGGCCGGAACGCCTGAGGCCGTCATCCAGTGACCGAACGCCAAGGCCGTGGCGACGATCAGCATGATCGCGCCAGCGCTTTTCAGCGCGTCAGCTACCACCCATAGCGTCTCCGACCAATGGAAGCCTTGATAGTAGATCAGGCTCACCAGCAACGATACAACGGCGGCAATGGCGGCGGCTTCGGTCACCGTGACGACGCCGCCGTAAATGCCGACCAGCACGATCGCCGGCACGATCAGCGCCGGGATCGCCCGCGCTGTCACGCGAAAGCGTTCGGCTATCGGCAACGTCGGCTCGACCGGAAACTTTCGCCGCCGCGCGTCGTACCAGACCCAGGCGAAGAACACGGCGGCCTGCAACAGGCCCGGCAACACGCCGGCGAGAAACAACCGCGGCACGGATTGTTCGGCGACGATGCCGTACAAAATCAGCGCAAGCGACGGCGGAATGACGATGCCGATCGTGCCGGACGCGCCGACCACCCCTAATGCAAAGCTGCGCGGATAGCCTTTTTCGATCATGGCCGGCAGCAGGATCGTGCCCATGGCCAAGGCCGTCGCGACCGACGAGCCCGAGATCGCCGCAAACAGCGTGCACGCGACGACCGTGACAAGCCCGAGCGAACCCCTGATACCGCCGAGCCAGGCCGCCGACAGATCGACCAGCGCTTTGGCAACGCCGCCATGGCGCATGAAGGTCGCCGCCATCACGAACAGCGGTAGCGACATCAATGTCGGCGAATTGAGGTGATCGATGATGACCTGCGCGACGCCGATCAGCGGCTCGCCGGACGCAATATAAAGAATGGCCGCGCAAAGCCCGAGCACGAGGAAGATCGGCATGCCCGCGGCGAGCAGGCCGAAAAACAGCACCAGGAACAGGATCACCATCATGGGCTAGTCCGGCAGCATAAGAGTCGCGCCGCCAGCGCCGCGCTCGTGTTCGGGAATATGGCCGACCGTCATGGTCGCAGGATCAAAGGCGAAGAGATAGCGATAGAGCCGGATCACGTAACGGCCCGACATCAACAGCGCACCTGATGGCACTGCGGCCGAATAGAGCCACATCGGAAACTGCACGTCGGAGGACGAGCGCTCATCCAGCATCCAGGAGGTCTCGACGATGCTCCAGCCATACCAGGCAAGGCCGATGCAAAACGCGAGCGCGACGATGCAATTGGCCACTTCCATCCAGCGCTGCACACGCGGCGAGACGGCGCGAAGCACCAGATCAGGCCGCACATGGCTGTCGGTGCGCACGAGTTGCGAGGCCGCCAGCATGATGCCCCAGACGACGAGATAGACGATGACTTCTTCTGCCCAGGAAATCGCGTAGCGCGGCGCGACGTAACGCCCGACGACCTGCACCAGCCCGACGATCATCGCGGCAAGGCCGAGCAGACCGATCAGAAACCGCTCGGCCTTGTCCCACCAGGTATCGCGCAACGGCGAACTTCCGTTTGCCATATACTAGTGTCCCGGTTCTGACATTCGCATCATGTTGCGGCTCACTCTTTGCGAATGTCAGAACCAAAGGGACACTAGCAAATATCGGTTTTCTGATGTGGCTTGGATTTGACATTCGCCTTAAGCATTCGCGGCCCCACCGAAGTGAATGTCAAATCCGCCACATCAGCTATGGCTGCCGACGGTGTCGTCGACAAGCTTGACGATCTCCGCCGACAGCTTGGTGTCGCGGATGAGATCGGCTTGCGCGGCGATCATGCGCTTGCGATCGGCCGCCACCTGATCCGGCGACGGATCGACGAAGGTCACGCCATTCGCCTGCATGGTCTTGCGCGCGTCGGCCTGCGATTTCGCCGACATCTCGCGATAACGTCCGACGTTGGCCTGCCAGACATCGCGCATCAGCTTGCGGTCGGCTTCGCCGAGCTTGGACCAGAAGGCGTCGCTGACCATCGGGATGTAGTTGGCGTAGAACTGATGATCCGCGTAGGAATACTTGACGCCGGCCTCGTAGAGTTTTGCTGAATTGACGCTCTCATCGCTCGAGACAAAGCCGTCGAAGGTGCCTTGCGACAGCGCCAGCGGCACGTTCGGCCATGGCGTCACGTTGGGGATGGCGTGCACGAAGGTGATACGCCAGGAGATTCCGGCGCCGCCGGGGCTGCGGATTTTCAGCCCCGAGAGGTCGTCGAGGGTGCGGATTTCCTTCTTGGTCGAGTACCAGTTCTCGTTGCCGAGCTCGAGCCAGTGGCCGAGGATATGCGAACGGAGCTTGGCCTCGAGCTGCTTGTTGACGTGGTCGCCCGGCGCGCCGTCGCTGCAACGGCGATACACTTCGACTGCGGGGCTATAGAGCGCGGGCAACTGGCAGAAATCGACATCGGGCACCAGCCCCGTCATGGTCCAGGTGCCGGGCGAGGCCATGTCGACCTGTCCCTGAAGCAGCGCCTTGGTGACGTTGAGATCGGCAAACAATTGCCCGGACTGAAACAGCTCGCCCTTGATCTTGCCCTGGCTCGCCTCTTCGAGCTTGCCGAGATAATCCGATATCGCCTGGTTGCGCGGGTGCGAGGGCGCGGTGTCGAGCGAGCAGCGCATCTTGAGCGTATCGTCCGCAAAGGCTTTGCGGGACAGATAGGGGGCAGCGATGGCGCCCGCGGCTGCCGTGACAAAGGCACGCCTGTTCAATGCCGTCATGTGTTCCTCCCGACCAAAGACCTGTTTTCGGCCCCTTTGTCCTTTGAGGATCGCGCCTGTTTTGGCCCTTGGCAACCGGAATCGGCGCGCTTTCGGCTCAGACTTTGGGCGTTCTCTGCTTCACCTCTCCCCTTGTGGCCTTGTGGGAGAGGTCGGATCGCATCGTGAGATGTGATCCGGGTGAGGGGTTGCTTTCTCTCGATGGACCTGAACCCCTCACCCCAACCCTCTCCCACAAGGGGAGAGGGAGCAGACCTCCCGCGCTCACTGTACTTGGCCCCCTCACGCCCGTCGGGACGATAAGAAGCAAGCCACCTTCCGCCGCGACGCTCCGCGCCCGAGCCATGCATCCTTTTCATCCCTCGAAAAAATGAGGGCACAGTGGATGCCAGCGCCGGTCTCTCTCCGCTCCGACGGAACGGCGCTCTTTACCCCTCCGGTAATCGCGCTTCGAACATGCGCCGCTTATTCTTTCTCGCGACATCTTGCGAGGGAGGACGCGATGGAGAAGCTCAGAGCTGCCCAACCCGGCCGCCACTGGAGCGTGGATGCGTTCAAGGCATTCTGGAGTAGTCCGGATGCCTCGAAAGTGATCGGCTCATTGACCGAAGACGTCGTGGGTTATTGGCCGCGGCCGATCGGCGTCGTTCGTGGCGCGTCCAACTATGCCAAAGTGATCGAGACGATGCTGATGGTGTGTCCCGACTTTCGTCTCAGCGTGCCCGAGCATGCCGTGTCGGGAGATTTTACTTTCGTGCGCTGGATCGCGACGGGCACGGGACCGGACGGCCGCTTCGAATTCACCGGCTGCGACCGTGTGCAAACCCGCAATGGGCTTGTCTGCGAAAACTACATCTTTTGCGATGATCCGTTCTTCGCATCCATGGTCGCTGAACTCGGCAAGCCGAAATAACGCGGAGCGCACTCGCCTCAGGCCACTTCCAGCTTTTCGCGATGAAGATTTCGGTTTTGAACGGCGTGCAGCCGCCCCTAGCGACGTCCGCTGAGCGCGAGCGGTGAAACCGCAGGCGACGTGAGCGCGCTGATGCCGCTGTCATATTGCGGCTGCTGGGCGAAGCCCGCCCCGAATGACACGCTCAGATTCGAGGTGGGACGCAGTTCGACGCCGACATGGGCGCTATAGCCTTGCGCGTTGTTTGCGGAGTTGGAGTCCAATCCGGCAAAGGGACTGCCGATCGGATTGCTGTATTTCAATGTGCCGAAGCCGGCATAGATGGAGACCGGCACGTCGAGATTCTTGAAATTGTAGCCGACTTGCGTGCCTTCATAGGCGAGACCGGGCATGTTGCCCCACGATGTGCCGCTAAAACCGTTCAACGCCGCGCCGCCGCGTTCGCTGCCGACAAACCAGCCGTTCGGCAGGTCGTAGCGTGAGGAGAAGCTGCCGCCCGCGGAGACCGAGTTGCCATCAAACGACATCAGGCCCGACAGGCTGGTGTAGCTGTTCGCGCTCTGGCCCGCGCTGAAACCAGAGCCGAAGCCACTTGGCCAGGCCGCGGTCCAATAGGGCACAGGATTCGATTGCGCCTGCGCCGCCGGCGCACCGAAACAGAGCGCGGCCAAGGTCAGGGCGAAGGCGAGGAAACCTGATCTGCGTGAAGTCATGATCATCCAACCACTTGTGACGAAACTATAAAGCGGGGATGGGGGAAACGCCAGTCACGGTTGCGCTGGCCTTTCGATGAATCACTGTCGCTCAAGCGAATGGCGAGAAACCAGTAGAATCAATGAAGTTGCCGGTTCCGGCTGGCCGCGTCCCCGCATCAGAATAAAATTTCTGTCGGTCACAGCCGCAGGTGAAAGCACACAAAAAAGCCCCGGACGATGCCGGGGCTTTTTCGCGATTTTGCGAAATTTGAGGTCAGTATTTGGCAACGACGGTGTCACCGAACCTGTAATTGAAGCGAATGCGCGCGACATCGGTGGTGAGCTGGTTGCGGATGGTGCAGTTGGTAGCCGGAACCGAGGAATTGCACGCGCTGGTCCCGTTCGGATTGAGAATAGTTGCGTCGCGGTCTCCATACATCGTGTGCAGGACTTCGCCGCCCACCGTCCAGTTCGGGCTGAGCGCAAACTCGACGCCCGCGCCGACGACGCTGCCCCAGATCACGCCGCTCGAATTAGCGGTCACGCCCGTCGGCTGGCCAAAGCCCGCACCAGTCAAATTGTTGAATTGAACACCCGTTTGCCTCGCATCCGCCCAGGCAAGGCCGCCTGTCGCATAGACCAGCGCATTGTTCACAACCAGACCACCGCGGGCCCGGATCGTACCACTGGTATCCGCCCTGAGACCGACGGTCTCGGCGACCGAGTCATCGCCCCCGATCACGGAGCTCTTGAAATTGCTGTTGCCGTTGACGTCGACTTCGACGCCGACCAGCCCTCTGCCGAATTGATAGTTGTAGCCGACCTGGGCACCGCCGGTGAAGAAGCCGCGGGTTGGCCTTGCCGACGAACACCCTCCGAAGAAGCACGGATCGTCGAATCGCGAGGCGGCCATGCCTCCACCGAGGTTGCCACCGACATAGAAGCCGGTCCAGTTGTAAGCCGTCGTGACCGGTGCGTAGGCCGAAGGATCTGCGCCCGCGGGCCCGCCAAACCTGTAGTTGGCCCTGATGCGGGCAACGTCGGTCGTCAGCTGGTTGCGGATGACACAGTTGGTGGCCGGGTTACTGTTGCACGCGTTGGGCCCATTCCGGCCCGGATCAAAAATGTTGGCGTCACGGTCCTGGTACACGGTGTGAAGGAGCTCGCCGCCAATGGTCCAGTTCGGGGCCACCGCAAACTCGACGCCGGCACCGATCACACCACCCCAGAGAACGCCGCTGGCGTTGGCGGTCATTCCGGTCGGAAGGCCAAGTTTGGCGCCAGTGTTGAAGAAATCGACACCCGTCTGTCTGACGTCGGCCCAGGCCACGCCGCCTGTCGTATAAACCAGCGCATTGTTCACGACCACACCGGCCCGGCCGCGGATCGTTCCGCTGGTATCGGCCTTGACGCCAACCGCCATCGCAGTCTCGAAATCGTCGCCGCCGAGGACGGAGCCCTTGAACCCGCTGTTGCCGTTGACGTCGGCCTCGATGCCGACGAGGCCGTTACCGAATTGATAGTTGTAGCCGGCCTGCACACCGCCGGTGACAAAGCCGCGGGTTGGCGTCGCGTTTGAACAATAGAAGCAAGGATCAGTGAAAGCCGAAGCAGCCATACCCGCGCCGACGTTGCCGCCGAGATAAAAGCCGGTCCAGCTGTAAACCGCGGCCGCCGGCGCCTTCCGGTACATCGCGGCAGCCGGTTCATAGGCCTGCGTTGCCTCGTCGCCAAATCGATAAGTCAACCTCACTCGCGCGACGTCGGTCGTCAGCTGCTCGCGGATGACGCAATTTGTCGACGGTCGGGGCGTAAAGTTTCCGCACCCATTGGTGCCGTTGGCAAACAAAATATTGGCGTCTCGGTCCGCATACACGGTGTGAAGGAATTCGCCGCCAAACGTCCAATGCGGTGCGAGCGCATACTCGAAGCCCGCGCCGATCACGCCACCCCAAACAACGCCGCTGGCGTTGGCGGTAATTCCGGTCGGAACGCCAAAGTTCACCGAGTGAATATTGTTGTTGAAGTCGGTGCCCGTCTGTCTGACGTCCGCCCAGGCGGCGCCGCCGGTCGCGTAGAACAGCGTGTTGTTGACGACGAGACCGCCACGGACCCGGATCGTTCCACTGACATCCGCGTTGGCGCCGACGGTCATGGCGGTTTGGTCACCGCCGCCGATGACTGACTTCTTGAAGCCGGAGTTGCCATTGACGTCGGCCTCGATGCCGACCAGACCGTTGCCGAATTGATAGTTGTAGCCGGCCTGCACGCCGCCGGTGAAAAACCCACCGGTTGGCGTCGCCGACGAACAATAGAAGCACGGATCAGTGAAGCCCGACGAGGTCATGCCGCCGCCGACGTTGCCGCCGACATAGAAGCCGGTCCAATTCCAGACCGATACGGGAGCAGCGGCCTTGACCGGCAAATCGGCGGCTCCGGCAGGCGCCGCCAACAAGGCTGAGAAGGCTGCAAAGGTTGCGGCGATGATCACGGACTTGTTCATGAAAATGGGGCCTTCCAACTTGAAAACCGAATAAAACGAAACGGAATTGAACGCCCTCTGCGTAGCAGTTCCCTGCTGAATCGGCTGTCGCGCTTCTACAACAGCGCTGGCAAATCCAAGGCGCGCGGAATGGATAACGCTTGATGAATCAGCTGGTTCGGACGACCGACAAGACAGGTCTCCACGCGCGGCGAACGGGCGAGTGCCGAACCCTCAACTTTCTGCAGTCCAGTCGGACAAACGAAGGCGCCCCAGCCAGTTCGAACCGCGCCGGTCAGTTTTGGTAGCACCAGAGTATGTCGCAGGATTTGCTGCCGACCCCTGGCGCAGCATTCGGCGCGACGAACCTTGGCGCGAAATCCCTTGGCGCCGCGTCATGTGCCTCGCGAAACTGGGGCGGCATGAGCGGGAGCCCGCACGACCTTCCGTTCGCTACGTGCCGCCGCGCCGGCCATTTGGCTGGTGAAAGAGACAATCACCAGCGCACCGAGAATGCGCAGAACGATCTTCCGCATTTTGGCTCTCCATCAGACGATTTCTTTTCAGCATCAAGTCTGCGTCACGCCTTCTTGACCACCTGCAAGGGCTTCCAAACCTGCGCCCACGACTTACATCAATGACTGACATCCATCATATTAAATGATGATCGACATCTTATTGGAGTCAAACATGGGTGAGGTCGTTCAATTTGTGCCGAAGCGGGAGCGGGAGCGAATCCGTCTCATTCGGGAAGCCCGCGCGATATACGACAGTGTTTTCCCGTCGGCTGTTCCAGTCAGCGAGCGGAGGGATGAAGCACGGGTCGTTCAAGCAACGCGCGGCGGCGATGCCTATGCCTATCCCGGCAACGGGGTGTTCTCATGATCAAGGTGATCGCTGTGCTCTGCAGTCTCGCCGCGCCCGCGGATTGCAGCGAGCAGACCGTCACCACCTCGGACTTCGCCGACGTCTCGATCCAGTCCTGCCTGATGGGCGCGCCGCAAATGGCCGAGTGGATGAAACAGCATCCGGCCGAGCGCCTCGCGGCATGGCGCTGCGTGCTCGGCAAGCAAGACGGAAAGGGGAGTTTAGATCGGGGCCAGTTGTCAGTCGGGGAGACGATCAAAGCCGCACGAAGGGCGTAGTTTGGCGCTCCCTAGGGGAATCGAACCCCTGTTTCAGCCTTGAGAGGGCCGCGTCCTAACCGCTAGACGAAGGGAGCGTGAGGCCCAAGGGAATAGCCTCGAAACGGGGCCACGGCAAGGCGGGTTTGCGCTTCTGGTTTACGGTCTTTGCCAACTGTCATGCCCGGCCCTCGTGCCGGGCAGCCACGTCTTCTTGCCTTGATGTGACAAAGACGTGGATGGCCGGGTCCCGTCTCCGCCAAGGCTACGCCGGGGCCACGAGCTCACTCGGCCGCCGAAGCTTTAGCGAAGGCGGCAAGCCCGGCCATGACGACCGGGGTTAGCCGCTCCGCCCGCAGGCGCGGGTGCAAAATATCACGGCTCGTTCATGAACCGCAGCCGTCCCGTCGCTTTCAGCGTATGCGCATCGAAGGTGCGAATTTCGGTCGCTCCGTTGATATCGAGCGTCACCACCACCCGGTCGGCGGTGACGGCGGTCGAGACGATCTTCGCCGCCTTGGGCAGCATGGCCGTGATCTCGGCCGGATTGGCGCTTCCCTCGACCTTGAAAAGACGATAGCCGATGGCGACCAGAACGGCGGCAATCGCAAGCCCGGTGGTGAGGCCGGCGATCAGCATCAGGCGCCGCACCCGCGCGAATAACGCGGCCTGTTCGGGGGTTGGTTCGCTCGCAACAGTCTCGGTCATTTTGCACTTTGGAACAGATTTTGAGTAACGGTCAAAGGCTGGAAGTCATTGTCGAGGGTAGCGAGGGATCGCCCCGGCTCGACCGCGTGCTGGCCACTCGCCTGAGTGAGCTGTCGCGGTCGCGTCTGAAGGCGCTGATCCTGGCCGGTCAGGTCGCGGTGAAGAACGCGCCCGTCCGCGATCCCGCTTATCATGTCGGCCCGGGCGATACGATCACAATCGACGTGCCGGAACCGGTCGCCGCGGAGCCATCAGGCGAAGATATTGCGCTCGACATCGTCTACGAGGACGACGACCTCGTCGTCATCGACAAGCCGGCCGGCCTCGTCGTGCATCCCGGCGCGGGCCACGAGACCGGCACGCTGGTCAACGCGCTGATTGCCCATTGCGGCGACAGCCTGTCCGGCATTGGCGGGGTGAAGCGGCCGGGCATCGTGCACCGGCTGGACAAGGATACGTCCGGTCTTCTTGTGGTGGCCAAGAACGATGCCGCGCACACGTCGCTGTCGGCGCAATTCGCCGACCATGGCAAAACGGGCGAGATGCGCCGCGGCTATCTCGCTTTTGTTTGGGGCGTCCCGAACCGCTCGCGCGGCACGGTCGATGCGCCGATCGACCGGCACCCGCATGCGCGGGAAAAGATGGCGGTGCGCGAAGGCGGCCGCCACGCGGTGACCCATTGGGAGATCGTGAAGACTTTTGTGGCGCCGGACGGCAAGCCGGTCGCCTCACTGATTGCCTGCGAGCTCGAGACCGGCCGCACCCATCAGATCCGGGTGCATCTGGCTCACATCGGTCACCCGCTGATGGGCGACATGGTCTATGGCCCCGGCTTCAAGACCAAGGCGACGCATCTCGGCCCGCAGAGCCAGGCGGCTTTGGCGGCCCTCGACCGTCAAGCGCTACACGCATACCTGTTGGCCCTGGAGCACCCCCGGACAGGGGCGATTCTGGAGTGGAACTCGGATTTGCCGGCCGATTTGCGATTTTTGGAGGGGACGCTCCAAGCGGCGCTATGACGCAGGTGGTTAGAAAAGTATTGATATGCCAATTAGTTATGGCAGCCACACTGGAACGTGACGGGGGTTTAACTTCCAAAGGGCGTCCGGTTTGGTGTATGTTGCACCTGCGTTGAATACCCAACGTGGAACATCGCAGAGCGACTGGCTTTAACAAAGGAGCCGCCTGCCTGGCCCGCCGCTATCGGGGGCCTGAACCTAGTGGAGGGCGCACGAATGGCCCGCACAGCTACCCTGCCGATTCTCAATGGAGAATCTGGCTTGTCCCGTTACCTCGCCGAAATCCGCAAGTTTCCGATGCTTGAACCCGAGCAGGAATACATGCTCGCCAAGCGCTTGCGTGAGCACGACGATCGTAACGCGGCACATCAACTTGTCACCAGCCATCTCAGGCTCGTGGCCAAGATCGCCATGGGCTATCGCGGCTACGGCTTGCCGATCTCCGAGGTCGTCTCGGAAGGCAATGTCGGCCTGATGCAGGCGGTGAAGCGGTTCGAACCCGAAAAGGGGTTCCGGCTCGCTACATACGCCATGTGGTGGATCAAGGCCTCGATTCAAGAGTACATCCTGCGTTCCTGGTCGCTCGTGAAAATGGGTACCACCGCGAACCAGAAGAAGCTGTTCTTCAACCTGCGCAAGGCGAAGAGCAAGATCTCCGCCCTCGAGGAAGGCGATCTGCATCCTGACCAGGTGAAGCTGATCGCCAAGCGCCTTGGCGTGACCGATCAGGACGTGGTCGACATGAACCGCCGTCTCGGCGGCGATGCCTCGCTCAACGCCCCGATCCGCGACGACGGCGAAGCCGGCGAATGGCAGGACTGGTTGGTCGATAACTCGCCCAGTCAGGAAGCCATCATGGCCGAGCACGAGGAGTTCGATCATCGCCACGACGCGCTGACCGGCGCCATGGGCGTGCTGAACCCGCGCGAGCGTCGCATCTTCGAGGCGCGGCGTCTGGCGGAAGAGCCGATGACGCTGGAAGACCTCGCCGCCGAATTCGGCGTGTCGCGCGAACGCGTGCGGCAGATCGAGGTCCGCGCTTTCGAGAAGGTGCAGTCGGCCGTCAAGGGCACGATCGCCCGGCAGGAAGCTGCAGCGCTCGAAGCTGCGCACGCCGCCTGACCAGCGAAGACAGCTAACAGAGACAAGGAAGCCGGCGGCAACGCCGGCTTTTTTTGTTGGCGTTCGCGTTCGTGTCCCGGCTGCAGCGCAGCGCATTGGCGATTCGCTGCAGAGCCGGGACCCTTGCGTCGTTGGACCCCGGATCAGCAGCGCACCGTTTCACGCTGCGCAGCATCCGAGGAACGGAGACGGGCTTTTTTTGTTGGCGCCGCCTCCTCGATGAAATCGGGCCGCTCAACGAAGCGTGCTGAGATAATCCGACAGGTTGGTGGGATCGCCGCGCGTGCTCTGCCGGAGCGGCTGATTGCTCAACAATATGCCGGCCTGGGTCTTGTAATCGGCAGGCACATTGTCGGTCGGCTTCAGCGGCTGGCTGAGCAACGCGCGGTAGCGGTCATAGGCCTGTTGGGTGCCGACGAAGATGCAGACGCAATGCTGCGGCTCCGCATAAAGGTAACGCATCGCATCGCCGGCACCGTTGGTGACGAAGCGGCGCGGCGGCAGCGCGCGTAGCGCCTTCTGTCCGGCAGGATCGTTGGCGAACTGGATGCGAAAGCCGGCGGACGACAAGTAAAAGCTGTTCTTTTCCAGGAACGGCTTGCTCGGCTCCTCGGCGGAGAAGGCCGCCGAAGAGGCCAATAGCGCCATGGCCGGCAGCAGCCGCAACGAATGCCGGAAGGTGGATGCCGGTCGAACAGGCGATCCTGACATTGCCATTTTCCTTAACCCGCGTCCTGCCTGCCCATTGCCTTAGGCATAACGCCACGAACACTGGCCGACATTGTGTTGATCCGCCGGGCGTTTGCAAAGAAAATTGCAAGGGCCGGCCCTGTCCAAGGCGAAGCAGCGGGGCGCATGGCTCCCGGCTTTCCGCCGGAACGCCCGTGAACCGGCAGAGCACGGCGCCCGACCAAGCAAAGACAGTGTCGGCACTCGGGATCGACGCCACATCGCAAAACCAGCCCGGCCCAGCCATGCCCATCGTCCTGCAATCCACCATCGACTTTTCCGCCGAATTCCTGCGCAGGCTGCCGAAGCTTGAGCAGACGATGATCGCCCACGGGCTCGATCCATCCGGATTCGTGATCTCCAAGGATCGCGCCACGCCATCGTCGGTGGTGCCGTTCGTCGGGCCGTTCTTCTACGACTACACCGTGTTCGTCGGGGCTGAGAGTTTTACCCTCACTGAACCGAACGACATGGTGTTCCTGGACTACTTCGCAAAACTCTGCAGCGCCGACGATGAGGATCGCCCGCTGCCGAAGCTGCGCCGTGAGCGACGTCCGGGTCCCCTCCGCCGCTTCCTGAACTGGATGACGCAGCCGGTTTAATGCACGCTCGTGTCCCGGATGCAGCGCGGCGCCAAAAGCGCGTTCACGCGCGTCTTCGACGCGCTAAGGTGCCGCGATGCTGAGCCGGGACCCACGGTCTTTTTCTTTACAAATGGGCTCCGGATCACTAGTGCGGCGGATTTGACATTCGCTTCGGTGAAGCCGCTAGTTTTGCTAGCGAATGTCAAATCCCGAGCCGCACTAAAGATTGTATTTGCTAGTGTCCCTTTGGCTCTGACATTCGTAAACGAACTCTCCGCGACACGGTACGAATGTCAGAACCGGGACACTAGCGCACCGTTTCACGCTGCGCCGCGTCCGGGGAACACTTACTCCCCCCACTCCCTCGCCAGCGTCGCGAGCGCGCAGCCCTCGCAGTAGCGCGCGTCCTTGTAATCGATCCAGTTATGCGCGTAGACGTGATCGAGCGGAATGCGGTAACGCGCGCGCAGCACCTTCACCAGAATCCGCCATGCTGCGATCTGCGCATCGGTTGCGGAGGTCGTGACGTCGGGGTAATTGCCGGCGAACTCCACCCCGATGGACGTATCCTTGTTGACCTGGTGATAGGTCTTGCTGTTGTCGATGTATTTGTTGTCGTTGCGGTCGGCGCCGTCGGTATGCGTCGGCACAAGGTTGTCGGCGACCGCCCAGTAGACCGTGCCGTCGGTCTCGACCCACACCATGACGCCGCGGCGCGTCGGATTCTTCGATTGCGCCTGCGCGCCGCCACGGGCTGAGCCCGCCGGACCCTCGGTCTGATGCACGATGATGTTCGCCCACGGGTGGGCCTTCTCGACATCGCCCCATGGCGCGAGCCAGACCATCTTCAGCCCCGGGATATCCGGCGTGCCGGATGAGCGCGCGATCGCCGCGAGATCGGGTCCCCCGGCTGACGCTGGAGACGACAACACGACCGCGCCGATCGCGATCAGCAGAAGACGGAATGTCATGAACGGCACTATGCCGACAGGCTGCCACACCGATCAAGCGGCAAGCCAGTGGTCCAATTCTAACATTCGCAGCCTTTCTCAGCGGCCACCTTTTGCGAATGTTAGAATTATAAGGACCACTGGCAGATATGGATTTTGTAGTGGAGTTTTGGATTTGACATTCGCCTGAGAACTCGCGGTTAGGTGAGAAGCGAATGTCAAATCCACTCCACTAGCTGTCAGGCGAGGCGGCGCACCGGCTCTCGCTGAACGGGCGTCAGTTCCGGCGCAAGCGGCGGCGCCGGCTCGTAGACCGCATAGCGGTCCCTGCCCTCTTTCTTGGCCACATAGAGCGCATGGTCCGCGGCCGCAGTCAGCCGATCGGGAACGCCGACCTCCCGCGTCCACTGCGCAACCCCGATCGAAACCGAGAGCGGAACCTCGTTGCCGGTGCAGCCGGCCGCGTCCTCGCGGCATACGTCGACTATGCGGCGAGCGATCATTGCTCCCTCGCGCAGCGTGGAGGCCGGCAATAAGATACAGAATTCATCACCACCGGTCCGCGCCAGGAGATCGCCTGGCCGCAGCCGCGTCTGGGCCATCAGCGTGAAATGCTGCAGGCAGGCGTCGCCCGCGGCATGGCCGTGGGTGTCGTTGATCACCTTGAAATTGTCGAGGTCGACCACGAGCAGCGCAAACGGCTGGTTGCTGCGGTCCGACCGCGCGCATTCTTCGGTCAATCGCTGCAGCAATTGTCGCCGATTTCCGACGCCGGTGAGATCGTCCATCATGGCGAGATCGGCGACCTCGTTGCGCAGCCGGTCCATCGCCATCAGCAGGAAACCGAAGTTCCAGACCATCGACAGGAACATCAGCGCCAGGATCATGACGGACTGCGCCGCGTTGAAATGAACGAAGGAAAAGTCGCCGCCGATGTGCAGGAGCTTGGCGAGGATTCGAAAAGCGTTGATGCCGAGGACAATCGTCGCGACCGATGCGGCCAGACGCGCACCCGGGCTGATCCGGCCGTCTCGCCGCATCATCAGCCAACTGACGGAGGCGGCTATCGGAAGCGACTGCGCGATCGAGTAGAGCACGATCCGGCTTGTCTGGCTGTCATAGCCGTAAAGAAAGAAGGCGAGGCCGAAGAAGGTCACCGCGGTGACCGCAACCGTGCCGCGCCAGACCGTCGTATCGTCGTAGAATCGCCTGATGCCCATCGCCGCAAGGCAGGTCGAAAAGGTGATCAGGGTGCCCCCGATAACCAGCGGCGCCAGCGAATCCATGACGAGGACAAGCATCGCAGACGCCGCGCTGGCTGCGCTCACGAATGCCGAACCGGTCCAGAATCGCGCCGCCTTGAAGGTCGGATAGCTGTGCAGGATGTACGCCCAGATCACGCCGAGGGCGATGAAATTGACGATGAACGCCGTCCAGAGCGTCGGAACGTTCAACATTTAAAACCCAGAGCGATCATCGCCCTGTCTCCCCGTTTCAAGCCGCCCAGGTAGTGTCCCCGTAATCTTTCGGGACAACATGCAACCGTGGCGATTAACGGAGTCTCACTCTGGAAACCAAATCCGCGGCTTGGTTGTGAATTGCTGAAGATGATCCTTAGGCTTGGTGGCATCAGCCATCTGCCGGATTGCCTTCACCAGAATTGTCGTCCTGTTAACCCTGACCATGATCGCTCGAGGTCTCGCGGTGATCGCTTGATCGATCGCTTCAAGGCAACCGGACGCGCGCAACGCCTCCGCTTGCGCCAAAAACACGCCAAAACGCGTAACTTCTGTGGATAACGCGATGACACAAGCGTGACAACGCGGGGCAGACGCTCGCGAATCTGTTGGGATTACAGTTGAGGATATTGCGAGGCTGGCCCTCCGCCGAGCATGCCTCGTGTCGCGTTTCAATCCATTAACTCAAAAGAGGATGCTATGGCTAAGAAAGCGAAGAAGGCAAAGAAGGCGAAGAAGGCCAAGAAGGCGAAGAAGAAGTAACTTACTTCTCTGGCCCGGGTAGAGCCTGGCTCTGCCCGGGCACCCAAATCGGGTGATGACGATCATGCGGCGGGCCCAGGGCTCGCTTTTTTTATTGTGGCGCGCTCGTTTTATCGCAGCTCGCCTTTTTCATTTCCGGCTTTGAATTCCCTTGATCACGCCTGCCCGATCGCCTTCAGTGTCGCCACACGAGCCGGAGCAATCCTGTCATGACTGCGATTCCTGGATCCGCCGTCGCCATTACCGGCGCCGCAAGTGGTATCGGCCGGGCGCTCGCGATCGAACTTGCCGCCCGCGGCGTCGATCTTGCGCTCGCCGACCGCGACGAAGCCGGATTGCAGGCGACCGCGGCTGAGATCGGCAAGGCGAGCCAGCGGAAAATCAGCCTGCATCGCGTCGATGTCGGCGATCCCGAAGCCATCGCGGCCTTCGCGCGCGAGGCGATATCAGCCCATCCGGCGCTCAACATTGTCATCAACAATGCCGGCGTCGCGCTGCTCGGCCAGTTTCACGAGATCGACCAGGCGCAGATGGAGTGGCTGTTCAACATCAACTTCTGGGGCGTGGTGCATTCGACCCGCGCCTTTTTGCCCCATCTGGCAAGCCAGCCGGCGGCGCACATCGTCAATGTCTCCTCGATCTTCGGCATCATCGCCCCGCCCGGCAACACCGCTTATGCGGCGGCGAAATTCGCGGTGCGCGGCTTCTCTGAATCGCTGCGCCACGAACTGCAGGCTGCCAAAAGCCCGGTTCGCGTCTCGGTGGTTCACCCCGGCGGCATCAAGACCAACATCGTGCGCAACTCGCGATCCGGCTCGGCCATCGCTACCGACAACGAGCGACGATCGCAGACGATCGAGCGCTTCGATGCCATCACCCAGACCAGCGCCAAGGACGCCGCGCTTCGGATCATCAAGGGGATCGAGAAGAACGAGCCGCGCATCCTGATCGGTGGCGACGCCCGCTTCATGGATATCGTGCAACGCTTCCGCCCCGCCACCTACTGGAACGTAATGGCAAGGCGGATCGAAAAGATGGCGAAGAAGGGGAATAAATGACCGTCGTCCCGGCCAAGCGATAGCGCGAGCCGGGATCCATAGGCCGGGCACCTCACCTTTCGGGTTGCGTGGCAACCGGCTTTCGTTCCCAAGGACGACGGTGGTTATGGGTCCCTGCGTTCGCAGGGACGACGACGCTTAGGCCGCTGAGCTCACCTTTCCGCGAACGCCAGCTTCGCGCCGAGCAGCGCAAAGCCGCCGGCAAAGATGCGGCGCAGCCACGCCATCACGCTCGGCTGGCTCACCACGTGGTCGCGAACCTTGGCGGCGAACAGGCCATAGACCACGAACACGACGAAGGTCATCAGCATGAAGGTCGCGGAGAGCTCCAGCATGCGCGCGATGGGGTGCGCTTCGTCAGATGGAATGAATTGCGGCAGGAACGCGAGGAAGAAGATCGAGAGCTTCGGGTTGAGGATGTTGACCAGAATGCCCTTGACGATCACCCGCGCCTCGGCGGCGCCGTCCTGCCGCGCCTCGACCGACAGCGCGCCCCTTTCACGCAAAGTCTGCCAGGCCATGTAGAGCAGATAGGCGACGCCGAGCCATTTCAGCGCGGCGAAGGCCACAGCGCTCGTATGCAGGACCGCGGCAAGCCCGACCATTGCGGCGAGCATCGCCGGCACGATGCCCAGCGTGCAGCCGATGCTGGCCGCGACCGCGGCGCGCGCGCCACCTTTCAGCGCGCTCGCCAGCGTATAGAGCACGCCGGTGCCCGGCGACACGACGACGATGAACGACGTCAACAGAAATGCAAACGACATGGCTATCTTCCTACAAGCTGGTCGGCGAAGTAGGCGATGGTCTTGCGATAGATCACGGCGTGATTCCATTCGCGCATCGCCTCGAAATTCGCCGAGCCCTCGCCATAAGGCGCACCCATCTTGAAGCCGTTGGTGTGCAACAGGTTGGCGGTCGAGGCGAGCACGTCGGCGACGCTGTGGCGCAGGTCGACACGGCCGTCGCCGTCGAAATCGACGCCATATTTGATGTAGGACGATGGCAGGAATTGCGTCTGCCCGATCTCGCCGGCATAGGCGCCGATCATCTCGTGCAGGGGCAGATCGCCGCGCTGAAGGATCTTCAAGGCCGCGAGCAGTTCGCCCTGGAACAGTTCGGTACGCCGGCAATCATGCGACATGGTCGCGAGCACGCGAAACACCGGCAATTTGCCCATGTCACCCTTGCCGAAATCACTCTCCAGCCCCCAGATCGCGACCAGTATCTGCCGCGGCACCCCGTACTTGGCCTCGATACTCGAGAGCAGATCCGCGTAGCGTCGCAGCATCGCGCGCCCGCCATTGATGCGCACACTCCCGACACGGGTGGCGACATATTGCTCGAAGGTTTTCGTGAAGGTGCCGCGCTGGCGGCGGTCGAAAGCGAGCACGCCGAAATCCTGTTGTACGCCGCCGAGCGCCTCCGCGATCGTCGCTTGCGAAATGCCGGCGGAGGCGGCGTCAGCGGACATGCTCTGTACAAAGGTGTGGAAGTCGCCGCCACAGCGGGCGGCAAGAGCGGGGGTAGCAATCGCCGATACAAAAAAACCAATGATCAAGCCAAGTTTGCGCATTGCTTCTCCGTCGCCGATCTCTGGTCTTTCGTCATTGCCTGCGACAAACGCGAAGCATTTGCGCAAGGGAGCGCACGCGACGAAACAATCCAGAATCGCCCTCATACTGGATTGCTTCGCTTACGCTCGCAATGACGGAAATCTCACGTCTGCCCGGAAGCGGGACGAGGCGAAGCCCTCACTCCCTGCCGTCGATCTGACGGCCCATGATCGCGATCGCCTGTTGATAGACGCTCGCCGCATTCCATTCCTGGATCGCCGCAAAATTCGGCTCGCCGGGCTGATAGCCGGCGCCCGCGCGCCAGCCATGGGCTTTGAGATAATTCGCCGTTGAGGACAGCGCGCCGGACGCGCTTTCGAGATTGCCGACGCCGTATTCCAGCATCGTCTTGGGCAGAAATTGCGTCTGCCCGATCTCGCCATGCATCGAGCCACGCTGGCTCGCCGACAGCGTGCCGCGATCGATCAGTTTCAGTGCTGCGTAAAGCTGATCGGTGAAATATTCCGGCCGGCGGCAATCGTAGGCCAGCGTCGCGATCGACGAGAGCATGTTCTGGTTGCCGTGCTGGCTGCCGAACCCGGTCTCCATGCCCCAGATCGCAATCAACGGTCCGGCGGGCACTCCGTAGCGCTGCTCGATCGATGCGAACAGCGCCGCGTTCCTCTGCTTCATGCCGCGGCCGCGGGATACGATCGCAGCCGCTCCGCGCTTGACCATGAAGGCATCGAGCGAGAGCTTGAAACTGTGCAGGCTGCGATCGGCGGCAATGGTGGCGCTCGCATAGTTCGTGTGCTCCAGGGCCGCGATGCCGGCCCCGCCAACACCCTTGGCGCGCGCCTCGCCGGCAAACTGCTGCTTCCATGCCGGGAAGCCGCCAGGCCCGTTGCCACACTGGGCGGCATGGGCGTTTACACTCAAACCCACGGATATCGCGAGGATCGCCAAGGTAGTTGCGCCAAAATTTTTACCTGTGGCCATCCAAATGCTCCTTCAGCTGATCGCGATTGCGAGGTGCCAAGCGCCCAAGCAATCCAGACGGCCCGCAACTTAGCCGAATAAGGGCCACGCTCCAACCACCCGCCGAGCCTTCGAATGTTTCACCACCTTCCCCTGCGCTTGTTCCAGGCGAAGAGGACGTCCGCAAAGCGATCGTAGCCGAAGCGTGTCAGCGGGAGCATCAGGCGGTTGCCGAGCAGGGCCCCGAGCCAGCCCTCGCCCGGCGTTAGTCGCCACAACGCGATCGCGACATCCGCACCGACGATGAGCCGGCCGGCTTCATCGGTGGCGTGCAAGCGACGGCGCACGTCGTCGAGCGAAGCACCGAAGCGCGCCAGCGCTCCGGGCTCCTCGTTGATATCCTTGAATTCGAGCGTGCCGGCGCGCACTGGCGCAAGAAGCTTGTTACGCTGCCAACTGATACCGGCATCGCAGACGGGACAGCGTGTGTTGTACCAGACGGTGAGGCGATGATCAGGCACGACCGTGTCTATTTCCGCAAACATTCCTAGGGATCAATGTTTGCACGACTTGTGACACATTCGGCGTCATCAAAAAAGTCAGTCGTCTTTCTCAATTTCGTAACCGGAGGTGCGACCGGATGGCATCCACCGTTTGCCAGTGCGTCATGCCCGGTCATCGCCGCGGCGATGCCGGGCCACGACGCAGCCGTGATTACGCCTTCACTGCTTCAGAAACTCGCCGATGGCCTGCCCGATCTCGCGCGCATGGGTTTCCAGAGCAAAGTGCCCGGTATCGAAGAAGCGCACGACCGCGTTCGGAATGTCGCGCTTGAATGCTTCCGCACCCGGCGGCAGAAAGAACGGATCGTTCTTGCCCCATACCGCCAGGAACGGCGGCTTGTGGGTGCGGAAGTAATTCTGGAAGGCCGGATAGAGCGCGATGTTGCTCTTGTAGTCGCCCAACAGGTCAAGCTGGATGTCATCGGCGCCGGGGCGTGCAAGATAGAAGTTGTCGAGCGAGTAGCCGTCCGGCGATATGGCCGTCTCGTCCGTGACCCCGTGAGTATATTGCCAGCGTGTCGTATCGGCTGCGAGGAAGGCGCGGAGCGCTGTTCGATTTTCCGGCGACGGGTTCTGCCAATAGGCGCGGATCGGATTCCAACCTTCGCTCAAGCCTTCTTCATAGGCATTGCCGTTCTGCGAAATGATCGCCGTGATCCGCTCCGGATGCCGCATCGCGAGGCGGAAGCCGGTCGGCGCGCCGTAGTCGAACACATAGACTGCGAAGCGGTCGAAGCCGATCACCTCGGTGAAGCGTTCGATCACATCGGCTATATGATCGAACGTGTAGCTGAACGTCTCGCGCGGCGGCATGTCCGACTGACCGAAGCCGGGAAGATCCGGCGCAACGAGGTGGAAGTCGTCCGCCAATTGCGGGATCAGGTCGCGGAACATGTGGCCCGCGCTCGGAAAGCCGTGAAGCAACAACAGCTTTGGCGCGCCTCTGCGCCCCGCTTCGCGGTAAAACACCTTGAAGCCACTGACGTCGGCCGTCTTGTACTGCACCGAAGAGGTTGTTTTCGCTGACATGGGATTGCTCCTTCTTGTTGAGTTGAGGTGTTCAGACAGCCACGCTGCGGATCGCTTCACGGATGATTTCGACGACGACATGAGGCGCGGTGACGATCGGCGTATGATCGACCGTATGCTCCCTCACTTCGGCTTTCATGCGTTCGGCCATGAAGCGCTGGGTTTTGGCTGAAATCATCCGGTCGTCTTCGGCGACCAGGAAGAAGCTCGGCACGTCCTTCCAGAGCGGACGCTTCACGGGCACGGTGATGCAGGCCGGCGAAATCGGCCGCTGCACGGCGGAGAGCACAGCAAGATCTTCGGCGCTTGCATGCTGCGCGAAGGCATTCTTGAACGCGTCGTCGGGAAGCCAGATCAAGCCGTTATCGTCGGGCGCGAGCTTTGGCGCCAGCGGGTGCAGCGCGGCGCGATAAAAGACGTCAGCGACTTTCTCACCTTCGTCAGGCGCAAGCGCCGAGACGTAGACCAGCGCCTTCACCTGCTTTGATCTCGTCTCGGCAATGACGGCGCCGGCGTAGGCATGGGCGACCACGACCACCGGTCCACCGACGCGTGCAATCGAACGATCGAGAGCAGCGACATCATCCGCCAGCGAGGTCAGGGGCAGCGGTGCTGCTACGACATTCACGCCTTCCGACTTCAGCGCGGCAATGACCCGCGCCCAGCTCGATCCGTCCGCCCAGGCTCCATGCGCCAGCACCACATTGATATTCCCGGCCATTTTCGTGCTCCCTCGATTGATAGTAGTAACCTGTTAATTAGTATTTGACAGGTTACTATCAGGCCGGTAGTAACTGGTCAAGTCGTTTTTAAAGGTTACTGTTCGGAACCCGCCGGGAAGGCCGGGCGACATTTCAAAAGAGCGTTTTCCAAGATGAGCCAGCACCCGCCCGCCATTTTCATCGCCGACTGCCAAGGCCTCGATTTTCTCAACTCGGTGGCAACGCCGGTCGATACCGAAATCGACTGGATCGCCGATGGCGACGGATTTCTGGATTGGCTGGCGCAGGCCAAATACGTTTCCGCCAGCGTGCTCGACGACATCAAGGCGAGTGCGAAGCCGACTGAACTCGATCGCGTAGCGCGCGAGGCCAGGGAACTGCGCGAATGGTGCCGTGGCTTTGTCCGCAAGCACATGGGAAAGCCTTTGAAGGCGGACGCCTTGCGCGAACTCGATCCGCTCAACAGGCTGCTTGCGCGCGACGAAGCGTTCAGCCAGATCCATCTCCGTCAAGAAGAGACCGGCAAGCCGCTGGAACTGCATGGAACGCGCCGCTGGCGCTCTGCTGAATCCCTGCTGCTGCCGATTGGCGAAGCTCTCGCAAAATTCATCTGCGAAGAGAATTTTTCTGACGTGAAAGCATGCGAAGGAACGAGCTGCACGCTGATGTTCGCCGATCACACCCGGCGGCGCGCTCGCCGTTGGTGCTCGATGGCGATCTGCGGCAATCGCGCCAAGCAGGCGGCGCATCGCGAGAGGCTGAAGAACAAGAGCTAAGGCCAAGTCCGCTTACGTCCCCCCAAGAAGTCCCAAGAAGAAGGAGCCGCTCTCCATGGCCGCACTGCCCCTGATTGTTTTTGACGTGAATGAAACCCTGCTTGACCTTGAAACCATGAACCCGACATTCGAACGCATCTTCCGCGACAAAAGCGCGATGCGGCTCTGGTTCGCGAACTTCATCATGTATTCCGCCGCGCTCACCGTCGCCGGCTGTTACGTGCCCTTC
Organism: Bradyrhizobium sp.; assembly: GCF_035652035.1. Taxonomy (GTDB): domain Bacteria; phylum Pseudomonadota; class Alphaproteobacteria; order Rhizobiales; family Xanthobacteraceae; genus Bradyrhizobium. Next base: position 51,647 of record NZ_DASREO010000069.1, read on the forward strand.
ACCGATATCGGCGGCGCGGTGATGAAAATGCTGGCCGATGTCAGCGGCATCAAGATCACCGATGCCGACAAGAAGGAGCTGACGGATAAATTCTCGACCATGCCGCCACACGCCGAAGTGCCGGCGGCGCTGCGCAAACTGAAAGCTGCGGGCTTTCGCCTGTTCACGCTGACCGACAATCTGCTCGAAGTGCAGACGCGCCAGCTTACGCATGGCGGCATTGTCGATCTGTTCGAGCGGCGCTTTTCCGCCGACGGCGTCAAACACCACAAGCCATCGCGCGAGGCTTACGGCTATGTCGAAAAAGAACTCGGCACCAGGCCTTCCGACATGTGCCTGATCGCATGCCACACCTGGGACACACTCGGCGCGGTCGCAGCGGGTTGGGAAGCGGCGCTGATCAAGCGGCCCGGCAATGACGTGCTCGGCGTCGGCCCGCAGCCGCATATTGTCGGCGACAGCCTCGATGACGTCGCCGGTCAACTGATCGCGCGGCACAAGGCGGGGTAGCATCACCGTCATTGCGAGGAGCGAATGCGACGAAGCAATCCAGCACTTGGGAATGGCTCGATCTCTGGATTGCTTCGCTGGCGTTCGCAATGACGCGTCTTAAAAAGAGCGCGCGGCGCGTTGATCAGGCTGACAAGCGTGTAGCTGATGATCATCAGCAACAACCACGAACCGAGTTTGCTGATGGGGACCAGCGACCAGCCGTGATGCTGCGATGGATAGATCCAGGTCTGGGTAAGGGTGCCGATATTTTCGGAAAACCAGATGAACAGCGAGACCAGCAGGAAGCCGAGCAACAGCGGCATGGAGCGATAGGCGCGCCAGACCCTGAAGTAGATCGTGGTGGGACCGAACATCAGCGCCGCGAGTACAAACAGCGGCACGCGAAAATCCAGCCCGAAATGGTCGCAGAAGAAGTTGGCGTAGATCGCGATACTGAGCGCGACGAGGCTCCAGCGTGGCGGGTGCTGCGAAAAATGAAAATCGAACAACCGCCACGCCCGGCAGATATAACTGCCGATGCAGGAATACATGAAGCCCGTGAACAACGGCACGCCGGCGATACGGAAGAAATTCGGCTCCGGATAGATCCACGAGCCGACCGAAGTCTTGAAGACTTCCATCAGCGTGCCGACGAGGTGATAGATCAGAATCACTTTTGCTTCGTCCCACGTCTCCAGGCGAAGCGCGAGCAACGACGCCTGGGCGCCGATCATGCAAGCGAAAAGAAAATCGTAGCGGGCGAGTCCGGCGCCTGCGGGATAAAACCACCAGGTCCCGATCATCAGGCCGACCGCGATGCCGCCGAACAGGCACGCCCAGGCCTGTTTGATGCCGAAGCGCAAGAATTCGTAAAGTCCGCCACTCCACCGCTGCCGTGCAACGGCGCGTCCGAGCCGCGCCTCGCTTGCGATGAGCGAACGAAGCGGCAACGAGATCGCTGCAGCGTCTCGCTTGAGTGCAGTTGCATTGGGATTGTCGGCAATCTCGACAGCGCTCATCAAGCTCCATCCATCGTGTCATTCAGGGATGCGCCGTCGCGACAGAACAGCGAGCTATTTTGCGCGGAAGGCGCAGACCCGGAATCCATTGCGCCGCTCGAATGCTGCTGACGCGGCTGAATACATGCACAGCTTCATCCTTCCCGCGGCAGGATTTTTGCCCGAGTTTTTATGCAGATGGCCCTCAAGAGTACGAGGGCGCAGGAAATGCCGGGCGCCTTTGCACCCGCAGCCTTGCGTGCGAAAAGTAAAAAGCACGCAAGCAAAGTCGCCACAGGTTCACCGGACAACACCGGCATTCCCTGCGCGATGGATTTACGGTTTCCTTCGCGCTCTCCCTGGTGAACGGGCTTTCTTGCCACCACCCCCGGCGCAACGCGTTAGCGTTGTCGCCGCGTTGACACCAGCGTCGGGGTGTCAGGACCACACGACTTCGCCGTCCGTTTCGCCTGCGTTCGTCGTTCGCGCGCAAAACGTCCACCGCATCCCGCACTCAACGTTCGTGACGACCGCGAAGCGCCCCTCTTGTTCGAGGCGGGACGGGGCGAGCAGATGCCCGTGATTTGCCCGACGCCACAAGCGAAATATCTGCGGCACATTGGCACGACGAGCAAATCACCTACTGGAACATTCACTGAATTTGTCAAAGTCAAATGATGCCGAGCGGCGGGAACGCCATGCGCGCGGACACGTTCGCCCTATCAAGCGGTTGAACCAAGGAGATGCAAATGGCGAAAGCATTGAGATACGAACAAACGACCCCGGAAGAAACCACAACTCCCGTTGAGCGGATGTACTTTGCGTGGAACGAGGCGCTGTCGCACAACGACGCGGAACGGCTATTGGCGCTCTATGCACGCGATGCGCATTTCGAGAGCCCTCTCGTCCCTCATTTGCTCGACACCAAAAACGGCGTGTTGCACGGCCACGACGAGTTGCGGCCGCTGTTCGCCCAGCTCGCCGAGCGGAAGCCGAAGGTGCGCCAATATTATCGCTCCGGTTATCTCACCGACGGCAAGCGCATGATCTTCGAATATCCGCGTGACGCCGGCAAAGGCGAGCAGATGGATTTCGTCGAGGTGATGGAGCTCAACGACGCAGGACTGATCCAGCGGCACTGCGTCTACTGGGGCTGGTTCGGCGTCGGCGTCTTGCAACGCGACGAATATCGCCGCTGAGGCCACGCCTGCCGACCTCTTTCCGCCCGCGCCGCCGAATCCAACAGCCGCCACGCCGGCCGCCTTTTTGACGTTGTCTGGCCGTAAGGCCTTGCGCGAATTGCCGGCATTGGCCAAAAACATTCCGGATGATCTTACTCGGTGCGAAGGGGCGACTGGCGACATGAAACGTTCATCAACATTGCTGCCGCAGGCGAAGCTGCGCGGCCTGCTCCTCGTCGGCAGCTTCTGCCTGCTCGGCGGCAGCGCCGCTCAGGCGCAAAATATCGATGAAGGCAAGTCGGCCCAGCAGCTCTACGCCGCGACCTGCGCGGCCTGCCACAAAAATCCGGCCGTGCTCGCCAAGGGCCGCTTCCGCGCCACGCTCGTTCCGTTTCTGCAAGACCACTACACGACCGGCATGAGCGAAGCCTGGGCGCTTGCCGGTTATCTGGCCTCGGTGGATGCGGGACCGCCCCGCGCGAAGAAGCCGGGCGCGGGCAAGAAGCGTCCGCCGGCGGCGCCGTCAGCTCAGCAGAATTAAGTGTAGCTGCTCAGGATCGAGGACCCGGCCGCGTTTGCGATCAGTCGGCGTTTTGCTGGGCCAGGATGATGGCCTTCACGCTGGGCACGACGGCAATGTGAGTGAATTGGCCGTCGTCATAGGCCTTGCGGAAGCGGTCGAAGTCGCGGATCGAAATGCAGCCGTTGGAATCGCCGTTGGGGCCTAGCATGAAGCTGTGAATCAATAGCCCCGAACGTCCGCCGATATCGCTGCCTTCGGCCGGCGTCATGCGCAGCGCGGCGACCCCGTGGAAGGCTGCCTCGCGCGGCTTCAGCGAATACATCGCCGGCGGCGTTGCGCCGGTGTTCGGCACCGTGGCGTGCTCCGGATCGTCGCGCAGGTTGCCCATGCCAGAATGCGCCTCGTACACCGTCCCGTTCGGCAGATAGACGGCATGCGCCGTGATGTCATAGACGGCGGTCTCGTTGTCATAGCCGAGCGCGGCGAGGTCCGGCGCCTTGCCGAGCCCAAGCGAGGCGATCGTCATCTTCGCCTTCATCATGTCCGAGAACTTCTGCAGCGCGGAGCGCTCGGGCCGGCTCGGCACGGCGTCGGCCGTTGCCAATACCGTCGTCGTTGGCCCTGCTGCGGCCAGCGCCAAGGCCTGCGTCGTTTGAACCGGCTGGTCAGCGGCTGCGGGGCGCGACCGCGGCATCGGAATTGCGGCGACGGCGGAGGTCGCAGCTTGAGGCGCGGTCCCACTCACGATCGGCGCCGGAAGCGGCTCATCGGCGATCGCCGGGCGAAGGTTGTCCTGCTGCGGCCAACGCGACGCCAGCGCATCCCGCGTCGACGACAGTTCGAGGCGCTCCGACATGGAATCGACTTTCGCCATGACGAGGCGTTTCAGCGGCTGCAGCAGCGCGCTGGTCGTCGCCTTTGGCGCCGACACGAAGCGATCTTCAAAACTCGGCCGATCGGTATTTCCCGGCATTGCGGACGCGAGCGCGGAAAGATCGGGGCTCGTGATCCAGACCGCGGCTGTCAGGGACAGGCCGACCGCGGCGAGCGTCAGCATGATGGTGTTGGCGCGCGAGCCGCGCCGCGCAGGCTTTTCGGCGCGAGCAAACCCAGGTGCGAACTCTTGGTCAGCAAACTCTTGGTCCGCAAACTCTTGGCCGGCAAATTCCCGGGCAGCAAATTCCTGGGGAGGCGAAGATTTGCGGAGAGGCGCAGCCGCACGTGCGCCAGCCTGCACGCGAACAGGCATCGGCCTGCCTGACGGCAATGGCTTACGAGCTATCGCAGGCGGCATAGCCCCCTGCTCCCCAAATTTACCTCGACGAGGCCGCAAACAGAATCCCCCGCGGATTTGTCGGCACCGAGAATACGATAATTAAGCCCAAAAGTAAGGCATATTCGCGACGAATGATATGGGCTGATGGGCTAAAGCCCACGAGAATCACACACCCGCCGAACGTGTCGAGGCAAGGGGCAGCGTTCGAAGCCCCAAGCGGCCGAGACATCACGGTAACTGTCTGACGATATTACACTTTTACTCACCCCCCCATGGCCGGACTTGCCGCCTTCGCCAAAGCTTCGGCGGCCGAGTGAACTCGTGGCCCCGGCGTAGCCTTGGCGGAGACGGGACCCGGCCATCCACGTCGACGGTCAGACCGGGACCAAAAAACGATGCGCTTCGAGTCATCCGCCGCGGCCGGCTAGCAGCCATACCAGCCATCCGGAAACGGAATCAGCGGCCAGGCCTGATCGTTGTCGTTTGCGACGTGAGCCCGGTCGGCGATGCCTTGGGCGGTGCCCTGGCGTCCGTCCTGGCGTTCGTCCTTAAGCCCCTGGGTGAGATCCGAACCGGCACTGCGATCTGCCTTGAGCGATTGCTCGCTGAGTCGCCGGCTGCGAACAACAATTTCGAGTGCCATGTTGGCGTCTCTGAAAATAGCGTCTTTCGAAAAAAAGGACGCTGCAATGTCTTCGTTAGAAAAATCGATTGAGCAGTATTCGTTCCTAAGCCACTTGATCTATGTCACGCGATGACGACGCTGCAACGATGGATTGTTGACTGGATTACGTCCGTCAACAGGCGCGTTCGAGGCACGAGGAATCGGGAGGTAGGGCGATATGCCCTCCACAACCGAAAGTTGCGAAACTCCCTGAAGAGGGCGGCGATTAGCATTTCGTTCATCGTGATTATTAGACTGAGATTCAAATTTTCCGCCGATGCTTGCCGGAAGCTTTCCGAGATTTCGTTGCAAGCGGCGGCCGCAACCTGTCTCGCCTCGAACCGGAACGATTCCGTATGGCGATGATGCATCCCGCGCGATGTGCAGGTGACGAGCGCGACGTCGCGAGCGCTTGCTCGCCGCTGAACGGCCCGGTATCGCCGCGCCCGCGGCTGTTCACCGTTTCTGCCGTTGCTGCCATGATGGCGCTGGGCGGATGCGCGCGCGAACCGTCTCACCGTGAATTCAATTCCAGCCAGCGAGAGGTCAGGACAAGCCATGTTCGTCCGACCCTGCACGCCCGCATCCACGTCAAGCCACAGCAACAGCCGCAGGCCGAGCTGCGCGTTCACAGACCCGACCCGGCGCTGCTTGCGCCGCAGCCGGCGCCCGACTGCGAGTTCAAACGGTCAGACGTCAAGGCGGTCGACCCGAACGAATGGGGACGCCTGAAGACCGAGTATGAGCGGCAGTGCTATCAGGATGCCGAGAAGGCGGCACGCGATCGCCTGAAGCAGTTGCAGGCGTCGAGCCTGTGCGAAGTCGAGCGCATACCGCAGAATAGGCCGCATCGGCGGTACAGGACCGCGATCAGGACTCCGAAGAATTAGCAACGTTGGGCCTGCGCACGTCCTCAGAGCGTTCTGTGACGCCTGGATGACGGACGACGTTAACCTTACGCCGATCGCTCCCAAGATTACGCCCTTTTGCCGCCACATCATGGCGCGTTTTTCCCGGGAGAATCTCGAAATATTGAGGGGGGACATTTTGAGAGATCATTATCGCGAGGGATATTTTGCCCACCCTTTACGAGTTGCTCGGTGCGCTTCCGCAAGATGATGCCGAAAGCTTAAGGGCAGCATTCCGCAGGGCCGCCAGGACCAGCCATCCCGACAACAATCCCGGCGATGACGATGCGCCGTATCGATTCAGGCAGGTCGTTCGCGCCTATTCGATTCTGCGAGACGAAAAGCAGCGTGCCACCTATGACGAGCTGCTGAGCGACGCAGAGCACGAACGCGCGCCGGTTTCACGCCGGAAGGTTTTCGCCGAGCTCGGCCTTCCCGGACCCTTCACCAGCATGGTGATCGCGTCCGTCGCTATCGGCGCATTCATGGTTCTCGAAAGAGTTTTGACTGCGCCGGTCGTTCTCGCGCAAGTGCAGGTGCTATCCGAGCGAGCCATGGCGCTGACAGCGGCGATGCCGACCCACGAGCCCAGCACGGTCGGCAAGGCGAACGACAGGGTCAGCGCACGCGACAAGCCTGACAAGATCGCGCCCGTCAAGGAAGCGGACATTGCCAGCGCCGCCGAGGAGCTTGCGACGCCGGCCGTCGTGGTAACATCAAACGATCGCCACACCGTTCCGGAGCTGTCCGAACCGGAGACGTCCGAGCCCGTGATTTCCGAGGCTCCGATGTCTGCGCCAGTCGTGAAGGACGCCAACTATTATCTCGAGCGCGGCAACCTCGCCTATCGCAGCGGCGACTTTCCGCTTGCACTGACCGACTTCGATCTCGCGATCAATCTCGATCCCAATTCCTCGGACGCCTACATCAACCGCGCCATTGTGCTGCGGCGCATGGGCGATCTGAGGCGCGCATTTGCCGATGTCAGCCAGGCCCGGCGCATCGACGAACGGAAGGCTCGATAGGCGGTGCTGACGCGGTGCGTCCGCAATGCAGATGATCGATAAGCGAAAGGATAAGACCCATGCGTGGATGTTTTGGAATTGTCGGATTGGCTGCGGCGCTGTTGATCGCCTCAATCGGCCAAGCCCACAGTCGAGGCTTCGCCTGGTTCTTCTCGCACTCCAGGCCGCACGGAGCCTGTTCGGGGCAGCACGTGGTTGCGACTTACTACACCTCGGGCCGGCGAACTGCGAGCGGCCAGGCCTTCAATAGCAGCGGGTATACGGCCGCGCATCGAACGCTGCCGTTCGGCTCGCAGGTCACGGTTTCCAATCCCGAGACCGGCAGGTCCGTCACCGTCGTCATCAACGATCGCGGTCCCTTTACGCACGGGGTTACGCTTGACCTCGCGCGCGGCGCGGCGCTTGCGATCGGCATGCACGGGACGCAATGGGTCTGCATGACCTGAGGCGCGGTAGAGGCTGCGCCCTCATTTCTGATTCAAATTTCAAACAGCCAGCCTCCGGCTCCTCGCGGCTTTGGATCACCCGAGTTTTCAGCGAAAGCAGCCCCTCGGAGAACAGAGGGCGCAGGGAATGCCGGTGCGTCAGCCGCACCCGCAGCCTCGCGTGCAAGAATAGAAAGCACACGAGTTAGCCACCACAGGTCAGCCGAGACAGTCCGGCATTCCCTGCGCGATGGTTTTACGGCTTCCTTCGTGCTCTCCCCGGTGATCGGGCTTTCTTGTCACCGCAGGCGTAATGCGGAGCATTATCGCCAGATGTCAGCGTCGAGACATCAGGACCACACGACTTCGCCGTCCCAAAGATGCGCGCTCGTCAGCGCGCGCATCTCCAGTCCACCGCATCCCGCACTCAACACTCGTGACGATCGCGTAGCGCCCCTCGGTAACGAGGCGGGACGGCGCGAAGTTCTAAAGATGATTTGCCCGACGGGTGCAGCGATTTATTTTTTGCGACAGGGATTGCGCGACGGGCAAATCAGTTGGGAAATGATTGCGCCCTCTCCCCTTGCGGGAGAGGGTTACTCCGCCGGTCGACACAGAACTCGTTTGGGTGAGGGGTCGTTTCCATGGATTGAAACCCTCATCCGTCGTGGACTGACGCATAGCCGATGCAAGGCATCGGCGTTCTGAAAAGAGCGGCGGCCGCTGGCCGCCTATGGCCACCTTCTCCCGCAAGGGGGAAGGAAAGCAACCTCATCCTGTGGAGCCCGCCGCGTCCGAGCAGGCCGAGCAATAGCGAGGCCGTCGCGAACGGCGCTAAATCAGGCGGGCGTCTCGAAGGATGGGCCAAAGCGAGCGGGCAGATCGGCAAATCGCCCCTCCGATTTGTTTTGACAGCGGCGCCCTGATCGGGGACAAGCCGCGCATGCCAAAAAAGCCCGGAACCAATCCCAAAGGCGAATTCGCCTTCTTCAACGTCGTCTATGAAGACGATTCCCAGCGCTCCAACCGCCGCGTGCCGTCCGAACTGCTTGGCGGGCTGGACGGCGACGAGCCGGCAAAGGCATTCATCGCCGAACAGGATCGCGAGATCGCCGAAAAATCCGGCAAACCGCAGCTCGAAATCAAGAAGATCAGCCGCGTCGGGGCGAAGAAGAAATAACCTTCGGCAACGCAGACCGAGAACGGCGGGCTCTCGCCCGCCGCTTTTGTTTCGGAGCACATCAAAGACGTGGATGGCCGGGACAAGCCCGGCCATGACGGCGGCCTAGTTATCCAGGAAGCTCCGCAGCTTCCTTGACCGGCTCGGATGCTTCAGCTTCCGCAGCGCCTTCGCCTCGATCTGGCGGATGCGTTCGCGGGTCACCGAGAACTGCTGGCCGACTTCTTCCAGCGTATGGTCGGTGTTCATGCCGATGCCAAAGCGCATGCGCAGCACGCGCTCTTCGCGCGGCGTCAGCGAGGCCAGCACGCGCGTCGTAGTCTCGCGCAGGTTGGACTGGATCGCTGCGTCAATGGGCAGGATCGCGTTCTTGTCCTCGATGAAGTCGCCGAGGTGCGAATCTTCTTCATCGCCGACCGGTGTTTCCAGCGAGAGCGGCTCCTTGGCGATCTTGAGAACCTTGCGCACTTTCTCCAAGGGCATGCCGAGCTTTTCGGCGAGTTCTTCCGGCGTCGGCTCGCGGCCGATTTCGTTGAGCATCTGCCGCGAGGTGCGCACGATCTTGTTGATCGTCTCGATCATGTGCACGGGAATGCGGATGGTGCGCGCCTGGTCGGCGATCGAGCGGGTGATCGCCTGCCGGATCCACCACGTGGCGTAAGTCGAGAACTTGTAGCCGCGGCGATATTCGAACTTGTCGACCGCCTTCATCAACCCGATGTTGCCTTCCTGGATCAGGTCGAGGAATTGCAGGCCGCGGTTGGTGTATTTCTTGGCAATCGAGATCACGAGGCGAAGGTTGGCTTCCACCATTTCCTTCTTGGCCTGGCGGGCTTCACGCTCGCCCTTCTGCACGCCGTGCACGATCTTGCGGAATTCGCCGATCTCGAGACCGGTGAGCGCCGCAAGCTGCTGAATCTCGCCGCGCAGTTCCTTGATGCGGTCCTTCTCGTGATGGACGAAATTCTTCCAGCCCTTGGCGGAGAGTTTCGAGACGCGGTTGAGCCAGCGCGGATCGAGCTCGGAGCCCTGATAGTTGCGCAGGAAGTCGTCGCGCGCGACGCCGTGGCTGTCGCCGAGACGCAGCAGGCGGCCTTCGAACGAAACCAGCTTCTTGTTGATGTCGTAGAGCTGCTCGACCAACGAGTCGATACGTGCCTGGTTGAGCCGCAGCGACTTCACCTCGACGATGATCTCGTCCTTCAGCTTCTTGTACTTGCGCTCCTGCGCCGGCGACAGCGTCTCGTTCTGCAGCTGGTTGGAGATGTCCTGCTCCTGCAGGCGGCGCAGCTTCTTGTAGTTGTCGGCGATCTTGTCGAAGGTCTCGACCACCTTCGGCTTCAGCTCGGCCTCGATGGCGGCGAGCGACATCTGGTTTTCGAACTCGTCGTCGTCCATGTCGGACTCGGCAGCGGCTTCGCCGGGATCCTTTTCCTCGCCCTCGCCTTCGCCCGCGGCAGGCGCGGCGCGGAACGGGGTTGCCGACGGCGGGGCAGCGGGCGGCGCCGCGGCGGCCGGCATCGCGCTGCCATTGCCGCCAGCTTCAGCACCCGCAACCGGCTGGCCATCGGGGCCGACGGCCGCGCCGATCATGTTCGGGTTCAGATTGTTCTTGGCGTCGGGGCCGGCATAGGTGGCCTCGAGATCGATGATGTCGCGAAGGAAGATCTTTCCTTCGTTGAGTTCGTCGCGCCAGATGATGATGGCCTGGAAGGTGAGCGGGCTTTCGCACAGCCCTGCGATCATCGCTTCGCGGCCGGCCTCGATGCGCTTGGCAATCGCGATTTCGCCCTCGCGCGAGAGCAATTCGACCGTGCCCATCTCGCGCAGATACATGCGCACGGGATCGTCGGTGCGCTCGCCCGGCTCGGATTTCTTGACTTCGGTGACGGCCTTTGAGGTGACCTCGACGAGTTCGTTGTCGGTATCGTCCTCGGTGTCTTCCTGCTTGTCTTCCTCGGCGTCGTCATCGGCTTCGGTGACGTTGATGCCCATGTCCGAGAGCATCGACATGATGTCCTCGATCTGCTCCGGCGAGGTGGTGTCGGACGGCAGCACTTCGTTGAGCTGATCGAAGGTCACGAAGCCGCGCTTCTTGGCCTGCTTGATCATCTTCTTGACGGCAGCATCCGACAGGTCGAGCAACGGCGACGGCGCATCGGGCGCATCCTTCTCGGGAGCGTCCGCGACCTTCTCGTCTTTTTCTTTTTCCTTGACCTGAACCGTCTTCGCCTTGCTGGCCATTCAAAAGCTCCCAACGGCGTCTCGATTTGCGGGGCCAATGCCCCTATTCGAAACGCTTCAACTCACTCATGACGCGAAAGGGCGGCGCAAAGTTTCGCCACCCCTGATTGCTCTCACCGATTTCCTACAAATGACCTTGAACGCATTCCCCCTGGAGAGGGCGGTGCCGTTTGTTCGAACCTAAGCGCGTCTGGTTCATTCCGAACGCCCTCTTTCGAAAAGCAGCCGGCGAGCCGCTAGATCAGAAAATGCCTCAAAGCCATTAAACGTCGCTTAACCCTGTTTTTGCAGCCAAACCACGGGTTTGGCGAGTCTTTTTGCGGTTCCGTTGGCGGCCGTCCGCATTAAATTTGTTTCTCACTAGTGCCCTCGCTCCGAAGTTCGTCTGCACTTGCGGCACCCTCGATACGAACTTCGTAGCGTTAAGGGCACTAGCAAAAATATCCGATGTTAGTGCCGCTTATCGATTTGAAGTTCCTACCTAACGTACGGAGAACACATAGGAACTTCAAATCGGCGGCACTAAAGGCCCTAGACGCTGCCGCGCAGACGGCCGGAGAGTTCGCCAAATCCCTCGATCATGGCCTCCGTCCCGTCCATTTCCGACAATCGGGCTTTGATGTCCTTGAGCCAGGCCAGATTGGCCTCGCTCGCGTCCTCGCCCAAGGCAAGCTCGGCGTCCTTTAGCTCCCTAAGTAAGGAGTGGTATTGGCGATGCAAGGAGACGAGCTGGTGCCAGGTGGAAAGAACATCCTCCCGCGCCGCGCCGGCCTTCGCACCCCACACCGCAGGGGTCGTGATCACCCCTTCAAGCCTTTGAAGTTCCTTTGAAAAACCTGCCTTAACGAGGTCCGCGCGAAGCTTCTCGCTTTGCTCGGCAACGTCAGGCGAATGGTGATGGTCGGCCGCAAAGGCGGCGATGATTCCAGCGCGGAGCCGGTGCGCTTCCTGGTGGGGCAGTTCGAGCGCGGCCGCCTCCTCCAGATGGTCGTGCAGCAGCCAGGGGTGGTTGATCAGGCATTGCAGGATCAGCGCCTCGCGGCGGGACATCGCGCTGCGCTGGCCGCGGAGCAGCGGGCTTGCCGCGAGCTGCGAACTCGCCGCCTGATAGGGGCCGCGCAAGGCGGCGCCAGGACCCTGTGGACGGCCGCCCGAGCGGGGGTCGAACCGGCCGGCGTTTTGGCCTGCGCGGGGAGCAAAACGGCGGGGTGATTCGCCGTAAGCACCCCTGCCCTGACCGCCGCCATAAGGCGATCGCACCACCTCGGGGGCGAACATCCGCGACAGACGCTCCGAAAAATCCTGGCGATAATAGCGCCGCACCACCTCGTCGCGGACGGAATTGGCGATCTCGCCGATGCGCTTTTCCAGCGCGGCCCGCCGCTCGGGCGTCGCAAAATTTCCGCCCTCGATCTCGCGCGCCCAGATCATGTCGGCAAGACCGCGCGAGGCTGCGATCACGTCCTCGATCGCGGCGCGGCCGCCTGATCGGGCGAGATCGTCGGGGTCCTGGCCTTCCGGGAGGATCGCAAAGCGCAGGCTCTTGCCGGGCGCAAGATGCGGTAGCGCGAGATCGGCGGCGCGCCACGCCGCTTTCTGTCCGGCGCGATCGCCGTCGAAACACAGGATCGGCTCGTCCGCCATCTTCCAGAGCAGCGTGAGCTGGTTTTCGGTGAGCGCGGTGCCGAGCGGGGCGACGCTTGCCGGATATCCGACGCCGACCATCGCGATGACATCGACATAGCCTTCGACCACCACGATGGGGCTGCCGTCATGCGCGGCCTGCCGCGCGGTCGCGATGTTGTAGAGATTGTCGCCCTTGTGAAACAGCGGTGTTTCCGGCGAGTTCAGGTATTTCGCCGGCACGTCCTTTTCGAGCGCGCGGCCGCCGAACGCGATCACGCGGCCCCGCGCGTCCGTGATCGGAAACATCACGCGATCGCGGAAACGATCGTAAGGCACGGGAATATCGTCGCCGCCGATCAGAAGGCCGGTCTCGATCATGTCCTCGACCGAAATGCCCTGATTGCCGAGATTCTCTTTCAACGCAAAGCGATCCGGCGGCGCATAGCCGAGGCGGAACTGTAATTGCGTCGCCGGCGTGATCGCGCGATCGGCGAGATAGCCGCGCGCCTTGGCGCCATTGCGTGACGCCAATGTGTCGGCGAAGAATTTCGCCGCAAGTTCCATGACGTCATGCAGCGTCTTGCGCCGCGCCTCAAAGCGCGCCGCGTCCGGCGTCACCGCCGGCAGCGAAAGACCCGCCATCGATGCGAGCCGTTCGACCGCTTCGGGGAACGACACGCCCTCTGTCTCCATGACGAAGTCGAAGATGTTGCCGTGCTTGCCGGTCGAGAAGTCGTGATAAAACTGCTTCTGGTCGTTGACCGTGAACGACGGTGTCTTCTCTTGTTGAAATGGCGACAGTCCCTTGAACTCGCGGCCAGCCTTCTTCAGCTTCACGCGCCGGCCCACGACTTCCGAAACCAGAAGGCGAGCTTTCAGCTCTTCGAGAAATTGGGGCGTAAAGCGCATGGGCCGATTCTAGCGCGGGTTTTGAGTCGGAACGAAGGATTACGGATATAGGGTGGGCCGCCGAAATTACGAAGATAATTGGCCTTCTTGCCGTTATTCACAGGGCGCCAAACTAACAGTCGTCACGGCCGGGCATAGCCGTTCGAAGAACGGCGTCGCTTCCGCTCGCCTATGACCCGGCCATCCACGTCTTTGTGTCCCAGAGAAGAAAGTAAGACGTGGATGCCCGGCACAAGGCCGGGCATGACGACCGGGACTGCCTCTCCAATTTGTTCCTACAAAAACCGCCCCGACTCGATTCTAGTCAGCGCCGCGACCGGCCAGTTGTAGATGTAGGTCCAGGCGTCGCTCTTGGCTCCGTCCGCGAGCGTGACGGGCAGCATCTGCCGCACATATTGCGTCGGTTCCGGAAAACCCTCGCCGCAGGCCTCGTACATGTCGAACTCGCGCAGAAGGTCTTCGGCCGCGCGCAAGCGATAGAGTTCGCCGCAAACGATATCAGCCGCCTCGTTCGACAGCACGAGGCCGGGATAATGCTTCACCTTGTAGAGTTTTCCGCGGCAGCTCGCTTCGCCGATAAAGTCGGCATTGGCCGACAACAGCCGCGCCATCGGATGCGAATAGCCGCGCATCAACGTGCCATAGACGAAAAGGAGGTCGGAGGTCATGGGTTTCTCTTACACCGTCATTGCGAGCGAAGCGAAGTAATCCAGCCCCAATCTCACCTCGTCATGCCCGGCCTTGTGCCGGGCATCCACGTCTTCCTTTTCTTTCGGTAACAAAGACGTGGATGGCCGGGTCAAGCCCGGCCATGACGGAAGGGGAAGCTCTCGCGGAAAAAGATTCAAGCCGCCGTCACCTCGTCGCTGACGACAGAAAATTTGGCGAGGTTCATCCGCCCGAAACTCGTCGACAGCGCCACGTCGGCCGCGTCGCGGCCCGTCGCCATCAGGATGCGGCCGATCCGCGGAACGACATGGCGCGCATCGAACGTGTACCACCTGCCGGACAGATACGCCTCGAACCAGCCGGAGAAATCCATCGGGAACGGCTCGGGCGGAATGCCGATGTCGCCGAGATAGCCGGTGCAATAGCGCGCCGGGATGCCCATGCAGCGACAGAGCGTCAGCGCCAGATGTGCGAAATCGCGGCAGACGCCGGAGCGCTGCGCGTGGGCATCGAAGGCGGACTTCATGTGATGAGCGTGCTCGTAGCCGAAGGTGATGCGCTCGTTCACATATCGGCAGATCGCCATCACGCGCGCCCACCCGGGCCTGGTGTTGCCGAACTGCGACCAGGCGAGATCGGCGAGCTTGTCGGTCTCGCAGTAGCGGCTCGCCATCAGATAAAGGATCACGTCATCCGGCAACTGCTCGATCGGAATTTGCTCGGCATCCTCGGCGACCTCATCGGGTCGACCTGAATCGCGCACCAGCGCATTGCCGCGCAGCGCTACGCCACCGGTGGGCGCGATCAGCCGCCCGCAAATATTGCCGAAGGAGTCATTGTAATAGCGGATGGGAACGTCGGGCTCGGCGACGATGGTCTCGGCCCCGATGATGTCGTGGCGGCGCGAGGGATGGATCGAGAGCATGATCACCATCGGCGTTGCCTGTGGCGCGGCGTAAGCGATGTCGAATCCGACCTTGATATGCATTACGTTTCTACTGCCTCGTCGGCCGAGACGACACGGATCTCGACCTCCATGCCGACGAAGGCGTCGGCTGGCCCAAGATAAGTGCCGTGCAGCGGGATCGCTTGACGCGGATCGCGCGCCACCGCGACGCGAATGAGATCGCGCGTGCCGACGATGCCGTTGGTGGGATCGAACTCGATCCATCCCGCGCTCGGCAAATAGACCTGCACCCAGGCATGGGTCGAACCGCCGCCGAAATGGCCGCTGTCCGATGGCACGAACAGATAGCCCGACACGAAGCGCGCGGCGATCCCGAGCTGACGCAGCGCCTCGATCATCAAAAGCGCATAGTCGCGGCAGGTGCCAGAGCCCGTTTGCAGCGTGTCGAGCGGATGCTGGGTGCCGTGCTCGTGGCGGCTGCGATAGGCGAAGGCCTCGCGGATGCCATGCGTCATCTGCGTGAGAATCTTGTAGGTGGGCGTCGGCGCCTCGGCATCGAGGAAGCCCCGCGCCCATGTGGACAGTTCGCCGTTCGGATCTGAGTATTGCGGCGTGATGAACCGGAGCAGGTCCGGAAACTCCTCCGGGTCATAGAGAAACGGATAGAAATAAGCGGGGTCGTCCGGCGTCAGCGCGAATTCCTCGGCCGGATTGTGATCGACCGTCGCAGTCCAGGTGAAGCTCAGGACGTCGGAGCGCTCGTCGAAGGTCGCAATCGCCACGCTGTTGCCGAACACGTCGTGGATCCAGCGTAGCCGCATCGGCTCCGGCACGATCTTGAGATCGCCGGAAACGACGCGCAAATCATGCCCGTCGCGGGGCCGCAGCATGATCCGGTGCTCGCCGAACGCGACGGGGCGCGCATAGCGATATTCGGTCTTGTGATGGATGGTCAGACGCGGCATCGTTGGGTTGCAACTATCGTGACTCTGTAAGGTGTAATCTATACCGGTCACCGGACATTTCGAGATCGCTAGTGGTCCAATTCTAACATTCGCATTCCTTCTCAGCGGCCACTTTTGCGAATGTTAGAATTAGAAGGACCACTAGCAAATATAAGTTTCTAGTGGAGTTTTGGATTTGACATTCGCTTGATGAACCCGCGGTTAGGTGGTTAGCGAATGTCTAATCCACTCCACTAGTGCCGCCTAAACAGGCAAATTGGGCAAGAAAAGATGGTCTTGGTTGACGCCGGCGACACATCGTTACTTCTCGGCAGCGCCGATGCGCCACCGGTCGTGGAGCAAAACCCGCTCGGCCGCTCGCCGTTCCTGCTCACGTCAGATCATTTCGGCCGCGCCATTCCGAAGCGCCTCGGCGATCTCGGCCTGCCAGAGAACGAATTGACGCGGCACATCGCGTGGGACATCGGCATCGCGGGCGTGGCGCGCGCGCTGTCCGAGCAACTCGATGCGCATCTGATCGCGCAAGCGTACTCGCGGCTTGTCATCGACTGCAATCGTCCCTTTGCCTCGCCTGGTTCGATCCCGCTGATCAGCGAGGCGACGACCGTTCCCGGCAATGAAGGCCTTACCCGCGAGGCGATCGCGGCGCGGCGGCGCGAGGTGTTCGATCCCTATCACCGCCACATCTCCGACGTGATCGATCGGCGGTCGCGCGACGGAATGCCGACGGTACTGCTGTCGCTGCACAGCTTCACGCCGGTCTATGCCGGCATCAAGCGGCCATGGCATGTCGGCACGCTCTATCAGGGCGACAATCGCCTGCCGCCGCTGCTCTTGAGCGCCTTACGCGCGCAAGGCGACCTCGTCGTCGGCGACAACGAGCCTTACGCGGTCTCCGACGAGACCGACTACACGATTCCCGTTCATGGCGAGGCGCGCGGCCTGATGAACACCGGCATCGAAATCCGCCAGGACCTGATCTCGGATCAGGCCGGCGAAGCCGCATGGGCGGAGCGGCTGGCGACAGTCTTTGCCGAGATCGAAGTGACGCTGCGCGCGCAGGCGTTGCTGCCGGCTTGAATTTTACCGCGCGCGCGTCAGCGCGAGCCAGACGCCGCCGCCGATCATGAAGCCGCCGGAGACGCGCGAGAGCATTCGCGTCCGCCGCGCCGAGAAGAACTTGCGCACGCGCCCTGCCAGCAGCGCGTAAGCGCCATCCGTCAAGCCCGCCACGATCATGAAGGTGACGCCGAGGATTGCGACCTGCGGCAGGTGATCCTGGCTCATGTCCACGAATTGCGGAATGAAGGCGCCGAAGAACACCAGCAGCTTGGGATTACTCAGCGCGACCAGAAAACCCTGCAGGAAAAACCCACCGCGCGGCGGCGGTGGCGCCTCGTCTGCCGTCACGCCCTGGACCGGATCGCGGATCAGCTTGATGCCGAGCCAGACCAGATAGATCGCGCCGGCAAACCGCACCCAGTCGAACCAGTAACCCATGGTGGCCATCAGCGACGTCAGGCCGATCGCGACCACGCCGATCACGATCAAGAGCGCCGCCTGCACGCCGGCGATATTGGTCAGCGCCGCGCGGGTGCCGTGGCGCAGGCCATTGGCGATCACGAGCGTCACGATCGGCCCGGGAAGGAGCGCCAAGGCAACGCAGGCGGCGATAAAAGCGAGGTAAAGCTGAAGGGACATGGGATTATCCTGAGGCGTGGACATGTACCTTACACGTCATTGCGAGCGAAGCGAAGCAATCCAGAGCCGCAAAAAAGACTGGATTGCTTCGTCGCTCCAACGCAAAATTGCTTTGCAATTTTGTCGCGGGCTCCTCGCAATGACGATCCCCCTTACGGCAGCCCAGCAATCTTCCGCGCATCGCCTGTCAGTTCCAGAATGTGCATGCCGGTGTTGGCGCGGTCGACGATATAGATGTAGCCGCGATCGTCGGTCTCGAGATTGTTGGTCTGGATCGCGACCTTGCAGCGATCCTTGCCGTCGATCTTGACGCAGCGCTTGTCGGTGTTCGCCGTGATCGACGGAATGAAGTAGCCGACCTCGGTCGGGTGATAGGGGTCGCGGATATCGAGCGCGCGGACGCCGGCGTTGAAGTAGGAGATGAACGCCATCTTCTTGTAGTAGACCGGCGCCATGCTCTCGTTGGAGGAATGGGCGCCGAAGCGCCCGCCCCGCTGACAGAAATTGCCATCCGCTTCCTTGGCCGTATAGCTCGAAATCACCATCGGCGTCGCCTCGATCGTGACGTCGACGAACCACACCATCTGCCGCGGCTCGGCGCATTCGTTGACGATCTCCTCGTCCACGATCATGACGATGTCGCGCGTCGGCTCCTTGTCGTGGGCGAATTCGGCGATTGGCATCTTCAGCATCGGAAACGTCGTATGCGCGCCGTTGAAGGCCGACATCGACATCCGCGAAATCTCCGGATAGCGCAGGTTCTCCGCGGTCGGCTCCTTCGGTCCGTTGAGCAGCTTGTCGCGATCGACGATTTGCAGGAAGCCGCCCTTGTCGGTGCCATAACCGAAATAGACACGATTGCCTTCGGGACCAGCCGAGATCGGCCCGTGCAGTTCGGTCGGCACCGCGCCGGTCGAACCCGGCTCCTGGCCGGGAAGCCCAAAATCCCTGATCTTCACTGGGTGCGCGGGATCGGAGAGATCGTAGATCATGGTCATGCGGCGCGTGCGCCAGTCGGGCTTGCCCGAAACGAGGTAGGCGACGCCGGTAGAGCATTCCCACCAGTTCTTGTGCGTGTCCTTCAGGCCTTCGCCGATGTGGCTGACCAGGACCGGATGCTCGGGATCGGCGACGTTCCAGATTTCATGCCCCGCGCTGCCGATCGCCCGCAGCAAGTAGACCGCATTCGGATCGCCCTTCGGCAACTGCTTGCCATCGCACACGCGCGCCATCTGCGCGCCGCCGCTCTCATACTTTCCTTCCTGCCCGGGAATGTGGTGCAGATATTTCGGATGCGCGGGATCGGTGACGTCGACGATCGACGTGCCGTTCGGCTCGGCCTTGCCGGTCAGGGGATTGACGGGATCGGGAATGTCGTCGGTGCCGCCATGATGGCCGATATAGGCGATCCAGCGATTGCCCTGGTGATGGATGGTCGGCTGGTAGGCGCTGCGCGCCTGCAGATCGTTGTAGCCGACGAGCCGCATATTGGAGGCTTCGGGCGGATCGCCGATCTTTTGCGCGTCCATCCTGTGTTCGGGCTGAGTGTCCGGGCTCTGCGCCTGCGCACCGCCGAAAAGAAGCAGGGTCGTGAAGAGAATTGCCGGCTTGACGTATCGGTTCATGTTTTTTCCACCCAGGTTTTCAAAACCAATCTTCGTTGGCTGATCGATCGATAACTAGCACAGCCTCACGCAGAGCCAAAACACCCCTCTTGACATGCAACCATTTGGTTGCCTATTATCAATCATGGAAATGGACGACGTGTTCAAGGCTCTTGCCGACGCATCGCGACGGTCGTTGCTCGACAGGCTGCACGCCAAAAACGGACAGACGCTGAACGAACTCTGCGAGGGGCTTGCCATGACGCGGCAGGCCGTCACTAAGCACCTTGTCATTCTCGAGGAGGCCAACCTTGTCACCGCCTACAAGCACGGCCGCGAGAAGCTGCACTACCTCAATCCCGTCCCGATCCATCAGATCGGCGAGCGCTGGATCAAGAAATTCGAGCGCGGAAAACTCACCGCGCTCAGCGAATTGAAACGACAGCTGGAGAAGCGCGATGAGTAAGCTGGAATTCGTCTACGTGACCTACATCGAAACCACGCCGGAGAAACTCTGGCAGGCCCTCACCGATGGCGACTTCACCGAGCGCTACTGGTTCGGCCATCGCATCGCCTCCGACTGGAACGTCGGCTCGCTTTATCGCTTCACCAAAGGCGGCGCACCGCACTCCGAGGGCGAGGTTCTGGTGTCTGATCCTCCGAAGCAGCTCGTCTATACGTTCGACGGCTGTACAGAGGAATCAAGACGCGAATCCACCTCGCGCGTGACCTTCGACATCGAACCGAGCGGCAAGTCCGTCAAGTTGACGGTGACGCATGACGATCTCGACGAAGGCGGCGTCACCTACTGCGACATTTCCGGCGGCTGGCCGATCGTGCTCTCCGGCCTGAAGAGCCTGTTGGAGAACGGCCGCGTACTTTCGGTCGATCTACCGCAGAAGGCAAAGGAGACTGTCGATGCCTAAGCCCGAATACATCTACGTGATCTATATCGAAGCGCCTTGCGAGAAGGTCTTCGATGCGCTGATCGATCCCGAGATGAACAAGGATTACTGGGGCGGACACTGCAACCTCTCCGACTGGAAGCGCGGTTCGGCCTGGCAGCACGTCGACTACGACGACCACGCGATCGTCAGGGTTGCCGGCACGGTGATCGAAAACGAGCGTCCGCATCGCCTCGTGCTGACGTGGGCGCATCCGAAAGACCTCGGCAATCCCGACAAGGTCTCGAAAGTCACGTTCGCGATCGACGAGCCGTTCGGATCGACCCGGCTCACCGTGACGCACAGCGAACTCGACGACGAGGCGCTGCGCGCGATCAGCGGCGGCTGGCCGCCGATCCTCTCCAGCCTGAAGACGATGCTGGAGACCGGCCAATCGCTGCCGATGACCCGCCGGCGCTGGAAGAGCGGAAACTGAAAACCGAGAACGAGTTAGGGAGTCACCATGTCCCGGCCAGAATTCATCTACGTGACCTACATCGAAACCACGCCGGAAAAACTCTGGCACGCGCTGACCGATGGCGATTTCACCGCGCGTTACTGGTTCGGCGCACGGCTGAGATCGGACTGGAAGGTCGGTTCTTCCTTTGAAATGGTTCGAAGTGACGGCGCCGTCTCGGATGCCGGCAAGGTCGTCGAATGCGATCCGCCGCGCAAGCTCGCCTACACTTTCATCAACCTGTCGGACAAATACAAGAACGAGTTCCCGGCGCTCGCGACCTTCGTGCTCGAACCCTTCGGCAAGCTCGTCAAGCTGACGTTGACGCATCAAGGTTTTGCGGAAGGCAGCAAGTTCTACTCTGGCATTTCAAAGGGATGGCCGGCGATCCTGTCGAGCCTGAAGAGCCTGCTCGAGACCGGCGAGCCACTGCAAATCCCGTTCGAAGCGCTGAAGATGGAAAGCTGAACCCTCATGAAGATCGACCACTTCAAGCCGCTCACTGTCTACACGATCTACGTCGCGTCCACGCCCGAAAAGGTGTGGCAGGCGCTGACTTCGGCCGAATTCAGCCGGAAATACTTCTTTGGCAATTCGGTTGAAGTCGAATTGAAGGTCGGGGGCAGCTACATCGTGCGAACGCCCGATGGCGCGCTCCACATCAGCGGCGAAGTGGCCGAATGCGTGCCCAACCGCAAGCTCACCTTCACGTTCAACGTGAACTGGCCCGACCTGCTCGAGAAGCTCGGTCCGACGCTCGTGAGCTACGAGATCGAGCCGGCCGGCGACGCGGTGCGGCTCACCATGACGGAGTCGCACGACCGGATACTCGACGACGACATTCTCTCCGGCGGACGCCAGGGCTGGCCCGCGATCCTCTCAAGCCTCAAGAGCCTGCTGGAGACCGGCGAGCCGCTCGTCGTCAAGATGGGACCGCCGGAGCGAATGCTGGCAGCGTTGCGGAAGCTCGGCATCAAGACGCCGTAACTGTCTTGTCACGCGTACGACTCGCTGGTGCTTCTTTCATCGCTCGCGCGGCACTGAGATCATATATGACGCCATCATTCGTCGGGATGGCGCCGTCAAAATGACCATGCATCGTCACGTTAGCACCGGTGGCGCTGCGTTTCGGATCGCATTTCAAGGCCGAAGGAACAAGAGCGGAATAATCGACGACCGCAGCGGTTTATCGACGAGTTGTCGCGTCTATCTGGACGCGGCTGCGGATGGAGTTCGCGCCATCCGAACTCGTGAAGTGACCCGTGCTGAGATTATACGTTCGTCGCTGCGTTCTGCTGGCCGCCTCCATCGCGCTGATCGCCAGCGATGCACGCGCCGAGACATGTCCGCAAGCGACGGAAGAAATTGCCACTGACCGGCCCGATGTCACCAATTCGAGCATCGTGGTTCCCGTCGGCAGTTTGCAAAACGAAAACGGCGTCAATACCAGCGCGCAAAACGGCAAACAGGGCTTTGACGGCAGCAACAGCCGCTGGCGGCTCGGAGTCGCGCCTTGTCTTGAATTTCTGGTCGATCTGCCGAGCTACGTCGTCAACGCGCACGGCAATACGCTGTCGGGTTTCAGCGACGTCTCGCCCGCCGTCAAATGGCAGATCAGTCCGGCGCCGGGCAAGATCGATCTGTCGATCGTCTCAGGCGTCGCGTTGCCGACCGGCACGACAGCGCTCGTGGGCCGAGGGCCGCAACCCTATGTGCAAATGCCGTGGTCTTCGGAACTGCACGATGGCTGGGGTATCAGCGGCATGCTCACGGAATTCTTCCGCCCTGATGATCGAACGACGAGGAGCATCACGGAGACGACGTTCGTTGTCGAAAAAAAGCTGACCGAACGTTTCAGCATGTTTACCGAATATGTCGGCGATTATCCGCAAGGGCAGTTGCCGATCCAGATGTGGAATTCCGGCGGCATGTATCATCTGACCAGAACCCAGCAGCTCGATTTTCATGTCGCGCTCGGGCTCAATCACAATGCGCCGACTTACACGGTCGGCCTCGGCTACTCGTTTCGCATCGACGGATTGTTTCGCTAGAGAGCGTCCTGACCCTTCCCGAACGATGCCGGGAAACGGCGGCAAGCCTGTATGTTACGGGAATGTGACATGCCGGACCCCTCGTTGCTCTTCCGAACGGGGTCGCATTGACATCTGCTCTCCCGCGATGACAGGAATGAACCCATCGTGGGGACGGTGGGCGGCCTTTGATTCCAGTTGCTGAAACAATCAATTTTGCACGCAGGACGTGCTGGCTCGGTGCATCCTGCGCCGTGCTCGCACTGTTTGCGGGCGATGCCTGCGCCGCCGATCTGCCGGTGAAGGCTCCGCCCGCGCAAGCTGGCTACGACTGGACCGGCTTTTATGTCGGCGGCCATATTGGCCTTGCAACCGGAAACTCGGGCTGGACGCTCGATCCAATTGGCGGCGGCGCGCCGGTGTCCGGCTCGTTCGGACTGTACCAGTCACCCAACGCATTCCGGGAGAGCGGCAGCTGGTTCGAGGGCGTGCAGGCCGGCTACAATTATATGCTGCGCAACCGCGTGGTGCTGGGCGTCGAGGCCGACGGCTCGTTTCCGACCTACCCCGACCCCATTTCGGGTCTCACCATCGGCGGGATATCGAACTTCAATTCTCCGACCTTCGGCGCGGGTAGTTTCAGCGAAACCGTGCTGGCGTCGGGCACGGTGCGCGGCCGCATCGGCTACGCGCCCGGCCACTGGCTGTTCTATGCCACCGGCGGCCTCGCCTGGAGTTACGACCAGCAGACGCTGACGCAGAATGCCAGCGGCAACACCGAGGACCGCTTTCTCTATCGCTTCGGCTGGGCGGCGGGCGTCGGCATCGAGACCGCGATCGCGCCGAGCTGGACCGTCCGCGGCGAGTATCTCTGGACCGATTTCCCCTCGATCAGCGAGAACTTCCCACTGTTTGGTCAGCGGGTCTCTTCCGGACTTTCTGAGCACCAGCTCCGCCTCGCGCTCAACTATCGCTTCGACGATCCCTCGCGGCCGGCGGCGCTCGCGCCATCACGCTTCGCGGGCGCGGGCGACAATTTCGCGGTGCATGGCCAGACAACGTTCACCGATCAAGGCTACCCGGCGTTCCGCTCACCCTTTGAAGGGCCCAACAGCCTCTCCGGCGGCGCGCAAAACAAAGAGACCTTCGACGCTACGCTGTCCGTCGGCGTCAAGCTGTGGAAGGGCGCGGAATTCTGGGCCAATCCGGAAATCGACCAGGGTTTTGGCCTCAGCGGGTCGCATGGCGTCGCCGGCTTCATGAGTGCCGAAGCCTACAAGCTCGGCCTCTCGACCCCTTACGCGAGGCTGCAACGCGCCTTCCTGCGCCAGACCATCAACCTTGGCGGCGAAACCGAAAAGATCGATGACGATTTCACCCAATTCAAGGGCACACGCTCGACCGACCGCCTGGTGCTGACGGTCGGCCGCTTCGGCATCAACGACATCTTCGACACCAACAAATATGCCAACAATCCGAAGAGCGATTTCCTCAACTGGTCGCTGGTCAACGCCGGCACCTTTGACTACGCCGGCGACGGCTGGGGCTATACCTACGGCGCAGCCGCAGAGTGGTACACGGGGCAGTGGACCTTTCGCGGCGGCCTGTTCGACCTCTCGGCCACTCCCGCAGGTGGCATAAGCCCACTCGGTGGCACCAACGATCCGACGTTCCAGCAATTCCAGGCCGTCGGCGAAATCGAGCGGCGTTACGAATTGTGGAGCCAGCCGGGCAAGATCAAGATCACAGGCTTTTTGAGTAACGGCAGAGCCGGCAATTTCAACGACGCGGTGGCGCTGGCGCAAATCACGGGATTGCCGGCCGACATCACGGCGGTGCGCGCTACGACGAGCCGTCCCGGCGTCAGCCTCAACGTCGAGCAACAAGTCACCGACACGCTCGGCGTATTTTTCCGCGCCGGCTGGGCCGACGGCCAGATCGAACCCTGGGATTTCACCGACATCGACCGCACCGTGTCCGGCGGCGTCTCTATATCAGGCAAATCGTGGGGCCGGCCCGACGACACCATCGGCATTGCCGGCGTTATCAATGGCATCTCCTCTGCCCATATCGCTTTCCTCAACGCCGGCGGGCTCGGCATCCTCGTCGGCGACGGTCAATTGACGAACTATGGCCTCGAGAAGATTTTCGAGGCCTATTACAGCTACGCGCTGACGTCCTCGACCAAGCTCACCTTCGATTATCAATTCGTCGCCAATCCCGGCTACAACGCCGACCGCGGCCCGGCCAACGTCTTCGCCGCCCGCGCGCACTGGCAGTTTTGACAGCGCCATGATTTGATGGCCGCCGTTTCCTTTGGGAGGTGGCAAAATGAAAAAACGTATCGTGGCCGTTTTGGTCACCTGTCTCGCCACGTCTTTTGCGGCATCTCCGGGCAATGCGATGGAAAAACTTGTTGTCATGATGTCGGGAGGATTTTCGCTGGCCTATCGCCAGGTCCTGCCGGAGTTCGAGCGCGCGACCGGCATCGCCGTGACCACGCTGTCCGGCGCATCCCAGGGAACAGGTCCGAAGACCATCAAGTCGCAGCTTGAGCAGGGCGCTGAGGTCGACATGGTCATCCTCTCGAAGGAGGGGCTCGGCGAGTTGATCGCGGCGGGACGGATCGCCGAGGGCTCGACAGTTGACCTCGCCAGCGTGCCCGTCGGCGCGGCCGTGCGTCAGCGAGCGCCCAAGCCGGATGTCGCAAGCGTCGATGCGCTCAAGCAAACCTTGCTCAGCGCACATCTCGTGGCGATGGGCGCAAGCACGAGCGGCATCTTTATGAAGGATGTCGTGTTACCGAAGCTCGGCATCGCCGACAAAGTATCCTTGAAGATGGTGCAGCGGGGCACCGACTCCACTGCGATGTTGGCGGCTGGCGAAGCCGATCTGGTCATCGGACCGGTCAGCGAGCTAATCGGTCAACCCGGCGTCGAGCTCGCCGGCGTGCTTCCAGACGCGGTGCAACTCATCCAGCCTTTCGCGGCGGCAGTGATCAAGACTGCTCATAATCCCGATCAGGCGAAAAAGCTGATCGCGTTCCTCGCCTCCGGCCAGACCACGGCGGCGATCAAGAACTCCGGCATGCAGCCGCTCGGTGGTCGCAAATAGTAACGAGCTCGGCGATCAGCCGAGCGCGCGCAGCTCCCGCCGCAGAACTTTTCCGGTTGCCGTCATCGGCAGGCTATCTGCAAACTGCACGAAGCGCGGATATTCGTGGGCGGCGAGTTTGACCTTCACATAGTCCTGGATCTCGCGCGCGAGCGTTTCGCTTCCCACAAAGCCCGGCCGCAGCACGATCCAGGCCTTGATCGATTCGGTGCGGACCGGATCGGGAACGCCAACCACCGCCGACATCGCCACCGCCGGATGCTTGAGAAGACAATCCTCGATCTCCGACGGGCCGACGCGATAGCCGGCCGTGGTGATGACGTCGTCCTCACGGCTCAGGTACCAGAAGTAACCGTCCTCATCCTGCCGGCCGAGATCGCCGGTCAAAAGAAATCCGCCGGCGTATTTCTTGCGCGTCGCTTCCGGATTCTTCCAGTACTCGATCATGGTGACGGGATTGGGCTGGCGAACGCCGATGATGCCGCGCTCACCCCGCGGCAACTCGTTGCCCTTTTCGTCAATGATGCGCACGTCGAATCCCGGCGTCGCCTTGCCCATCGAACCTGGGCGGATCGGAAACAGTTTGGCGTTGTTGCCGACGGCAAGATTGCATTCGGTCTGGCCGTAGCCTTCATGGACTTCGATGCCGAAGGTTGAGCGCACCCAATCGAGCAGCTCCGCACCGAGGGCTTCGCCGCCGGAAAAGAGGCTGCGCAGCTTCACGCCCGGATGCTTGACCTCGGCCTGGCGCATCAGCTTCAGCGCGGTCGGCGGCAGGAACACGTTGCGGATCTTGTGATCGGCCATCAGCTGCATGGCTGCATCAGGGTCGAACTTCTTGGCGCGATGCCCGACCACCGGCACGCCGTGATAGAGCGCTGGAAACAGCACGTCGAAAAGCGCGCCGATCCAGGCCCAGTCGGCCGGCGTCCACATCACGTCGCCCGCCTTGGGAAAGAAATCGTGGATCATCTCGACATTGGGCAGATGCCCGAGCAGCACGCGATGGGCATGCAGCGCGCCTTTCGGATTACCCGTCGTGCCGGACGTATAGATGATCATCGCCGGATCATCGGCCGCGGTATCAACCGTCGTAAATTCAGGCGATGCAGCCTGTAGCGTCGGCCAGAACGCTTTGGTGCCTGCGGGCACATCGTCGCCGACAAGATAGACGTTTTGCAGCTCGGGAAGTTTCTCGCGTATTTTCCTCAGCTTCTCCCAGCCGGCCGCGTCGGTGACGATGGTCTTCGCGCCGGAATTGGCAAGGCGAAACTCCAGCGCGTCCTCGCCGAACAGCGCAAACAGCGGAATCGAGATCATTCCGGCGCGGAAGGCGGCAAGATGCGCGAGCGGCAATTCCAGCGACTGCGACAGAAACAGCGCGACGCGGTCGCCGCGCGTTAAGCCATCGGCTTTCAGCACATTGGCAAAGCGGCGCGACAGGTCGGCGAGCTCATCGAACGAGGTGTGGCGCGAGGAGCCGTCCTCGTCGATATAGATCAGCGCGAGCCGGCCCGTGCCGTCGGCGTGGCGATCGCAGCAGGCGGTCGCCATGTTGAAGCGCGCCGGAATGTCCCAGCGAAACTCGCGGCAGAGTTTGTCGTAGTCGTTGGTTTCGGTGAGCATGAGTTCACCTTAGACCATCGCTCGGCTTGCTCAAACCCTCTCCCCTTGTGGGAGAGGGTGGTTTCGAGCGTCAGCGAGAAACCGGGTGAGGGGTTGCACTCGCGGGGACAGACCCCTCACCCGGCTCGCATCCTACCGATGCTCGCCACCCTCTCCCACAAGGGGAGAGGATCCGAAAGAGCAAGCGGCATGCGACCAGGAGTTCAACCCGCCTTTTCCATCGCGATCTCGGCATCGAGACTGGCGACGTCGCGGTAGATCGAGGCCACCGCGAGCACGCGCCCGCCGCTCTTGTAGAGGACCAGGCAGTCCTTCGCGCCGATATCGCCGTCAACGGCGATTTCATCCCACTTTTCGGCGTGACCGACATAATTGATCGGCACGTCGTAATGTTGGCTCCAGAAGAACGGCACCGCGTCGAACACCTCGCGTTGCCCGAGCATATTGCGCGCCGCGGTCTGGCCCTGCCGCTCCGCGACCACCCAATGTTCGACGCGAATGGCCTGGCCCGAATGCTTGTCCGGCCAACGGGCGATGTCGCCGGCGGCATAGATGCCGGGAACGCTGGTTTCCAGATACGCATCGACCTCGACGCCGCGGTCGATCGCAAGGCCGCACTTTTCGGCAAGTGCAAGACGCGGCTTCACGCCGACGCCGATGACGACGAGGTCGGCCTCGATCACGGATCCACTCTTCAAGCTGGCGCGCTTGCCGTCGATCGAGGTGACAGTGTCGCCGAGGTGAAAGATGACGCCGTGCTCTTCATGCAGCGCGCGGACGAAGTCGCCCATGTCCGGGCCCAGTACGCGCTCCATCGGCCGTTGCTCGAGCCCGACGACATGCACCTCGATATCCCTCGCGCGCAATGATGCCGCGACTTCGAGCCCGATGAAGCTCGCGCCGATCACCACAGCACGCCGCGCATCCTTGGCAGATGCGATGATGGCGCGGCTGTCGGGGAGCGACCGCAACAGATGGACGTGCGGTTGATCGGCACCCGGGATCGGCAATTTCACCGGCTCGGCGCCGGTCGCGAGCAGCAGCCGGTCGTAAGGAATGCTGTCGCCGCCGGCGAGCAGCACTTGCTTCGCCCTGGTGTCGATCGAGGTGACCTCGACGCCGAGCCGCAAATCGATCTTCATTTCGCGATAAAAATCGTCAGGACGCAGCGGCAACCAATCCTCCGGCGCGCTGCCGGCGAGATAATCCTTCGACAGATTGGGCCGGTCGACGGGCGCGGCCGCCTCCTGGCTCAGCATGACGATGCTGCCGCGATAGTCCTGCCGCCGCAGCATCTCGGCCGCGGCAAAACCCGCCGCTCCGCCACCGACGATGACGATCCGCGACGGCGCCTCGGCGACGCCCTTGACGCGCGGCTTCGGTTGCTCGCGTTTTTCACGAACAACAATCCGCTCGCCTTGCCGCTCGACCTTCCAGACCGAAAGTGCATTGAACGCCGGCGCGTGCGTCGCCTCCCCCGTGCGCAAATCGAAGCAGGCGTGATGCCACGGGCAACGCACGTGCTCGCCGTCGACGACCCCGTCGGCGAGCGGACCGTGGTAGTGGCTGCAATGCGCGTCGATCGCGAAGATCTCGGAACCGGAACGCACCAGCAGCACGTCCTCGTCCCCGACATGCCCAAGCAGCATGTCGCGGGAGAAATCCGACGGCAGGACTCCCTGCGACAGATCGGGGCCGGCGGGTGCTGCTTGCTGATCTGCCATGGTCGTCCTCCGCTTTCCTTGCCGGGTTAGGTCGCCATTCCCAGGAATTCCTGACGGGTCAACGCGTTGTCGCGAAAGCAGCCGAGCATCCGGCTGGTCACGAGATCTGTGTCCGGCTTGTGGACGCCGCGCGTCGTCATGCAATGATGCGACGCTTTGATAATCACGCCGACGCCTTGCGGTTTCAAGACATCGTTGATCGTGTTGGCGATCTGCGCCGTCATCTTCTCCTGAATCTGCAGGCGCCTCGCATAGACGTCGACGACCCGCGCCAGCTTGCTAATGCCGACGACGCGGCCGTTCGGAATATAGGCGACCCACGCCTGGCCGATGATCGGCGCCATGTGGTGCTCGCAATGGCTCTCGAAGCGGATGCCGCGCAGCACAATCATTTCGTCATAGCCCTCGATTTCCTCGAAGGTCTTTTCCAGGATCTCGGTGGGGTCCTGATCGTAGCCCGAGAAGAATTCCTCGAAGGCGCGCGTGACGCGCCCCGGCGTCTCCAATAGCCCATCCCTCGCCGGATCGTCGCCGGTCCACTTGATGATGGTACGGAACGCCGCCTCGACCTCGGCGCGAGAGGGCTTTTGGGTCTCGAGCTGTGAGGCTCTGGCGCGATCAAGCGCATGGACAGTTGGGCTCATTGCAATGTGTCTCCCGGGATAATGACCGTGAGCCGATTGGATGTTCCAGCGGCCGAAAGGTTCCGGGAAAGCAGAACCCGGCTGAGGCCGAAACCCTCTCCCCTTGCGGGAGAGGGTGCGATCGAGCAAGCGGGGAAGAGGTGAAGAATTGCGTCGCTTAAGAAGTCAGCGCGGCCTTCACCAAACCGCTGGCTTTGCCGAAATCCATCTGGCCGGCATATTTGCCTTTCAACGCGCCGACCACCTTGCCCATGTCCTTCATGCCGGCCGCGCCCGTTTCCTTGATGGCCGCAGCAATCGCGGCCTTCATGTCGTCATCCGACATCTGCTTCGGCAGGTAGGCCGAGATCACCGCAATCTCCTCGCGCTCCTGCGCGGCGAGTTCCGCTCGGCCGCCTTTTTCATAGAGCTCGACCGATTCCTGGCGCTGCTTGATCATCTTCTGGAACACGCCGAGCAGGTCGGCATCGGACAGTGGCGGCTTGCCCTCACCGCGCGCGGCAATGTCGGCATTCTTGATGGTCGAATTGACCATCCGCAGCGTGGAGAGCTTGCGCTCATCCTTGGCCTTCATCGCGTCCTTGACCGCGTTGTTGATGTCGTCGCGCAGCATGGGAATCACCCTCATTTCGGCTTGAAGCGCTGATCTAGGCCGTCCGGCCGGGGGAAACAACCGCAGTTCATTCTGATTGACCCCGGAAAACGCCAAAAACCCATGTGAATCAGCCTGAATCCGGCTTTGACGCGGCCCCGGCGCGCGATTATGTAGAGGCCTCATGACGACATCAGAAAACGCTGCCGCCTGGCCGGACCACAAGCCGACCGCACTTCTTGTGCTGGCCGATGGAACGGTGCTGGAAGGTTTTGGCCTCGGCGCCGAAGGCCACGCCGTCGGCGAGGTCTGTTTCAACACCGCGATGACCGGCTATGAGGAAATCCTCACCGATCCCTCCTATGCCGGCCAGCTGATTACCTTCACCTTCCCGCATATCGGCAATGTCGGCACCAACGACGAGGATATCGAGACGGTGAACATGGCGGCGACGCCGGGCGCGCGCGGGGTGATCCTGCGCACCGCAATCACCGATCCCTCGAACTACCGCGCCACGCGCCATCTCGACCAGTGGCTGAAAGCGCGCGGCATCATTGGCCTCTCCGGCATCGACACCCGCGCGCTGACCGCGCTGATCCGAAGCAAGGGCATGCCCAATGCCGTGATCGCGCACGCCAAAGACGGGAAATTCGACCTGCATGCCCTGAAGGAAGAGGCGCGCGAATGGCCCGGCCTTGAAGGCATGGACCTCGTGCCGATGGTCACGTCCGCCCAGCGCTACACCTGGGACGAGACGCCGTGGGTGTGGGACAAGGGCTTTGGCCGGCAAGACGCGCCCGAATTCAACGTGGTCGCGGTCGACTACGGCATCAAGCGCAACATCCTGCGGCTGCTCGCGGGCGTCGGCTGCAAGGTCACTGTAGTGCCGGCGACGACGTCGGCTGAAGACATCCTGGCAATGAAGCCGGACGGCGTGTTCCTGTCGAATGGTCCGGGCGATCCGGCCGAGACCGGCAAATATGCAGTGCCTGTCATCCAGAAGGTGATCAACTCCGGCACGCCCACTTTCGGCATCTGTCTCGGTCACCAGATGCTGGGTCTCGCCGTCGGTGCGAAGACCAAGAAGATGCATCAGGGCCACCATGGCGCCAACCATCCGGTCAAGGACGAGACCACCGGCAAGGTCGAGATCACCTCGATGAACCACGGTTTTGCGGTGGATCAGGCGACGCTGCCGAAGGGCGCGACGCAGACCCACATCTCGCTGTTCGACGGCTCCAATTGCGGAATCGCTCTGGAAGGCAAGCCGGTGTTCTCGGTCCAGTACCACCCAGAAGCCTCGCCGGGTCCGCGCGATTCACACTACCTGTTCGATCGCTTCGCCGACCTGATGCGCCAAAAGAAGCGGGCTTAGACCAATCGCCTACGAATTGACGCGTTGAGCCGCGAGACAGGAACGGCCGGCGACGGAGGCTATCTGGCCAGCGGCGCTCATCATCGCGTAAGCCGTCCTACGGGCTGACCTCGACGACGAACATCCTGGCCCGCTGGGCTTTCTGACGTTCAGCCTTGATCGGCGCGTAGTTTTCCGAACTGTAGAACGCCAATGCCTGGGGCAACGTCGGAAACTCGAATACGCCAGCCATCGGCAGCGGCGTCTCGTCTCCTTCGAGGACTTCGGCGACACGGCCAAAATAAAGAATTCGTCCGCCCGCCTCCTCCAGCGCAGCCTTGAAACGGGGAGCGAGCGCCGCCTGCCTCACCGGATCGATAACCTGCAGATTGACGTGAACGTAAGCCGGCATAGAATTAATCCCGCACCGATAATCCGTGTATGCGTATTGGCATGGGCGCACGTCGATGTCCAGCGTGATCAAGCACTTGGTATGATGATCATCATTTGGTATGATAGATATCATCATACGAAAAAGGTGACCGCCTCATGACCGACACCACTCCCCGCGAATATGGCGTGACGCCGACCGAGGTGATGGCCTCGATGGCGGGGATCGATTTCCTCCGCGCGATGTTCGCTGGCAGGCTGCCGGCGCCGCCGATCATGCAGAACATCGAGCCGTTCGACTATTCGGCCGAGCCGGGGGTGGTCTCGTTTTACAGCACGCCCGGCTTTCGCCACTACAATCCGATCGGCTCGGTGCATGGCGGCTACGCCGCGACGCTGCTCGATTCCGCGATGGGGCTTGCCGTGCACTCGATGCTGCCGGTTGGCTCCGGCTACACCACGCTCGAATTCAAGATCAGCTTCATCCGCGGCATGACCAAGGATACCGGCGTGGTCAAGTCCGAGGGCCGCACGCTGAGCGTCGGCCGCCGCGCCGCGACCGCTGAGGCGCGCATCACCGACGCCAAGGGCCGGCTGCTCGCACATGCGACGACTACGTGCCTGGTGTTCGAGATTCCAGGCCCGCCCGCTAAGGGAATGTAAAGGAACGCCGCGCCCTCAACTTGATTATTCCCGCGTCATGTTTACCAACATGCGCGGGAGTTTTGCTTTGCCGATCGTCAAAAACGCCAGGCCTGCCACGTTCACCTTTGAAGATGACGGTCTCGTCCCCAACAATCGTTTGCCGCTTGTGATCTACAAGGACGCGCTCGACCTCGGCGGCGGTGATCCTGAAAAAGCGATCGAGGATCTGTTCCGCGGCAACGGCTGGGGGCAGGACACCTGGCGCAACGGCATCTACGACTTTCTGCACTATCACGCAACGGTGCACGAGGTGCTCGGCATCGCGCGTGGCGTTGCGCGGGTCCGATTTGGCGGCGACTCGGGCAAGGAATTCGAGCTGAGCACGGGCGACATCGCCATCCTGCCCGCCGGCACCGGTCATCAATGCCTCAGGGCGACGCATGATTTCTCGGTCGTCGGCGCCTATCCGCCGGGCGCGAAGATGCAAGTGACGCGGCCGACGGTCGAAAATCACGCGGCCGCGCTGAAGAGCATTCCGGAGGTAAAAGTGCCGGCGAGCGATCCAGTGCTGGGGACGGATGGGCCGCTGATGCGGCTTTGGAGTTAAACTAGCCGTTCGGCAAATTGAGCTGCCAGGAGACGCCGAACTTATCGGCGATCCAGCCAAACTTTCGGCTGAATGGATAGACGTTCAGTGGCATCAGGATCTTGCCGTCTTCGGAGAGTTGGACGAACAGCCGGTCGATCTCGGCCTCATCGGTGCAATCGACAAAGAGCGACATTGCAGGCGTAAAGGTGAAGTCGTGTTTCACCGGGCTGTCGATGGCCATGAAGGTCTGGCCCTTCAGGGTGAAGGTGGCCTGCACAACCGATCCTTCCGCGCCGGGCCCTTCCGTACCGTAGCGGCGAATGCCGGTCACAGCAGAATCGTCGAAGAGCGAAATGTACCAATTGAGGGCTTGTTCGCACTTCCCCTCGAACATCAGGAAAGTCTTGATTGATTGAGACATACCCACCCCCATCGTGGCCGGCGGCCAACTGAAGCAATCCAGCGCAAACCGGATTGCTTCGCAAGACCTCACTGCTTGACCGGCAGTTCTGCTACGCCGCGTTGCTGCTTTCCTGACGCGATGCCTCGAACAGGAACCAGGTGCGACGCTCGGTCTCGTCGATGAAGGTCTCGAGCAGGCCTGCAGTGCCGGAATCCTCGTGCTCGTCGCACAGCTCATGCGCCTTTCGCATGGAGGCTGCAACGTGCTTGTTGTCTTCCATCAGTTCGCGCAGCATCTCGCGCGGCGGCACATAGTCCTCGTTGTTGTCCTGGATGGTCTGCAATTTCGAAACCTGCCCGATCGAACGCAGCGTGGTGCCGCCGATCTTGCGCACCCGCTCCGCCAGCTGATCGGTGGTGGCGAAGATCGCATCCGACTGCTCGTCGAGCATCAGATGATAGTCGTGGAAATGCCGGCCACTGACGTGCCAGTGAAAGTTCTTGGTTTTCAGGTAGAGCGCAAAGGCATCAGCCAGCAGCACATTGAGCGCGGCTGAGATTTTTTCGGAGGCGGCCTTCGGCAGGTCGCTCGGGGTATCGAGATCGGGGGAGATTTTGCTGACTTTGCTCACGATTAACCCTTCCTGTTAGACGCAACGGCGATGGACAATACTCGGCAGACCCTCTAACGCCTTGGCTGTGACGCAGTTCCTTTTGCCAGCTCCCGTTTCGGACGTCTAAAAACCATGGATGAATGGATCGATTATTACGACTCCACGCATACGATCTATGCGAGCAAGCTGCATCGCGATTTGCATTTTCAGCTGATTGCGCGGGACATCATCGGCTATATCGGCTCGCCTGATGCCGTGGTGCTGGACTACGCCTGTGGCGAGGCGCTGTCGGCGGCAAAAGTCGCGGACGCCTGTGGCATGCTCTATCTGGCCGAGCCGGCACCAGGCGTGCGCGGCCGGCTGATCGCCCGCTTCGCTCCCAACACCAAGATCCGCGTCCGCTCGCTGGAAGACGTGCGAAAGATGGCCGAGCACTCAATCGACCTCGTGGTGATGAATTCGGTCGCCCAGTACATGACGGAGGAAGAGCTGGATTCCGCCTTTGCAACGGCCCGCCGGCTGTTGAAACCGGGCGGACGGCTGGTGGTGGGCGATGTGCTTCGCCCCGAGGTCGGCATGCCCCGCGATGTGATCGCGCTGCTGAAATTCGCGGCGCGCTACGGTTTCCTGCGCGATGCGCTGATCGGGCTCGTCTCGACCGCCCTGTCGGATTACCGGCAACTGCGCAGCCGCATCGGGCTGCAGCGCTACAGCGAGGCCGACATCATCAACAAGCTCGCCGACAGCGGATTCACCGCCTCGCGCGTCGCCGTCAATATCGGCCACAATCCCTGGCGGATGACCTTCGTGGCGCGACCTGCGCTTGCCACGTGAGGGCTTGTCGGGGGCACGCCCGCCTCCGCCCGTTGGGCTGCGGCGAGGCAGCCTTCGCTCACTTCGCTAGGATAGGCTGGTTGCTGGCCTGCCTAGCCGTAGCTCGCGAAGCGAGCGAAGGCTGGTAGGGTTAACCGCAGCTCGCAGTGGCTCGAGGGCCGACGTTGCGGCTAAATGGACGCGGCCCGGTGGCGGAAGCGTCGACGCGAGAGCAGTGCAATGCTCTTTATCCTGGTTCAAACCCAGGCCGGGCCTCCAGCCTTCGCTCGCTTCGCGAGCTTCGGCTAGGCAGGCCAGCCACGCATCTACCGTAACAATGCGGGCGAAGGCTGCCTCTCCGTAGCCCGACCTGTCCGACGAAGGGCGAAGGCGGGCCGGATCAATTAGGCTACGCGTGGCGCAGCGACGCCAGACCGCATCCCCTCCAACCCTCTCAAAATCCTCGAAATTGCCGGTTGATGGCCCTTGATTGGGGGTTTCGCGGCCGCAAAATCTGGTCTAAAGACCCCTCGCGCGCGAGGGCCTTCCTCACGCAACGGCTTGAGGGACGCGCGGAATGCGCGCCCTTTTTTTGTGCCGATTTCTGGCCTGCGAGAATTAATGCCCAAAAGAACCGACATCTCCACCATCCTGATCATTGGCGCCGGGCCGATCGTCATCGGTCAGGCCTGCGAGTTCGACTATTCCGGCACGCAGGCGGTGAAGACCTTGAAGGAAGAGGGCTATCGCATCGTCCTGGTCAATTCCAACCCGGCGACGATCATGACCGACCCGGAGCTCGCGGACGCCACCTATATCGAGCCGATCACGCCCGAGATCGTCGCCAAGATCATCGAGAAGGAACGCCACGTCATTCCCGGCGGCTTTGCGCTCTTGCCGACCATGGGCGGCCAGACCGCGCTGAACTGCGCGCTGTCGCTGCGCCGGCAGGGCACATTATCGAAATTCGACGTCGAGATGATCGGCGCCACGGCGGATGCGATCGACAAGGCGGAAGACCGCCAGCTCTTCCGCAACGCCATGGAGAAGATCGGGCTGCAGACGCCGAAGTCGCGGCTCGCGAACGCATCGTCGTTGAAGAAATCCGATCGCGACAACCATCTCGCCGAGTGCGAAAAGTTGTCCGGCGAGGCGCTGGAAGCGTTCGAGCGGCAGTGGACGTTAGGGGAGAACGAGCGGCGCAAGCGCTATCAGCAGCAGGCGCTTGCCGAAGCGCTGATGGCGCTCTCCGAGATCGGCCTGCCCGCGATCATCCGTCCCTCCTTCACCATGGGCGGCACCGGCGGTGGCATCGCCTACAACAAGGAAGAGTTCATCGACATCATCGAGCGCGGCCTTGATGCCTCGCCGACCAACGAGGTGCTGATCGAGGAATCCGTACTCGGCTGGAAAGAGTTCGAGATGGAGGTGGTGCGCGACAAGAAGGACAACTGCATCATCGTCTGCTCAATCGAGAACCTCGATCCGATGGGCGTTCACACCGGCGATTCCATCACCGTCGCGCCGGCGCTGACGCTCACCGACAAGGAATACCAGATCATGCGCGACGCCTCGATCGCGGTGCTGCGCGAGATCGGGGTGGAAACCGGCGGCTCCAACGTGCAGTTCGGCGTCAATCCGGCCGACGGCCGCATGGTCGTGATCGAGATGAATCCGCGCGTGTCGCGGTCGTCGGCGCTTGCATCAAAAGCCACAGGCTTTCCGATCGCCAAGGTCGCCGCCAAACTCGCGGTCGGCTATACGCTCGACGAAATCGCCAACGACATCACCGGCGGCGCGACACCGGCCTCGTTCGAGCCGACCATCGATTACGTCGTCACGAAAATCCCGCGCTTTGCATTCGAGAAATTTCCCGGCGCTTCCACCACGCTGACCACGTCGATGAAGTCGGTCGGCGAAGTGATGGCGATCGGCCGCACCTTCCAGGAAAGCCTGCAAAAGGCGCTGCGCGGGCTCGAGACCGGCCTCACCGGTTTGGATGAGATCGAGATCGAGGGCCTGGGGCAGCACGACGACAAGAACGCAGTACGTGCCGCGCTCGGCACGCCAACGCCGAACCGCCTGCTGCAAGTGGCGCAGGCGATGCGGCTCGGCTGGAGCGATGAAGACATCTTCAACTCCTGCAAGATCGATCCGTGGTTTTTGGCGCAGATGCGCGCCATCGTCGATATGGAAGCCAAGGTCAGGCGCGATGGCCTGCCGCCGAATGCATTCGGATTGCGCACGCTGAAGGCCATGGGCTTCTCAGATGCGCGGCTCGCCGTGCTCGCCAACATGCGCGAGGCTGAGGTGAAAGAGCGCCGTCATGCGCTCGGCGTTCGCCCGGTGTTCAAGCGCATCGACACCTGCGCCGCCGAATTTGCTTCCCCCACCGCCTACATGTACTCGACCTATGAGGCGCCGTTCGCCGGCCCGCCGTCGGACGAAAGCGCGCCGTCGGCGAAAGACAAGGTGATCATTCTCGGCGGCGGACCCAATCGAATCGGCCAGGGCATCGAGTTCGACTACTGCTGCTGCCACGCCTGCTTCGCGCTGCACGACGCCGGCTATGAATCGATCATGATCAACTGCAATCCGGAGACGGTGTCGACCGACTACGACACCGCCGACCGGCTGTATTTCGAGCCGCTCACGGCCGAAGACGTGCTCGAGATCATCGCGACCGAGCAACAGAACGGCTGCCTGCATGGCGTGATCGTGCAATTCGGCGGCCAGACTCCGCTGAAACTGGCGCATGCGCTGGAAGAAGCCGATGTGCCGATCCTCGGCACCTCGCCCGACGCGATCGATCTCGCCGAAGACCGCGACCGCTTCAAGCGCGTGCTCGACAAATTGCGGCTGAAGCAGCCGAAGAATGGCATCGCCTATTCGGTCGAGCAAGCGCGCCTCGTTGCGGCTGATCTCGGCCTGCCGCTGGTGGTGCGGCCGTCCTATGTGCTCGGCGGCCGCGCGATGCAGATCATCCGCGAGGACAACCAGCTCTCGGATTACCTGCTTGGCACCCTGCCCGAGCTCGTGCCGGGTGACGTCAAGGCGCGTTATCCCAACGACAAGACCGGACAGATCAACACCGTGCTCGGCACCAATCCGCTATTGTTCGACCGCTATCTGTCCGATGCGACCGAAGTCGACGTCGATTGCCTCTGTGACGGCAAGGACACCTTCATCGTCGGCATCATGGAGCATATCGAGGAAGCCGGCATTCATTCGGGCGACAGCGCCTGCTCGCTACCGCCGCGTTCACTCAATGCCGAGACAATCGCCGAGCTCGAAAGGCAGACGCGTGAACTGGCTCTTGGGCTCGACGTGGTCGGGCTCATGAACGTGCAGTACGCGATCAAGGACGGCGAGATCTACGTTCTCGAAGTCAACCCGCGCGCCTCGCGCACGGTGCCGTTCGTCGCCAAGGTGATCGGCACGCCGGTCGCCAAGATCGCCGCACGGCTGATGGCCGGCGAGAAGCTTGCCGACTTTAATCTGAAGAAGCCCAAGCCCGACCACGTCGGCGTGAAGGAATCGGTATTTCCGTTCGCGCGCTTCCCCGGCGTCGACACCGTGCTGGGGCCGGAAATGAAATCGACCGGCGAGGTGATGGGGATCGACAGCACCTTCGAGATCGCATTCGCCAAGAGCCAGCTCGGCGGCGGCACGCGCGTGCCGCGCAAGGGCACCGTGTTCGTATCCGTCCGCGAAAGCGACAAGGCCCGCATCACCGAGGTTGTGGCAATGCTGCACTCGCTCGGCTTCAAGGTGGTCGCCACGTCCGGCACCCAGCGCTTCCTGAGCGACCAGGGTGTTCCGGCCGAGAAGATCAACAAGGTGCTGGAAGGCCGGCCTCACATCGTGGATGCCATCACGAACGGCGACATCCAGCTCGTCTTCAACACCACCGAAGGACCCCAGGCACTGGCCGACAGCCGCTCGCTGCGGCGCGCTGCCCTCTTGCATAAAGTGCCGTATTACACCACTCTTTCGGGTGCCGTGGCGGCCGCGCAAGGCATCCGTGCCTATCTCGGCGGGGACCTTGAGGTCCGCACCCTGCAGAGTTACTTTTCCGAAAACTGATCGCTGCGAGCGGGCGCACGCCCGCCAAGTGGTTGGCAACAATCGGTAATAAAGCCGCTCCGCAGGAACTCGCCGCCCCGTTTCATGTTGTTCCGGCCTTCGACGGGCCGGCGATCGCGGGCTTTCCGGCTTTGTTTTGAGCCGCAAATGCCTATTGT
>NZ_DASREO010000070.1:0-7042 GCF_035652035.1 Bradyrhizobium sp.
GCCGTAAGAGGCTGCACTTGTCCTCCATCCTTCTCCAATATGGCCGCTACAATGTCTGCGGCGGCTTTGCCTGACGCTGTGTCTGTGTGGACCAACAGGTGCTGGATACGACGAGGTTTCCACCGGTCAAGCACCGCGGCGACGCCATTGAGTTCGGCGCTGAGCCGGCGACGTTCAGCCGGATTCGCTTGCAAAAGGCGCTCCCTGCGCTCGGCGACATGTTTATTCAG
The DNA here is from genome assembly GCF_035652035.1 of Bradyrhizobium sp. Taxonomy (GTDB): domain Bacteria; phylum Pseudomonadota; class Alphaproteobacteria; order Rhizobiales; family Xanthobacteraceae; genus Bradyrhizobium. The sequence goes on from NZ_DASREO010000070.1 coordinate 231, forward strand.
CCGCTTGGCATCGGCATCAGATAGTTGGTTCTTGTTCGCTATATCTTTCAGCCAATTGAGAGTATCCGGGTCCGCACCGTTCGTGAGCGCACTGGTCCCGCAGGTTGACAAAAGCAGCAGGTGTTCTGTCATCTCCGGCGTCCTCCGTTTCGCAGTCTCGCTTCGTGTCTCTCGACTTGTTCTTCACTGCCGTCCGGAAATCGAACCAGCAGCTGCGCACCGCGATCTTCGATTATCCGAACGACCTCGCTATAGACAATCGCCTCGAGTCCTGACCAATTCTCAGGATCGGGGGCTCGCGGTGTGGATGCTGTTTTCTTCGGCGTGCGGGATCCGAACTCGTCCTCTTTGGCTTCCTCCTCGACAAACTGCCCATATCCGACTGCGGTCTTCGCGCCGGCGCCGAGCGTTTCCAGCGCCTCGTTCAGAAGATCGGCTACCATTTTGCAATCTTCTTGATCTCGCTGGTTCGACCGGTTTCGCGGCAGCATGGCAAAGACAAAAGTCTGCCCGGGCGCGACCGTGAGGAAGGGGATCGGTGTCGGCGAATGCCAGTCGGCCGGGACGGCGTTATTCTCGCCCCGATACCAGGGGCCGTAATGCGGCGTCATGACGTCGGCATCCAGGGCGACAGGTTCGATCGGCAGCGCGTCGAGGAAAACGACGCTGCCGATGGCCAGACCCGCTTCCGGCCTTGGGCCGAAGGTGCGCTCGAGCGTCTCGTCGTCGAGGCTCGCCCAGTCGCGCGCATAGGCGCGGGCAAGCCCCTTGAGACTGGAGCCGGCGATATACGGCGTACCGAGATCGTGGCGCCAGGCAAAGCCGTTCTCCACCGGATGATTGCGCCCAAGTCCGGTGACGAAGCGCCAAGCGGTCGTCCGCCGAAAGCTGCGGCCTGCCTGCGCCTCGACCAGGTCTTCGAGGCGCTTGACGGCTTCCGTCATGAGCGCACTGTAGCCGACCTTCTTCTGCGAATTGCCGGCGTCGATATTAGCGATTTGCGCGATCCAGTCGCGCTTGCCGCTGTCGCCGGCAAAACCGGTCCAGTCGGGTTTCCAGCGATCACAAAATTTGTCGTACCAGAGACCAGCATTGCCGGTAGTCGCTGACACCAGCGTTGCGCTCGCTGCGGCTGCATACAACGGCCTCTTGCCGCTCGGCGGCGGGTATTGATGTGATCCTGACGATCGATTCTGATTTCGGTCACGCCGGTCTCGACGGCCCGAAGGGGACTGGCGCTGAGGTGGGCGGGCCGTCATTCTTTCCTCGGCGGATCGCGGAAAGCATTGGCGAACTTCTTCAGCCAAGTGACGTAAGCGATCGCCTCGGTCTGAGCCCACAGGTAGGCATCCTGGTCGCCCGCGACGATCCGACCGAGCAGCCGCTGCGTGGCGTCCAGCTTCGCCTCATCCGAAGCCGGCGTGGCGTATCTCGTGTGTGCCTCCGGGCTGAGCAACCAGTCCGACACATGCTGTGCCAGCTGGTGATGCGCCGGGTCACTCGCCGCCCGTTCCGTCGCCAGCGCCTGGCCAAGACCGTTCATCAGGATGGCTGCTGGCAATGCATTGACATAACTAAGATAGTTGCCCGGCTTGTCTTTCAGGAGTGCCTTGACTTGGTCAAGCGCGTGTTTCGCCCGCTTCTGTTCGAGCGTCTGCGCCGTCATGACGCCGCTCCTTCGACACGTCGAACGGCGAACCAGCCCTGGCCCACGGTTTCGTTACCGCCGGCCTGAAGATAGCGGCGCTCGGCAAGAAAAGTCGCGATCTTCGCTGCGGCGCCATCGGCACGCTCGCCCAAGACAAAATACATCAGGGTGTCGGGTGACAGGGCTTCCTCGTACCAGAGGTTCTTGCTCGTCTTCTTCTCTTCGTCGAGGACATTGCGCGCCTGAACCGGCAGCGCATATTGCGCGAACCAAGCGAACGCCTTGTCCGTAACGATGGCGAGCTGCCTGCTCAGGCGGGCGCGGGCCTCGGCGTGCGGAATCAGCGTGCCAATTGCCGCGGCCAGTTCCTCGGGCGGCTTGTTTTCCACCGCAAACAGCCTTTCCTCCAGGAAGAGATCGGTGGTGCCTGCTGCCAGCGCTTTGTCATCGGTCAAAGGCGTGACCTTCGGCAGCGCGCCGCCTTTGCCGGCCCGCTCCATGTCGCGTCGGAAGCGCTCGATCAGATAGGGGCAGGTGAGCCAGACATAGGGACTCGTCAGGCTCCGCACCGGCAGCAGCAGGAGCCGCGCATCGGAGACGAGAAGTTGCCCCGCGTTTTCCTGCTGACCGAAGAGCCGGTCTGTATCGAGGCCGTTGCCGCGCGATGCGTCCAGCAGCGCGCCCTTCATGCTGGAGCCAGGAATGAAAGGATATTGCGTCACCCGCTCGCGGGCGACTGGGAGATCGATGGCGCCGGCGGACTGGCCGGTTCCCGGATGAATATAGGTCTCGGCCAGAAGGCCGATGATCTCCGTCGTCATACCTCCTCCCCCGCTGGCGCCCAGCGCCCGATCAGCACGCGGCCGAAGCCCCAACCCGTCGATCGTCCGATAGCGCGGCCGTGCCATGACCGCGCCGCTTCCGCCTCATCAGCCCCCGCCTCGAGAAACCAGATGCTGCCCGCCGGAACCAGCGGCCGAAGCGGCAACGGCCCACGGGCTGTGCCATCCCATCCGCCGACCATCACCGCGCGGCCCGTACAGGCGGAGACGATTCTGCCCGGCAATGCCTCGCCGGCTGATCCCGCGAGACGTTCGCCCGGTCCGGGCCATTCGTCATCGAGATCAGCGGGAGTGACGACAACGACGGTGTAGCGCAGCGCGCCGTCTCGATCAGGCGCGAGATTGGGCGCATGCGGTAGCTGAATCCCATCGTCTCTTTGCTCGATCCAGACGCCTCGGCTTTCGCCGCCGAGCGATGCCAAGTTTTCGTCGAAGACAACGTCGGGAAGTCCCTCCACTTCGACGGCGAGCGCGACATCCTGCGCGGGCCGCACATGCCCTGCCGCATAGAGCGCACGTTCCACCGTGGTGCGACGCACCGTGTCCCGCAGGATGCCGATGCGCGGCTCGGCTTGCGATAGACACGAACCACACACCACCTGTTTCGACCTCAGTTCCGCGCCGCTAAGCGCCCGCGCCATGGCTTTTGCGTTGAGCCAGCGTCCCTCGAGGGGCTTCAAGCCTTGCCCCTCCTTCATTGGCGCAGGCAAGCGAACCGCGCCGATGTCCGTGTTAAGCGCCTCACCCGACGGCGCAAGATAGGTGATGAGATCGGCGCCCTTCCCGGCGACAAGGTTCAACGGCGCAGGATAGAGCGGTTCACCGTTGCGCATGATATAGGGCCCGCTGAAGCGCAGCGGTCCGAGCGATCCATCGCCGGACTGCCAGTCGACGCCGTCGCCGAGCGCGGCGACATCCCACGGGGAGCCCGGCCAGCCCATGGCCCGCGCCGTTGCCGCCCGGATGGCACCGACGACCGTCGGCGGGTACGGCGGGAAAAGGCTTGCAGCTTCGACCTGCCCCGGATCGTCCTGGTTGTACGGCCGACCGTCCCGGAAGAACAGCGTATCGAGCGGATGGAGAACGAGCGTCGTCATTCGTGCCTCGTCTCGCGCGCCAGGAACCGGGCGATCAGCGGGCCGTCCATCGAGACGGAAGGCGCCACTTCTATTTGCGTGGCTTCAGCGGCGGGATTGCGCTTTGCCAGTACGAATAATCGTTCCACGCAGGCGCTGGCGTCGTCGAGAGTCTGGCCGGCGCCTGCGCTGCTACGGCGATATTCGGCAAGGAGAAGGGCCTTGATGTCGGTTTCACCGAATATATTGCCGGCGATCGCTTTCTCATATTGATCGCGGAGGGCATAGAAGAATCGGCCGGATGTCATCTCGTCGATATCCCGTGCGGCGTCGATCATCGTCTGCACAGGCGTGTTCGTCTCCGTCTCCCACGTCGAGACCCACTCCCGCGTCACGCCGCTTTGCGTCAGCACACAGGCGGCGAGACTGTCCCGTCCGTTGCCATCCTTCGCCACCTCGTCGAGCTGTCTGTGCGCCTCGCGCAGGACATGGCGCAACGGCACATGGAAATGGGCGAAGACCAGCGCCGCAGAAATCGTCGCGGCCGGGATTTTGGCGAACGCGCCGCGATAGGCGTTCCGCAGCGTCAGCGCCGCCGGGACCGCGCCTTCCAGCGGCAGCAGTGCGAGCACGTCGTCGCCGCCCGCATAGATCGTGTTCCCGCCATGTTGGCGGATAGCCTTGTCAACCCCCGATGAAAAATCGGCAAGTCCTTTGGTTACTTCGGGCTCCTGACTACGAAGCAAAGCGCCGACCCTGTCGCCGTCCATCAGCAAAAGAGCGTAGAATGCGGACGGTTCGCCGGCCCGGTCCGAGAGATCCGTGTAAGCCCCAAGCAATTTCCCTCTTATCGCTTCCGCGTCACCGTTGCTTTCGGCAAGCTCATCGGGACGGGCATTCTCGATGCCGCTGCGATGGAGCAGCGCTCCAGGCACTTGCGAAAGCACATTGTCGCCCCCAAGCGATGGCTCCATCAGCCCAGCCTTGGCGCCTTTGGCAAGTTCCGCAAAAGCTTCCGCCGCCTCACGCGCCCTGGTCCAGGCGTGGCGCAGCCAAGCTGTAGCCGCCAATCGCGGCGTCGACGGCCAGCGCAAAGGTTGCTGGCCATCCCAGGAAGGCGTCCACCCGAGCACGTCCTTGGCTACATGCGGAAAGAGGCGCTTGATCAGCGCCATGGCGCAAAGCCGCTCATTTTCGTCGAGTTGAAGGGGATTGCCGCTTTCTTTGTCGACATGCGCTTTGAGTGCGCGCCAAAACTCGTCTTGCTCTTTGCGTTCGCGCGAGCGGACGAAGCCGGACAGTTCCTGCCAGTCGCCCATCAGCATGCAATGGTCGCCGCCTTCGACCGGGGGGCGATGCGTGCGCCAATTCTTGCGCTGATCGAGCCAAACGTGGTCATTGCCCTCGCCGGGATCTGGACCGATGACCCAAGCTGTTTCCCAGAACCTGGGGACTTGTCGATTCCAGATGCCTTGGGTGCCGTTACCCTGGCCCGCAACGGGTGCGACAAAGCGTTGCCAGATGCGCTTGGCGAGGCAGTGCCACGCTCTTTCGATGGCTGAACGACAGAGAGTCGGCTCGAATGTCTCAGGTACCGTGGCCTTGAACCGATTGGGGAGCGACCCGATGGCGGGTCCATGCTCGCCTGCACCTTTGGCGATGGCTTGGAAGAGCGAGTCCTCGGAGATATCGGGAACGAGGATCGTCCCCCCGTTCTGTGTAACCTCCTGCATCGCCTGGCCGGCGAGCCATGACAGCAGGAATGAGCCCGCCCAGAGATCGCGCGTCCGTCGCGCCTGCGCGACAAAGCCCTGAACCGGACCGAGGGTGAAGTGCAGCAGCCGGTCTGTCATGGCAAGATCTGCATAGAGTTCGGAAAGTACGGCCGGCCAATTTTCTTGTTAGTCCCGTCGATAAAGCCGTTCATAACCGTCCAATCAAGATGCGGTTCACGAAGTTGGTTAGCCGGAATTTTCTTGGAATCACCATCAGGGCGCTTTGGGCTGCCTTGCCATATCCACACTTTGTCATCCCCGGGCAAGAAACTCGAACGAATGATAGAAAGAACCGCGATGTAGTTCTGTGTAAGCTTGTGAACATGAACAAGCAGCGGGCTTGCTCGACGGTCGGCGATCTGGCTCAACACACCAAGCGTTTTTGAATAGTTGTGAGGAAGTCCGAAAATCGCTCTCCGAGGGTGTGCGTCGTTGAAATGCGTTTTCGACTTGAACCAGTCGTGATCGTCCTGAAAATTCCGTTCACTGTCCTCGCCATTGACCTTTCCGTTATGTCCCCAACTGCGGTAGCGCTGCATCTGCCTGCCAACGTGGTCGAGGAGCGCAAGGGGATGACTGCCCTCCGCCACGACGACGACTCGGCTAAGTCCCGAGAACGCAGAATAAGGCGGCTCCCTCGATCGAGTCGGCCCACGGTGAAGAAGCGTTTTTAGCTGATTGGCATACTCCGCCTTGGTTTTTGGCGAAGTCCACGCCTCGACATCGCCTGCGAGCGAAAGCAAGGACAGGCTCCCATATCCGCGACGGCTGCGGCTTCCAAGCGCACCGAGCAGACCCATCACTCTCAGCGCATCGATCACTGAATCAGCGAATGGGCGGCGGCTGACGAGTTCGATCGAGAACTGAAACGGCGCAGACAAGCACGGTCGGGTCAACTGACCTGGATTTTGCCCGAACGCCGCCATCAGGCCATAGCCGAAGTAGCGCATTCCCGGTCCGACCGGGTCGCCGGCTTCAGTGCGAAGCACGTCATCCTTCGAGATGGTCTTCAGCCCTTTAATCGGAAGGACACGAAGAATAAAGCTCGCCTGTCCTGTTCCACCGTTCGATGCAGTGCCCTCCTGACCTGCGGCCCCAAAAACCTCCTGCTCTTCCGTCCGGATCGCACCGAGATCACCGTTATGGCGGCTCCAAGCGAGCGCGCGCCACCAGAAGCGCAAAGCTCCCTTGATGCTTGTCGCCCTGAGCTCGACGCTGCCCGAGGGATCGGCCCCGCCGAGGAAAAGCGGTGTTACCACTTCGAACGTGGCCGTGATTCTACGTGGCATGCTGCTGTAGCCCCCGCTCGCTACCCCACGTAGCCTTCATAAAACGCCCCGCCATCAGCCGTACACGATAGTGGTGTTTCAGGTTCAACTCAAGGTATACGGCACGTCTCGGAAAACGGCCCCGAAAACGCGAGACGAGTGGCTTGAAGTGCACATCTCGCGCGATCAGAAGACTCTGTTTC
>NZ_DASREO010000071.1:0-7380 GCF_035652035.1 Bradyrhizobium sp.
GGCGGGGTTATACATGGCAGCGTGTCCTGCGTTTTTTCGGTTCCGGATGGGTAGTTCTAATCTTCCTTGGGACGGTCGCAATTGGAATTTTAGCTCTCTTTTGCGGCCGAGAGCTTGTAAATCTCCAGCGCGTCGACATCAGCCCCTCGCGCGGCCTTGCCCAACCGGAAAATCTGGGCGGCGAGACTTGCCATCGGCACCGGCGTCGATGTGGCCTGGGCGACATCGGCAACCGTATCGAGATCCTTCAGAATAGTGGCGATGTGGCCGAGCGGCGGTGAGTGGATGCCTTGCACCATGCGCGGTACGAAGAGCTGCAGCGGGATTGAGTCGGCAAATCCGCCGGCGAGCGCCTCCGGCAGTTTCCCAGCGTCGATCCCGGCATTGCTCGCGAGCCGTGTGGCTTCGGCCAGGACCGCCATTGCGCATCCGACGATGACCTGGTTGCAGAGCTTGGTCATCTGTCCCGCGCCGGTCGGCCCCATGTGGGTGAGCCGGCGCGCCATCGCCAGCACATAAGGGCGCACCCGCTCGATGTCGGTGGCGTCGCCGCCAGCCATCACAGCCAGTGTGCCTTCCTCCGCGCCTTTGGTGCCGCCGGAGACCGGCGCATCGATCCAATTCATGCCGTTGGCCGACTTCAGCCGCGCTGCGATGTCACGCGCCGCTTCCGGGTGGATCGATGAGAAGTCGACTACGAGCTTGCCTTTCCCCGGCACGCTCGCCAGTCCGGTTGACCCGAACACGACCTCCTCAACCGCCGTGGCATCTGTCACGCACATGAAGATGATACTTGCGGATTCCGCGATACTGCGAGCATCGGCCACGAGTTTTGCGCCGGCCTCGACCAGGCTCTTGGCCTTGGCTGCGGAGCGGTTCCAGATCGCAAGCTCATACCCTGCATCGAGCAGGCGCCGGGCCATCGGAACGCCCATCATGCCGAGCCCGAGATAGCCGAGCTTTTCGGCTCTCGATCCCTTGCCATCACCCGTTCCGGTCATGCTGCCGCTCCTCATTCCAAGGTCTAGTCCGCCACGTCTCGTGAGCGAATATCCCTGCCGGATCAGACGAATACAAGCGATACGTCAATGGCTTGCCTGATTGTTTGAACCATGAAAGGCTTATGGCCCAAAACGAGGGGCGCTTGTGCCTTTTGGGCAGAAACAGCTGGAGCGGGCATAATGCGGTTGGTCTCGAAATGGACTTTGGCGGCGGCGATGGCGGTATCGGTTCTGGCTGGTGCCAGTGCGTCGCGAGCGCAGCAGACCATCCGCGTCGGTTGGACCATTCCTGCCGAGGAATCCAAATACTGGATGATGAAGCGGCCGCAGGAATTCCCTGATCTCGGCAAGACCTACAATATCGAATGGACGCAGTTTCAGGGCACCGCGCCGATGACGCAGGCGCTGGCGGCGGGCGCGCTGGATTGCGCGACACAGGCGCCGCTGTCGCTCGCCAACGGCGTGGTCGGAGGCAACCTCAAGGCCTACATCGTTGCCCAGCATGTATTCGAGAAGCCGGGCGGCTTCTCGGTTTATTGGGCGGTCATGGACGAGTCGCCGATCAAGACCATTGCCGATCTGAAGGGCAAGACGGTCGGCATCTCCGTCATCGGCGGCGGCACGCAGGGACCGTTCAACCTGCTGCTGAAGCAGAATGGGGTCGATCCCGCCAAGGACATCAAGCTGGTCGAGGTTGGTTTCGCCGTGTCCGAGGACGCGTTGCGTCAGGGCCGCGTCGATGCCGTCAACATGAATCAGCCGTTTGCGGCGCGCGCGGAAGCGAAGGGCGGTACGCGCAAGCTGTTTTCGCTAAACCAGGCGATGCCGAACATCGTTCACATTCTCGAAGCCTGCCGCGCCGACTTCGTCGACAAAAATCCAGATTTGGTCAGGGCTTACGTGCGCGATATTACCTCAGGCATGAAGAAGGCGCTCGCCAACCGCGAAGAGACATTAAAAGTCGTGAATGAGGTGCTGAAGGCGCCGATCCCGGTACTCGAGACATATCTCTTGAAGGACAACGACTTCGGCAGAGATCCTGGTGCTGCGCCGAACTTCCCGGCGATCCAGAAGATGCTCGATATCTATGCCGAGACCGGGATGCTGCCGAAGCTCGATGTCGCGCAGTTCAAGCATCCAACCATCGTGGCGCCGCTGCAATAGGCGCACGCCGCGAGGGGTTTCGCACTCCGACCAGAGCCAGAGATATTTGCGCATGAAGAAGTGGCGGTCCCGCGTCACGACCGACGGCCTTGATCGGGCGCCGCATCGCGCTTTCATGCGGGCGATGGGGCTCGATGACGCTGCAATCGCCAAGCCGATGGTTGGCGTGGTCAGCATGAAGGGCGAACAGACGCCCTGTAACATGACTCACGATTTTCAGGTCGATGCGGCCAAGGAGGGGATCGCGGAGGCCGGCGGCACGCCACGCGAGTTCACCACGATTTCCGTCTCCGACGGCATCAGCATGAACCACGAGGGGATGAAGTTCTCCCTGTTCTCGCGGGAACTGATCGCGGATTCGATCGAAGCCGTCGTTCATGGCCTGGCCTATGACGCGCTGATCGGCTTCGGCGGCTGCGACAAGACCTTGCCCGGGGTGATGATGGGCATGATCCGGTGCAACGTCCCGTCGATCTTCATCTATGGCGGCAGCGCGCTGCCTGGGCGTTTTCGGGACAAGACCCTGACCGTGCTCGACTCCTACGAGGCTGTCGGCGGCTTCATGACCGGCGAAATCGATCGAGCGACGCTCACCGGTGTCGAGCGCGCATGCTTGCCGACCATCGGCGCCTGCGCCGGACAATTCACCGCCAATACCATGGCGATGGTGTCGGAGGCGATGGGGCTGACCATCCCCAATGTCTCGATGATCCCCGGCGTTTACCCGGAGCGCGCTCAGGTGGCCCGGCGCGCCGGCCGGCTGGTGATGGGCATGCTGGAGCGCAATGGGCCGCTGCCGCGGGAAATCGTCACGCGTAAGTCCCTGGAGAACGGCGCGGCTATCGTCGCCGCCACGGGGGGCTCGACAAACGCTGCGCTGCATTTGCCGGCAATCGCCAACGAGGCCGGGATCGGCTTCACCATCGATGATGTCGGCGAGGTCTTCGCCCGGACGCCGCTGATCGGCAATCTGCGGCCGGGCGGCAAGTACACTGCCAAAGACGTCTACGATGTCGGCGGTGCGGCAGTCGTCATTCGTGCCCTGATCGAGAGCGGCCACATCGACGGTAGTTGTCTGTCCGTCACCGGCAGGACGCTCGCAGACGAATACGGCAATGCCGACGCGCCCGACGGCGAGGTCATCTTTCCGACCAGCAAGCCGATCATGCCCGACGGCGGCGTCGCCGTGTTGAAGGGCAACCTTTGCCCCGATGGTGCTGTGATCAAGGTGGCGGGCCTGAAGAGCCTCGTGTTCGAGGGTGTCGCGCGGGTGTTCGAGGACGAGGAGGGCTGCGTCGATGCCGTCCGCAAACGCAACTACGCCGCGGGCGAAGTGCTGGTGATCCGCAACGAGGGTCCGGTCGGCGGTCCCGGCATGCGCGAGATGCTCGGCGTCACCGCGCTGATCTACGGGCAGGGGATGGGCGAGAAGGTCGCCTTGATCACCGATGGGCGGTTCTCCGGCGCGACGCGCGGCATGTGTATCGGCTATGTCTCACCGGAGGCCTTTATCGGCGGTCCGATGGCGCTGGTGCGCGACGGCGATCGCATCCGCATCGATGCCAGCGCGCGCCGCATGGATCTATTGGTTGCCGATAGCGAACTCGCGGAACGGCGCAAAGCCTGGCAGCCGCGGCCGCCACGGCATCGGGCGGGCGCGCTCGCCAAATATGCGAGGCTGGTCGGGCAAGCGCCGGGTGGCGCGGTGACCCACAATGGTGCGGCTGAATGGCCCTGGTTCGACGAGCCTCACACGTGATCGGGAGCCGCATCGCCATGTCCCGCTGCCTCCCGCTGTGCTAACAGCGCCAGCAGCGCCATGTCGGCGAGAGATGCGGGAATGACGATCTTGCCTTCGCGATCAGAGCTGCGGGCTGAGCCGGTACCGGCACAGAAGCCGGCGGCCGCCATGATCGAGATCGACGATGTCTCGCAGGTGTTCCTGACTTCAGCACGCCAGGAACACCTGGCGCTGTCGGATATATCGCTGTCGGTCGCCGACGGTGCCTTCGTTTCCATCCTTGGGCCTTCCGGCTGCGGAAAATCGACGCTGCTCTATATCGTCGGCGGTTTCGTGCAGCCGACCCGCGGCGTCGCGAGGATGAAGGGCAGGACGATCACGGGGCCGGGACCGGATCGCGGACCCGTGTTCCAGGAATTTGCGCTGTTTCCCTGGAAGAGCGTGCTCGGCAACGTCATGTATGGTCCACGCCAGCAGGGCGTGAAGCCTGTGGAAGCCGAGGCGCAGGCCCGCGGGCTGCTCGAGATGGTCGGCCTCAAGGGGTTCGAGGAATTCTATCCAAAGGAATTGTCCGGCGGCATGAAGCAGCGCGTGGCGCTGGCGCGTACGCTCGCCTATCATCCCGAGGTGCTCTTGATGGACGAGCCGTTCGGCGCGCTCGACGCCCACACCCGCACGCGGCTTCAGAACGACCTGCTGAACATCTGGGAACGTGATCGCAAAACGGTGCTGTTCGTCACGCATTCGGTCGAGGAAGCGGTGTTCCTCTCCGACAAGGTTGTGATGATGACGCGTTCACCCGGCCGTATCCGGCAGATCGTCGATATCGACCTGCCGCGGCCACGCCGCCGCACCGAGCTATTGCTCGATCCGCGCTACCAGAAATATGTCGTCGAGATCGATCGCATGTTCGACGACGGCGGCGAACTGCAACCATGATATCAGTCGACGCCATCACCAAGCGCATGGCGCCAGTGCTGGCTTGCGTCGGCCTGCTCGCGGTCTGGCAATTCGCATCGCTGGCCCTGCACAACGACAGTTTTCCAACCGCGACCGAGGCGCTACGCGCCATTCCGTCGATCCTCGGCGACAAGGATTCGCTGGTCAATTTCGGAGCGTCGCTGCGCCGGATGGCAATCGGCTTTGGAATTGCCGTCGCCGTTTCAATCCCGCTTGGGCTTTCCATGGGACGCAGCCGCGCCGTGGCGTCGTTCTTCAATCCCCTCTTGATGGTCATCTACCCTGTGCCAAAGGCCGCGCTGATGCCGATCATCATGCTCTGGCTCGGAGTCGGTGATGTCGCAAAGACGCTGGTGATCTTCCTCGGCGTCAGCCTGCCGGTGATCTATCACAGCTTCGAAGGCGCCAAGGCGGTGGAAGAAAAGATGCTGTGGTCGGGCGCGGCGATGGGTCTCTCCGCCGCTCAGCGCATGATCCGCATCGTCTTGCCGGCCGCACTTCCCGAAATCCTCACGGGTTGCCGCACCGGCCTGGTGCTGGCGCTGATCACCATGATCACGAGTGAAATGATCGCGCGTCAGTCCGGCGCGGGCAACATCCTGTTCAATGCTCTGGACATGGGACAGTATGATACCGTGTTCGCGATGATCATCATTGTGGGCGCGATGGGAATTTGCCTCGACGCTCTGTTCGAGCGAATTCGCGCCCGGTTGGTGCGCTGGTCCGAACCGCAATTCGACCTTCCCCTGAGTTTCTCATGAACGCGCGGGCCGTGACATCCGATCTCGTGTTAGGCGTGATCCCGATCGCGCTGATCATCGCCGTGTGGCAGGCCCTGGTGTCGTTCGGCTATGCGCCGGTGACGCTGTTGCCTCCGCCCGGACAAGTGTTCGCGCGCTTGCTGCAGCAGCTTCTGACAGACACCTTCAGGCAAGAGATCGCGGCCACGCTGTTTCGTCTGTTTGCGGGTTTTTCGATTGCGGTCATCCTGGGAGTGGGCATTGGCCTTGCCGCGGCGGTCAGTCCCGCCCTCAATGCCGTCGTGCGTCCGATCGTGCGGGTGCTGGCGCCGTTGCCCAAGGTCGCGCTTTATCCAGCGCTGTTGTTGCTGGTCGGCTTCGGCCATGAATCCAAGATTGCGCTGGTTACGGCCGACGCGTTGTTTCCGATCCTGCTATCGACCTATTACGGTGCGTCGATGGTCGAGCAGAAGCTGATCTGGTCGGCGATGGCCGCGGGCACGCCCCCGCGCGAAATCCTGTTCAAGGTTGTGCTGCCGGCGGCCGCGCCATCGATCCTGACGGGCTGCCGGATCGGCCTGGTGATTTCCTGCATCGTCGTGTTCCTGGCCGAGATGATCACCTCGACCGATGGCCTCGGCCACGTGCTGGTGACGGCTGCGCGGACCTTTCAGGCGGTCGACATGTTCGTGCCGCTGATCACGATCTCGCTGCTCGGACTGATCCTCAACGGCTTGCTGGAAGCCGTGCGGTCATATCTGTTGCGCGGATTTCCTGAAGCCTAGGAGAACAGCATGCTGGCGGACCGCATCGAAGCAAAATGGATCGACGCGTTCTGCGAGGTTTTCGAACGCTGTGCAGTCAAACCGGGCGATACGGCGGCGATCCTGTCGGAGACGCAGTCGCGCACGCTCAATGTGCATTTGGCTGAGCTCGCGTTGTTGCGCATGGGCGCACGGCCGTTCCACGTGGTCGTGCCGACACCGCGCAACCGGCAGATCGTGCCGATCCGTTCGACCGGCGCAAGTGAGGCGATCCAGCGGCTTAGTCCGGTCGTGACCGCGCTCCAGCAGGCGGGCTTCGTGGTCGATTGCACCATCGAGGGCCTGATGCATGCGCCTGAAACGCCTGAGATCCTGAAGGCTGGCGCGCGCATTTTGGTGATTTCGAACGAGCACCCGGAAGCGCTCGAGCGAATGGTACCGGACACCGCGCTGGAAAAGCGTGTGCGCGCCGCGGCCAAGATGCTGCGCGGAACCAGGCGTATGCGCGTGACATCGAAGGCCGGCACCGCGCTCGATGTCGACATGGTCGGCGCTTCGACCGTCGGCGTCTGGGGCTGGACCGACCGGCCGGGTACGCTCGCACACTGGCCGGGCGGGATCGTCGTCAGCTTTCCCAAGAGCGGCACCGTCAACGGGACGTTGGTGATGGCGGCCGGCGACATCAATCTCACCTTCAAGCGCTATCTGACCTCGCCGGTGAAGATGACGTTGAAGAACGACTACGTCACCGATCTCGAAGGCGAGGGTGCGGATGCCGCGATGATGCGGGCCTATCTCGCGGCGTGGGGCGACCGCGAGGCCTATGCGGTGTCGCATGTCGGCTTCGGCATGAACCCCGGCGCGCGGTACGAGTCGCTGTCGATGTACGACCAGCGCGACACCAATGGCACCGAGCTTCGCGCTGTTTCCGGCAACTTCCTGTTCTCGACGGGCGCCAACGAGTTTGCGGGCCGTTACACCGCCGGCCATTTCGATTTGCCGATGATGGG
>NZ_DASREO010000072.1:0-271651 GCF_035652035.1 Bradyrhizobium sp.
GTCTGCGCGATGTGCAATCACAAACGCGAATGCGACCACGATCTTGCTGCCGGCACCTCAGCCGACAATTACAAGGAATATTGCCTGAACGCGCCGGCGATCGCGGACTTGAACAAGCCGGTTCGCAACTAGCGCACGCCCACCGGTTGCGACGGCGGTTGCTTATTTGCTCATGGCGGCGATGGAATCCGCGATCGCGACCGTGCGCCGCGCCATGTCCGCGTGCAGCCGCTCCACCATCTGGCCGTCGAGCGAGATCGCGCCGCGTGCGGCGTTCTCCGGCAACTCGAACGCGGCGATGATCTTGCGCGCGCGCGCGACTTCTTCCACAGGCGGCGTGAAGATGACGTTGCAGGCCTCGATCTGCCCGGGATGGATCAGCGTCTTGCCATCGAAGCCGAGATCGCGCGCCTGGGTGCATTCCTGATTGAAGCCGTCGACATTGGAGAAATCGCTGTAGGGACCGTCGAGGATTTCGAGGCCATAGGCGCGGGTCGCCAGAATGCAGTGGGTGATCATCGGCAGCATGATCGCGCGGCCCGGCTGCATGCGGATGCGCGTCTCGCGCGAAATGTCATTCGGCCCGAATACAAAGCCTGCAAGCCGCGGCTCGACGTCGCGCGATGCCGCCGCAAGCTCTTCAGCGTGCAGCACCGCGCGCGCGGTTTCGATCATGGCCCAGACGCGGATCGAGGGCGCAGCGTTCGATTCACGCAAAGCCTGCGCGATCGTGCGCAGATCGTCGACGCTGGAGACTTTCGGAACAAGGATGGCATCGGGCTTGGCCTTGGCGGCCATCTTCACGTCATCGGCCCAGAACGGCGTATCGAGCGCGTTGGTGCGAATCCAGACCTCGCGCTTGCCGAAGCCGCCTGCGGCGATCGTCGCGGCAATCTGGTCCCGCGCCAGTCCCTTGGCGTCCGGCGCCACCGAGTCCTCGATGTCCAGGATGATGGCGTCGGCGGCAAGAATGCGCGCCTTCTCCAGCGCCCGCGAATTCGAGCCGGGCATGAACAGAAGGCTGCGGCGCGGGTGGGTCATGATTTCATCCCTTTCGATTACATGGCCTTATGAGTCCGCCGGAACGCGGGCACATCGCGCGCGTTGGTAGCACCGGCAGCCCATTGTTTGGGCATGGTCTTTTCGAGCCTCGGCTTAACATCTCAATGTCAGCTTCGAAAGGCTTGTTCCTGCCGCTCTCATATGATTATCACGAGCTATGCAGACCTTCCCGAAACAGCTCCTTGACGGCTACCGGACATTCCGCACGCAGCGCCTGCCGACCGAGCAGTCGCGCTATCGCGAATTGTCCGAACGCGGCCAGTCGCCGGAGGTGATGGTGATCGGCTGCTGCGACTCGCGTGTCTCGCCCGAGGTGATCTTCGACGCCGGCCCCGGCGAGTTGTTCGTGATGCGCAACATCGCCAATCTCGTGCCGACCTATCAACCCGACGAGAACGCCCACGGCGTCTCGGCGGCGCTCGAATATGCCGTCAACGTGCTGCGCGTGAAGCATATCGTGGTGCTCGGCCACGCCCAGTGTGGCGGCATCCGCGCCTTTGTCGACAAGATCGCGCCGCTGTCGCCGGGCGACTTCATCGGCAAATGGATGGCGATGTTCATCAAGCCCGGAGAAGTCGTCGAGCAACGCGATCAGGAGACGATGCAGCAATTCGTCACCAGGATCGAGAAGGCCGCGGTGTTCCGCAGCCTGGAAAACCTGATGACATTTCCCTTTGTGCGCAAGGCCGTCGAGCGTGGCGACATGCAACTGCACGGCGCCTACTTTGGCGTGGCCGAGGGATCTCTGTTCGTGCTCGACAAGACGAGCAAGGAATTCGAGAGCGCGAGGTAGCGCTACTCCTCGCCGTGAGCGCTGCCCCAGCGGTCTGACAGGGCCAGGATCAGCGTCGAGATCACGAACACCAGGTGCACGCCGACCAGCCATGCGATCTTTTGCGCGTCGAAAACGGCGTCGATGTTCATGAACGCTTTCAGGACCTGAATGGCGGAAATCGCGACGATGGAGGCGAGCAGCTTCTGCTTGAGGCCGGCAAAGTTGACCTTGGTCATCCAGTCCGGCCAATCCGGATGGCCGGCGGGATCGATCCGCGACACGAAATTCTCATAGCCGGAAAACACGACGATCAGGATCAGGTTGCCGGTCAGCGAGACATCGATCAGGCTGAGCACGCCCAGGATGATGTCGGACTCCTTGGCCCCCGGCGCGTGAACAATGAACTCCCACAGCATCATGCAGAACTTGAGCAACAGCACCGCGAGGCTGATGACGAGCCCGAGATAAAACGGCGCCATCAGCCAGCGGCTGTTGAACAATACGCGCTCGAAACCGTGCTCGACGCTTTTGAGGACTGGATTCGGCCGATAGGGAGCCGGTTGTTCGGTCACTGCGATCCGGCTCCGCTGTCGTCGTCTATGCCGCCCGTTTCTTGGCGCTGATCAGTTTGCGATTGATAAGGATTTCGGCGATCTGGATCGCATTCAGCGCCGCGCCCTTGCGCAGGTTGTCGGACACGCACCACAGCACAAGGCCGTTCTCCACCGTCGCATCCTCGCGGATGCGGCTGATATAGGTGGCATCCTCGCCGGCCGCCTCATAGGGCGTGACATAACCGCCGGGCTCCTGCTTGTCGATGACAAGACATCCGGGCGAACGTCGCAGGATGTCGCGCGCCTCGTCCGGCGTGATCGGGTTTTCGAACTCGATGTTGACGGCTTCCGAATGACCGACGAACACCGGCACGCGCACACAAGTGGCGGACAGCTTGATCTTGGGATCAAGAATCTTCTTGGTCTCCGCCATCATCTTCCACTCTTCCTTGGTGTAGCCATCCTCCATGAAGACGTCGATCTCGGGGATGACGTTGAAGGCGATACGCTTGGGGAATTTCTTGTTGATGAGTTCGCTGTTGGTGTAGATCGCCTTGGTCTGCGAAAACAGTTCGTCCATCGCATCCTTGCCGGCGCCGGACACCGACTGATAGGTCGAAACCACGACGCGCTTGATCACGGCCTTGTCGTGCAGCGGCTTCAGCGCCACGACGAGCTGCGCGGTCGAGCAGTTCGGATTGGCGATGATGTTCTTCTTGGTGAAGGTAGCGGTCGCGTCCGCATTGACCTCGGGCACGATCAGCGGCACGTCCGGATCCATGCGCCAGGCGGACGAGTTGTCGATCACGACGGCGCCGGCCGCGCCAATCTTGGGCGACCATTCCTTCGAGACCGAGCCGCCCGCCGACATCAGGCAGATGTCGATGTCGGAGAAGTCGTAATGCTCGAGCGCTTTGACCTTCAGGGTGCGGTCGCCATAGGAGACGTCGACGCCGACGCTGCGACGTGACGCCAGCGCCACGACCTCGTCGGCAGGGAATTTGCGCTCGTCGAGAATGCCAAGCATTTCCCGCCCGACATTGCCGGTCGCGCCGACCACTGCGACTTTGTAACCCATCGTTCACTCTCCGACGAAAAAAGGCCGCTCCTCACAACCAGCGGAAACGGAAGAAGTGGCGCTTCTATGCGAGAAACGCCGTTAAGACAACGTTAGACCGGCCCGCGCGGCGGCGCCTCAACCTCAATGCAATCCAACCGAAACCACGCAATTCACCCGGCGCTGACCAGCTTTGGCGACGAATGCTGCGCCACGCTGGCACGCCTCGTTGCCTATGTGGGCGCGCTTGCGCTTTTTGCCATTGCCGGCCTCCATGCCTGGGACCGATTGCAACGTGACATGGCGGCCGATCCGGCTGACCAGCCGGGCTTTGCCCTGGCCACCCGCTCGCGCCCGGCCTTCGCCGTCAGCTCGCTCGATCCGGCAGAAAAATCAGAGAGTTACGAGATATTCCGACACCCCGAAGGGGGCCGCAAGGATGTCTTCCACTGGGGCGCTGCGGGACAAAAGCCGATCGCCGCGCTCGAAATCTACCGTCCCGGCGGCGAATTCGACCCGTCGCGGCCGCGAACGGCGGATCTCGTGGCGCGTATTGCAGGCGAGGACGCCGGCGAACTGGAGGCCGCCGGCGTCGTCAGCAGCAAATTCGGTACCGTGGCGCTTGTTCGCCACGCCGGCCGTTTTGACCCTGCAAAATCCTGTCTCGGCTTTTTCAAGCAGTTTGACGATCCGCCGCTGGAGATCTCCGGATGGTCCTGTCAGGGCGCGACGCTGCCGGCGCGGCGGGCCGCGATCTCCTGCATGCTCGACCGGCTGACACTGTTGGCGTCCGGAAACGAGCCGAGACTGGCCGGACTGTTTGCCCATGCCGAATTGAAGCGCAGCGGTTGCGCGGCCCCCACGGCGATCCAGGCGGACTGGGTGACGGGCGTCGAAAACCCGAGGTTGCGCGGCGCCCTGTGATTGTGGCCCTGCCAAGGCACTGGTTTTCAAGTGACTTTTTTGGGGTCGGATCGGTGTTATTCCCGCCGACTGTGGCCCATTTGACCTTGTGACGCCGGACCCCGCGCCGGTACAATGGCTGGTGAACAGCATGATGGCGGCTACTCGCCTAAAGAGGATCTGATGACCCCAAGAATTTCAGCCGCGAACAAGGTTGCGGCGCTGGTTGCCGCTGTCGCCATCGGCGCCGTCGCCTTTACGGCCTCGTCCGCCAGCGCGCAGACGACCCAGTCGCAGAGGGAAGCCAAGCGTCAATACGACAGCCGCGGCCATCTCGATTACGGAAGAGGCGGACCGAACGTGTCCTATCAGCAGGGACCGCATACCCGCGTCTTCGTCACCAAGCGCTCCTGGCTTGACGCCGGCACCGAGGTGCTGCCCGGCGACCGCAAGTTCCTCGACTACGCGTTCCCGTCGCCCTACGGCTATCCGGACTTCGCGCGCGAGAACAACAACCGTCCGATCGACCGGCAACCGATGAACCCGCCGTCCGACATGGGCGGCTATCCGTCGCGGATTCCGCTTCCGCCGTATTGAGCTTCTAAATCGCCGACCCGGTTGGCATCGCGCCCGCGAAAGCGGGCGCGATTTGCATTTTAGTGCAGCGCTTGCAGCTCTTTCAGAATCGCCTCACCCATCTGCGCGGTCGAGACCAAAGTCGCGCCTTGAGACTTGATGTCGGCAGTGCGCAGGCCGCTGGCGAGCGCCGCGGCGATGGCGGCGTCGATCTTGTCGGCGAGCGCGCCCATGTCGAAGGAATAACGCAGCCCCATCCCGAACGAGGCGATCATCGCGATCGGATTGGCAAGCCCCTTGCCGGCGATATCGGGCGCCGAGCCATGGACCGGTTCATAGAGGGCCTTGCGCTGCTTCGTTTTCGCATCGACCTGGCCGAGCGAAGCCGACGGCAGCAGGCCGAGCGAACCTGTCAGCATCGCCGCGATATCCGACAGCATGTCGCCGAACAGGTTGTCGGTGACGATCACGTCGAACTGTTTCGGTGACTTCACCAGGTTCATGCCGCCCGAATCCGCCAATTGGTGCTCGAGCTGGACATCCTTGTATTCGCGCGCGTGAACCTGCGTGACGACCTCGTTCCAGAGCACGCCCGTCTTCATGACGTTGCGCTTCTCCATCGAGGTCACCTTGTTGCGCCGCTTGCGCGCGAGATCGAATGCGACGCGGGCGATGCGTTCGATCTCGTAGGTGTCGTAGACTTGCGTATCGATCGCGCGCTTCTGGCCGTTGCCGATATCGGTGATGGTCTTCGGCTCGCCGAAATAGACGCCGCCGGTGAGCTCGCGTAAGATCATGATGTCGAGACCTTCGACCACCTCGCGCTTCAGGCTGGAAGCTTCCGCGAGCGCCGGATAGCACACCGCAGGACGCAGGTTGGCGAACAAAGCAAGATCCTTGCGCAGCCTGAGCAGCCCGGCCTCGGGCCGCACGTCGTAAGGCACGCTGTCCCATTTCGGCCCACCAACGGCGCCGAAGATCACGGCATCCGCGGCCTTCGCTTTCGCCATGTCGCCTTCAGAGATCGACACCTTGTGCACGTCATAGGCGGCGCCGCCGACCAGCCCCTCCTCGGTTTCGAAGTGCGCGATCCCCTGCGCATTGATCCAGCCGATCAGGCGCTTCACCTCGCCCATCACTTCGGGGCCGATGCCATCGCCAGGAAGAAGCAGCAGTTTGTGGGTCGCCATGATCGAGTACCTTGCGCTGTTGTCATGCCCGGGCATAGCCGTTCGAAGAACGGCGTCGCTTCCGCTCGCCTATGACCCGGGCATCCATCTGTTTCAAGAATGCTGGATTGCCGGGTCTAGCCCGGCAATGACGAATAAGGAAAGTCTGCGCGGAGTGCTAATGCGGTGTTGCGCAGATGGCAAGACACCATTGCCGCCGCGCGCCTGTGCAACGCCGGTCGGGATTGCCACATTCGCGGCTAGCGCCCACTTTCCGAAGCTCGTGCTCCATCGCAGCAAACACTTTCACGAACTTCGGAAAGTCATGGGCACTAGCAAACTAATTGATTCTAGTGCCGCCTTATCGATCTGTAGTCCCTGATCGAATTCGCCGCTTGCGGTGCAGGAACTTCAGATCGGCGGTACTAGCCGGAGATTCCCGTGAAACGTCCCGATACCTCGCCTCAGCCGGACCGTCCGGCACTTCTGATCCTCATCCTGTCGCTGGCGCCGACCATCGGGCTCGGCATCGGACGTTTTGCCTATTCGCTGGTGCTGCCGGACATGCGCGACACGCTGGGCTGGTCGTATTCGGTGGCAGGCTTCATGAACACCGTCAACGCGGCCGGTTACCTCGCCGGCGCGCTGGCCGCCGCACCGCTGATCCGGCGATTCGGCCTGCCCGCTGCCGTGCGCTGGAGCACGCTGGCCTGCCTGCTGTCGCTGGCGCTGAGCGCACTCTCCGGCAATTTCTTCGTGCTGAGTTTTGCGCGGCTGCTCGTCGGCGTTGCGGCTGCGGTCGCCTTCGTTGCCGGTGCCGCGCTGGCGGCCCGGATTGCCCAAACCCATCCCGCACGCGCCGATTTCCTGCTGAGCCTGTTTTATGCGGGCCCCGGGGTTGGCATCGTGACATCGGGACTGGTCGCGCCGTTCGTGTTGCAAGCATTCGGCCCGGGATCGTGGTGGATCGTGTGGTGGGCGATGACGCTGCTCTCGACCATCTTGATCATCCCGCTGCTGATGGCGCCGCTCGACGCCGGCAACGGCCCTGCCACGACGAAACCGGCGCGCTTTTCGATCCGGCCGATCCTGATCTATCTCGCCGGGTACTTCCTGTTTGGCGCGGGCTATATCGCCTACATGACCTTCATGATCGCCTATGTCCGCGATGCCGGCGGCGGCGCGGTCGCGCAGAGCGCATTCTGGTGCCTGATTGGCGCCAGCGCGTTCGTCACGCCCTGGGTATGGAAGCGCGTGCTGGCATGGAACAGCGGCGGCCTCTCCACCACCATCATCCTCGGCGTCAACGCCATCGGTGCATCAGTGCCGCTGTTCGGACATTCCCCGCTGATGCTGACGATATCGGCGCTGGTGTTCGGCGTTTCGTTCTTCGCAATCGTGGGATCGACCACCGCCTTCGTGCGGTTCAATTCGCCGCAGGATGCCTGGGCGAAGGGCATCGCGGCCATGACCATCGCCTTCGGCATCGGCCAGACCTTGGGGCCAACGGTGGTCGGCGCCATCACCGACCACTTCGGCAATCTGTCCTATGCCTTGAACGCTTCGGCAGCGCTGCTGGTACTGGGCGCGATCGCGGCGGCGTTTCAGCGGCGGCTGGCGAAGTCCTGATCCGCGTCAGCTTCCGCTGAACGAGTTATAGCCCTGATCTTCCCAGTAGCCGCCCTTGTAGTCGTTGGTGACTTCCATCGAGATCACATATTTCGGATTCTTGAAGCCGAGTTTGGTCGGAACACGGATCTTCATCGGGAAGCCGTAGGCGCGCGGCAGGATCTCGTCGGCGAACTTGAAGGCCATGATCGTCTGCGGATGCAGCGCGCTTTCCATATCGAGCGGCGAGTTGTAGCCGTCCTTGTCGGCGCACTGGAACCAGCAATATTTGGCGCGCGTATCGGCCCCGATCAGCTTCAGGAAATGACTGAGCGGCGTGCCGGTCCAACTGCCGATCGCGCTCCACCCTTCCACGCAGATGTGGCGCGTGACCTGCTTCTCCTGCGGCAGCTTGTAGAGTTCATCCAGCGTCCAGGACTTCTTGTTCTCGACGAGCCCGCGCACCTCGAGCTTCCAGTCCTTGGCATCGATCTCGGGCGCGTCGTCGACCTCATAATAGGCGTTGAACGGGAACGGCTTGGTGATCGCGCTCTCGGGGAACGTCGGCGCCAGCGCGTAAGGGTTGAAGATAAGGGCCTGCACCGCGTCGTTGAATTTCGAGACCTTCTTGAGCATCTCCTCGGCGGAGTCGGAGCTGACGACATCACAGCCGGTCAGAAGCGTCAGCGCACCAAAGCTTGCACCGCCCGAGATGAAGCGCCGGCGCACCAGATCCGGCATCATTTTGGTCGCATCCTTGACCAGCAATTTCTTGTCGACGCCGGGGATCAGAAGTTTGCGAAGTCGGCCCATGGCAAATCTCCCTTAGCGTCCGATGATCATGGCGCGCAGGCTCTTCGGCACCAGCACCGCCAGAAGAATGTGGATGGCAAGAAACGCGACAATCGCCGACATGCAGATGAAGTGCACATAGCGCGCAATGTCGTATCCGCCGAACAGCGCCGTCAGGTACTGAAACTGCACCGGCTTCCAGATCGACAGACCCGAAAGCACGATGACGACGCCGACGACGATAATGCCGGCATAAAGCAACCTCTGCACCTGATTGTATTTGCTGAGGTCGTCGTGCGAGAGCTTGAAGGTCAGCGCCGCCATCGCATCCGATATCACGCCGCGCGGCGAGATCGGGAACAGCTTGTTCTTGAAGCGCCCCGTTGCAAAACCCGTAATGAGATAGGCGAGGCCATTGATCATCAGCAGCCACATGGCCGCGAAGTGCCACAAGAGCGCGCCGGCAAGCCAGCCGCCCAGCGTGATGGTTTTGGAAAATGTCAGCGACTGGAACAGCGGCGAAGCGTTGTAGATCTGCAGTCCCGACATGATCATCATGATGATCGCGACCGCATTGATCCAGTGCATCACCCGCACCCAGGCCGGCTGAATGACCTTTGAGGTGGTTTTGCTGTCCTGCTCGGTGGCTGCAAGGCTGGTCATGATGTTCCCGTCGCTGAAAGTCGGTTAACTCAGTATACGCCGAAAGCTCGAATTTCGTTACTGTCTGAATCTTTCCCCCGCCAAGGAATTCGCGACCCGCACCGATGGTCCGCGGTCACAAAAAAGCGAGCCGGGTTTCCCCAGCTCGCTTCCTTTGCTTCCTGTATCCGAGGGGAATGGGGTACGGGATCGACTTAAGACGCCGGCAACAGCACGGTGTCGATCACGTGGATCACGCCGTTCGACTGGTGGACGTTGGTGATCGTGATCGCCGCGGTGTCGCCCTTGGCGTCGACGATCCAGGTCTTGCCGCCATCCTTTTTGACGGTGAGTTGTTCGCCTTCGACGGTCTTGAGCATTTTGCCGTCGGTCAGATCCGACGCATCGAGCTTGCCGGCGACGACATGGTAGGTGAGGATCTTGGTCAGGGTCGCCTTGTTCTCGGGCTTCACGAGGTTGTCGACCGTGCCGGCCGGCAGCTTGCCGAAGGCGGCGTTGGTCGGCGCGAACACCGTGAACGGGCCCTTGCCTTCCAGCGTCTCGACCAGGCCGGCGGCCTTCACCGCGGCAACCAGCGTCGTGTGGTCCTTCGAATTCACCGCGTTCTGGATGATGTTCTTGGAGGGGAACATCGCAGCGCCGCCGACCATGACGGTTTTTTCCTGCGCGCTGACCGGCGCTGTGATCGTCGCCGTCAGGGCAAGAGCGCCGAAGGCAATTGCGGAAAGCAAAGCAATACGCTTGGACATGGAAACGTCTCCCGAATAAGTGCTGTGGCGCGCGGACATCCGCGGGCCCGTGAGGGGTTAACGGCAACGAACCGTGGGGTTGACTTCGTCGTCGTTGGCCCGAGCTACGGGAGGTTTTTGGAATGCGTTTCAGAGAAAATGTTTTGAAAAATCTGAAACCTTTTTCGGCCGCGAACGTGCGCTAAATCGTCACCCGACGCTCACGCAGGCCCGCATTTTCCGTCATCTGGCTTGCAAACCGCCGGTTGCGTGGCAAAGCGCCTGTTTGCTAGTGAAACCGCTACAAATATGTGATGATGACGGCCGCTAGTGCAGTGGATTTGACATTCGCTACCTACCTGGCCGCAAACGCAGAAGGCGAATGTCAAATCCCAACTCCACTGAAAACTAATATTTGCTAGTGGTTCTTTGATTCTAACATTCGCAAAGTGCCCACCGAGAAGGGATGCGAATGTTAGAATCGGACCACTAGCGCCCCGACCTGGAATGATGCATGAACGCGCAGCAAACGACCCACACGAACGCCAATCTGTTTTCCCGCCTGTTCGACGGGCTCGATGACCCCAAACGCCTCGCGATCGAAACGCTTGACGGCAAGCACATCAGCTACGGCGATCTGATCGCGCGCGCCGGACAGCTCGCCAATGTGCTGGTCGATCGTGGCGTGAAGGTTGGCGACCGCGTCGCTGCGCAAACCGAGAAGTCAGTGACGGGGCTCGTGCTCTATCTCGCGACAGTGCGAGCTGGTGCGGTCTACCTGCCGCTCAACACGGCGTACACGCTGAACGAACTCGAATATTTCATCACCGATGCCGAACCGTCGCTTGTGGTGTGCGATCCCTCGAAAACAGACGGGATCCGCGCCATCGCGGCGAAGGTTGGCGCGAAGGTCGAAACGCTGGACGCTGGCGGCAACGGTTCCCTGACGGACGCCGCCGACAAGGCGCCGTCCGCCTTTATCACCGTGCCGCGCCAGAACGACGATCTCGCCGCCATCCTCTACACGTCGGGAACGACGGGACGATCCAAGGGCGCGATGTTGACGCACGATAACCTTGCGTCGAATTCGCTGACCCTGGTCGATTATTGGGGCTTCTCCGACAAGGACGTCCTGATCCACGCGCTGCCGATCTACCATACCCACGGCCTGTTCGTGGCGAGCAACGTTACGCTGTTTGCCCGGGCTGCGATGATCTTCCTGCCGAAGTTCGATCCGGACCTGATCGTCAAGCTGATGGCGCGCTCGACCGTGATGATGGGCGTGCCGACCTTCTACACGCGACTGTTGCAGAACCCCGCGCTGAACAAGGAAAGCACGAAGCACATGCGGCTGTTCGTGTCGGGCTCGGCGCCGCTGCTCGCCGACACCCACCGCGAATGGTCCGCCCGCACCGGTCACGCCGTGCTGGAGCGCTACGGCATGACCGAAACCAACATGAACACGTCCAATCCCTACGACGGCGAACGCGTCGCCGGCGCCGTCGGCCATGCGTTGCCCGGCGTTTCCGTTCGCGTCACCGATCCCGAAACCGGCAAGATTCTGGGGACGGAAGACATCGGCATGATCGAGGTCAAGGGCCCCAACGTGTTCAAGGGCTATTGGCGGATGCCGGAAAAGACCAAGGCGGAATTTCGCGACGACGGCTTCTTCATCACCGGCGATATCGGCAAGATCGACGCCAAGGACTACGTCCACATTCTCGGCCGCGGCAAGGATCTCGTAATCTCCGGCGGCTTCAACGTCTACCCCAAGGAAATCGAGAGCGAGATCGACGCCATGCCGGGCGTGGTCGAATCCGCTGTGATCGGCGTGCCGCATGCCGATTTTGGCGAGGGTGTCACCGCGGTCGTGGTCTGCGACAAGGCCGCTGCGGTCAGCGAGGCGTCGGTGTTGAAAGCGCTCGACGGCCGACTGGCCAAATTCAAGATGCCGAAACGCGTGTTCGTCGTTGATGAGTTGCCGCGCAACGCCATGGGCAAGGTGCAGAAGAACATCCTGCGCGAGACCTACAAGGACATCTACGCGAGCAAATAGTTGCGAGCAGATGCTGCGGACCGGACGATCGTACGTCTCGCATCCGGCAATCCAAGGCTCCGACTGATGCTGCCATAAATTGGCAGCAGGACGTGCTAACCTCCCCCTGAGAGGAAGAGCATGTCGCGCGCCCAACGTCTCCTCGACCTGATCCAGATTCTGCGCCGTCACCGCTTTCCGGTGGCGGGGACGTCGCTCGCCGATGAACTCGGCATCTCGCTGCGCACGCTCTACCGCGACATCGATACGCTGAAGAGCCAGGGTGCGCATATCGATGGCGAGCCGGGTGTCGGCTACATCCTGCGGCCGGGCTTCATGCTGCCGCCTCTGATGTTCTCGGAGGAGGAGATCGAGGCCTTGGTGCTGGGCGGCCGCTGGGTCGCGGCGCAAACCGATGAACCGCTCGGCAAGGCCGCGCGCAACGCGCTGTCGAAGATTGCGGCTGTATTGCCCTCCGACCTGCAACGGAGCCTCGAAACCTCGAGCCTGCTGGTGCCGTCCCAGCGCGCGCCGGCCGGTGTCACTGACCTGCCGGTCATCCGCGAGGCCATCCGCACCGAACGCAAGCTGCGCATTACCTACAGCGACGAGCAGGACATCAGCACCAGCCGCACGATCTGGCCGTTCGCACTCGGATTCTTCGAGCGCCTGCGCATGGTTGCCGCATGGTGCGAGCTGCGGCGGGACTATCGCCATTTTCGCACCGACCGGATCCGCTCGGTCAAGATCACTGACGTCAGCTATCCCCGCCGCCGTCTGGTTTTGCTTCGGGAATGGCGAGCCCGGGAAGGCCTGCAAAAGCCTTCGGACTCATGCTGACAGAAATTGGCAGGATGGCCTTGTATGGCTTGATCGAGGGCGCCGCTCGTCCCTCGAACCAGCCGAAAGGAAAATCCCATGACCGATTTCAATCTTGTCGTGCTCTACGTCAAAGATTCCGCCGCGAGCTCGTCCTTTTACAAGGACCTGCTGGACCGACCCATTGCGCAGTCTTCGCCCAAATTCGCGATGCTGCCGCTTGGCAAGGACGCCATGCTCGGGCTCTGGCAGCGCGACGCCGTCGAACCACGGATCGGCAACGAAACCGGCGGCACTGAGGTCGTCTTCACCGCCGCCAATGCGGACGCGGTGCGCGCAACCCATGACGCGTGGAAAGCACGCGGATTGAAAATTGCGCAAGAACCCACAGCGATGAATTTTGGGCACACCTTCGTCGCGCTCGATCCGGATGGCCATCGTTTACGCGTTCTCGCTCCGGCTGCGTAAAACTAGTGTGGCGACTCTGACGCTCCTTTCAGTTTCGCGGCGACCTCTTCAAAGGAGCGTCAGGGTCAAAGCCACACTAGAATTGATATCTGGTAGCGTCCCTTTGGTTCTGACATTCGTAAAAGTGCCGCGGCGATATGATACGAATGTCAGAACCGGGACACTACCCGCCATTCCACAGACTGATCGCAAAACGCGTGCCTACGATGAGGAGATACGCCCCATAGGCACGCTCGAGCGTTTTCTTCGATAGCGCATGCGCGACTTTCACGCCGAGCGGCGCCGTCAGCAAACTCGTTGGCATCACCAGCACCGCGCCGATCAACGAGACATAGCCGAGCGTCAGCGGCGACTGCAGCGCCGCTACGTCGGGATAATGCGCGGCCACCGGCCAGCCGGCATAGATGTAGCCGAGCGCGCCGGGAATGGAGACGAGCACGGCAATGGCGGATGAGGTGGCAACGCCCTGATGGATGGGCCGGCCGTAGAAGGTCATCAGCAGGTTGGCGAATAATCCGCCGCCAACCCCCATTAGCGTCGACAGCAGCCCGACGAAGAAACCGAACACGCGCATCAACGGCCCCTTCGGCAGGTCTTCGCCGATTTTCCAGTTCTCGTTGGCCGACAACAGCCGCACGGCGGCGAAATAGGCCACCATCACGAAGACGATCTTGAACAGCCGCTCCGGCGCGTAGCGCGCGATCACGCTGCCGCTGGCCACACCGACCAGTATCGCAATCCACCAGGCCCGCAGGATGTCAGGATCGACCGCGCCGCGCGCGCGATGGGCGCGGTAGGAACTGATGGAGGTCGGAATGATGACCGCGAGCGAGGTGCCGACGCAGAGCGGCATCCGCACCTCGATCGGAACGCCGGCTAGACGGAAGCATTCGTAAAACACCGGCACCAGAATGGCGCCGCCGCCGATCCCGAACACGCCGGCGAGAAATCCGGACAGCATCCCGACCGCCACCAGCAGCACTGCCAGTTCGATCATTTCCGAGGTGGCAGGGAGAGACACAACGATGGCCCGCAAATCAAGGAAGGCATCGTAGACTGTTGCGGCTTCCGGGAGTATTGGTAATATTGGATATATCTCTTGCTAAAACCGGAAGGATAGATTGGGTGGACCAGCTTGCAGCGCTCGCGACATTCGTGCGGGTCGTCGATGAAGGCAGCCTGTCCGGTGCCGCGCGATCGCTGCCGAGTTCGCTGACCTCGGTGAGCCGCCAGCTCTCCGCGCTGGAGCGGCATTTCGGGACGCAGTTCGTGCGGCGCACGACGCGCCGTCTGGCGCTCACCGACGAGGGGCGGATGCTCTACGATCGCGCCAAGGCCATCCTTGCCGAGATCAAGCAGGTCGAGACGGCGTTGTCGGCGAGCCGCGAGGTGCCGGCGGGACGTTTGCGCATCAGCGCGCCCACGCTGATCGGCCGCATGCTGGTCGCGCCGATATTGGCCGAGTTCCTGAAGCGCTATCCTTCGCTGTCGGTCGACTTGCAAATCGTTGACCGCACGGTGGACATGCTGGAGGAGGATATTCACGTCGCGCTTCGCATCGGTCACCTTCCGGATTCCGGGCTGGTCGCACGCAGGCTCGCCGATATCAGGATGATCGTCTGCGCGGCGCCATCCTATCTTGAGCGGCGCGGCACACCGGCCACGCCCGCTGAATTGACCGGACACGATTGTCTCGCCTTCTCCGACACGCCGGGCTCAGGCGAATGGCGCTTTGGCAAGGAAACAGGCGCCCGGTCGCGGGTCGCGATCTCGCCGAGGCTCTGGATCAATAGTCTCGATGCGCTCTTCCGCGCGGCTGAGCAGGGCGCTGGCGTCGTCCGGCTGCCGTCATGGCTGGTCAAGCGCGAACTCGCAGCCGGACGCCTGGTGCGGATCCTGAAAGACCATGAGCCCGCGCCCTCGCCGCTCCATCTGTTGTTTCAATCGGCGAGACTGGCCTCGCCCAAGACGCGCGTGTTCGCCGATTATCTCATCGAGCGATGGCGGCGGGCCGACCCGTTCGGATCGCAGCCAGCAGGTTCTTCACCTGACACCGCTGTTTCCTCCCAACGAACGCTACGTTCTTGAATCGTGCTTCAGGTATACCAGTCGCCAGCGCGTCGAGACGCAAAAATCCCCTCATAATGCAAGGACTATATGAAAGTATGAACCGGCATTCCGAAACGGCAGTCTTGGCCATTGCACTGACTGTTTCGACTTCGTAAATAGCAGTTTGTCGAACGCGATCCCAAAGAAGGGCTCCTCGCGAAGCCCGCCAAACCCTCAAAAGCGCACCGATGACCGACAGGATCGAAAGACCGCTTTCACCCTTCCTGACCTATCGCTGGACCCTGACGATGGCGCTCTCCATCGTCCACCGCGGCACCGGTGTCGCGCTTTATTTCGGTACGTTGCTGCTCGCCTGGTGGCTGATCGCCGCCGCCTCCGGCCCGTCCGCTTACGCTCATGTGCACACCTTCGTCAGCAGCATTTTCGGCCGACTGATCGTGTTCGGCTACACCTGGGCGCTGCTGCATCATTTGTTCAGCGGCATCCGGCATTTCGTCTGGGACCTCGGCTACGGCTTCCAGCCCAACGAACGCGAGGCCCTGACCTGGGGCGCGCTGGTGGCCGGCATTTCGGCGACGGTGCTGCTCTGGATCGTGGCCTATATGATCGGAGGAGGCCGATGAGCGCGGATGAAACCGTCAAATCGATGCGCACGCCGCTCGGCCGCGTCCGCAATCTCGGCTCCTCGCACTCCGGGACCACCGACTTCTGGCGCCAGCGCATCACAGCGGTCGCCATGGTGCTGCTGATTCTGCCCGTCATCGTGGTCGTGATGATGATGCTCGGCAGCAACCAGGCCGGCGCGAGGGAGACACTGGGTACGCCGCTGGTTGCGATCATCCTGCTGTTGTTCATCGTCGCCAGCACCTGGCACATGAAGATCGGCATGCAGGTGGTGATCGAGGACTATCTTCACCAAGAGCAACTGAAGCTGGCGGCGATCATGGCCAACAACTTCTTCTGCTTTGCGGTCGCGCTGGCGTCGATCTACGCGATCCTCAAACTGGCATCCGGAGTGTAACGATGGCCGCAGGCGGCAACGGCTCGGCGAACGGCAAGAGTGGCCCGGCCACCAACGGTAAGGCCTATCCGATCGAAGACCATACCTACGATGTCGTGGTGGTCGGGGCCGGCGGTGCGGGCCTTCGCGCGGTGGTCGGCTGTAGCGAAGCTGGACTTCGCACCGCCTGCATCACCAAGGTGTTTCCGACCCGCTCCCACACGGTCGCTGCGCAAGGCGGCATCTCGGCCTCGCTCGGCAACATGCATCCCGACGACTGGCGCTGGCACATGTACGACACCGTCAAAGGGTCGGACTGGCTCGGCGACCAGGATTCGATCGAATACATGGTGCGCCAGGCGCCGGAAGCCGTCTACGAACTCGAGCACTGGGGCGTGCCGTTCTCGCGCACCGAGGACGGCAAGATCTATCAGCGGCCATTCGGCGGCATGACAGTCGACTACGGCAAGGGCCAGGCGCAACGCACCTGCGCCGCCGCCGACCGCACCGGCCACGCCATGCTGCACACGATGTACGGCCAGGCGCTGCGACATTCGGCCGAGTTCTACATCGAGTTCTTCGCCATCGACCTGATCATGGACGACCAGGGCGCTTGCCGCGGCGTGATCGCGCTCAAGCTCGACGACGGCACGCTGCATCGTTTCCGTGCCCAGACCACGATTCTCGCCACCGGTGGCTACGGCCGCATTTACTATTCCTGCACCGGTGCCCACACGCAGACCGGCGACGGTAGCGGAATGGTGCTGCGGGCCGGGCTACCGCTGCAGGACATGGAGTTCGTCCAGTTCCACCCGACCGGCATTTACGGCGCGGGCTGCCTCGTCACCGAGGGCGCGCGCGGCGAAGGCGGCTATCTCGTCAACTCGGAAGGCGAACGCTTCATGGAGCGCTATGCGCCCTCCGCCAAGGACCTTGCCTCGCGCGATGTCGTTTCGCGCGCGATGACCATCGAAATCCGTGAAGGTCGGGGCGTCGGCAAGAAGAAGGATCACATTTACCTGCACCTCGATCATCTCGATCCGAAGGTGCTGCATGAGCGCCTGCCCGGCATTTCCGAATCGGCGAGAATCTTCGCCAATGTCGACGTCACGCGCGAGCCGATCCCGATCGTGCCGACCGCGCACTACAACATGGGCGGCATTCCCACTAACTTCCACGGCGAAGCGCTGACCAAGAAGAACGGCGATGACAATTCTGTCGTGCCCGGCCTCATGGCGATCGGCGAGGCCGCGTGCGTGTCGGTGCATGGCGCCAACCGCCTTGGCTCGAACTCGCTGATCGACCTGGTCGTGTTCGGCCGCGCCGCCGCTTTGCGCTGTGCGGAAAAGCTCACGCCGAACGGAAAGCAGCCGGATCTGCCTGCCGATTCCGCCGACAAGGCGCTCGGACGGCTCGATCATTATCGCAATGCCTCCGGAGGCACGCCGACGGCAAAACTGCGCGAGGGCATGCAGCATGTGATGCAGAACAACTGCGCCGTGTTCCGCACCGGCGAGGTGCTGCATGAGGGATCGAACCTGATCCACAAGGTGCATGGCGGAATCGGCGACGTTTCGGTTGCAGACCGTTCGCTGGTCTGGAACTCCGATCTGATCGAGACGCTGGAGTTCGACAATCTGATCGTGCAGGCGGTGGTAACGATGGATTCGGCGGCGAACCGCACCGAGAGCCGCGGCGCCCATGCGCGCGAGGATTTTTCCACCCGCGACGACCAGAACTGGATGAAGCACACGCTGGCCTGGATGGACGATAAGGGCAACACCGAGATCGACTACCGTCCGGTGCACAACTACACCATGACCAATGACGTTCAATACATCCCGCCGAAGGCGCGGGTGTACTAACACTCTTCTGTCATGCGCGGGCCTGACCCGCGCATCCATCTTTTGAAGAGCGATGGATTGCCGGGTCGAGCCCGGCAATGACGAGCGAAGGATCGAGGCGACTAAGATGGCTGAATTCACGCTTCCCAAGAACTCGAAAATCACAGGCGGCAAGGTGTGGCCGAAGCCGGCCGGCGCCACCGAGATGCGCGAGTTCAAGATCTATCGCTGGAATCCGGACGACGGCAAGAATCCCAGCATCGACACCTACTACGTCGACACCCATGATTGCGGGCCGATGGTGCTCGACGGACTGATCTGGATCAAGAACCACATCGATCCGACGCTGACCTTCCGCCGCTCCTGCCGTGAGGGTGTTTGCGGCTCCTGCGCGATGAATATCGACGGCCAGAACACGCTCGCCTGCACGCGGTCGATGCATGAGTTGAAGGACGGTGCGGTGCAGGTCAATCCGCTGCCGCATCAGCCCGTGGTCAAGGACCTCGTGCCCGACCTCACCAATTTCTACGCGCAATATGCCTCGATCGAGCCATGGCTGAAGACGACGACGCCGACCCCGCAACGCGAATGGCGGCAGAGCCACGAGGATCGCGAAAAGCTCGACGGGCTCTACGAATGCATTCTCTGCGCCTGCTGCTCGACCTCCTGCCCGAGCTATTGGTGGAACAGCGACCGCTATCTCGGCCCGGCGGCTCTTCTGCAGGCCAATCGCTGGGTGAAGGACAGCCGCGATGAGGCCACCGGTGAGCGGCTCGACAATCTCGAGGATCCGTTCCGCCTCTATCGCTGCCACACCATCATGAACTGTGCCAAGGCCTGCCCTAAGGGCCTCAACCCGGCGGAAGCGATCGCCGAGCTCAAGCTGAAGATGGTCGAGCGGCAGGTCTAGCTTTCCGTCCCATCGTTTCCGCAACCGCATCGCTAGTGGAGTGGATTTGACATTCGTTCCTCATCTAGCCGCGAGTTCGTCAAGCGAATGTCAAATCCCAAACTCCACTAGAAACCTAAATTTGCTAGTGGTCCTTGGATTCTAACATTCGCAGAAGTGCCTGCTGAGAAGGGATGCGAATGTTAGAATCGGACCACTAGGAACGCCGCCCTGCCGCGGCCGTTAGCGCTGCGACCATGCGTAACCGAGTGGCGATCAGATGCCGATCGATCTGACCCAGGATCCTGCGATCCCGCCGGGGCCGCCGGCAGAGCCGCCGCCGGAAAGCCCGCCTGGACATCCGAATCCCGAAATTCCCCGGCCGATCCACGAACCAGGTGAGCCGTCACGGCCGAACGAATTGCCCGGGGACTTGCCGGATGACGTGCCGCTGCCCGGCCCTCCGGGTCCCCCTCCACCGCCGGCACCTGCTGCCATCTGATCCGATTTCCGATTCGGAATGGCCTGTGAATGGGCCATGAAAAACGCGCGTCCAAATGGCGCAGTTCCCGCAAATAAATCGGCTTTTCGGTTGGAGCCCCGCCACAATCCGGCCTAACGCGTGTTTGTTGATCGCCCGCGCTCGTTGACTCGCGCTCCTACCAAGATATTCCCGCTCCACCTTTTCTGAACTCCCCCAGGATCCAAAGCACATGACAAAACGACAACTCACCCTGCTTGCCACGACCGCGTTGACGGCCATGCAACTGGCGTCCGCTCCATCGCACGCACAATCGGCGCCGATCGTCGTGGCACAGGCCAGGGAAGAACTCGGTCCTGACGGGAAGCCGAAGCAGCCGCCAAAGGAGGCGCCGAAGGGAGCCCCGCCCGCGCGGCCGGGTGCGGCACCGCAGCCGCCGCAACACCAGGCACCACCTCCGCCACCCCAGCCGCAGCATCCTGCCGCGCCGCCGCCTCCCCCACCGCAGCATCCGGCGGCACCACCGCCCCCGCCGCCTCAGCATCCGGCAGCACCGCCGCCGCCGCCGCCAGCGGCTGCGCCCCATACGCCGCCACCGGCCGCAACTCCGGCGCCGGCAGCGCCGAAGCCTCCGGCCGGACCGACCGCGCAACCGCAGGAGCGGGAGCGTGAAATGGAGCGCGAGCGGCAGAAGATGGCGCCGCCAGCTCCCCAACAACCGGCTCCGCCACCGGCAGCCGCGCCCCACGCTCCGCCGCCCGCGGCAGCTCCGCAGGCTCCGCACACCGGTCAACCTGCAACACCTCCGCCTGCAGCAACTCCGCCGGCAGCCGCGCCTCAGCAAGCGCCGCGCGCGGGCCAGCCGCCCGCACCACAAGCAGCTCCGCAAGCCGCGCCGACGACCCAGGCTCCGCGGCCGGCTCCGGGTGCCGCCCCGGGAGGCCAGACGGCATTGCCGCCGGCCGCCGCGACCATGGCACGCAAGCCGCCTCCTGCTGTCGCTGCGCCAATTCCCGTGGTGCGGCCGGCGCAGGCGCTTACGCCGATCGCGCCAGGCGCTGCGGCACCCGGCCCGCGGCGGATGGAGGACTTCCGCGCCCAACGCCAGGAAAGCGACCAGGGCGGCCGCAAGGTCTTCACCGAGCCGGGCCGCGTGATCGTGGTCGACCCGAGCGGTCAGTCCTTCATTCGTCATGACGAGGACGAGCGCTTCCGCTTCGGCGCCCGCGATATCCGGACCGAGCGGGTTGGTGGCGAAGACCGCACCATCGTGTTCCGTCCCGATGGCACGCAGATCATCACCATCGCCGGCGCCGATGGGCACTTGCTGCGCCGGATTCGCAGGGATCGCGACGGCCGCGAGGTGATCATCATCGACAACGGCTTCCGCGATCCATCAGCCGTCGGCAGCTTCTATGTCGAACTGCCGCCGCCGGTGATCCGGATTCCGTACGACCGCTATATCGTCGAGGCGGATGTCGCTGCGCCCGACGTGATCTACGACACGCTGGAAGCCCCGCCCGTGGATCGAATTGACCGACGCTTTACGCTCGATGAAATCCGCTACAGCCCGTCGGTGCGGCTGATGATGCCGAGCATCGATCTCAACACCATCAACTTCGAAACCGGGTCGTGGGATATTCCGCCCGATCAGGCCGCGAAGCTGCAGGTGATTGCCGACGGCCTCAACCGGGCGGTCGGGCGCAACCCGCGCGAGGTGTTCCTGATCGAAGGTCACACCGACGCCGTCGGCAACCCCGTCGACAACCTGTCGCTCTCGGATCGCCGCGCCGAAGCCGCCGCCGAGTTGCTGAGCCGGCAATTCGGGGTGCCAGCGGAAAACCTGACCACCCAGGGCTATGGCTCGCAGTATCCGAAGGAACAGACCGACGGACCGAGCCGCATCAACCGGCGCGTCACGGTCCGCCGCATCACGCCGCTGCTCGATGGCGGCGCGGGCGCACCTCCGCCGCCGCGTTGATGCAAGCTGCCTGAAAATGCAAATGGCCGGGAGCAATCCCGGCCATTTTTGTTTTGCGACGTGAGAGACCCTCAGCGCATCATCTGCTGCGGATCGAAGAAGAAGCGCTCCTCAATCAGCACCTCATCGCGCCAGGTTTGCCAGGCGACCTCTTCCATGCGGCGAACCTTGCCGTCCCTGCCGGTGAATTCGAAACGCCAGCAGATGGCCGAGTGATCGCCGTCGAGCATCAACGGCCCGAGCCGCGTCGTCTTGACGCCGTCGAACGACGCAAGCACCGCGCGTTCACGCGCCGCCAGCGCCTCGCGGCCGACCCGCCATGCGCCGTCATTCTCCTGGGTGCGCGCCTCGGGCGCGTAAAAGTTCATGATGGCGCCGACATGGTCGTTGGATTCGACCACATCGGCGAAAGCCTGAAGGGTTTTGAGTGTAGGCATGTTGAAGCTCTCCATATTCTTACTCTGCGCGCGAGCGCCCCGCTTCCGGTGCGGGAAGTCGGCCTGCATCCATAATTACCGACCATGAGTCGGTATTTATCGACTGATGGTCGGTAAGTCAATTGGCGCGACGGTGGAACTGCGCTACACAGGCAGTGTGGCGATTCAGAAGTCCGCATCGTTTGTGCCGCGGCGTCGTTATGCGGACTTCTGAACCAAAGCCACACTAGATCAATAGGTTTTGCTAGTGTCCTTTCGATTCCGAAGTTCGAAACGTGGCTCCGCAAAATGATACGAACTTCGGAATCGGGACACTAGCCATGGCAACCCAGGCTGAGCGGCGCGAGAAAACCCGGACCTCCATCGTCAAGGCGGCAAGGCGCATTTTTGGCGAGCGCGGCTTTGCCGCCACCACCATGGACGACATCGCCGCCGGCGCGCGGGTCGCAAAGGGCGCGGTCTACCATCATTTTTCGACCAAAGAGGCGTTGTTCCAGGCGGTGTTCGAACAAGCCTCCGTCGATCTCGTTTCAGATGTCGCGCGCATCGCACGCGCCGAAAATGACCCGCTGGCCGCCATGGCAGCGGGGACGGAAGGCTATTTCGCCGCCTGCTCCAAGGGACCGACCGGCCAGATCATCCTGCGCGATGGCCCGGCAGTTCTCGGCTGGGAACGCTGGCGGGAAATTGACGCAAAACATTTCGGCGGGAAATTTCTCCATGCGCTGGCCGCGGCGATGGAGGCCGGCATCATTGCGCGCCAACCGGTCGAGCCGTTGGCGCGGCTCCTGCTCGGTGCCGTGACGGAAGCTGCGGTTGCCGTTTCTGCAGGCCCCGATATCGGCAGGACCGGCAAGGATTATGCACGGGCGTTCCGCGCGCTGCTGGATGCGCTGCGGGTCAAGTAAGCCCGAACCAGGTCCCGTAGACGCGAGGACGCAATCCTCACGCTGACGGCGCGGCTAATCCTTATCGCTCTCGATCCGCGG
Organism: Bradyrhizobium sp.; assembly: GCF_035652035.1. GTDB lineage: Bacteria > Pseudomonadota > Alphaproteobacteria > Rhizobiales > Xanthobacteraceae > Bradyrhizobium. The sequence continues at coordinate 22,901 of NZ_DASREO010000072.1, forward strand.
GATCGGCGAGCCCTCGCCGATCGAGATCAAACCCGTCGTCGAATAGATGCCGAGCTTGGCGCGGGTATCGGCGATGTCGAGGTTGCGCATGGTCAATTGGCCGATGCGGTCCGCCGGCGTGAACGCCGCGTCCTCGACCTTTTCCATGCTCAGCCGCTCCGGCTGATAGGTGAGGTTCGGGCTCTCGGTGTTGAGGATCGAGTAGTCGTTGCCGCGGCGCAGTTCGAGCGTGACTTCTCCGGTGATGGCGCGCGCCATCCAGCGCTGCGCGGGCTCGCGCAGCATCAGGGCCTGCGAGTCGAACCACCGCCCCTGATAGAGCAGCCGCCCGAGCCGCATGCCGCTGATCCGGTATTGCTCGATGGTGTCTTCGTTGTGAATGCCGGTGAGCAAGCGTTCGTAGGCGATATGCAGCAGCGCCATGCCGGGCGCTTCGTAAATGCCGCGGCTCTTGGCCTCGATGATCCGGTTTTCGATCTGGTCGCTCATGCCAAGGCCATGCCGGCCGCCGATGGCATTGGCTTCAAGAAACAGCGCGACCGGATCGGCGAAGGTCTGACCGTTCAACGCCGTCGGCTGACCTTCTTCAAAACGCACGACGACCTTCTCTGCCTTCACGGCGCAGTCATCGCGCCAGAACGGCACGCCCATAATGGGGTTGACGATCTTGATGCCACTATCGAGGCTTTCGAGATCCTTGGCCTCGTGGGTGGCGCCGAGCAGATTGCTGTCGGTCGAGTAAGCCTTCTCCGCGCTCATCTTGTAGGCGAAACCGCTCGTCGTCATAAACGCCGACATCTCCGCGCGGCCGCCGAGTTCGTCGATGAACTGCTGGTCGAGCCAGGGCTTGTAGATTTTCAGGCCGGGATTCGTCAGCAAGCCGTAGCGATAGAAGCGCTCGATGTCGTTGCCCTTGAAGGTCGAGCCGTCGCCCCAGATGTTGACGCCGTCGTCTTTCATGGCCGACACCAGCATGGTGCCGGTGACTGCGCGCCCCAGGGGCGTCGTGTTGAAATACGTGATGCCGCCGGTTGAGATGTGGAACGCGCCCGATTGAATGGCAGCAATGCCCTCGTGGACCAATTGGGTGCGGCAATCGACGAGATGCGCTTTCTCGGCGCCGAACTCCAGCGCCTTTTTCGGAATAGCGTCGTAGTCGGACTCGTCGGGCTGGCCGAGATTGGCCGTGTAGGCGAAGACGCGGGCGCCTTTCTGCTTCATCCACAGCAGTGCCGCGCTGGTGTCGAGACCGCCGGAGAAAGCGATGCCGACTTTCTCGCCCTTGGGCAGGCCTTTTAGAATCGTAGTCATTGAGCGTCCAATCGATCGAAATGAGCGAGATGTCTGGGTGCCGCGAATATCAAATTTCGCGACCGTCAGCACCCATTATCAGCGGCTTACGACCTATGCCGACGGCTTTTCGCTGACATCGCGGCCGCGCCAGCGCTGCAGGGCACGATAACCGGGCCAGCCAAACTTCGTTAACGCCGCGTCGATGCCTTCGTCGGTGAGCCGGGTCGATATCCAGCGGTAGATGTAGCCGTGAGCTAGCCAGATCACAAAAAACGTCACCAGTCCCGCGATGGCAACGTCGGTGAAAAAATGCCCGCCAAACGCCATCCTGAGGAGGCTTGTCGCGGCCCCGAACACGGTCGCGGCGGCGTAGGCCACCGGCCGCCACGCTGGTGGCGCGAGCGCCGCGGGTGCATAGGTCCAGAACGCGGTGGCGCCTTCGCCGGAGAAGAATGAGCAGTTCTTTGCGCAGCCGCCGCGCGGATCCCACCACGGCACAAAGGTCTGATTGCCACCAAACTCGCTCACCGTGACCGGACGCGGCCGGCCCCAATAGCTCTTGAAGGTGAAGTTGGTCAGCACGCCGGCAGAAAGGGTGAGGGTGAGCAGAAGAAAGAAGACCGCCCGCCCCGGCATCAACAGCGGCCGGTCCGGCCGCACCAGTTTCACAACCAGTGCAATGATGGCCGGCAGCGCCAACGCCCAGGAAATCCACATCGCAGCGTCGCGGGCGATCACCGCTGTTGTGTTGGACTTCACGGGAAACGCGTGGGTCGGCGCGTCATAGAACAGCGCGGCAATCTTCAGATCGAGCTCGGGATAGATCCCGAACGCCAATCCCACCGCAAGCGCCAGCACCAGCGCGACAATCAATCCGGTCCGGTTCATGCCGCGGGGTTTAGCCGAGACGGTACGGAATGGAAAGACGCCTCTAGTGCCGCCCATTTTGACGTTCCTGCACCACAAGCGGCGAATTCGATCCGGGAACGTCAAATGGAAAGCGGCACTAGAATCATAAACTTACTAGTGCCCATGACTTTCCGAAGTGAGTGCTGAGGTGGTGCACCAACTTCGGAAAGTGGGCACTAGGCCGATGGCGGCAAAGGCGATTGCGAAGGCATCGGCGGCGGCGGCCGAAGCGCTGGCCGCGGCACGCGCCAGGCGCCGGCCGTGCGGCCCGCAATCATCCAGTAGATGAAGCCTGCGACGATGCCGGCGCCGGTCATGATTTCGAGATGGCGGCGCACGATGCCCTCGAAACGAAGCTGCTCGATGTCAAAGGGAACGAGGCCGAGATAGCAGGCCAGCCCGACCAGTCCGCCTCCAACCGCGTAAACGAGCGCGCTGCGAATATAGAAGGCCTCGGTGATCGCCACCACGACCATGGCTGGCACCAATGCAAACCCGCTGACGAAGATGAAGCCGAAACCGAGAACGACGTTCAGCACGCCCGGATCGACCGGCCCGGCGCCGAGATCGGAGAATTCGGGAAACATGATCGCGCCGACCACGATCATTCCCGCCACAAAACATGCGGCGAGAAAGGCGAAGAGAATGACGAAGAGACGACCGATCAGTGCCATGCATGTCTCATATTGCCGTCATTGCGAGGAGCAAGGCGACGAAGCAATCCAGAAGTCATTATCCCTCACGCTGGATTGCTTCGCTTCCGCTCGCAATGACGAAGTGAGCGAAGTGCGGTGTACTTCAATCCGTCATCGCCATCGCGCGCAGCGCCTGCCGTTCGCGCGCCGACAGTTTTTCGGTCTCCGACTTCAACTGACCGCAAGCGGCAAGGATGTCGCGTCCGCGCGGGGTACGCACCGGTGACGAATAGCCGGCGTTGAAGATGTATTCGGAGAATTTTTCGATCTGTTGCCAGTCCGAACATTCGTAAGCCGTGCCCGGCCACGGGTTGAACGGGATGAGATTAATCTTGGCCGGTATCCCCTTGAGCAGTTTCACCAGCAATTTGGCATCATCAAGGGAATCGTTGACGCCCTTGAGCATCACATATTCGAAGGTGATGCGCCGCGCGTTCGACGCGCCGGGATAATCGCGGCAGGCTTGCAGCAGTTCCGCGATCGGATATTTGCGATTGAGCGGCACGAGCTCATTGCGCAATTCGTCGCGCACCGCGTGCAGCGAGATCGCGAGCATGACGCCGATTTCGTCGCCGGTGCGCTTGATGTTGGGTACCACGCCCGAGGTCGACAGCGTGATGCGGCGCCGCGAGATGCCGATGCCTTCGTTGTCCGCCACGATCAGAAGCGCGTCGCGCACCGCATCGAAGTTGTAGAGCGGCTCGCCCATGCCCATCATGACGACGTTGGTCACGAGGCGGTTGCCGTTCGGCGTCTCGCGATCGATCCAGTCGTTCAGACGATCCCGCGCCACCATGATCTGGCCGACGATCTCGCCTGCGGTGAGGTTGCGGACCAGGCGCTGCGTGCCGGTATGGCAGAAGGCGCAATTGAGCGTGCAGCCGACCTGCGAGGAGACGCACAGCGTGCCGCGGTCGGTCTCCGGGATATAGACGCACTCAACCTCATGCGCCCTCTCGACGCTGTCGCCGCTCGGCAGGCGCAGCAGCCATTTGCGGGTGCCGTCGTTGGAAACCTGTTCCGCCACGACTTCCGGCCGCGCCACCGTGAAATGCTGCTCGAGCTCCTTGCGCATCTCCTTCGAGATGGAGGTCATGGCGTCGAAACTTTGCGCGCCGCGGACATACATCCAGTGCCAGAGTTGCTGAGTGCGCATCTTGCGCTGCCCCGGCGCGACGCCGATTTGCCCAAGCTTTTCGGCAAGCTCCTCCCGCGAAAGCCCGATCAGCGACGGGGTTGCCGGTGGCACATAGGATTCCAGCGGCACCTTTTCCAAGGGTGGCTGCGCCGCGGCAATGGTCTCAGTCGAACTGGCGGTCATGTCTGATCTTGCGAGGTATTTGACCTCATCCTGAGGAGCGGCGCTTGCGCCACGTCTCGAAGGATGACAGCCGGGCCTCATGGTTCGAGACGGCGCGAAATGCGCCTCCTCACCATGAGGAGCGATATCACCCAAATAGGCTTTCTTGGTCCCTCAAACAACGCCATTTTGGCGCTAGCGGCGGCAGTCCTGCGCGACCTTGTCCAGCGCCTGGGAAAGCCCCTTCAGCGAGAACACGTCCGTGGTCTCGGTGCCCTTGGCGGAGGTGCCCTTGACGGTGACGTCGGCAGCCTTGCGCATGGCGTCCACCATCCGCTCTTCCTCTGCCGCGTTCTTGATCCAGAGGCCGTCGCCCTGCGTGTACATCGCGTACGACGCGCCGCCGACCTCGAGCGTCGATTCCGAACCCGGTTTCAGCGCGTAGCCGATCATGATCGAGACTTCGTTGACGACCTTTTCGCCTGGACGCGTCGAGATGAAGGCATAGGCCGGATCACGCGGCCGGTTCGGCGGATTGGTTTTCGAGGAGGACGGCTTTGCCAGCGCAAAGCAGACCTTCTTGCCGTTCGGCGTCGCCATATAGGCGCCCCAAGTGCCGAACTGTCCGATCAGCGTCGGCTCGCTGCCGCCAACCACTGCTGCTTCTGGTTTGGCCGCCGCCGGCTTCACCGCGCCTTTCGAGGCCTGCGCCAGCGCATGGCTAACACCGGCGCAAAAAAGCACCGCCGCAATCGAAGCTGTCAGCATTCCCCGCACGGACATCAGCGAATCTGGTCTCTTATCATTGTGACTGGAAGATGGCCCGGAACCGCACGGTCACGGTGATCCACCGGTGCGATGGATAAAAGGTAAATGCCTGATTGGGAAGGCTTCGGGGTCGAGCCTTAAGTCCGGTCTTTCGACCGCAAAGCCCGCTGCGCTTCCCACTGCGCGTCGGTCCAGCCGAGCAGGTCCTCGGCGCCGGAAGAACGCAAATGCGCGCCGCCATCCTGCACCACCATTTCGCCATTGATGTAGCTGGCAGCATCGGAAATCAGGAAACTGGCGAGATCGGCGAGTTCGGGATGCGTGCCCGTGCGTCCCAGCGGATTGCGCGCGGCCCAGTTCGAATCGCGCCCCGCGGGGCGCAGCTGGCTGGTTGCGCCCGCCGTCGGAAACGCGCCCGGCGCGATCGCCACCGTGCGGATGCCCTTCGGTCCCCACTCGACCGCAAGGCTCCTGGTCATCGCCAGCACGGCCGATTTCGCCATCGCCGACGGCACCGTGAAGGCGCGGCCGGTGATGGTCGAGGTCGAGAGGATGCTGAGCACCACGCCCTTGTGGCGGGCCTCGATCCAGCGTTTGCCTGATTCCAACGTGCAATACATCGCCCCGTGCAGCGTCGGACCGAGGATCGCGTCCGCGGCGCGGAACGACAGTTGCTCTGTCCGCGCGATGAAGGTCGCGGCCGCATTGTTGACGAGGACGTCGAGCGGCGCCTCGCGCCAGATCGATTCCATCATCGCCTCGACCTCAGCGCCGTCGCGAACATCGCACGGGATAGCGCGAACCTTGCTCGCAAACGTTTTGCTGATCGATGCTGCGGCCGCCTCGAGCACATCCGGCCTGCGGCCGCAGATGATCAGCTCGGCGCCCAGTTCGGCGAACCTGTGCCCCATCGCGGCGCCGAGACCGGAGCCGCCGCCGGTGACGAGGATGCGCTTTCCCTTGAGCAATTCCTTTTCAAACATTGTTCTATTCCTCTTCGACGTCATTGCGAGAAGCGTACCGGCGAAGCAATCCAGAGTCCTTAGGCAACAGGTTCTGGATTGCTTCGCTTCGCTCGCGATGACAAGGTTGGCCGCATCAACGCTGCCTTTTGAAACCCGAGTGTGTCCATGAAAGCCATCCTCTGCTCGCAATATTGCGGTCCCGACGACCTCGTGCTGACGGAGGTGCCTGATCCCGTGGCCGCGCCCGGCGAAGCCGTGATCGCGATCAAATCGGCGGCGCTGAATTTCTTCGATCTCTTGATGATCCAGGGCAAGTACCAGATCAAGCCACCCTTCCCCTTCTCGCCTGCGGCGGAAGTCGCCGGCGTAATCGAAAGCGTCGGCAACGGCGTCAGCGACCTCAAGGTCGGTGACCGCGTCATCGCGTCCTGCGGCTATAACGGGGCGCGCGAAAAAATCGCGTTGCCGGCGGCGTCGATCGTCAAGATTCCAGCGGGCCTCGACTTCGACCGCGCCGCCGGCGTCATCATTACCTACGGCACCGCGCTGCATGCGCTGGAAGATCGCGCCAGCCCCAAGCCGGGCGAGACGCTTGCCGTGTTGGGCGCGGCGGGCGGCACGGGACTGGCCGCATGCGAACTCGGCAGGCTGCTTGGACTCAAGGTGATTGCGTGCGCTTCGTCAGAGGAAAAGCTTGAATTCGCCAAGGCGCACGGCGCCGAGCTGGGGCTGAACTACGCCAGCGAAGATCTCAAGGAAGGCTTGCGGAAACTCACTGGCGGAAAAGGCGTCGATATCATCTTCGATCCGGTCGGCAGCGGTTATGCGGAGGCCGCACTTCGCTCGATCGCATGGGAAGGCCGCTTCCTGGTGATCGGCTTTGCGGCCGGCGAGATTCCGAAAATGCCGCTCAACCTCGCGCTGCTGAAAGGCTGCGATATCCGGGGCGTGTTCTGGGGCGCATGGGCAAGGATCAATCCCGACAAGAACCGCGCCAACCTTGAGCGGCTCGTGCAATGGGCGGCGGAAGGCAAGATTTCCTCCCATGTCGACCGCACCTTCCCGCTGGAAGAGACTGCCGACGCACTGAAAGTGCTCGCCGGCCGCAAGGCCATGGGCAAGGTGATCCTGCACCCCTGATAAGTTGTGCCATCCTGTGGCAACTCGCCCGGATTGCCACATCTTTTCCTCATTTAGGCCGCGCCTGAGCCGCGATGCGTTCAATCGCGTGGCACTGAAATGCCTAAATCAAATCACGATATCTCCAAAATCGAGACCTTGAGCGTCGCTTTTTGGTCGGATTCAAAATGCGTTTTACCCTCTCAGTAACGGGCAGGGACCGCTGAACTGACGCCGGCATGCCCGATGTTGCGTAGTAATGGGAGGCATCATCATGGCGCAGGGGAACCGGTATCGTCCGTATGACGCTCCGACTCCGTATGAATCGGATTACCCGTCATACGACGACAACTATGCAGAACCAGTCGATCTCGATTCCATCGGTTCGCAACTAAGGTCACATCATTCTTCGCGTTCGGTTGCAACGCGGGAAGAATTCCTTCCCGACGATTCCGTTCCGCTGTTCTTGTCCGGTGAAGACGAAGATCAACGAACCTCAAAATTCGCGCGCCCGAAGAAAACCGGCTCGCGTTTGTTGAAGGTCGCTGCATTCGCCATTGCTGCGCTGGTCGCCACTTTCGTAGCCGTCAAAAATCCCTTCACTGTCTTTGCGAATGCGACAGCGTCGCTGATGGGCACCTCCGACGTCCGGACGGCCACTGCACCGCCCGCACCGCCGCGTCAGGCCGCCGTCGCGGCTGTGGCCAGCACGCCGACGATGGTCGCAGGCCCGGCCCTGGCAACAGCTACGGCGCCGTCGCGCGATGAAATCGCGCTCGCGTTGAAGACGGCGCATCAGAACCTCGCACCCGCCGACGCGCCGCAGCAACCGACCACCACGGTCGCGACCGCTGCACCGACCGCCACTGTGCCCGTCGCCGCCGCCGTGCCCGCAGCCCCTGCACCCGCCGCCGCTGTTGCAGCGCCGGTCCGACGCCTCGACGCCGACGAACTCGCCAACCTGATGTCGCGCGGCAAGTCGCTGCTCGAGTCCGGCGATATTGCTCCTGCCCGTCTCTTGCTGGAACGGGCCGCGGAGGCCGGCGAGGCCAGCGCCGCTTTGATGGTTGCGCAGACCTACGATCCGGCCGTGCTCGGAACGCAGGATGCCCGCAACATCACTGCGGATCCGGCACAGGCGCGCAGCTGGTACCAGCGCGCCGCCCAGCTTGGCTCGGTTGATGCGCAGCGGCGCCTCAGCCAATTGCAATAATCGTCTTCATTCAGGGGTAGGAAAAATGCGACGTTTGATTGGTATGGCACTCGTTGCCACGATGCTAGCGTTTGGCTTCGCGGCGCGCGCGGCGGAAGAAGGCGCAGTTGACCCCGCCAAGGTGTCCGACAGTCTCAAGGCCATCTTCCAGTTCGGCTCTGCGCAAACCAAGCAAGCGCTGAACCAGAACACTGTCACCCTGATTACCGGCACGATCGGCGGCACCTATGTGCAGATCGGCGCCGACCTCGCCTCCGTGCTCGACGACGGAAACAAGTTGCGCGTACTTCCGATCGTCGGGCGCGGCTCTGTGCAGAGCGTCGCCGACATCCTGTTCCTGCAGGGCGTCGACATCGGCATCGTTCGCGCCGACACGCTCGACTATCTGGAGCACAAGGGTTTTGCGAAGGACATCAAGCGGCAGTTCACCTATGTGACCAAGCTCTACAACGAGGAAATGCAGGTCATCGCGTCCAAGTCCATCAACAGCCTGCATGATCTCGAAGGCAAGACGGTCAGCGTCGACCTGCCGAACGGCTCGACCTTCGTCACCGTCCTGACAGTGGCCGAGCGCATCGGATTGAAGGCGAACTGGGTCTACATCGAGCAGCGTATCGCGATGGAGAAACTGAAGAAGGGCGAAGTGGACGCCGTGATCGTCGTCGGCGGCAAGCCCTACAAGTCGGTTTCGAGTTTTGCCAACGACGGCCGTTTCCATCTCGTGAAGGTGGATTACGAAAAGCCGTTGCAGGGCGACTACCTGCCGGCCACCTTGACCTCGAAGGACTACCCGAACCTGATCGCCGAGGGCGATTCGGTGGACACCATCGCGGTGCCGGCGTTGCTCGCCGCCTACAACTGGGCGCCCAACACCGACCGCTACCGCAAGCTCACGAATTTCGTGGACGCCTTCTTCACCAAATTCCCGCAGTTCCAGCACCCGCCCTTCCATCCGAAGTGGAAAGAGGTTTCGCTGTCTGCGCCGCTCCAGGGCTGGACACGTTTGCCCTACGCCCAACAGTGGCTCGATACGCACGGCATCGAGCCGGTCTCCCGCGGCAAGTTTGACGAATTCCTGAAGCAGAGCTCGGCGGCAGGGAAGACGACATCCGAAGCCGACAAGGAGCAGCTGTTCAGGCAGTTCAAGGCCTGGGAGGCCGAACAGAACAACGCGCGCGCACAGGCGCCGGCGCCGAAGACACGATAACGCTCGACAAGAAGAACAGGGAGAGCGAAGGGGCCCGACGTGATCGTCACGTCGGGCCCCTGGCGTTTAGGCTATCCAGTTCGATCAAACCTCAGGCTCGGCCATTCGCTGCAGCCTGGCGCGCGCGGCCTCGCGATGCTCAAGCGTGATATGCGCCGCCACCAGACGGATCGCTGTGGCAAGCACGGCGGCATCGTCGGTGAAACCGATCACCGGAAGCATGTCCGGGATGAAATCGAACGGCAGAATGAAATAGGCGATGGCCCCTAACAGCGCCGCCTGGACGTGGCGCGGGGTGTTCAGGTCGAACGCGCAGTAATAGGCGCTCAGCAAATCCTCGGCGAAGGGCAGTCTGGCTGCGACGCGCTTGAACTTGCGCCAGAAGCGCTTGCGAACGCTCTGCGGATCCCTGGCGAGGTCATCCGCCGGTCCAAATCCGACCGTATGTTCTGAAATCATCGCCCCCGCTCCCTCCGCGCCGCTCGTAGAGTGGATTTGATATTCGCAATTCTGCAACTGCGAATTCGCAATGCGTCAAAGTCCGCGCTTAGCTGGGGATGTCGCGTCGCCCTTGCAAGATTGAACGCTAGTGTCCGGGTTCTGACATTCATATTATTTCGCGGCGGGCACTGTTACGAATGTCAGAACCAAAGGGACACTAGCCAACTTGTTGATGTAGTGTGGCTTTGACTCTGACGTTCCTTTGAAGAACTCGCCGCGGCACTGAAAGGAACGCCAGAGCCGCCACACTGGCTTTTGTCAGGCGACGCCGAGCTGCGCCGCGATCGCGTTCATCGCCTTGGCAAGATCGACATCGCGCTGGGTCACGCCACCAGCGTCATGGGTCGCGAGGACGACTTCGACGGTCTTGTAGACGTTGCGCCATTCCGGGTGATGGTCGCTTTTCTCGGCGACCAGCGCCGCACGGCTCATGAAGCCGAAGGCCTCGTTGAAGTCCTTGAAGACGAAGGTGCGCGCGATCGCCTCGCGTCCCTCGACCTCGTTCCAGCCCGGCAAGCCCTTCAGCGCCGATTTGCGCGCTTCCGCTGACAATCGTTCCGCCATGATGGCCTCCGTCCCTGACCCGGCTGACTATCTAACACCGATTGCTCCGCCCCGATCCGCCTTTAAAAAGACGCTGTTGAATCAAAGACATGAACCGGTGCGACAGCGTCGCTGCACAGCCATGTTGATATGGCTCAAGGCAGCGCCGGTAACCATGACGGTGATGTAACTCAGGGAAAAGCACCATATTTGTTACACTTCCGGGAGAAACCGGACGAACAACTCTTCATTGGACCTGAGCCTTTCCAGATCAATGGCAAGCGGCACCGAGACAAATCCGGCTGGATCATCGCCGCGTTGGCCGGCAAGGCGAAGCATCGCGCTGGTGGTTCTGGCGGCGATCCTTGCCCTGATCGGTATCTCGGCTGCGGTCTATTACTACGCGGTGCGGCTAGAGCCCCTGCGCATAGCTGTTGGCCCGCCGGGCAGCGACGATCTCAAGGTCGTTCACGGCCTGAGCCAGGCCTTTTCGACATCCCATAGCCAAATTCGCTTGCGGCCGATCCAGACCGACGGCGCGACCGCCAGCGCGCAGATGCTCGCCGAGGGGCGGGCCGATCTTGCGATCATTCGCGGCGACCTGAGCGTGCCGAAAAATGCGCAAGCGGTGGCGACGTTGCGCAAGAATGTCGCAGTGCTGTGGGTGCCTGCTCCCGTCAAGGGCAAGAAGGCAGCCGCGAAGATCAGCAAGATCGGGCAGCTCGCCGGGCGCCGCATCGGCGTCGTTGGCCGCACGCAGGCGAACATCGATCTGCTCAAGGTGATCTTGCAGCAATACGGCATCGACCCAGGCAAGGTCGAGGTCGTCCAGTTCCCGATTCCCGAGGCGGTCGACGCGATCCGCAACCAGAAGGCCGACGCCTATCTCGCCGCAGGGCCGGTCAACAGCAAGATCACGTCAGAGGCGATTGCCGCCTCCACGCATGACGGCAAGGGACCCACTTTCCTCGCGATCGATTCGGCGGAAGCGATCGCGCAAAATCATCCGATGTACGAGGCGTCTGAAATTCCCGCCGGCGCCTTTGGCGGCTCGCCGGATCGACCGGAGGAAGAGGTCAAGACGATCAGCTTCTCGCACCACATCGTTGCGCGAAAGGATCTCTCGGATGCAACGGTGGCCGCCTTCACGCGGCAGCTGTTCGCCATCCGTCAGACGGTCATGAACGAGTTTCCGCTGGCCGCGAAGATCGAGACGCCGGACACCGACAAGGACGCTTTCATCCCGGTGCATCCGGGTGCGGCCGCCTTTGTCGACGGCGAGGAGAAGACATTCCTCGATCGCTACAGCGACTTCATCTGGTGGGGGCTGATGGCGCTGTCGGCAACCGGATCGATCGGCGCGTGGTTCGCCGGCTATCTGAAAAAGGACGAGCGGGGCGACAACTCGACCCTGCGCGAACGGCTGCTCGACATGATCGCCACCGCGCGCCGCAGCGATTCCACCGACGAGCTTGACCGGATGCAGGCTGAGGCCGACGAGATCCTGCGCGACACGCTGCAAGGTTTCGAGCATGGCGCGATCGAGGAAGGCGCGCTCACCTCCTTCAACATTGCGCTGACGCAATTCCATCACGCGGTCGCCGATCGGCGCAGCTTGCTCATGAACCTGTCGCAAAACCTGCAACGGGCAGGCTCGGCGCTGCGGGTGACCGGAACCTGACCCGCTGTTCATCACGCCAAGGTGTGCGACTGGCCGGAACCGAGCGCCGCGGGGCAAGGTTTGTTCCTCATGTGTAAAATGAGGAGACCATCATGCGATTTGCCTTTGTGATTCCCGCCTTGTTAGCGGCCTTGGCGGTCTTCGCCGCGGCCACCCCGGCCTCCGCTCAATACGCTCCGGTCTACGGTCCCGGCTATTCTTACGGGCCCACCTATTACGGCCCTGCCTACCCGACGAGAGTGTATGGCGGGCCCTATTATCGGGGGCCCGTGATCGGGCCGCCGTTCTACGGCGACGGCTGGGTCCCGGAGCCGATCTTCGATCATTCGAGAACCGGCGGCATCGACCCGAACATCCGCCCGGCGAACTGAGCTCAAAGGTCAATCTTCGACTGACGTCAGTCGGCAGGTCGCGCAGACCTGCCGATTTGCGTTACAACCACTTCGGTACGCTGGTCGGTACGAAGTTGCGCAATTGCTCGATCAACGCGGCGGGATCGGGGTCGACGCAGATCGAATGCCGATGCTCGGGCGGCAGGAACTTGCGAACCACCATGTGATCGATGAAGGCCAGAAACGGCCGGTAGAAGTCGGAGACGTTCAAGAGGCCGACCGGTTTGTCGATCTCCCCAAGCTGGTTCATCGTCCAGGCCTCCATCATCTCTTCCATTGTGCCGATGCCGCCGGGCATCGCGATGAAGGCCTGGGCGAGCTCGACCATGCGCTGCTTGCGGAGCCGCAAGGACGCGACGATCTCGCTGTGCTGGAGATTCGGATGGGCATGGCCGCGCTGCCGCAGTTTCTCAGTGATCACGCCATGCGCGCTGCCGCCGGCGCTGATCAGCGCGTCAGCAACAACACCCATCAGCCCCTTCGTCGTGCCGCCATAGACCAGCGTGATCCCCGCGTCGGCCAGCGCCTTGCCCAGCCGCCGCGCGCCATCCGCATAGGCGTCGGAATCGCCGAAATTCGAGCCGCAGAAGACCGCGATACTGGAGATGGAACGAGGCATGGCGCTATCGTGGCAACGTGAAATGCCTACTATACAGAGAGGCTCGTCTGGGCAGCAATTGCATCGTCACATTTTCCTCGTAAGTTTTGCCGGCCATCATGGGATGGCGCGAAGGTCCGCATGAAAAGCAGATTTGCGCGGGGCATCTCCCGCCGACACTTCATCGGCACTGGCGCCGGCGCAGCAGTGCTGGTCGCGATGCCATATCTGTCGCGCGCCGCAGATCGGCCGTCCGTGAGTCACGGCGTGCAGTCCGGCGATGTCGCGACCGACGGCGGCGTGGTGTGGGCGCGTGCCGATCGCCCTTCGCAGATGCTGGTGGAAGTTTCGACCACCGAGTCCTTCAAGGATGCGCGTGCGCTGCCGCCAATCGCAGCCCTGCCGGAAACTGATTTCACGGCCAAGATGCTGCTCGAGAACCTTCCCGCAGGGCAGAACATTTTCTACCGCATCAAATTCCGCGATCTCTCGCATCCCGACATATCGGGCGAGGTGGTGACCGGCCGTTTCCGCACCGCGCCCGCCGATCGTCGTGACATCAGCTTCGTGTGGGGCGGCGACGTCGCGGGCCAGGGCTGGGGCATCAATCCTGACGATGGCGGCATGGTGAGTTTTGCAGCCATGCACACGCATCGCCCGGATTTTTTCATTCATTCCGGCGACACCATCTATGCCGACGGCATCTTTGCTCCGGAGGTCAAGCTCGCAAGCGGCAAGGTTTGGAAGAACCTGATGATCCCCGAGAAGACCAAGGTCGCCGAGACAACGGACGAATTTCGCGCCGCGCACAAATATAATTTCCTCGACGACAATGTGCGCGCCTTCAACGCCGAGGTGCCTATCTTCGCGCAATGGGACGACCACGAGGTCGTCAACAACTGGTCGGCGTCGAAGCAGCTTCCTGCCGCATACAAGGTGCGGGACATCAATGTTTTGGCGGCGCGCGCCTCGCGAGCCTTCCATGAGATGTATCCCTTGCGCGAAAGCATCGTTGAGCCCGGCCGCGTTTATCGCGCCATCAACTATGGTCCGCATCTCGACGTCTTCATGCTGGATGAGCGCAGCTATCGCGGGCCCAACGGTCCGAACCTGCAGAAGACATATGGCCCCGACGCCTATTTCCTTGGGCCCGATCAACTGGCTTGGCTCAAGCGCGGATTGGCCAACTCAAAGGCCACCTGGAAGGTGATCGCCTCCGACATGCCGCTCTCGCTCATCGTCTACGACGACTACGCCAACAAGAAAGGCTCCGAAGCCTTTGCGCAAGGTGACGGCCCGCCGCGCGGACGCGAACTCGAAATCGCCGATCTCTTGCGTTTCATCCGCGACAAGGGCGTCGCCAACACGGTGTGGCTGACGGCGGACGTGCACTACGCGGCGGCGCACTTCTACGATCCAAATCGCGCGCAGTTCCAGGAATTCCTGCCGTTCTGGGAATTTGTCGCAGGCCCCCTGCATGCCGGAACGGGGTCGCAGAACGAACTCGATAATACGTTCGGCCCCGAGGTGAGATTTTCCAAACCGGCGCCGGCAGGCGCGATCCTGTCACCTTCGGATGGCTATCAGTTCTTCGGCCATGTCAAGATCGAGGGCGCGACCGGGCAAATGACCGTGACTTTGCGTGACCGCAACGACGTCGCGCTGTGGTCGACGACGCTAGTGCCGTCCAATTGAAGTTCCTGCGCCACAAGCCGCAAATTCCGTTCAGGAACTCCAAATGGGAAACGGCACCAGAGTAATAAATTTGCTAGTGCCCATGACTTTCTGAAGTTCGTGAAAGGTGGCTGCTGAGAGGTCGCACGAACTTCGGAAAGTGGGCACTAGACCCCAAATCGATCTGATTGCCGTCAGCGTGACGTGCGGCTGGCCATCGCGTGCTTCAGCGCTGCCTGAAGCGCATTGGTGGTGCAAGGCTTCGGCAATCTCGGTCTTTGTGCAAAGGCGCCGGTAAGCGCTGCCGCGCAGTCGTATCCGGAGACAAACGCGAAGGGAACGCCGAGCACATCGAGCCGCTCGGCGACAGCAAAGCTGTTCTCGTGGACGAGACCGATATCGAGCAGCGCGAAATCCGGTGTCCGCTCCTCGATGAGGGCAAGCGCGCGCGTCACCGAGCCGGCAGTGCGCACCGTCCTGACGCCGAAGCCGAGAATGGTGTCCTCGAAATCCAGGGCGATGATCGGGTCGTCCTCGATCACGAGGACATCTTCCGGCAGCAGCCCATGGCTCAACACGTCCATCATCGTGGCCACGAAGGTTCCAGCAAGGGGCATGAGTTAAGGCAGAACTGTCCTGCCGCACGCGCATTGTTGAGGCAGCCCCCTGTCCCCTGCATGAAACCACCATATCGGGCGGTCGTTGTCTGTGCACTTGTGGACGGAACCTGGAAACGCCCACGACTATTGTGAGCCTCGCGAGGAAAACGAACGAGGGCAAGCAGGCACGATGAGTTCACAGGGAAGACCAGACCGGAACGGCGAACGGCCCCACAACAACCTGTTGCGGCGGCTGAACGAGGCCGACTTCGCACTGATCGCGCCGCATCTGACGCAGGGCGAATCCGCCTCCGACGATCTGCTCTATGATCCCGGAGACGATGTCGACACCGTGCACTTCCCCTGCGGAGCCAGCCTTGCGTCCTATCTCGTGCCGAACGAGGACGGCCGCGACGTGGAGACGATCCTGGTTGGACGCGAGGGCGCGGTCGGCGGCATCGTCAGCCTCGGTTATCTGCCGGCCTATACCCGCATCACCGTGAAATTCGGCGGGCTTTTTGTGCATTTGCCGATCGCGAAACTCGAACAGGCCAAGACCATTTCCGTCTCGCTGCGCAATGTGTTTGCCCGTTATGCCGACTGCCTGCTGGCGCAGATGTTTCAATCGACCGCCTGCAATGCGATCCACTCCATCGAGCAGCGCACGGCGAAGTGGATCATTTCGGCGATGGAGCGCACCGACGGCAACAACATCGTGCCGCTGACCCACGAACAGCTTTCGACGCTGCTCGGCGTCGGCCGCAGCTATGCCAGCCGGGTGATCCAGACCTTCAAGGCGGAGGGACTGGTGGAAACCCGCCGCGGCTCCCTGGTGGTCCGCGATCCCGACGGCCTGAGGTCGCGGGCCTGCCAGTGTAACGAATCCGTCAAAAACCACTTCGAAGAGGTGCTGCGGGGGGTCTACCCGACCGAGGCTGGGCCGTAACGGCGACAACCCGGTATTTTTCGGGCTTCTCCGTTAGCCAAAATGGCAAACAAGTCATTGTTTTTTGACCTTTCCTGACTATATTGCGCCGCAGTAAAGGTGTGCCCGGTCCTTCTGGCCGGGCTTCCTTTTTGGGTGTTCAGTACCCAACCAAAAATCCAGGGTTTTCAGCGTGATCCCGAAAGAGCGGGTCCCGGTTTTCCGGTGAGATCGCGCCTCTCTCATTGCCTGACGCAGATAGAGCCAACATGAAGCTTCGTAACGTCGCCATCATCGCCCACGTCGACCACGGCAAGACCACGCTGGTCGATCGCCTGCTGCAACAGTCCGGCACCTTCCGCGAAAATCAGAAGGTCGCCGAGCGCGCCATGGACTCCAACGATCTGGAGCGCGAGCGCGGCATCACGATCCTGGCCAAAGCGGCGTCGGTGCAGTGGAAGGACACCCGCATCAACATCGTCGACACGCCCGGCCACGCCGATTTCGGCGGTGAGGTCGAGCGCATCCTCAACATGGTGGACGGCGCGCTGGTCTTGGTCGACGCCGCCGAAGGCCCGCTGCCGCAGACCAAGTTCGTGGTCTCGAAGGCGCTGAAAGTCGGCCTCAAGCCGATCGTCGTCATCAACAAGGTCGACCGCCCTGACGCGCGGCCGACTGAAGTGATCAATGAGGTGTTCGATCTGTTCGCCGCGCTCGATGCCAGCGAAGAGCAGCTCGATTTTCCCATTCTCTACGGTTCGGCCAAGCAGGGCTGGATGGCGGAAAGCCCGGAAGGCCCCAAGGACAAGGGCATGCAGCCGCTGTTCGACCTGATCGAGCGCCACGTCGCGCCGCCCTCCGTCGAAGAGGGGCCGTTCCGCATGATCGGCACCATTCTCGAAGCCAATCCCTATCTCGGCCGCATCATCACAGGCCGCATCACCTCAGGCTCGATCAAGCCGAACCAGGCGGTGAAGGTACTGTCCGCCGACGGCAAGCTGATCGAGCAGGGACGCCTCACCAAGATTCTCGCCTTCCGTGGCATCGAGCGCACGCCGCTGGACGAAGCCGAAGCCGGCGACATCGTCGCCATTGCCGGCCTCACCAAGGGCACGGTGGCCGACACCTTCTGCGATCCCAGCGTCGAAACGCCGTTGCCGGCGCAGCCGATCGATCCGCCGACCGTGTCGATGTCGTTCATCGTCAACAATTCGCCGCTTGCCGGCACCGAAGGCGACAAGGTGACGAGCCGCATGATCCGCGACCGCTTGCTGCGCGAGGCCGAGGGTAATGTCGCGCTGCGCGTGACTGAGGCCGACGACAAGGATTCCATGGAAGTCTCGGGCCGCGGGGAATTGCAGCTCGCGATCCTGATCGAGACCATGCGCCGCGAGGGCTTCGAGCTGTCGGTGTCGCGCCCGCGCGTCGTCTTGAGGAAAGACGAGACATCAGGCGAGTGGCAGGAGCCGATCGAGGAAGTCGTGATCGACGTCGACGAGGAGCATTCCGGCGTCGTCGTGCAGAAGATGAGCGAGCGCAAGGCCGAGATGATCGAGATGCGCCCCTCCGGCGGCAATCGCCTGCGGCTGGTGTTCTACGCGCCGACCCGCGGCCTGATCGGTTATCAGGGCGAACTTCTCACCGACACCCGCGGCACCGCGATCATGAACCGCCTGTTCCACGGCTATGCGACCTACAAGGGCGAGATCCAGGGCCGCCGCAACGGCGTCCTGATTTCCAACGACCAGGGCGAAGCGGTCGCCTATGCGATGTTCAAGCTGGAGGACCGCGGCCCGATGATGATCGAGCCGGGCTGGAAGGTCTATCGCGGCATGATCGTCGGCGAGCACACCCGCGACAACGACCTCGAAATCAACGTGCTCAAGGGCAAGCAGCTCACCAACATCCGTACCACGTCGAAGGACGAAGCGGTGCGCCTGACGCCGCCGATCAAGATGACCTTGGAAAAGGCGCTGGCCTATATCGAAGACGACGAGCTGGTCGAGGTGACGCCGAAGTCGGTCCGCCTGCGCAAGAAGTTCCTCGATCCGAACGATCGCAAGCGCGCCGAAAAAGCCAAGCAGGCGGTGGCGTAAGCAGGTCTGGTGCCCCGGATGCTGCGCAGCGCGACAGCGATGCGCTGCTGATCCGGGGTGCAATCGCATCCGCGCAGTGTAGGTCCCGGCTTTACGCAGCGGCGTTACACGCCGCAGCGTGTCCGGACGCGATGGGTGCCATACGCATCGACTGTCTTTAGCACCCATAGCGAACGTGCTAGAGCCTGACGCATGTCCCTCCCCTCCTCCATCGACGTCGCGGTGATCGGCGCAGGCGCCGCGGGCCTTGGCGCCGCGCATGCGCTCAAGCGCGCCGGTCTCTCGTCCGTCGTGCTGGAAGCGCGGAATCGCGTCGGCGGCCGCGGCCACACCATCATGGCCGCGCCTGATGTGACCTTCGATCTCGGCTGCGGCTGGTTGCACTCGGCCGATCACAATGCCTTTGTGAAAATCGCTGAAACGCTTGATTTCGAGATCGACAGAAAACTGCCGCCATGGCGCGAGCGCGCCTGGGGCAAATCGTTTCCGCCGGAGGAGCGCGCCGATTTCATCCGTTCGCTCGATGAATTCTTCGAGCGTTTGGAAGAAGCCGCGAAAGGCGGCGTCGACCATCCCGCCAATCTTTATCTGCAAGCCGGCAATCGCTGGAATCCGATGATCGACGCGATCTCGAGCTACATCAACGGCTGCGAGACCGACCGTCTGTCGATTCTCGACTTCGACGCCTATGAAGACACCAACCTCAATTGGCGGGTGCGGCGCGGCTATGGCGCGCTGATGCAGGCTTACGGCGCTGCGCTGCCGATCGCATTCAATTGCGCGGTGACGCTGATCGACCACTCCGCAAAGCGCCTGCGCATCGAAACATCACAAGGCACGCTGTCAGCCGACAAGGTCATCATCACCGTGCCGACCAATTTGATTGCCGAGGGCGCGATCCGCTTTGTCCCGGCGCTGCCGGACAAAGTCGATGCGGCATCGAAGCTGCCGCTGGGGCTCGCCGACAAGGTGATGCTGGCGCTCGACGAACCCGAACTGCTGCCGGTCGACGGAAACCTGCGCGGCGCGACCATGCGCAGCGAGATGGGGACGTATCACCTGCGGCCGTTCGGGCAGCCGTGCATCGAAGGCTTTTTCGGCGGCCGCTTCGCGCAGGCGCTGGAAGATGCCGGCGACGGCGCGATCGCGGCGCAGGCGATCGACGAGATCGTCTCGTTTGTCGGCAACGATTTCCGCCGCAAGCTGAAGCCGCTGACGGAGTCGCGCTGGGCGCACGACCCCTTCGCCCGCGGCTCCTACTCGCACGCCCTGCCGGACCATGCGAGCAAACGCGCGGTGCTCGCCGCGCCCGTCGATAACAGACTGTTCTTTGCCGGCGAGGCCACGTCGCCGAACTTCTTCTCCACCGCCCACGGCGCCCATGATTCGGGGGAACGGGCGGTGCGGGAGGTCATAGCCGCTACACTCGGCAAGTAACTTCGTCATTGCGAGGAGCATTTGCGACGAAGCAATCCAGGCGCCGCACTTATGATTCTGGATTGCTTCGCTTCGCTCGCAATGACGGCGGACGCTTATTCCAACACTCTGGCCCGCATGTCGGCATCCGGTACAAAGCACGCGTCATACTTGCCGAAAATCTTGTAGCGGTTTTGCGCAACGACATTATAGATCGCGTTGCGCAGCGGCGCCGGCACCGCGAAAAATACCCGCGTCCACTGATAACCCGGCAGGTTCGAAAGCACCGTCAACGCCGCATCCGATTTAAAAAATGCAACGCCGCCGTGGATGACGGCGTTGGTGTCGGGGTCCATGGGATCGATGCCGAAGGCCCGCGCCAGCCGCGCGCCGTACTTCGACTGGATGGCTGTAAAGCGAAAGCGCTTGTCGCGATCGCGCGTTGCGATGAAACGGATCCAACGCGAACAGAACACGCAGACGCCGTCATAGAGGATCACATCGTCGTCGGACCAGCTCACTTCGTTCGCCTCTATCTTTGACGCGTTTTCTTCACGCGAACCGGTTCCCACCCCCGGATCAAGTCCGAGGGCATGCTTCGCTTGAAAACGCGATGGAGCATTATCTGTTATCCAGCATCGCGAGCGCGACCAGCATCAGCACGATCGCAGGCCCCGTCTTGACCAGCGCGCCGAGCGGCTCGATCCAGAGATCGGGGGTGAGGATCGCAGCGCCAAGCATATAGCCGAGCGAGGCCAGAATTCCCCAGACCAATCCGATAGCGCAGGTGCGTCGAAAGGCGATCAGCACGCCGATCGTCATGTCCATCAGACTGGTCGAAACCGTGATCGGTGCAACCAGCGCCGGCGGGAAATGGTGCGAACGCAGGATGCCGGCTGCGGCGTCATAGGAAACGAACAACGCGATGAAGCCGGAAATGCTCCAGAACACGACAAGGCTCGCGATGATCAAAGCCTTGCTCAAGTAAAGCCGCGCAAACCATTTGTCCTGAATGGTGGCAGCTCGCCGTACGGCATCGGCCAATTCGACCGGCGCGATTCCGCTTGCGCTCATCCATGCCGCGGGATCGCCGGTCACGCCGCGGCGCAATTCGATCATTGCTGTGGAACGCATCGGCGACTGCCAGCCAAGCCAGCTTGCGAGATCGGCCAGCTTCACACCGATATCGAGCAGGAACGAAGGCAAGCGAATGCGCGGCCAGTCATCCGTGCCGAACGAGCGGCGAAATGCCCCGATGACATCGCCCAAAGTCACCGGCTGCTTCTGCATTAGGTCCCAAGTCACCGAATTTGTGACGGCATTTGCCGCCGCGTCGCCGGTGTCGCGCGAGGCGAGCCACGCAATGGTGGCGGAAATATCTTCCACCGCGACCGGCTGAAACGACACCAGCGCGTCGGCCACTGAGAGCCTGATCGGCAGCGCGGCGAGCGCGCGCACCATGGCGCTGCCGCCATAAGCGGCCGGCGCGATCACGAAGCCGGGCCGCAAGATCGCGTATGGGATGTGTGATGCTTCGATCATCCGTTCCGCCTCGCGCTTGGTGAGGCTGAAGGCCGTGCGGTCGTCCTTGATCGCCCCCGGAATCGAAATGTGAACGAGGCGGATCGTTCGGCCGGACGTTTTGATTGCATCCAGCAGCCGCGAAACGAAATCGCGATGCACGGCGGCGGTGTCGCTGCCGGGACCATCCTGCAAGACGCCGAGACAATTGACGACGACGTCGATTGCGCGATCGCGCAGCAGGCTTGCGAGCGCTACCGCATCCATCGCCATGATCGGCATCTCCAGATCGAGCGCACTCTTGGCCTGACCCGCCGAAAATTTTCGTGCCAACCCGACGGTTTGAAAGCCCTTGGCTCGCAAATCATCAGTCAGGAACCGGCCGATCAAGCCGGAAGCGCCGACGACCAGGATTTTGCGTGACATGCCTCGACCTCAAACGGGTTTTGCGATCATCAGCCAGAGGATGATCATCACCGAACCGAAGCCGGGAACGCCAAAGGCGAACCAGCGGCGGAAAAGCGCAAAGTAGCGCGGCGGCAGCGGCTCGCGCTTCGAAGCTGCGGTTCGCGCCAGGTTGCGCATCTCGATCTGCATGAACACGACCGGAATCCAGAACGCGCCGGCCACGGCATAGAGAGCGAGCGAAACCATCAGCCAGCGCTCGGTGAAATTGGTCGCGGACATCATCATCAAGAGTCCGCCGCTGATCGGCTGCAGGATCACCGCCGTCAGCGTGAAGATCATGTCGGCGATGACGACGACCGCAGCCGTGCGCGCGATAAAAGCGGCATCGCGGCTCTGATGCGCCATCAGCATAAAAAACGCGATGCCGCTGCCGGTGCCCAAAATGACGATCGCGCCGAGCACGTGCAGATATTTGACCGCGAAATAGACTGTCACGGCTTCTTCGCCCGCGCGACGGGCTGAAGCGTCGCGCCCTTCAGAGCACGATCGAGTTCGCCGGCGAGAGCCTTCACGCCATTCTCCGTCTCGGCCATCCAGTGGCCTTCACTTTCGTAAGCCGGCAGCACACGGAAATCGACCTTGTCGCCGCCAGCGCGGAAGGCATCCGCAAGCTTCTTGGAAAAATCCGGCGCGAAATAGCCGTCATTGGCGGCAACGAACCACCAGACGGGAACGCGCGCGCCATGGCCGAATTCGCTTGCCGCCGTGAGCAGTGTGTTCGGGGCGCAAATCTGGCCCGGAATGCCGTTGGGCTGGCCGCCGCGGCCGGGCGCAAAGACGATGACGGCCGAAACCTCGGCCGGATCGGCGCCCGCGAGCGCCAGCGCGCCCCATCCCCCGGCCGAATGCCCGATGATGACCGTGCCGTCGCGGCGAATGAAGGATTGCCCGCGCAGGTACGTCGTGGCGCGCGCGATTTCCTCGGCGGTGGCGCGGCCCGAGCGGACGTAATCCGCCCCGTCGCAGCCATCCTGGTCTTCGAGATATTTACCGCCGGTTGCGCCGTGGCCCGGGCGCTCCGGCACCAGCACGGCAAAACCCCGCGCGACGAGCAGAGCTGCCAGCGGCCGGTATTGCGGCTGCGGCATCATCGCGCGGAGCAGCGTATTCTGAGTTGATGCGTGAGCAATCACCGCCAGCCGGAACGGGCCGTCGCCTGAGGGGCGAAACAGAACCGCGTGCGAAGCAGTGTTCGAATCGGGCGACGGCACCAGCCAGGCCTGCATGCGATTCGGCTCGGCTTCCGCGCCTTGCGGGCCGAACCTGTCCTGCGCGGCTCCGACCTGCGGCCACAGCGCGATCAGCAGAAACGGCACAAAAAGCGCCCGACTCAAAGCCATCCGCACCCTCGGGGCCGCGCCGCAAAATGGATATCCGCGCGGTTGCTCACGGCGAATCAAATCCTGCGCCTTGTTCTGTGATCTCGAAGGTTAAGAACCTTGAGCCTAGGCGTCCATTCCGCAATATCCCACCTCAAATACTCCCTGGCTGTCCATTTTCGGCACAAAACCGCACGCCGACTGATGCAGAAAATCCACAGGTTAACCGATAATTAACGATAGACCTTGAAGGGAGGCCGCCGACTTGCTTTGATCGGGTCATGAGCACAACCCTGATCGAGGTCCGACCGGCCAAAGCTGCTGACGCGGCTGCGGTGGCTTCCACACACGACGAAGCATGGCGCGCGGCCTATCAGGGCATCATTCCCGGCGCCGAACTGGAAAAGCTGATTAACCGTCGCGGCCCGCAATGGTGGGATTCGGCGATCCGCAAAGGCAGCCGCGTCAGCGTGCTGGTGTTTGGCGACAAGGTCGCGGGCTACGCCAATTACGGACGCAACCGGGCACGCAGCCTGCATTTCGAAGGCGAGATTTACGAGCTTTATCTCCGCCCCGAATTCCAGGGCCTCGGCTTCGGCCGCCGCCTGTTTTCAGCGGCCCGGCGCGATCTCATGCAGAGCGGCCTCAAGAGCATGGTGATCTGGGCGCTGTCCGACAACGAGCCGGCGACGGAATTCTATCGCGCGCTGGGCGGCCGCATGGTAGCGCGTTCCTCGGAGAAGTTCGGGCCCAAGTCGCTCGACAAGGTCGCCTTCGCCTGGACGAACTGAACTCCATTCCATTGAGCCTCGTATCCGAACGGTCTTAGGCCGTGCGCGTTAGGCTTTTGCTCAAACAAATAGCTAAGCGCGGGACGCCGTCCGGCTTATATTAGCGTCGTCAAAGTCACGGAGCCGTCCATGCGCGTTGAAGCAATTTCGATCGGTGTTGATCCGCCGCGCGAGGTCAATGTCATCATTGAAGTGCCGGTCGGCGGCGAGCCGATCAAATACGAGATGGACAAGGAGGCCGGCACGCTGGTGGTCGACCGCTTCCTGTATACGGCGATGCGCTATCCCGGCAATTACGGCTTCATTCCGCATACGCTGTCGAACGACGGCGATCCTTGCGACGTGCTGATCGCCAGCACCCGCGCCATCGTGCCGGGCGCTGTCATGAGCGTGCGGCCGGTCGGCGTGCTCTTGATGGAGGACGAAGCCGGCGGCGACGAGAAGATCATCGCGGTGCCGTCGTCGAAGCTGACACTGCGCTACGACAAGATCAGGACCTACAGCGATCTGCCCGATATCACCTTGCAGCAGATCCAGCACTTCTTCGAGCACTACAAGGATCTCGAGCCCGGCAAGTGGGTGAAGGTCTTGCGCTGGGGCGGCGCCGAGGAAGCTCACCAATTGATCGGGGACGGCATCGCGCGAGCGAAGAAAAAATAAGACCGTCATTGCGAGCGCCGGCGAAGCAATCCAGTTCTTTGAATGAAAACGCTGGATTGCTTTGTCGCTTACGCTCCTCGCAATGACGACATCTTTACACCGCCGGCTTCGGCAGCCCCGCAATCGCGCAGGCCGCGCGCAAGGTGTTGACCAGCAGACACGCCACCGTCATCTGGCCGACGCCGCCCGGCACCGGCGTGATAGCGCCCGCAACCCCTGAGACTTCTGCAAAAGCAACGTCGCCGACAAGGCGCGTCTTGCCGCCGGCATCCGACAGGCGGTTGATGCCGACGTCGATCACGGTCGCGCCCGGCTTGATCCAGTCGGCGCGCACCATCTCGGGGCGGCCGACCGCGGCGTAAACCAGATCGGCGCGGGCGCATAGGTGTTTAAGGTCGCGCGAGCGCGAATGCGCGATCGTCACCGTGGCGTTCTCGTTGAGCAGGAGCTGCACCAGCGGCCGGCCGACCAGGTTGGAGCGGCCGATCACGATTGCATTCATGCCCTCGAGCGAGGCATGCACGCTCTTGCTCAAGATGATGCAGCCGAGCGGCGTGCAAGGCGACAGCGCGGAGAATCCTCCGGCAAGCCGTCCGGCATTGTTCGGATGCAGGCCGTCGACGTCCTTGGCCGGATCGATCGCTTTGATGACGGCCTCGGTGTTGATCGTCTTCGGCAGCGGCAATTGCACGAGGATGCCGTGCACCAGCGGATCGCGGTTGAGCCGCGCGATCAGCGCCAGCAGATCGGCCTCGGCGACGTCTTCCCCCAGCACGTGTTCGAAGGACGCCATGCCGGCCTCCTGTGTCTGCTTGTGCTTGGAGCGGACATAGACCTGGCTCGCCGGATCGTTGCCGACCAGGACAACCGCAAGCCCCGGCGTCAATCCGTGATCGCGCTTCACCCGGGCGACCTCGCTCGCCACCTGCGCGCGGAGTTCCGAGGCGATACGTTTTCCATCGATGATCTGCGCCGTCATTGCTTCGTTCCCTGCTTCGCCGCGATCAACTTGCGCAACGCTTCGCCTAGCTGTTCCGGATCGCCATCGACGGCAACCTGCTTGAGACGCGATGTCGCCCCGGACAGAATTTTCAACCTGGCTTTTGGCACGCGGAGCGCCTTCGCCAGAAGCTCCAATACCGCGCGGTTGGCCTCGCCGCCGTCGGCTATGGCGCGAACGCGCACCTTGAGCACATCGCGGCCGTCAGCCAGCGTCTCGATGCCATCGATATCGTCGCGCCCGCCGCGCGGCGTCACGCGCAACGCGATGCTGATCCCTTGGGCGGAATAGCGCCAGGGGTCAGCCATTGAGGCTTGATCAGAAGACGTTTGGATAGATGTAATACTGAATGACGCGCTCGATGAAGTAGATGATCAGGATCAGGATGATCGGTGAAATATCGAGCCCGCCGAGATTGGGCATGACGGAGCGGATCGGCGCCAGCAGCGGCTCGGTAATCCGATAGAGGAACTCTGCCACCATCGAGACGAACTGGTTGCGCGTATTCACGACGTTGAAGGCGATCAGCCAGGAGAGAATGGCTGCCGCAATCAGGAGCCAGACATAGAGCTCCAGAACGATGAGGACGATGTCGAGAATGGCACGCATGGCGGGAATTACTCGCGAAGTGATCGTGAAGTACTGCTAGATATCGGTTCCCCCCCGGTCAAACAAGGGAACTTCCCGGCAAGTGGCCACTTTCCGAAGTTCGTGCACCGCCTCTGCACCCACCTTTCACGAGCTTCGGACAGTTAAGGGCACTAGCAAACTTATTGATTCTAGTGCCGCTTTACCGATCTGAAGTCCCTGATCGAACTCGCCACTGGTGGCGCAGGGACTTCAGGTCGACGGCACCCAGCGGCTGGAAAAAACAGCGATTTCGCCGTTCTTGACTTGCCCTTGGCGTGGATTGTAAATGACGGCGATTGCTGGCGGTTTCCCATCTCTTGCCGCGGCGAGATTTCCACCAGGCGATCTGGGGCCATAGCTCAGCTGGGAGAGCGCGTCGTTCGCAATGACGAGGTCGGCGGTTCGATCCCGCCTGGCTCCACCAGCCTTCGCTCGCTTCGCGAGCTACGGCTGGGCAAGCCCGGAAAGTCTCTGATAGCGAAGTGAGCGAAGGCTGCCACGCCGAAGCCCTCGGGCGTAGGCCGGCCAGGCAAGCCACTTTCGTAGCGAAGGCTGTCACGCCGAAGCTCAAAGAGCGAAGGCGGACCTTAAATTCCTGCCTTACTCCGCCGCTTCCGCCATCGCGACGTCAGGCGCGCGGGCGAGCCAGCCATCGAGGAAGTGCTTGAGCCAGGCGCGCTCGGCGACGTCGTAGCGGGCGCGGCCGGCGAAATGCTGCTCGCGCGGATAGGCCCCCGGCATGCCCAGACGATCGCCGCCGCAGGTGGTCCAGCGGTGCATCATCGCGGTGGTCACGTCGGGATGAAATTGCAAGCCGAAAGCGTTGCCGAAACGAATCGCCTGGTTGGGGAAGTCACCCCCTTCCGCCAGCAACTCGCAAGCGGCGGGACGTTGAAATCCCTCCCGGTGCCAGTGATAGACCTCGCTGGGCCAGTGCGTGCACAGCTTCAGCCCGGCCGGAGTGGGACGGATCGGATAATAGCCCATCTCGACCCGGCCCGCGGCATGCGGCGCCACCCGCGCGCCGAGGTGCATCGCCAGCATTTGCGCGCCGAGGCAAATTCCGAGTAACGGCCGCTGCTCAATCAGTGGCACCGCGATCCAGTCGATCTCGCGGCGAACATAGTCGTCGGGATCATTGGCGCTCATCGGACCGCCGAAGATGACGGCGCCGGCATGCGCTGACAGTGTTTTCGGCAAGGAATCGCCAAATCGCGGGCGACGGATGTCGAGCCGGTATCCAAGCGACCGCAGCGCGTTGCCGATGCGGCCCGGCGTCGAGTTTTCCTGGTGCAGGACGATCAGAACCGGAAGAAGCGCCGCCGGCCAGTCCTGCGCCGCAATTGACGGCGCGTCATGCACAACAGGCAGTTTGGCGGAAGGTGACATCGACCTTTCTCGCAAGCTTCCAAGCCTGCGATCGTAGCCAACAGACCGTTAATTTCTGATGAGTCCGTGTAGCGCTAAAGCGCGATGAGATTTGACTGAATCGATGGAGTCCAGGTAGCCCACCTCTCCATAGGGAGAGGCGTAGGCCGCCTTTGGCGGCCGTTCTTAAACAAGGACGCCGAAGTCACGGCTTCGGCTATGTCGCGACAGCGATCCGGGTGAGGGGGTCGTTTTTCATCAAAGACCGTATGCCCTCACCCCAACCCTCTCCCCACGGGAGAAGGAGCACAGCACCGTCATCACCGTATTACTCGAAACTAATCTCATCACGCTTCAGCGCTGGCGCGTCTGAAAGCGGGCGACCGCGGCCAGGATGAATCCGCGCGGGAACAGCCGCAGCATGAGCGGCACGATCTTGATGCCGAGCCCCGGCAACACCGCGCGCTTGTTGGCCATCAAGCCTTGATAGGCCTGCGCGGCGACCTCGGCGGAAGAGACGTTGAGCACGGCAGAATCCAGTCCAGGCTCGAAACCTGCGCGGGTCTGAAATTCCGACGGCACCGGACCCGGGCACAGCGCGGTGACCCGGACACCCTTGCCATTGAGCTCCCCGCGCAAAGCCTCGGTGAACGACAACACATAGGCCTTCGAGGCGTAGTAGACCGCCATGCCGGGCCCGGGCAGAAAGCCGGCGATGGAAGCAACGTTGAGAATTCCACCGCGGTTTCGGATCACGGAATCGGCAAAGCGCAGCGACAGATCGGTGAGCGCGCGGATATTCACCGCGATCATCGCAAGCTGCTCCTTGCGGTCGAGCTCGGCGGCGCGACCGAACAGACCGAAGCCCGCATTGTTGACGACGAATTCGCACTCAACGCCGGCATTGGTCAACGCCGCCGCGACCTTGTCGCCAGCATCCGCCTGTTCGAGATCGCACGGAATGGCGATCGGGGCGGGCAAGCCCTTGGCGACGATCTCGGCGGCCAGAGCCTGCAGCCGATCCGCCCGGCGCGCCACCATCGCCACGCGATGACCGTTGGAAGCAAAAACGCGCACCAGGTCGGTGCCGATTCCCGCGGAGGCACCCGTAATCAGCGTCACTCGCTCAGTCACGATTGTTCTTGCCTGAAAGATTGAAACCCAGCCGTCTCGAATAGGGCTTAGGCGGGTTACGGGCTACCTGCAAGCATTTCGAACCTTCCGCAGGCATCAATCCAGCGAGAAATCAGCCTGGCGCAGAAACATGCAGCAATGCGGCAGGCTCCATTAAAGATTTTTTTATGAGCCGGCGGGCAACAGGCCCGGGATGATGGCGACATACCAAGCGGCTCTTCTAGCTGCCTGACACGGCCGAGGGTTGTTTGGCAGCGACGCGGTGCTTGAGATCGATCCGGTCACGCGAGGACACGGCCAGCAAATCGGCCGCACGCCACACCACGTTGTCCTCGAACTCGCTGACCTGACCGTCGGCGTACACGAGCTCCCACATCATCTCGACGATGCGCAGCCGTCCGGCATCGTCGACCGAACGCATGATGACGCTGGTGAAATGATAGAGGTCGACGGCCTCGCCCTCGACCAGGGTCGCAGAGGCGATCAGTTTATCCGCGGCGCCCCGATCGAGCCCGAAGCTGCTCTCGATCAGGCTGTGGAGCTTGCGCTTCTCGGTCTCGGATGGTTCGCCGTCGAGCGAGATGACGTGAATGAGCAGCGCGGTCGCAGCCAGACGATAACCGGTATCGTCGAGATCGCGGGGCTCATGTGCGGGAGACATCACATCGGCGATGAAGTTGCGCAGTCCGTCGAGCATCAATCGTCCCTGGAGTTTCGATAGCTTGGCTTGAGGACTATATGGCGTGGAACACGAACGCGTGCAATCGGCGCGCGTTCCCCGCGCCGATTACCTTTCGGCAATGTTGCCGCTATTTTCCTTAAGGTATTTCGTAGACCAGAACCTTGTCGGCGATGCCGCGCAGCGCCGCCTCCTTCTGGATCGGCTTGATCGCCTGCTCCGCCAGGATCGCGGTGACGGCGGGCACCTCGACCACGCCGCCGGTCGCGTGGATCGACTTTGACGTTGCAAGCCCCTGAACCCTTGCTGCGATATTCACGGTCTGGCCGAAATAGTCCTGTCGCTCGTTGAGCATCACCGCAAGGCACGGGCCTTCATGAATGCCGATCTTGACCACGAGATCGTCGGTGCCGCGCTCTGCGTTCAGCGAATCCATGGCCGCGCGCATCTTGAGCCCAGCGGCAATCGCATGCTCCGGCTTGACGAAGGTGGCCATGACGGCGTCACCAATCGTTTTCACTACCGCGCCCTTCTCCGACGCAATGATGCCGAGCAGTGCGCGGAAATGCGCGCGCACGAGGTCGAAGGCCGCGAGATCGCCGACGCGTTCGTAAAGCGCGGTCGAACCCTTGAGGTCGGTGAACAGGAACGTGAGCGAGGTGATCTTCAGCCGCTGGTCGATGTCGAGATGGTCGGCCTTGAACACGTCGCGGAAGGTCTGGTTGGACAGCATGCGCTTGGCGGTGAGGAACGGCCGGCGCTTGCCGAGCATGGCATGCAGCCCGTCACCCGCAATGAACACGGTCGGCAACGTCCGCACGCCAGCCTGATTGTCGAGCGAAAGCCGCAGGGGACCGGGACGGAGCGTGATCGAGCCGGTCGGCGGATGCGATTTGTTGAAGACCAGCGACAGCTGCTGGCGTTCCTTGGTGGGCTCGCCCTGTACGTCGATGAAATGCGCCGAATGCGTCACCGGCTCGAAAATGATGACGAATTGCGCCGGCAGTTGCAGCGACAGCACGGCGCGCTCGCTCGCCGGCAATTCCAGCGCATCCAGCGCCACTTCTTCGGTCAGCGCGCCGAAGGTCGACCTGTCGAGATCGATCCCTGAGCTCCAGAACACCTGCTGGTAGTATTCCCACAGCGGCAGGCTATTCGGATCGTGGGCGGCGATGCGCCTGGTCTTGGGGCTGACGGTGAAGGCGACCTCCACCTGCTCGTCGACGGAAGGCTCGTAGCCGCAAGCGCACAGCCCGCAATGGTAGTCTTCGCTGCGCAGCGATTTGAGCGTGTCATGGGCGTCGAGCACGCCGCTGCATCCGGGACAAAGCACGTTCCAGGTCAGGTCGAACAGGCCGAGCCGCGAGGCGTGCAAGAATCCCGAGATCGCCTTCTCCTCGTCGAGGCCGTTGATCTTGGAGAACTCCAGCGCGTTGACGCGGTTGAGCTCGTGATCCCGACCGTTCTCGACCAGACGCGCGATCGCGTCCGCTACAGCCGGATCGGCGATGGTCTTCAAGGTTGCAAACTGGGCCTTCAGGTCGCTCATGATAATGGCCCTACTCCGGGAGCTGATTCAGCGCGGCGAGATCTGGAACATCGGCGAACGGTCCGGCTGTGTCGTCACCACGCCCATCGGCATGATCGGCATCTTGTCCACAAGCGTGACGCGGAACGCCGCAATGATCTTCGCCAACGCCAATGTCGCCTCGACCAGCGCGAAATGCGCGCCGATGCAAATCCGTGGACCGGCGCCGAACGGCAAGTATGCAAAACGGTCAGGCGGCGGCGCCGGCGCCATGAAGCGCTCGGGCACGAAGGCGTTCGGATCGCGCCAGAGTTTTTCATGACGATGCAACAACCAGGGCGCAATCAGGATGACGTCGCCCTTGCCGATCGACAGGCCCGCGAACTCATCCGGGCCCAGCGCGGAGCGCGCGATCAGGAACGCCGGTGGATAGAGCCGCATGGTTTCGTCGACCACGGCGCGGGTGAACTTCAACCGATCGAGGTCAGCCTCGCCATTTCCCGAGACCTGCAGCGCCTCGTTCGCCAACTGCTCTTGCGCGACCGGATCGAGCGCCAGCAGATACAGCGACCAGAACAGCGCCGTGGCCGTGGTCTCGTGACCGGCGAGAATCATGGTCGCGACCTCGTCGCCGAGCTGCGCGTCGCTGAAGGCCTCTCCGGTCTCGGGGTCGCGCGCCGCATCCATCAGGTCGAACAGATCGCGCGCCGGCGCGCCCGCAGCTTTTCCGGCGGCGCGGCGTTCCGCGATCAGCATGGCGACGAATTGCGTCCACCGCTTGCGGAAGCGCGCCCGCGCGAAATCCCGCGGCGCCGGCCAATCCCGCGGCAGCACCAGGTCGAGAAAATGCGGCCGCGCCAGCCGGTCGCCATAGTCCATCACGAAATCGCGCAAGGTCGCGCCATGGCGTTCCATGCCGAACGAGAACATGGTGCGGCCGGCGATCTCGAGCGTCATGCGCTGCATCTTCTCGCGCAGGTCGACCGGGCCGTTGCTGAGGCGCTTGAGGTCCTCGACCGTCTCGTCGGTTGCCGCCACCATGTGAGGAATGAGGGTCGAGACCGCGCGCGGCGTGAAGGCCGGCGACAGCGTGCGCCGCTGATGCTTCCAGGCCTTCCCTTCGGCGATCAGGAGGCCTTCGCCCAGCATCGGGCGCAGCACGCGGAAACCGGCCGGCGTGCGCGAATAATTCTCATAATTGTCGACCAGCACGTGGCGGATCGCGTCGGGCGTATTGAGGATGAAGCTCGAATTGAACAGGAAGCGGCCGCGAACGACGTCTTCCTCGTAGGCGCGCTGACCCCAGGTTCCGATCGCGCTTTCGCGCATCTTCGCCATCCGCTGCAACGCCGTCATGCTCTCCGGCGCCCGTGGCGGACTTGGAGGAACCAGCCGCTGGCGCGTGGCCGGCGTATCCCAGGTTTCGGCGATGCTCACGGATGCCGTCCTTGCAAAATAGCCACTGAAGGGTGCTTCAGCAGATAAGCATACCAGCTTCAAAATCCAGACGCCACGAAGGCGCGCCGACCGGCTAGCCGGGCCGTCAGCAGATTGTGACCGCGGCATGATCTTGGGTATTTCTTGGCCGCAAACCGGGCGCTTTTCGTTGTCTACTAGACAGGCACGGAGCCAAGCAGGCATCACTGGGTATTCTGGAGAATCGAGCCACCCGCGATGGAAGAGACCGCGACCGAACAGTCCAAGCGCCCGGTATTTGCCACTGACGGTATTGCAGCGCCGCTGCGCCATATCGCGTTCCGGCGGATCTGGTCGGCCAGCCTGTTGTCCAACCTCGGCCTGCTGATTCAGGCGGTCGGCGCGGCCTGGGCGATGACCCAGATGACCTCGTCCGCCGACAAGGTCGCGCTGGTGCAGACCGCGCTGATGCTGCCGGTGATGCTGATCGCGATGCCGGCCGGCGCCATCGCCGACATGTATGACCGCCGCATCGTCTCGCTGGTCGCACTGGTGATTGCGCTGTCGGGGGCGTCCGCGCTGACGGTGCTGTCGTGGATGGGCCTCGTCACGCCCAACAGCCTCCTGGCGCTGTGCTTCGTCGTCGGCAGCGGCATGGCGCTGCTCGGTCCCGCCTGGCAATCCTCCGTCACCGAACAGGTGCCGGCCGACATGCTGCCGGCCGCGGTGGCGCTCAACGGCATCAGCTACAACATCGCGCGAAGTTTCGGACCCGCGATCGGCGGCATCGTCGTTGCGACCGCGGGCGCCATGGCGGCGTTTGCCGCCAACGCCATCCTTTACCTGCCGCTGATGGCGGCCTTGTTTCTCTGGCGCCGCGAGAGCGCGCCGTCGCGGCTGCCGCGCGAGCGCCTCAACCGCGCCATCGTCTCTGGCGTGCGCTACATCGCCAATTCGCCGTCGATCAAGATCGTGCTGATCCGCACACTGGTCACCGGCCTGATCGGCGGCTCGATCTCGGCGCTGATGCCGCTGGTGGCGCGCGATCTCCTGCATGGCGGCGCGCAGACCTACGGCATCATGCTGGGTGCGTTCGGCATGGGCGCGGTGATCGGCGCGCTCAATATCAGCGAGGTGCGCAAGCGCATGAGCGGCGAGGCTGCGGTGCGCGCCTGCGCCATCTCCATGGGCGGCGCCATCGCAGCCGTCGCGCTGAGCCACGGAAAAGTCCTCACCGCGGCCGCGCTGGTCGTGGCCGGCGCAGCCTGGATGCTGGCGGTCGCCCTGTTCAATATCGGCGTGCAGTTGTCGGCGCCGCGCTGGGTGGCAGGACGATCGCTCGCGATCTTCCAGGCCGCGATCTCCGGCGGCATAGCGATCGGAAGTTGGGGCTGGGGGCGGCTGACCGACGCTGCCGGCGTCGAGGTCGCGCTCTTGGCATCCGCCGGCCTGATGCTGCTCTCGCCGCTGCTCGGCTTCTGGCTGAAAATGCCGCGGGTCGGCGCGCGCAACGAGGACGCCGAAGTGCTTGCCGATCCGGAGGTGCAGTTGTCGCTGACCGCGCGCAGCGGGCCGCTCGTGGTCGAGATCGAATACCGCGTGGCGCAGGACAATGCGCGCGCCTTCCACAATGTCATGCAGGACGTCCAGCTCTCGCGGCAGCGCAACGGCGCCTATGGCTGGTCGATCGCGCGCGACATCGCCGATCCCGAGCTATGGACCGAACGTTATCATTGTCCGACCTGGCACGATTACCTGCGCCAGCGTAGTCGCTCGACGCAATCCGAACGCGAACTGCACCAGCGCGCGATGGATTTCCATCTCGGCCCCGATCCAGTTCGCATCCGCCGCATGCTGGAGCGGCCGTTCGGTTCGGTGCGCTGGAAGGAAGAAACGCCCGATCGCACGGCCCACGAGGTGCTGCCGGTCGCTTCCGCGGCCGCAGGCAGCAGCACTTGAAACTTACTGCCCGTTCTCGGTCAGGACCTTGTCGCAGGCCCGGCTGAGCCGGGCGCGATGCTGCTTCAGGCACGCGAGCACGACCGAATCGCCAGCGTCCATGTGGGCACGGCAGAAGCGCGTCACGTCACGCGCGCAGGCATCGTGGCCTTGCTGCGCCGAAGCGGATGACAGAGCGAAAGCTTGCGCCGCGGCAAGCCCCAACAGGACAAACAAAGTTCTCGACATCGATCCAGGCCTTCATCGCTGAAATATCCGGCATGTAAAGTGCGCCCCGGCAGCGATGTCAATGCGCTGGATCAATGCGTCCATTGCTGCACAGGTTGCGGTCGCACTTACTTTTCGGCAACCGTATGTGACTTCCGGGCGGCGAAGTCGCGGTCCATCACCGCGCGGCAGCCGGGGCTGAGGTCGGCGCGATGCCTGACCATGCAGGCGGTAATTTTCGGAATATTGGGAATGTCGGCGGAGCAGAGACGGAAGGCATCGCTGGTGCACATCTGCTGCGCCTCGAGCGTGTAGGCGAAGCCTGTGCTTGCGACCAACGAGACCGGCGCGGCAACCATCAGCATCAATGCGGTCCGGCGAAACGCGTTTGCAAAAGACATGATCATTTGAGGCTCCCACTCGCCCGCCAATGATTGGCGCGCGCTCATGAATTCGAGGATGCCCCGCTTTCGCCGCCAGCTCTGTGATGTCGGTCACTCATAGCGTTTTCGAGCGAAACCGCCTTCGCTTTAGCTTCGGCGGCCGAGTGAGTTAGTGGCCCGGCGAAGCCCCGGCGGAGACGGGTGGGTACCGGTTCGCGTGAAGAAAACGCGTCAAGACTTGGAGCCTGCGACATCAGGAAGCCGTTTGAAGGTTGCGGAAACGGCCCGGCGTTTGGGGAGCGTTAACAACTCTTACTCATAAAGGGGAAACTAAGCGTTTTTGTATTTACGAAAGAGTAACCATGCGTAACGCGTTGGGCCTGATGCTGATGAGTGTGGTGGCGGCTGCGTTGATCGCCACCGGTGGCTGGTTCTGGACCTCATCGGCAAGGAGTTCGGCGAAAACGCAAGCTGTCGCTGCCGCCCAGGCAGCGCCCGCACTGCTTCCCGCTCCGGCCAAGCCCGCAGCCAGCCGCGACCCGATCGAAGTGACCGGCAGCCTTTCGAGCAAAGCGCCACCGGCGCCCGCGCCGATGCCGAAGCAGGCGGCTTGCGCCAATCCCGATGCGCTTGGTGTATCCCGCGTGGTCGAAATCGATACGTCGGGCGGACCGGGCTTCGGCTTCGAGCACTTCAAGCAGATCGATTTTCTTGCCGACAAGGAAGTCGTGCTGACCTTCGACGACGGTCCGTGGCCGGGCAACACTCCGGCCGTGCTGAAGGCGCTTGCCGACGAATGCACCAAGGCGGTGTTCTTCTCGATCGGCAAGCACGCGACCTATCATCCCGAAATTCTCAAGCAGGTTGCTGCTGCCGGACACACCGTCGGCACCCACACCTGGTCGCACGCCAATCTGAACTCGAAGAAGCTGACCGAGCAGACCGTCAAGGACGAGATCGAAAAGGGCAACAGCGCAGTCAAGTTCGCGCTTGGCACCGCGCCCGCGCCGTTCTTCCGCTTCCCGGAATTGCAGCATAACCCGGCGGCGATGGCCTATCTCGGCACGCGCAACATCGCGATGTTCTCTTGCGACCTCGACTCCTTCGACTTCAGGGCCAAGAACGCCGAGCAGATCGTCAACACCGTGATGACCAAACTGGAGAAGCAGGGCAAGGGCATCATCCTGATGCACGACTTCCAGAAGCATACGGCGGAAGCAATGCCCGAACTGCTGCGACGGCTGAAGGCCGGCGGCTACAAGGTCGTGCTGATGCGGCCGAGGGCGCCGATGCAGACGCTCGCGGAATATGACGAAGCGTTGATCAAGGATCTCAAGCTGCCGGTGGCAGGCGCCCGCCCGGTGAACACCATCGTGCAGACGGTGTCGCAGTAAGTAACGCCAGCCGACCATGAAGGCACGGAAGTAACCCGAGCGGAAGTTTGCTCCCTCTCCCATAGGGAGAGGTGAAGACGCTGCGTCGGCCGCGAACGGTGCGAAATGGAGAACGCGTCAGGCGCTATCGCCGCAGGACGGATGGACCCTGACCGCATGAATCTGCGCTTTGCTCGCCGCCATGAATTCGGACATGGCGACCTCTGACGACCAGTTCAGGTAATAGACAAAGGCGCCCGCCAGCGCGAGCAGCACCAGAATTTCCAGGATGATGAGCCGGACGATGGCCGGCCAGGACCCGAAATCCGATCGGGAATTCCGATTTGCGTCATTGACTGATGGGAACACAGACGCCTCCCGCAAAAATACTCGAGCTCTGATTCCGAAGTTCGCAAGATATCGCGGCACCTCTGATGCGAACTTCGGAATCAAAGGAGCTCGAGCAACTTATCGATTCCAGGGCGGCCTTGAATTTGAAGTTCCTATACGAACTTGCCGCAACGCCGATAGGAACTTTAAATTCGCCGCACTGGTGTCGTTCTAGAATTCATTGCGAAATCCGGGTGTGAACGGCTTCACAGATCCAGCCGGATTTTGAGGTGCGGACCGAGTGCAATTGTCGCACCCGATCCGGCCGATCGTCATGCCGTGGCTTCTACCAATAGATGCCGTGACGGTGCAGTTCGTTGATCACGCGAGCCTCGGTCGTGTCCCGCCGAGCCTTTGGCCTTTCGGTCTTGGCGGCGGCAGGCCTGGCGTGATCGGGCGTCACCTGATCGGCTTTCGACGGCTGGGGCGCGGCGTCGTTGCCGGCGGGGTCCGCCTTGGATGCTTCATCCTTTGGCGTTTCGACCTTGGCGGTTTCGGCTTGGGGCGCCTCAGTCGCACTCCCTTGCGCGGCCGCGGGCGTCTCGTTGTTGGAGGCCAATGACAGACCCCGGGGTTGGTCCGCCCACGCGGACGCGGATGTCAAAACGATCGCTGCAATCAGAACAAAACGGCGCATGGCTTTCTCCCCTGGCTGCTGGTGCGGGAGAAACTATGAGAGCGCCTGGAATAGTTATGTGATCCAGATCACGCGAGGCGCGTCTGAGCGAAATGAAGCGCTCGGGTTGGCCGCCACCAGGCACTCCGCCACGACCAGTTCGTGCGCCGCGCTGGATGATATCTCCCTGCGCGAGTCGACCGCGCACAACATCAGGAATGACTTGCTCGGACACATTCGGCCTCATCCGGCTTGAGGCGGCAGCATCCTAGAGCCGAGAACGAGCGCAGCTTGCCCACAATCGAAATCAACCTGGGCGCGAGTCCGGCGCAAACATGCGATAAGCACGTATGGTCCCGATCGAACGGATGTGACAAGGTAAGGATAGTTTGAGCGTTCATTCCATTTTGTGGAGATTTCCATGTCCGTTTTCAAACTCCCCCTCTCCGGCGACGTCAGTCAGTGGATCAACCCGATCACCGCTTGGTGGAGCGGAAACCAGATCTCCATCAACCTTGGCGAATCCGGCTCACCGGACACAGAAGCCGAGATACTCCGCCGGGTCGGCACCTACGGCCGACAGCTCGGGCGGATCAGCGATGCGATGGTCGTTCTGCTCAAGCACCTGCCAGACCGCGCGAGTCTTCCTGCCGACGAGCGCAAGGCGCTAGATGCGTTTGAAAAAATGGCGGACGATATCGCCGATATCAAGGAAAGCCATCAACTCAAGGTGTTGAGGCCCAAGTCTGCTGCCGAAAGAAAATTTGGCGGAGCACGCAATGATCGACTCTCGACTGAAACGCGGGCTTGAACAATGCATCAGCGGCGGCCGATGCAGGTTCGTGAGCTATGGCAAATTTGGGCGTGAATTCGAGCTCGGCGATCATGCGCGCGTTTGGGCAAACAAAAAACTCTTGGATGAAGTCGCGACTGCTTGCAAAGAAGACCCAGAAATACAATTGGACCTGACCGGGTGCTCTTGCCGCGCCTGCCGGACCGGCGCTGGATGCTCGATCGCAATGACAGCCCGCGGTATCCGAGCCTGCGCATGTTTCGGCAAGACGAATCAGCAACGTGGGCACCGGTGGCGCGAAGGGTACCGCAGGCGTTATATAAATTGACTTCAGGCTGAAGGCCAATCTCGCACGGAGACTCAAGCCCGTCGGCTGGTAACGAAATGTCAGATCTTTTTTGTTGCCTTCTGCGCGGACACGTCAATCGTAGCCGAGGGAGCTGGGTCATGCGTCGTTTCATCCCACTCTTCCATCCAGACATCCCGTGCCGCCAAATACCATCCGTTTAGAAGCACGCTTGTATCCAGCTCAGAGCGCGCGATCCTGACGGTCGTCAGCAGTACGCAAATGAAGAGCAACGCCTCGAAAACAGTTCGGAGCAAGATGGACGTATTCACGGGTTGGAGGAAACGCGCGACCAAGTCCCGAATATCAGTACCCAGATTCCAGAACGCAACTATCGCAGGAATAAAGAGAAGAAGTAGCGTGAGCAGCAGCAACGGTCGTGTATGGTGAGAAAATATAAAGACGAACCGTTGAGCGACCGAATGGTACGCGTAGGCCACGTGTTCTGCGGATAGATATCTGTCCTGACTGGAGAGCACATAGGTTTTCGGGAACCACCTGTCTTGTTTCCTCGCGTCGGGATCCATGTCGACAATGGCTCTTATTGCGTGATTTTCCCGGCGCGCCGCGAAATAAAGCCAAAGCAGAATGATCAGCATGCCGATCTGGCCGATGATCCCCAAGTCAGACACGGACAGTTTGCCGAAGCCGCCGGGGAACGAAAGAAGGGTAGATTCGCGATAGGCCTTATCGACCCATTCGAATGCATTCTTTGCCAGCTGTTGGCAGAACTGCCCTCTTTCGGTGTCCGAGAAATTTCCATCATTGGCGACGCCTGGAGAATTCTGGGCGCACCAAGTCTTCAATTCGCTACTCGGATGTTGCGTCAGCGAGCTAGCGAAATAATGCTCGTAGCGGTCTCGAAGACCAACCAGATATCCTAAGTCCACGCTGTAGAGCGACCAAGCCCAGATGAAGGACCAACTCAAGGCAACCAGAAACGCGATTCTGGCGCCGGATACAGAGTCGGCCAACTGAATGCACCGGGCCTCGACCAGCTTCCAGAGCGTCTCTGGCTTCCGCTTAACCGCCATCGAAACCACCTTGAGCAACAATTTATGAAATCAGGGTAATGAACCACCAGTTGATTTCATCCGCAAGGAAGCCGAAGAGTTGTACGTTGAAATTTGAGAACCTAGGATGACGGTGTCTCGCCCTCGCGCGGGCTGATCCGTTTTGCCTGTCTCGTATGAAGTCCTGAGGACGGCCACTAAAGGCCCAACAAAGATCCGTTCGCGTCTGCTAAGCAGTGGTGCCGCAAGAGGGACTCGAACCCCCGACCCCGTCATTACGAATGACGTGCTCTACCAACTGAGCTATTGCGGCGGACCATCAGCTCCCGCGATTCAAGACGTCTTCCGGCATAGCGACATTTTGTTGCCGGCGGGTGAAGACGCCCGCACCTGATATCGGGCAGCGCTCCGCTTGGCAAGGAAAAGGGCGGGCCGCGCGGCGACGGGCGAGCCGCCTCCCCCTGGAAGGGGGAGGGTTGGGGTCATCTCAATAGCCAGATTTGGCCAGAAATCGCTACGAACAGAAAACGTGACCCCCTCCCGGCTCGCCGCGAAACGCAAGAGCGCTTCTGAGCGCGCCGACCTCCCCCTTGCAGGGGAGGTGAAGAAGAATGAGGGGGAGGGGTCAATCGAATCAGCCGCGCATGCGGGAAATGAAGCCGCGCCAGCCGCCCTCCTGGTCGCCGCGCACGGGCGCCTCCGCGAATTCGTCCACCTCGGTTCCATCGTCGACGCCGGGATCGTCGGGCGGGCGGACGATCGGAATGATGGCGGGGATCGAGCTAGCGGGTTTCCCGCCGGGAGCAGGAATATCGGCGCGCGTGCGGAACATCGGCGCGGGAGCGGCCACCTGCCCGGCCGGCGCGGGCGGCGAAGGCGGCGGCGAGGGAACCACATCGACAGGCGCGGGCGCATTGTCCTGTGCGACACTGTCTTGCGAGGGTTGGTCATGCGAGACTTGGTTATGTGAAGCCTGATCGTGCGCGACTTGCGGCGCGGGCTTGGGCTCGGACTCGGGCTCGCCTGCCGGCTCCATTTTCGGGCTTGCCGCCAGCATCGCCTGCTCGAACGGCGACGGCTCGACCGCGCCGCCCGTCGGCGGCAGTGCTGCCACCGGCGTCTGCCACTGAAACGCATCGAGCCGGCCCGATACCGGCGACACCGGCCGCCATTTGTCGGAGACGTAACCGTCCGCGGTCCAGACCGGATCGTGCAGCGCGCGCACCGCCCGCAGCGTCCAGGCTCGCGCCTTGCCGCTGTCGCCATGTTCGGTGCGCTCGATCTCCGCCATCAGCATCGCCACGCGCTGCGTCGGCGCGTCGATGAACGGCTCGAGCGCCGCGCGCGCTCGCGCAAACTCGGATGCGTCGATCGCGGCGCGCGCAACCGCCAGCGCGCCTTCGAGATGACCGGGCGCTTTCGCCGCCAGCGTCTCGACCCGCACCAGACGCGCCCGCGCGGAATCGCCGAGTTTCACATGGGCGTAGGCGTCGGCAAGATCAGGATGCGGCTGCGCCAGCCAGGCCGCTTCGACGATCCGCATGGCGCGGCGAATCTGATGCGCCTCGCTCTGGAATTTGGCGGCGAGCACAGCAGCAGGCACCAGCGTCGGCGCAAGTTTGACCGCCTCCGCCACGACATCGCGCGACTGATCGCGGTCGATCGTCTCGAGTTCCAGCGCACGCGCGGTGAGCAGCACGCCGCGTTGACGGCGATACGTGTCCTTGTCGATCAGGCCGGAGGCGTGATTGGTCTCGAGGATCGCGAGCGCGCCCACCCAGTCGCCGCGCGCGCAGCGGAAGCCGAGCACCGCCTGCGAAGCCCAGGTCGAGGATGGCGCCGTCGTCAGCGCTTCCTCGGCGATTGCGACGGCCGCAACCACATCGTCGGCGCGCTGCGCTTCGATGAACAAGCCGCGCAGGCCGAGCAGCCGCGTGTCCTGGCGCGCTGCCATCGCCTGGAACGCTTCGCGCGCGGCGGCGCGGTTGCCGTCGAGCTGGGCCGATTGCGCATGCAACAACAGCGTCAGCGGATCGCTAGAGGCGTGGCGGCGCGCGACGTCGGCATGTAGCCGCGCACCTAAGGAATCGCCGTGGCCGATCGCGAGCAGCCCTTGCGTGATCGCGTGCCGGCCGCGCGCATGACGCCGTTCGCGATTTGACTTGCGGATTCGTTCCGGCAGCCGCCACAGCCCGCGCAGGATCGTCCAGGCAATCATGGCCGCGACGACGGCAATCAGAAATCCAACCGCGAATGCCAGCGGCGTGACATGCGCCCGCCCGCCGTCCCATTGAAATGCGACGTCGCCCGGCTGATCGGCGATCCACGCCGCACCCCAGGCCGCGAGCGCGACCAAGAACAGGAAGAGGATGATCCGGTACATCTAGTGGCCCGATTCTAACATTCGCATCCCTTCTCAGCCGCCACTCTTGCGAATGTTAGAATCAAAAGGGCCACTAGCAAATATAGGATTCTAGTGGAGTTTAGGATTTGACATTCGCTTTGCGAGTGCGCGGTTGGCGGGGTAGCGAATATCAAATCCACTCCACTCGTATTTATTGCGCGGGCTTGGCGAGTGCCGCCATCGCCTCGGTGGCGAAGTGGCGGGAGGCGGCGAGCGCGGCATCCCGCTCGCCGGCCTTGTCGAGCCAACCTTGCGCAGGCGCGCGATCGGTGGGATCGAGCGAATTCAGTTCGCGCCGCGTCTCGGGCAGGTCGTTGCGCAAGGCGGCTGCCGTGACGCGCGCGACGATGGCGCCGCGCTCGTTGCCGACGGCATCGGTCCGCTCGATGCGGACAAGCTTTGCCGCACCCGCCTTGAGGTGCTCGACAATGCCGGTGCCGGTCGTGGCGCTTTGCGGCGGTGGCGGCTCCAGCTTCGGCACCAGCGTCAACAGCTCACGGCAAAGACTGGCCGGATTCGGCACGCCTGAGGAGGCAAAATTCTCCAGCGGCTTGAGCATTTGCGGGTCCGGCGCCAGCGCCTTCGCCGCTTTCAAGGCCTGGGTGAACGGTTCACCCTGCCGCACCGAAATCTCCAGCATCGACGCCACCACCAGCCGCCGCAGCGCCGTGTCGTCGACAGGTTTGCTCGTGGCCTGGGCGAGATTGTCGCTCTCGGCACGCACGGCGCGCTCGATTTCGGACAGCCGTCCTTCGATCGCCGAAAGATCAGGCGCAGGCGCGGCGGCCGACTCGGGGCTTGCCGATTTCACCGCATCGAGCTCGGCGGCGAGCTTTTGCGATTGGGCGCGGGCGCTGCTCACATCGTTGCGCAGCGATGCGATCATCTTGTCCTGCGCGTCCAGTCGCGACACGAGCGCGGGATCTGCACCTGCCGGCTTCGAGGTACGCGCGTCGAGATCGGCGACCCGCGAGGCGAGCGCCTCGATATTGCTGACGTTGTTCTCGATCGGCCGCGACGGTTCACCCGGCCAACCCAGGGTCCAGGCGACGGCGATCACAAGCGCTGCGG
The DNA here is from genome assembly GCF_035652035.1 of Bradyrhizobium sp. Taxonomy (GTDB): domain Bacteria; phylum Pseudomonadota; class Alphaproteobacteria; order Rhizobiales; family Xanthobacteraceae; genus Bradyrhizobium. The sequence goes on from NZ_DASREO010000072.1 coordinate 65,864, forward strand.
TGACCGCGCCGGTGGCGCCCGCAACCCAGAACGGGCGAAACGCCGCGGAGGAGAGGAAAGCCGACCGGGGCGCATCGCTGCTGTGGCTTGCGTCGTCTTCAGCGGGTTTCGTCGTTACCTCCGACGCCTCGAGATCGATGGTCGGCGGCGCGCGCCTGGGCCGGCCCGAATCCGGCGACGGCGTGGGGTCATCGGGCCTGTTGTCGTCCATGCGGGTTCCCTGGTCGATTCCGTGCGATGGTTAGCAAGTTGCCGATTCCAACGCTACTGCGATTCCAGCGCTCCAAATAAGGCGCTCTCGTCCGGAGATGACGCCACGATGACCTGGGCGGCCCCGGCGTCGCGCAGAACGGTCGCAATACCCGGCGAAAGACAATATTGCGGCAACGAAAGCGCCGATATTTCGACCCCGGCGGCGCGAGCTGCCTCGATGAAGGCCCGCGCGCTGCGCCTCGAATAATGCAACACGGCTTCGAGCTTGTCGGCGGCAAAGGCGTTCCGGGTTTCCTCGGGCAGGTGGGCGACCGGCACCATGCGATAGGTGGTTTGCGTCACGACGGTAAAGCCGCGCTCGCCGAGTTCACCCGGCAGGTCGCGGGCGAGGTCGGCGCCGGCAAGATAAAGCAGCGGATTTGTCTTCTTCAGCGCCTTGGCCTTGACGCTTGCGAGAATGCGATCGCGCAGGCCCGAAGCATCGCTGTCGGCCGAGATGACGTTGGCAAATCCGGCGGCGCGGGCGGCCTGCGCGGTGCGCTCGCCGACCGCAAACAGCGGCAGCTTGAGCAAGGGGCTGTCCTGCAGGCTCGTTTCGATGGCGCGCAGCGCATTGGCGCTGGTGACGATCACGGCACCATACTTCACATCGCGATCGTCGTGGAAGGCGATCGGCTCGAACCGCAGCATCGGCGCCAGCAAGGCGTCAAAGCCCTTCGCGCGCAAGGCGCCGACAGTGGTCTCGCCGTCCGGGAGCGGTCGCGTGACGAGGATGGCCATTGAATCGAACTTCCCTTGTGCCCGAGCAGGCCGAGTGTAAGCGAGGCCGTTAGCGAACGGCACGAAAAAGATAGGCGCGTCGCTGGACGATGCTTCCGCATCGCCAGGAGAACCCTTGAGGCCTCGATGTGGCCCATCCTTCGAGACGCCGCGCAAAGGGCGCGGCTCCTCAGGATGAGGGGGACACCTGGCCTACAGGATTGCACCGTACAAGTCGGCAATGCTACCGAATAGGCGGATTGGCAGAAAGCACAAGAGATCATATTGGCCGAGACGCTAAGAACATTGGTGCTGGGGATCGAGACCACCTGCGACGAAACCGCCGCCGCCGTGGTCGAGCGCGCAAGCGATGGCACGGCCAAGATCCTGTCGAACATCGTGCGGTCGCAGACCGAGGAGCACGCGATCTATGGCGGCGTGGTGCCGGAAATCGCCGCGCGCGCCCATGTCGATCTGCTCGACGGCATCGTCGACACCGCGATGAAGGAGGCCGGCGTGAATTTCGCACAGTTGTCGGCGGTCGCGGCTGCCGCCGGCCCCGGCCTGATCGGCGGAGTGATCGTGGGCCTGACCACGGCGAAGGCGATCGCGATGGTGCACAATACGCCGCTGATCGCGGTCAACCATCTCGAGGCGCATGCGCTGACGCCGCGGCTCACCTGCGCGCTGGCGTTTCCCTATTGTCTCTTCCTCGCCTCCGGCGGTCATACCCAGATCGTCGCGGTGACCGGCGTCGGCCAATATGTGCGGCTTGGCACCACGGTCGATGACGCCATCGGGGAAGCTTTCGACAAGGTCGCGAAGATGCTCGGCCTGCCCTATCCCGGCGGGCCTGAAGTCGAACGCGCCGCGCGCGGTGGCGATCCGGCGCGCTTCGCCTTGCCGCGGCCGATGCTCGGACGCGACGACGCCAATTTCTCCTTGTCCGGATTGAAGACGGCTGTGCGCAACGAGGCCGCGCGGCGGACGCCGCTTGACGAACAGGACGTCCGCGATCTCTGCGCGAGTTTTCAGGCGGCGGTGCTGGAATCGACCGCCGACCGGTTGAGCGTCGGCTTAAAACTGTTCGAGGAAAAATTCGGTCCGCCGCGCGCGCTGGTCGCGGCCGGCGGGGTCGCCGCCAATCAGGCGATCCGTGGCGCGCTGCAGCAAGTCGCCGCCAAAGCCGAGACCACGCTCATCATTCCGCCGCCTGCGCTCTGTACAGACAATGGCGCGATGATCGCCTGGGCCGGCGCCGAGCGGCTGGCGCTTGGCCTGACCGACACGATGGACACAGCGCCGCGGGCGCGCTGGCTGCTCGACGCCGGCGCGACGGCGCCTTCCGGTTACGCCAACACGCGGGCGGGATTTTGAGAGGCCATCCATGACCGCCTTCAACTCCATTGCGGTGATCGGCGCGGGTGCATGGGGAACGGCACTCGCCGGCGTCGCCGCGCGCGCCGGCCGCGACGTGATCCTCTGCGCGCGGAGCGCCGAGACGGCCAAGGCCATCGCATCCGCGCGTGAAAATCCGAAACTGCCCGGCGTCACCCTGCACGCGAACATTCAGGTGACGGGCGACCTCGCGCACGCCGCAGCGGCGGACGTCATTCTGATCGCGACGCCCGCGCAAAACCTGCGCCAGGCTGTGGCAGCGCTGGCGCCGCATTTGAAAGACGGCACGCCGCTCATCGCCTGCGCCAAGGGCATCGAGCGCGGCACCCACAAGTTCATGACCGAGGTGATCGCGGAAGTGGCGCCGAAGTCGCGGGCGGCGATCCTGTCGGGACCAGGGTTTGCCAGCGACGTGGCGCGCGGACTTCCGACCGCCGTGACGCTCGCGGCCGAGAACGAAAAGCTCGCGAGCGATCTGGTGCAGGCGCTGGGCTCGGCGACGTTCCGGCCCTATCACACGAGCGACGTTCGCGGCGTCGAGATCGGCGGCGCGGCCAAGAACGTGCTGGCGATCGCGGCCGGCATTTCGGTCGGCAAAAATCTCGGCGCTTCGGCGCAGGCCGCGCTGACCACACGCGGCTTTTCCGAACTCGCCCGCCTCGGCCGCGCGCTCGGCGCACGAAGCGAGACGCTGGTCGGCCTCTCCGGCCTCGGCGACCTGATCCTGACCTGTGCGAGCCCGCAATCGCGCAACTTCGCACTGGGACAGGCGCTCGGCCGCGGCGAGCCGCCGCCGGCCGGCAAGCTCGCCGAAGGCGCCTTCACCGCGCCGGTGCTGGTGGAGCTCGCGGCGGCCGAAAACGTCGACATGCCGGTCTCGAATGCGGTCGCAGATATCCTGCGCGGCGCGGTCACGATCGACGATGCCGTGCAGAGCCTCTTGACCCGCCCGTTCAAGGCGGAGGGGTGAGCTACCCCAGCATGAACGTCACCAGATCAGCCATCCCCTCGCCAATGCCGTCCGGCTTGGCATCGAGTTCTTCCACCGGCGTCTTCATCCGGTTGACCCAGAAGGTCGGATAGCCGAACCATTTGGCGCCTGCCGCATCCCAGCCGGCAAAGGCCGCAAACGCGATCTGCTCTTTCGGCAGCTTGAATGCGTCCACGCCCATCTGATAGGTGCGCGGATCGGGCTTGAAGACTTGAACCCGATCCGTCGACAGATGCGGCTCGAAGAAACCTTCAAGCGCGGAGTTCTTCACCACCGCATCCAGCATCGGCGCCGTGAGGTTGGCGAGGAAGGCCATGCGGATGCCCGCCGCCTTCAAGTCCTTCAAAGCGGGCGCGACGTCGGGCCAGGCTTTCAACGTGAGCCATGTCTGCATCAAGGCGTCGCGCTGTTCGGCGGTCAGATCGATGCCGGACGCCTTGGCGGCGAAGATCAGCGATTGCTCGGTGACGTGCCAGAAGTCGATATATCGTCCGCCCAGCGAGCGCAGCCAGGTATATTCGAACAGCCGCGTGCGCCAGGCGTCGCTCAACGCGCGGCCCTTGCCGGGAAAGAGGTCTTCGACCTTGGCGAACACGGGCGGGGATCGGTGATCGGAAAGCCGTCGAAGGCGATCGCCTTGATCGGGCGCGTCGCCGCAAGAACGGCCGGCGATGCAAGGCTAGCTGCGGCCAGTGTCACGAATTTGCGGCGATTGACCAGCATATCGGCGTCCCCCTTGACGGCGGTTATAACTTCGCTGGGACGCGATTGAATGTAACAAGAGCGGCATATGTCACGGTCATGGCCGGGCTTGACCCGGCCATCCACGTCTTGCTTTCTTACTTGGGAGACAAAGACGTGGTTGGCCGGAATAAATCCGGCCATGACGAACGGGTGGTGCGTCATGAACTACTGGCTGGTGAAATCCGAACCTTCGACCTGGTCGTGGGATCAGCAGGTCGCCAAGGGCGCCAAGGGCGAGGCCTGGACCGGCGTGCGCAATTTCACCGCGCGGCAGAATCTCGTGAACATGAAGAAGGGCGACAAGGCGTTCTTCTATCATTCCAACGAGGGCAAGGAGATCGTCGGCATCGCCGAGGTGATCAAGGAGGCCTATCCCGATCCGACCGACAAGACCGGCAGATTCGTCTGCGTCGACATCAAGGCCGACAAGCCGCTGAAGACGCCGGTGACGATGGCCGCGATCAAGGCGGACAAGAAGCTTTCCGCCATGGCGCTGGTGAAATACTCCCGCCTCTCGGTGCAGCCGGTGACGGCGGACGAATGGAAATACGTCTGCAAGATGGGCGGGATGTAAGAGCGGGCTCGTCCTCGTCCCGGCGAACGCCGGGACCCATACGCCGCGGCCCGTGGATTTGAGTACGCTGTTCGACGGCTTTCGCGCCACATGACCGCCTGTGGTTATGGGTCCGGATCGCGCTCGCACTGGACAACGCTTCGCGTTGCCAGGAGCTCGCTTGTCCGGGACGACATAAGATATCACGCCCTCACCTCCTGCCGCTGGAACAGGATGTAACCGGCGACGAACAGCACGATGGTCGATGCGATCAGCCCGACCGTCTGCGGCCAGGCGATCATGATGCTTTCGGACAGCGGCAGCGGTGCCCCCATGACGGCGCCGCGGAGCTGTTCGAGGAACACCGCGCCCAGCGTGCGCGTGGTCGGCGACAGGATCGCGAGCATCGCCTCGCCAAACAAGTCATTTGGCGAAATGCGCAGCAGGAACTGGGCCCAGATCGCCGTGTCCGGCGTGTCCAGGCCGAGCGCAGCGTAGCGCGGATCGGGCGGCGCGATGATCTGCGCCAGCGCCGGCGCCAGCATCGGCCACAGCACGGTCAAAAACAGCCAGATGCCGAGCGCCACCAGCGCTGCCGTCGCGCCCGAACGGAACACGATCGACAGCAACATTGCGAGCGCGAGCCACACGCCGGCATAGAAGATCGCAATGACAAGGAACACCAGCGAGCGCAAGATTTCATCGGTGCCGGGCGGCACGCCGAGGAAGATCAGCCCGAGCCCGATCACCAGCAGCCAAAGCGCGGTGAGGCTGACGGCAAGCGTCGCGAGGCCCGCCAGGAATTTTCCGGCCAAGAGCGCGTCGCGGTAGATCGGCTGCGCGAGAATCCGCGACAGCGTGCGGCGGTTGAATTCGCTGTTGACGGAATCAAAGCCGAGACCGATCGCCATCAGCGGGATCAGGAATCCGAGGATCGCAACGAAGGACGGCAGCGGCGCGCTCGACAGCGTGAACAGGCGCAGCAGCAGGAACGGATCCTCCGCCGTATTGGTGCGCAGATTGCTGATTGCGCCATAGAGCGCTGCGAGCGCCGTCAGCACGATCAGCAATTCCAGCATCAGCATGCGAACGCTGGAGACATTGTCGGTCAGTTCCTTGGCGAACACGGTGCCAAGGCCCTGGAATGGTGAGCCCTCACGCCGCATGACGCTCGTCTCCCGCTTGCTTGCCCTGGAAGGTGCGGGCGTAGATCGCCTCGAGTGACGGTTCATCCACCGACAGCCGCTTCAACGATCCGTTCACCGCAACCACCGCGCGCGCGGCATCGGGGCGAACGTCGCGCTCGGCCGTCATGCGGAAGCGATCTTCCGCGAGCCGTTCAACATTGGTGACGCCGGGAATGGTGGCGAGCCGCTGCACGATGCCGGCGCCTTCCGCCTCGACCTCGACCACAAAGCCCGCGCCCAGCACCTGAACCGACAGCTCGGCCACCGAGCCCATCAGCACGATGCGCCCTGCCTGGAATAGCGCGACGCGGTCGCAGATGCGCTGCACCTGATCGAGCAGATGCGACGACAACAGCACCGTGATGCCCTCACGCTTCAATTCCCGGATCAGTTCGAGAAATTCCAGCGTCGCCTGCGGATCGAGGCCGGTGGTCGGCTCGTCCAGAATGGCGATCTCGGCCTTCTTGACGATGATCTCGGCAAGGCCGAGCCGCTGGCGCATCCCGCGCGAGAAGGTCGCGACGCGCTGATGCGCGACATCGTGGAGGTTCACGCGCATCAGCGCCTTCTCGATCCTTCGCTTTCGTTGCCTGAATGAAAGGCCCATCAGCTTGGCGGTGTAGGAGAGGTTTTCCACCGCCGACAGATGGTCGTAGAAGCCAACCGAATCCGGCAGATAGCCGACGCGCCCTTTCACCTGAAGCGGCTGGCGCGCCGGATCAAATCCGAGCACGCTGATGCGGCCTGCTGAAATCTCGGTGAGCCCCAGCATCATCAGGATGGTCGTGGTCTTGCCGGCCCCGTTGGGGCCGAGCAGGCCGAACACTTCGCCCTTCTTGATATCGAAGGAGATGTTGTCGACCGCGCTGGCGTTGCCATAGCGCTTGGTGAGGCCCTTCGCCGAGATGACTGGCAAGGGCGGAGGGGTGACGTCGTTGCTGATATCGCTCATCGCCGTCCGAACCTCACGACAGCCGTCAGCATCAGAAGCAGCGCGACGCCGATGACGCCCGCTCCCACCATGCCCCACACGGTCGAGGTGTTGACGGTGACGCGGAACTGGCTGTTGGCGCTTTCACCGCGCGAATTGGCGTTGACCGCGACCATGTAGTCGCCGGCGAGCGACTTGTCGCTCGGCGTGATCCGCGCCTGCACTTCGGCCTCCTTGCCCGGCACCAGGCGATCGATGGTGGCCGGATCGAACGAGACCTTCCAGCCCGACGGCGAGCTCGCCGACAGCTTGACGTTCTCGGCCGGCGCGCTGCCCGTGTTGGTGACGACGACCGGGATCGAGGTCTGCCGCGCGGCAACCGCGCGGGCGCTCAACAATCCGTCGCGTCCGGCGACCTGCAGGCGCGGCTGGCCGACCACATCGAGCGAAAGGTCGGTGCTAGCAGAAGCATCTCCCGCCTTCACCGTCGCCGTCACCGGGAAATGACCGGCGTCAACCGTGCTTGGCGGTCGCACATGGAGCTTGATGTCCTTGGATTGACCCGCGTCGATCGGGATCGAGGAGAGTTCCTGGCTGCCATAGGCCTCGGTAAACGAGGTCTCGAAATTTTCCGGCGCCTGCGCACCGAAGCTGACATTCAGGTTACGCCCGGAATCGTTCTTGATGTTCAGCGTGTATTCGAAATTGGATTTCGGGCTGCCGCGCAGCGACGGCAGTTGCGCCTTCACCGTCAGTTTGGCGGGCAATTCCTTGGCGAGCGCGACCTGAATCGGCAGGCTCGTCTGCGTGCCCTGTCCCTTTGCTTCGACCGTCAGGGTCTGCTGGTCGAGCTTGCTGTTTGCGGGAACATCGAGCCGCAGCTGCAACGTGACGTCCTTGTCGGGCGCCGGCATTGCGGCCGCAACCGGTTGACCGCCGCCGAGAATGGTCGCGGTCCAGCCGCTCGGCACGCCCGAGACCGAGAGCTGATAGCGCTCGGGCGCGAGGCCGTAATCCTGAAGACGCAGCGGAATGTTGGACGTCGTGCCCGGCCTGATCGTGACCGCGGGATAGTCGGTCATCAGGTAAAGGCCCTTGATATTGGGCTCGTGCTCGTCGGCGGCGATCGCCGCCGGCGCCAGCAAAGTGGAAATGAAAAGCGCAATGGGGGCGAGAGCGAACGCTCGCATGACAACACTCCTGCTAACGTTGAGCAAAGTCGTCGATGTGCGTGGGCTCTCGCGCCGGTCGCGAGCGAGCCACGACATCATCGTCTTACGTCCGGAAAAATTCGGCGTGCCAGTTACAAGTGAGTGAAGTAAGGTCAGACTTTAGTTTTTAGACTTTTGTCTTTTATGGACTCTGTGGGCGCCGAAGCGCCGGGCCGTCATTGCGAGCGAAGCGAAGCAATCCAGTCAAAAAGGAATCGCGAGCTTCTGGATTGCTTCGTCGCTCACGCTCCCTTGCGCAAACGCTTTGCTTTTGTCGCAGGCAATGACGTCAACACTCGTCGAAACGCCAGACCCGATTGCGGAGTGGAACGATGCGCTTTAGTTGGAAAGCCCTCATTCTGGCGCCGCTGCCGATACCCTTGGTCCTGAGCGCCGTCATGGCGCCCTTGATGCAAGGCGAAGGCCCGGTCGTATTGCCGTTCCTGATCCTGCTGATCCCCGCTTGCCTGATCTCCTACGCAGCGACGACATTTCTGTTTCTGCCCGCGCTGTTCGTGCTGTCCCTGCTAAGGCCGGCAACGGGCTGGATGGTCAGCCTGCTCGGCTTTGTGCTCGGCGCGGCTGTCATCGTGCCGGTGACGTTGATGGCGTGGACGTCAAGCGGGCCGGACTCCGGACCTCCCACCGAAAGCTTCCTCACCTTCTTCGAACGCTGGGCCACCGATCCGCTGATGCTGGTTTTTCCGATCGCGGGATTTGTGACCGCCAACCTTTACTGGTGGCTCGGGACGCGGCGACAGGCCATCTGATCGCATTCGTCGCTTGTGCCAACATGTCGCAGGCGTCGTCGCCCGCAGCGCTCGACCAATGAGCAGCGGGAATTGCGGAGCAACGACGATGCACTTCAGTTGGAAAGGCTTCTGGTTGGCGCCCCTGGTGATGCCGGTGATCGGCTGCGCCATCATGGCGCCGGTGGTGGGGAATCCAGGGCTGGCCGTCATCGGCGCCTTTTTGCTGCTGCTGGTTGCGGCCTGCGTGATTTCCTACGGGTCGATGTTGTTTCTGTTTCTGCCTTCGCTTTTCCTGCTCTCACGATTGATGCCCGTGACCCGCTGGATGGTTTGCCTGCTGGGCTTTCTGATCGGCGCCATTGTGTTCCTGCCGGTCGCGAGGCTCGCATGGGCGACCGGCGGTCCGAACTCAGGTCCGATGCAAGAGGAGTTCTGGGGCTTCTTCGCGGGCTGGCTCACCGAGCCGTTCATGCTGTTCTATCCGTTCGGCGGACTGGTGACGGCCTGGCTTTATTGGTGGTTCGGGACACGGCGGCGGGCGCAGGCGAAATTCGAGACAATCAAGAGCTGATCGCTCGTCGCGCCAACGCGCCGTAACTAACCGTCGTCATAAAGGGATGGGCCGCCAGCGCGGTGCCGGCAGAGAAAGAAGCAAGGATTTCCTTGCATGACTAAAAATTTCTACGACAGTGACCGCTGTCCTTCCGTGGGTCATCCACAAAAAACAAGCAACCGTGGCCGACGTTGCCGTGAGGTGCAGGCACTCCTGCGAGAACAAGAAAATTCTTGGAATGAGCGCCGAACAGACCGGGAGGCAGCATCATTTCGCGCAAAATTGCGTAGTCGACTCCCCTGCCTCCGCCTAACTCCTTCTCAAAGCTCTCCAGCCTTCGTATCGCTCCGGTCTTCTCAAGCTGGAGAAGTCCGGCTTCCGCTGGAAGCGTTTCCGGCTCAAGTACGGGCGCAGAGGAAACGATGGACTTGGCATCGACGATGCGCAAGCCCCCAGGATGATACATGAGAAGCTCGCGCTCGGTCCCCCGCGCATTCGCTCGCTCCAACCCGGATGGCATAATGAACTCGCCGTCCGGCAACTTAAGCGATCTCACTTTACCCTCGAATGTTACGCGATCGGCTGTGCGGCCAAAGTAGGCTTCGACATTATGTCTTTTCTGCCAGGGCGGTAAGATCACCGGTGGGCAGCCGGCCAGGTCTGGAAATCGGATCGCTTGCTCCGGCAAACCCCGGGCGGCCACTGGATGCCTTCCGCCGTTTGCAACAACGATCGCACTCTCGACTCGCTCTACAGCCCCTTCAAAATCCCAGATCACAGAGTTTTCTGACTCCAGAACGACCGTTAACGGACGTGATCCAGCTTCGACTTCAACGCGAACCACTGTGCTTATTGCGTCGGGATCTCCAAGCTGCAGGTTTGCTAACGTATCTCCTTCCATCACCCCCGCGACCACAAGGAGATGATCCTGATCAACTGGCGCAAGTTTACAGCTGGATATGTCCCGTAGAGGCGGACCGGGTCTCGGCCCCCGCTCCGATTGCACGGCACCGGAAATGAGGGCGCATAGGCAAACTGCTGATGCAGTGATTGGTCTCATACAGTGACTCGTAGTTGCTAAGAGCCGCAGGGCCACTAGTGCATCGAAAGCTCTCTCGTACGGTCAAAAAGATAGTTCAAATTGCGACCATCCAATGATTTCCGTAGTCGGCAATGATGGTGCTCTTCTGACGCAACTTCGAGACATGTCGGACCGATTTGCCCATCGTCATCCGCCGCAAACTTTTCGCTTGTGGCGTCGGGCAAATCACTGGCACCTGTTCGCGCGTCCTGTGCTCTGCTTAAGAGGGGCGTTTGGCCGATCGTCACTGAACGTTGGGCGCGGGATGCGGTGGACGCTTGTCGCGCATCAGACGAACGCGCGAGAGGCGGACGGCGAAGTCGTGTGGTCCTGACGCCCCGACGCTGGCGTCAAGCGTTGCAGGATGATCTGCAAGGCGATGGTGGCAAGAAAGCCCGGTTCACCAGGGAGAGCACGAAGGAAACCGTTAAAACCATTCGCGCGGGGAATGCCGGAGTGTCTCTGGCGAACCTGCGGTGACTAACTCGTACGCTTTTTTCTTTTGCGTGCGAGGCTGCGGGCGCGTCGTGCGCCCGGCATTCCCTGCGCCCTCTATGATGGGGGGCGATGATGATTTGCAGAACTCGGGGGCGAATTGTCTTGCGAGAATGACGAGCCGCGTCATTGCGAGCGAAGCGAAGCAATCCAGTACAGCAAAGCAACCGGCTGGATTGCTTCGTCGCTAGCGCTCCTCGCAATGACGGAAAGATTACGCCGCTGCCGCGACCACGACCTGCGCCAGCAGCTGCTCGCGCTTCTTCTGGGTGCGGCGGCCCGTCATCGTCGCCGCAATACGTTCGAGGACGCCGCCCTCGAACGCAGTGACGATGGTGTCGTGCACATAGCTCTTGCGGCAGATCGCGGGCGTGTTGGAGAGCCGGTCCGCGGCGGCGCGGATCGCGTCATTAACCTGACGCTTGCGGCCGCGTTCGCTGGACGCCGGCGAAACATGCGACAGCGATTCCAGCACCACGGCAGAGGCCATCAGCGTGCGGAAATCCTTCAGCGAAATCTTGATGCCGGCGATCTCGCGCAGGAACGTGTTGACCATCGTCGTCGAAACCGTGCGCACCGTGCCGGACGCGTCGCGATACTGGAACAGGCGCCTGCCCGGCAGCGTGCGCAAAATCGGAATCGCGCGCACGAGCTTGGCCGCATCGCATTCCTTGCGCACGGCCTTGCCGCCCTTGGCCTTGAACGAGAGCACGAAGCAATCGTCCTCCAGCGTCACGTTGGACTTCAAAAGCGTGGTGGCGCCGCGCGTTCCGTTCATCTTCGCGTAGGTCTCGTTGCCCGGGCGGATCGCGGTGCGCGCAATCAGTTCGATCACCGCCGACAGCGCGAACTCGCGCGTGGGCTCGTTGCCGGCGAGATGCATGTTGACGTGGCGGCGGATCTTCGGCAGCGCGCCGACGAGCTTGGCGAGGCGATGCGCCTTGCGGTGCTCGCGGACCTTTTCCCAGTCGGCGTGATAGCGATATTGCAGCCGGCCGGCGGCGTCGCGCCCCACGGCCTGCAGATGCGAATTCGGATCGGGCGAATAGCGCACGTGGCGATAGGCCGGCGGCACCGCCATCGCATGCAGACGGCGGATGGTTCTGGCATCGCGGATATGCGAGCCGTTGGCGCGCACGAAGGAATAGCCCTTGCCGCGCTTGATGCGGCGGATCGTCAGTTGTTGCTGTTCGCCGAGGGTGAGGCCCAGTTCCTTGGCCAAAATTTCGACCGGCGGCGCGGTCGCCTTGGCTATCCTGCGCCGCGGGCGCCTCGGTTTGGCAGGCGCGAGCTTCTCCGCCGGTGGCCATTGTCCCAGGGCTTTCGCCAAAGCTACGTCCGGACCGGCTGCGCCCGTTGGCACCACCTCAAAATTCTGCTGATCCGTCATAGTCTTAGATGCCTTGCTCCAACGCTGACCCTGCTTAATGCCGATTTGCTCGACCTTGTTCCCGGCGGTCTTTGCCGCCAAAGGGGCCATTTAGGGGGGAATGACTTAACGCACCAGCCCCCAACTTTTCCGGATACGGTCTCTAATTACCTTTCTGGCCGAATGCAGCCCTGCCCTGCGGGCTGGAACCCGGTCCAGGGGCAGCGTCGAGGGGGTATTTTTTGGAGCGCTCACGCGCATCGCCTTCGAATTGATCGGGCGCAACAAAAAAGCCCGCCGAAGGTCGTACGCGTTACCCTTGTCGGCATCATCGGTGCGGGCACATAATCACGCCAACAATGAAGACGGCGGTGCGTCACGCTTGAAGGACCGCAATCGGGTGGAGGGATCGAAAATGTCCGAGAAAATCTACGACGTACCGGCCGAATGGGCGAAGCGCGCCTGGGTGGACGACGCCAAGTACAAGGACATGTACGCGCGTTCGGTCAAGGATCCCAACGGCTTCTGGGCGGAACAGGCCAAACGCCTCGACTGGATGAAGGCCCCGCACAAGATCGAGAACGTCTCTTTCGAGCCCGGCCACATCTCGATCAAGTGGTTCGAGGACGGCGTGCTCAACGTCGCCTGGAACTGCATCGACCGCCATCTGGACAAGCGCGGCAACCAGACCGCCATCATCTGGGAAGGCGACGATCCTTCCGAGTCCAGACACATCACCTACAAGCAGCTCCATGACGAGGTCTGCAAGTTCGCCAACATCCTGCGCACGCGCAATGTGAAGAAGGGCGACCGCGTCACCATCTACCTGCCGATGATTCCGGAAGCCGCTTACGCGATGCTCGCCTGCGCGCGGATCGGCGCCATTCACTCGGTGGTGTTTGCCGGCTTTTCGCCCGACAGCCTGGCGCAACGCATCAACGACTGCCAGTCGAAGGTGGTCATCACCGCTGACGAGGGCCTGCGCGGCGGCAAGAAGGTCGCGCTGAAGGCCAATGTCGATGCCGCGATCGCCAAGACCAATGGCGTCGACTGGGTCGTCGTGGTGAAGCGCACCGGCGCCAAGGTCGACATGAACCCGTCGCGCGATTTCTGGTACCACGAGGCCGCTGCTGTCGTGACGACGGAATGCCCGGCCGAACACATGCACGCGGAAGATCCGCTGTTCATTCTCTATACGTCGGGCTCGACCGGCCAGCCGAAGGGCGTGCTGCACACATCAGGCGGCTATCTCCTGTTCGCCGCGATGACGCACCAATACGTGTTCGACTATCACGACGGCGACATCTACTGGTGCACGGCCGACGTCGGCTGGGTCACCGGACACAGCTACATTCTCTATGGGCCGCTGGCGAACGGCGCGACCACGCTGATGTTCGAAGGCGTGCCGAATTACCCGGATAATTCGCGGTTTTGGCAGGTGATCGACAAACACAAGGTCAACATCTTCTACACCGCACCGACCGCGATCCGCGCGCTGATGCAGGGCGGCGATGCGCCGGTGCAGAAGACCTCGCGCGCCTCGCTGCGTTTGCTCGGCTCGGTCGGCGAGCCGATCAATCCGGAAGCCTGGGAGTGGTATCACCGCGTGGTCGGCGACAACCGCTGCCCGATCGTCGATACCTGGTGGCAGACCGAAACCGGCGGCATTCTGATCACGCCACTGCCCGGCGCCACGAAACTCAAGCCGGGTTCGGCGACGCGGCCGTTCTTCGGCGTGGTGCCGCAGATCGTCGACGGCGACGGTAAAGTGCTGGAGGGCGAGGCGACGGGCAATCTCTGCATCGCGAAATCCTGGCCCGGTCAGATGCGCACCGTCTATGGCGATCACGCCCGCTTCGAGCAGACCTATTTCGCGACCTTCAAGGGAAAATACTTCACCGGCGACGGCTGCCGCCGCGATGCCGACGGCTTTTACTGGATCACCGGCCGCGTCGACGACGTCATCAACGTATCCGGCCATCGCATGGGCACCGCGGAAGTCGAAAGCGCGCTGGTGGCGCATGCGCTTGTTTCAGAAGCGGCCGTGGTCGGCTATCCACACGACATCAAGGGCCAGGGCATCTATGCCTATGTCACGCTGATGGCCGGCACCGAACCGAGCGAGGAACTGCGCAAGGAACTGGTGACGTGGGTGCGCAAGGAGATCGGCCCGATTGCCTCACCCGACCAGATCCAGTTCGCGCCGGGTCTGCCCAAAACCCGTTCCGGCAAGATCATGCGGCGCATCCTGCGCAAGATCGCCGAAGACGATCCGGCAAGCCTGGGCGACACCTCGACGCTCGCCGATCCCGCCGTGGTCGATGATCTCGTCAAGAACCGCCAGAACAAGCGAACGACGGCGTAAGCGGCCAAGTCTGGTTGTTGGGAGAAGGAATCACAGCGCGCCGATTTGGGCGCGCTGTTTGACTCATCGCTAGACTCAGCGGCATCTTCATCGTCCGAAAATATTCGGCGCGGGAGACTGCGACTGGCGGCGTGGGATGACAGGCATTTTCGCGCGCCGAAACCAAGGCCGCAACCGCCGCTGTCACGGCATTGTCATTCGAGGGCGGGCGCCTGAGGGACGTTTCCCAAAGGACTGTGGTTTTCCGGTCATTTACTTTGTTTCGAACATTTTCTTTCCTGCCCCTCGAAAACAGCGTGTCCGGGCGCCCGTGCACAACGCCGGGTTAAGGGGCGCGGTTAATATTTGATGCGGAACCGGCTGCTTGCGAGCTGGCGAATTTTGCGGACGTATTGGAGAGATCAATGTCTTTGAGGATGGCGGTGGCAGCGGCCACCATCGGAGCGGGGCTTCTGGCAACCAATACCGCATCCGCACGCCCCGAGATGGTCGGGGTCAGCGGCGAATATTCGCCGGGGACGATCGTGGTCAAAACCAACGAGCGCCGCCTCTATCTCATCCTCGAGTCCGGCCGCGCAGTTCGTTATCCCGTCGGCGTCGGCAAATCCGGCAAGCAATGGGCCGGCACCACGCGGATCAGCGGCAAGTATCGCAATCCGGCCTGGTCGCCTCCGGCCGAAGTGAAGCGCGACAAGCCGAGCATTCCCGACCTCATTCCCGGTGGCTCGCCGCGTAATCCGATGGGGGTCGCCGCCATGACGCTCGCCGGCGGCGAATACGCCATCCACGGCACAAACGTGCCGGGCTCGGTCGGCGGTTTCGTATCCTATGGCTGCATCCGGATGCTCAACGGCGACATCAGCGATCTCTATGAGCGGGTTTCGATCGGCACCCCCGTGGTGGTGACGCGCTGACCATTTCTGTTCAGAAATCCGAGGCGATGCCCTTGTTCTCCCAGTCGCCGTAGCGCGTCGGCTCGGGGCCCTTCGGACCCTGAAACTCTTTCGGCGACGACGTCGCCTCAGCGGCCCTAACCTTCCGCCGCGCTTCGGCTTCGGCGAGCGCGCGCTGGGCCGCAGGCGAAAGAGGTTTGCGTTCCGTTGCGGAAGTGGCCGAATCGGGTTGTGATGGATCGTCGGTCATCGCCATTCGCCTGAAGTCATACAGCCGATTCTTACATTTGGCATATTCTGATGCCAAAGCGATTCCTGCTTCCCCGAAATGCGAATTGCTGCGCAGAAATACAAGATGTGCCCGTTCCATGCCCCCGCAACGATTCGCTCTGCCAACTGAAGCGCCCGGCCTCGCGGCGCGTCGGATCGCAGCCGACATTCTCGATGGCGTCCTGCACAAGCATCGCACGCTCGATGAGCAGCTCGACGGCGCCTCGGCCCATCCCGGTCTGAAAAGTCTTTCCGATCGCGATCGCGCGCTGATGCGGCGGCTGGTGGCGACTATCCTGCGGCGGCTCGGCACCCTTGGGCATATTCTTTCACGCCTTCTTGATCGCGGCATTCCGACCGATGCGCCCCGCGCGCAAAGCGCGCTTTTGATTGGCGCGGCGCAGATTCTCTGGATGGATGTGCCGGACCATGCCGCGGTCGATCTTTCGGTGAGGCTGGTGCAGTCGGACCGGCGCGCGGCGAAATACGCCGGCCTCGTCAATGCCGTGCTGCGCCGTTGCGCGCGCGAAGGCCAGCCGCTGATCGATGAGGTGAAATCGAGAAATCTCGACGTCGCGCCATGGCTGTTCGCACGCTGGTCGGCGCATTACGGCGCGACCACCGCGAGCGACATTGCACACGCGATCGGGCAGGAGCCTTCGTTCGACATCACGGTGAAATCCGATCCCGCGCAATGGGCGAGCCGCCTGCACGGCGAAACGCTGCCCACCGGATCGGTCCGCACGCTCTTGCAGGGCTCGGTGACGATGTTGCCCGGCTTTTCCGAAGGCCAGTGGTGGGTGCAGGACGCCGCAGCGGCGCTTCCGGCGCGTCTGTTCGGCGACATCGCGAACAAGACCATTGTCGATCTCTGCGCCGCGCCCGGCGGCAAGACGGCGCAGCTCGTTCATGGCGGCGCGCAGGTGACAGCGGTCGACCGCTCGCCCGCCCGCATGGCGCGGCTGCGCGACAACCTGACACGGCTGTCGCTGGAAGCGCGGTTTGTGGTGGCCGACGGCGCCGAGTGGCTTGGCCAAAATCAGGACGGAGGCTTCGACGGCATCCTGATCGATGCGCCCTGCACCTCGACCGGAACGATCCGGCGTCATCCCGACATCGGCTGGCTGCGGCAGGAGTCCGACATTGCGCCGCTGGCGGCCGTGCAGAAGCGGCTGCTGCAACGCGCGGTCGCGGCGCTGAAGGTGGGCGGCATGCTCGTTTATTGTACTTGTTCGCTGGAGCCTGAAGAGGGCGAGCAGGCGATCGCAGATCTCTTGCGGGCCGAGGCTTCGATGCAGCGCGTGCCGATCGAGGCCGGCGAGGTCGCGGGGCTTGGCCAAATCCTCAACGGCGACGGCGACCTGCGCACCCTGCCCTGCCACCTGCCCCACCCGGACCCGAGGCTTGGCGGCCTTGACGGCTTTTACGCAGCGCGGCTGGTGCGGCGAATTTGAAGTTCCTATCAGTGTCGCGGCAAATTCGAGATAGGAACTTCAAATTCAAAGCCGCACCAGAAACAACAAATTGCCAGGGCTCCCTTGATTCCGAAGTTCGCATCAGAGGTCGCCTCGGGAGTTTGCGAACTTCGGAATCGGAGCCCTGGTCCGGCGCAACTGAAGGTCGATTGCCGCCTAAATCCTGATTTTGCACTGGTTTTTGGGTCCGATGTGCTGATTCGCGCCCATTCAAGGTGGTGTCTTGGCGACATTTCCGGATTAAAAGGGGCCCGGAAAGAATCCTCCCAGCCAAGGCAGGGCGTGTCACAACGCAGACGTATCTCGACGCTGATCCTGGGCCGCGTTGCACGCAACCTGATGGCGCGGGCAAGCGGCGGCTCTGTCGCGCTGTCGTCTCTGTGGCCGGGCCGCACCGACCGCCTGATCATCGCCCCGCACGACCTGCGCACGGCGGATGCGACACGCGCCGCCGAGATCTATGCCGGCCGCTTCGTCTTCGCGGGCAAGATCGTCACCTGCCACGGCCGCTCGATCTTCGAGATCGAACCTCCGTCGGAGGATTGGGAAGTTGCCCTTCTTGGTTTCGGATGGCTCCGGCACTTGCGCGCCGCCGACACCGCGCTCACCCGCGCCAATGCCCGCGCACTGGTCGACGACTGGCTGTCGAACCCGAACTATAAACGCCCGATGGCGCGTCGTGCCGACGTGCTGGCGCGCCGCGTCATTTCTTTATTATCGCAGGCCCCGCTCGTTCTTGGCGACACCGACGGCAAGTTCTACCGGCGCTACTTGCGCGGGCTTGCCCGCGAAATCCGCTACCTGCGTTCAGCGACGATCGATATCGTCGACGGCGTGCCTAAGCTGCAGGTGCTGATCGCGCTTTGCTACGCCTCGCTCTGCCTTGCCAATCAGGCGAAGCACATTCGCGCCGCCGCGCGCAAGCTTTCGGAGGAATTGCAACGACAGATCCTGCCGGATGGCGGCCACATCTCGCGCAATCCCGGCGCGCTGATCGAGCTTCTGACCGATCTCTTGCCGCTGCGTCAGACCTTCGCGGCCCGCAACATCGCGCCGCCGCCGGCCCTGTTGAACGCGATCGACCGCATGATGCCGATGCTGCGCTTCTTCAGGCACGGCGACGGCAGCTTCGCTTTGTTCAACGGCATGAGCGGCACGCCTTCGGACGTGCTCGCGACCTTGCTCGCTTATGACGACACCCACGGCGCGCCAATGTCGAACATGTCGCATACCGGTTTCCAGCGGCTCGATGCCGGCAACACGATTCTGATCATGGATACCGGGCCGGCGCCACCGCCGAGCGTCAGCCAGGACGCCCATGCCGGCTGTCTTTCGTTTGAACTGTCGTCGGGCACGAGCCGCATCGTCACCAATTGCGGCATGCCGTCGACCGGCCGCGACAACTGGCGCAGCTTCGCCAGGGGCACGGCGGCGCATTCGACGCTGACGTATCACGAGACCTCGTCCTGCCAGTTCGTTGAATTGTCGGCGATGAAGCGGCTCTTGCAGGGTGCACCGATCGTCAGCGGTCCAACGGACGTCGAAAGCTATCGCGAAGCCGTCGCCAATGGCGCACTGCTGACGACGTCACATGACGGCTACGTCCATCGCTTCGGCGTGATTCACCGCCGGGCGCTGATGCTTGCGCCGGACGGCACGCGGCTGGACGGCGAAGACACCGTGGTGCTGGCGTCGGACGGGCGAAGCAAGGCCAGCGAAACCGACTACGTGTTGCGGTTCCATCTTCATCCGTCGGTAAAGGCGAGCCGTCTCAGCGATGCCCGCGGCGTCATGCTGGTGTTGCCGAACCGCGACGTCTGGACCTTCGAGGCGCTCGACGACAGGGTCGAACTTGAGGACAGCGTATTTCTGGCGGGCAATGACGGGCCACGCCGCAGCGCCCAGATCGTCATCCGGCAGAATTCGCAGCACGCGCCGTCGATCCGCTGGAGTTTTGTGCGGTCGACATCTTCGCCATCGACGACAGCCGCAAGGCGTAACGTCCGCCGCGAGCCGGAACTGCCGCTATAGCTATGCTGCACAGGATACGGGGTAAGCCGGACCTCGCCGTTGTGGACGCCCCCCAAAGCTGCTAATCAGCGCATCGCTCGCGCGACTGGCGACCTTGGATGGAGCACCATCGGGAAGCGTGAGAGGATCCGCCGCGCGCCTGGGCAAAAGCACTCTTGAGAACAGAGGATCTTGCCCATGACCGATCAACTGCGCCACGTCACCCGCGCTCTGCTTTCCGTTTCCGACAAATCAGGACTGCTCGAATTTGCCCGCGCACTCGCGCTGCACGGCGTCGAACTCATTTCAACCGGCGGCACCGCGAAAGCCATCGCGGCTGAGGGGTTGAAGGTCAAGGACGTCTCGGAACTGACCGGCTTTCCGGAAATGATGGACGGGCGGGTCAAGACACTGCATCCGAAGGTGCATGGCGGGCTGCTCGCGATCCGCGATAAAGCGGATCACACCCACGCAATGAAGACGCATGGCATCGCGCAAATCGATCTGTTGGTCGTCAACCTCTATCCTTTTGAAGCCACCGTCGACAAAGGCGCCGATTTCGAGGAGTGCATCGAGAACATCGACATCGGCGGCCCGGCGATGATTCGTGCCGCGGCAAAGAACCATAACGACGTCGCGGTCGTGGTCGACGCGAGCGACTACCAGGCTGTTCTCGACGAACTCAAGGCCAATCAGGGTGCAACGACGCTGCATCTGCGGCGGCGTCTTGCCGCCAAGGCCTATGCGCGCACCGCGGCTTATGACGCGGCGATCTCGAACTGGTTCGCAGGCGAACTCAACATCGAGACACCGGAATTCCGCGCCTTTGGCGGGCGGCTGATCCAGGCCCTGCGCTATGGCGAAAATCCGCATCAGAAGGCGGCATTCTATCGGCTGCCTGAAAGACGGCCCGGCGTCTCCAGCTTGCTGCAGCTGCAGGGCAAGGAATTGTCCTACAACAACATCAACGACACCGATGCCGCGTTCGAATGCGTCGCCGAGTTCGATCCCAAGCGCACCGCGGCGTGCGTCATCGTCAAGCACGCCAACCCCTGCGGCGTCGCCGAAGGCCCCGATCTCGCCACCGCCTACCGCCGCGCGCTTGCCTGCGATTCGACCTCGGCCTATGGCGGCATTATCGCGCTGAACCGCTCACTGGATGCGGAAACGGCAAAGGCCGTCACGGAAATCTTCACAGAGGTCATCATCGCGCCGGAAGCGAGCGAAGAAGCGATCGCGATCGTCGCCAAACGGCGCAATCTGCGACTGCTCCTGACCGGCGGATTGCCAGACCCGCGCGCGATCGGGCTGACCGCCAAGACGGTCGCGGGCGGCTTGCTCGTCCAGAGCCGCGACAACGCGGTCGTTGACGACATGACGTTGAAAGTCGCAACCAAGCGCGCGCCGACCGAAGCCGAGATGCGCGACCTGATGTTCGCTTTCCGCGTTGCCAAGCACGTCAAGTCGAACACGATCGTCTATGCGAAGGACCTCGCCACGGTCGGTGTCGGCGCGGGCCAGATGAGCCGTGTGGATTCCGCGCGCATCGCGGCACGAAAGGCCGAGGATGCGGCGCGCGAATTGAAGCTGGCCGAGCCGCTCACCAGAGGCTCGGTCGTCGCTTCCGATGCCTTCTTCCCGTTCGCTGACGGCATGCTGGCCTGCATCGAGGCCGGCGCGACCGCGGTGATCCAGCCAGGCGGCTCGATGCGCGACAATGAAGTGATCGAAGCTGCCGACAAACACAACATCGCCATGGTGTTTACCGGCGTGCGGCACTTCCGCCATTAAGCTCACGGCCGGCGCTTGCAAGGGTCGCGCGCAAAAAATATCCCGCTGCGATTCACGCGGTTGGCGTTTGCTCCCATCTGAACGGGCCATGTAGCATCTGCACCGACATTCAGCCTTGGCATATTGCCGGCTGAACGGAGGAATGTTCATGGCCTCTCTGATGACGCCGCGGATCGTTGCCGCGACGCTGCTCGTTCTGTCGTTGCTGACGCCGGCAGGTGCGCAGGAGCAGCGCCGCGGCTTTTACACGCCTCCCGCCGCTGACGCCGTCCACGCCATTGCCGCCGACCACGGCATGGTGGTGGCGCAGGAAAAGACGGCGGCGCGGATCGGCACTGATATTTTGAAACGCGGCGGCAACGCCGTCGATGCTGCGGTCGCTACCGGTTTTGCCATGGCGGTGACCTATCCGCGCGCCGGAAATATTGGCGGCGGCGGTTTCATGGTGATCCATTCAGCGGAGCGGCACGAGGATATCGCGATCGATTATCGCGAGACCGCCCCGGCCGCGACCACGCCGACCATTTTCCTTGGGATTGACGGCAAACCGGACAATGCGAAATCGCGCGATTCCGCGCTCGGCATTGGAATCCCCGGCACGCCTGCGGGCCTGGCGTTGGCGCTTGAAAGATATGGTTCCGGAAAATTCACGCTGGCACAATTGGTCCAGCCGGCGATTGATCTCGCCCGCAACGGCGTTGTCATCACCGACGACAGCGCCGACACCCTGCCCGACTGGCATCGGCGGCTGGCGCGCTGGCCGTCATCGGCGAAAATCTTCTCGCGCGCGGATGGAACGTCGCTGCGCGAGGGCGATACCCTGGTGCAGGCCGATCTTGCCACCACGCTGGAGGCCATTGCTGCCCAAGGCCCGCGCGGCTTCTACGAAGGGCCGGTTGCCGAGAAGCTCGTGCACGCAATTTCAGACGCGGGCGGCATCATCACCACGGATGATCTCAAGGCGTATCAACCGGTGATCCGTACCCCCGTGCACGGCACCTATCGGGGCTACGACCTTGTTTCGATGCCGCTGCCTTCGTCCGGCGGGACCGTGCTGGTCGAGACGCTCAACGTCCTCGAAGGATTTCCGCTCGATCAGATGAAGCAGGGCTCGCCGACTTCGCTGCACGTGCTGATCGAGGCGATGAAGCGGGCTTACGCCGATCGCGCGCATTATCTGGGCGATCCTGCGTTCGTCAGCGCGCCGGTCGCGACCCTCGTCACCAAGGAATATGCGGCGAAGCAGCGCGCCAGCATCGACCTCGATCACGCGACACCGTGGGCTGACGCGGTGTCGGCCGCGCCGCCGCGCGAAGGCAGCAACACGACGCACTTCTCGGTCATCGACAGCTTTGGCAATGCAGTCAGCAACACCTATACGCTGAACTTCAGCTATGGCGTCGGCCTCGTCGCTGAAGGCACCGGCGTCCTGCTCAACAACGAGCTCGACGACTTCACGGCAGCGCCTGGCGCAGCCAACGCCTATGGTCTCGTCGGCTTCGATGCCAATCTGCCGGGGCCGGGAAAGCGGCCGCTGTCGTCGATGTCGCCCACCATCGTGCTGAAAGACGGCAAGCCGGTACTTGTGACGGGATCACCCGGCGGCAGCCGCATCATCTCCACCGTGCTGCAAGTGATCGTCAACGTGCTCGACTACCACATGGACGTCGCGGCCGCCGTGGCCGCACCGCGACTGCATCATCAGTGGCTTCCTGACGAGGTGCGGATCGAACGCGGCTTCCCGGAAGCCACGCTCGAAGCGCTGAAGGCCAAAGGACATCACATTGTCGAGCCGATGGGCCAGACCTCGGCGAATTCGATTGAGGTGACGCCAGCCGGATTGCTCGGCGCGCCCGATCCGCGCACCCGCGGCTCCGAGGCGGCCGGCGAGTAACTAGCGCCCGACGGCGTACGGTCCGCCTTTTTCGAGCGCGCGTTGGTAAGCGGGGCGCGCATGGATACGGTCCAGAAACGCCATCGCCTTGGGGTGGCCTTGTTCGAGGCCGCCGCGCGCCGCTGCTGCTTCAAGCGGAAAACTCATCTGGATGTCGGCGGCGGTGAAATCGTCGCCTGCGAACCATTCGCTCTTCGCCAGTTCGCTTTCCCAGAACGCCATGTGAAGCTTGAGCTGCGGGTTGACGAGCGCGGTCATCGCCTGATTGGAGACCTTGCGCACCAGGGGACGCAAAAGTGCCGGCGCGCGCCGTGGCATCAGCGTGAATAAAAGCTTCAGCAACAGCGGCGGCATCGCCGAGCCTTCGGCGTAGTGCAGCCAATACGTATAGCGCAAACGCTCCGGCGTATCCGGCGGCGGGATCAGGCGGCCGTTGCCGTAAGTGCCGACGAGGTATTCGGCGATCGCGCCCGACTCCGCGATGGTGTTTCCGCCATCGGTGATAACAGGCGATTTTCCGAGCGGATGGATGGCGCGCAGCTCCGCTGGCGCGCGCATGTCGGGCTGACGCTGATAGCGCACGATCTCGTAAGGCACGCCCAGCTCTTCGAGCAGCCAAAGCACCCGCTGCGAGCGCGAATTGTTGAGATGATGGACCGTCAGCATCGATATCCCCCAACCACGAATTTCCCGGGTGTTCCCGTATCAGGCCTTGGACGGATTAGCGATCAGGGCGTCAAGAAGGACAGACGCGGGGCGCATCCGAAGGGAGCGAGATTTTACCCGGGTGATATTGACAACCTAATTATACCCGGGTATTAATTGCGCCAGCATAGGATAACTGCAAATGACCCCAAGTTTCACGGCCTTTGAGGGCCAGCGGCGCCTCGTCACGGGGACCCTCGCCGAGGTCGCACTCGCGGTGAGGCGGGCCGGCCAGGCTGCGCCGATCGTCATTTTCAGCGATGCGACCGGCCGCTCGCTCGATCTCGACCTGCGCGGATCGGACGAGGAAATCGTCGCCCGGCTCCCCAAGACGGCGCCAGCGCCCGTCGAGCCGGAAACGCAGGCGAGCGAGCCGCGCGGCCGCGGCCGTCCGAAACTGGGCGTGGTCGCGCGCGAGGTGACGTTGCTGCCGCGGCATTGGGAATGGCTCAACGCCCGGCCCGGCGGCGCGTCGGTCGCGTTGCGAAAACTGGTCGACGAGGCGCGGCGCGCCAATGGCGACCGCGACCGGCAACGAGCAGCGCGCGACGCGGCCTATCACTTCATGTCGACCATGGCCGGCAATCGAGTGGGATTCGAAGAGGCCTCGCGGGCGCTGTTTGCCGACGATCGGCGGCGCTTCGGCGAACTGATCGCCGCATGGCCCGTCGATATTCGCGACCACATCGTCAAGCTTGCTTTCAGCGATCGCGTTCCCACCCAGGCGTGATTGGACGATAGACGACCGCCAAAGTATGACGGTCGTCATCGAACCCAGTGGACGGGCGTCTTTGGTTGCGCCACAATGGGTTGGTAAGGAAAGCCATAAAGCCATCCGGGAGGCCGTCATGGGCACCACCGCTCCACAATTCATGTTCGATTTCGGCAGCCCCAACGCCTTCCTCAGCCATGAGGCAATCCCGGCGATCGAGCAACGGATCGGGATGAAGTTCGAATACGTGCCGATCCTGTTGGGTGGCATTTTCAAGGCCACCAACAACAAGTCTCCCGCGGAAACGCTCGCCGGCATCAAGAACAAGCGCGAATTCCAGGTGATCGAGACCAAGCGCTTCCTGAAGCGCTTCGGCGTCAAACCCTTCACCTGGAATCCCTTCTTTCCGGTCAATACGCTCAATTTGATGCGCGCCGCAGTGGCGGCTCAGCTCGAAGGCGTGTTTGAAAAATACGTCGACGCCGCCTTTCATCACATGTGGGTCGAGCCGAAGAAGATGGACGATCCGGAAATTGCTCTTGCCGCACTGACGGCGTCCGGCCTCGATGCAGCGAGGTTGTTCGCCCGCGCGGGCGAAGCCGATGTGAAGGCAAAACTGATCGAGAATACGCAAGCAGCCGTCGATCGCGGCGCGTTCGGCTCTCCGACATTCTTCGTCGGCAATGAAATATTCTTCGGCAAGGAACAACTGCGCGACGTCGAAGAGCTGGTGTTGGGGAAATAGCAATCCTCATGGTGAGGAGGTGCGCAGCACCGTCTCGAACCATGAGGCCCCGAGCGCGGCCTCATCCTTCGAGACGCAACGAAGGCACCGCTCCTCAGGATGAGGGAAGGGAGATCGTCACATGCAAAAGCGTAATGCCACCGTGGCCGTGATCGGCGCAGGCGATTACATCGGCGCCGAAATTGCAAAAAAATTCGCCTCGGAAGGCTTCACCGTTTTCGCAGGACGGCGCGATGGCGCCAAGCTCGAGCCGCTGGTTCGCGAGATCGAGGCAGCGGGCGGTTCGATCGTGGCGCGGACGCTGGACGCCCGCAAGGAAGACGAGATTGCAGGTTTCCTGAACGATGCCGACAAGCACGCGCCGCTGGAGGTGACCATTTTCAACGTCGGCGCCAACGTCAATTTCCCGATCCTTGAAACAACCGATCGTGTGTTCCGCAAGGTGTGGGAAATGGCCTGCTGGGCCGGCTTTCTGGCTGGCCGCGAATCGGCGCGGCTGATGCTGCCGCGTGGACAGGGGAACATCTTCTTCACCGGCGCGACGGCCTCCTTGCGCGGCGGCAGCGGCTTTGCCGCGTTCGCGAGCGCCAAGTTCGGGCTTCGTGCGGTGGCGCAATCGATGGCGCGCGAGCTGGGACCTAAAAATATTCATGTCGCGCATCTGATCATCGATTCGGGCGTTGACACCGCATGGGTCCGGCAACGGCGCGAGCAGCTCTGGGGCAAGGAAGCGCTCGACAATCCGGATTTGCTGATGCCGCCGGCCTCCGTCGCCGCCTCCTATTGGCAACTCTACCAGCAGCCGCGCAGCGCCTGGACCTTTGAGCTTGAAATTCGCCCGTTCGGCGAAAAGTGGTAAGAGGGCCTCCGGCAGGCCGCACGGGGAACGCGCAAGATTCTCCAAGATCAGCTCAACCTGCACTGACTAGGGTCGTCTCCATTACCGGCGGTGAATGGTGAGTTGTGAATAGCGAATAGAAGGCATACGGCACCCGATCTATCTTTGCCATTCGCTACTCCATATTCGCTATTCGCCTGTTTGATCTTTTGACAAGGAAGAGGACCAACTCCCATGCGTATCCTCGTGGTCGGAGCCGGCGCGATCGGCGGCTATTTCGGCGGCCGAATGCTGCAAGCCGGCCGCGACGTGACGTTTCTGGTTCGTCCCAGGCGCGCTGCTGAACTTGCATCCGCAGGTCTTGTCATCAAAAGCCCCAATGGCGACGCCACGCTGACCAATCCGCCGACCGTGCAGGCGGATAAACTCGACAAGACGTTCGATCTCGTGCTGCTCAGCTGCAAGGCGTTCGACCTTGACGACGCGATCACGTCTTTTGCGCCAGCCGTGGGGCCGAAGACCGTCATTCTTCCGCTGCTCAACGGCATGCGTCACCTCGACGTGCTCGATCAACGTTTCGGCGCAAACGCGGTGCTGGGCGGATTGTGCGCGATCGCGGTCACCTTGAACGAAGTCCGCGAGATCGTTCAGCTCGCACCGATGCAATCGCTCGGCTTTGGCGAGCGCGACGGCAAGATCTCGGACCGGGTCCAGGCGATTGCCGAAACCATGGCGAGCGGCAAGTTCGGCGCCGCCGCGAGCAAGCAAGTGATCCAGGACATGTGGGAGAAATGGGTTTTTCTCGCCTCGCTTGCGGCCTCGACCTGCACGATGCGTGCACCGATCGGCCATATTCTGGCAGCTCCTGCGGGTAAGGATTTCATTCTCGGCATTCTCGATGAATGCAGCGCCGTCGCCTCAAGCGAAGGCCACGCGCCGACCGGCCCGTTCTTCGAACGCGTCAAGGGGATGCTGACCACCGAGGGCTCGCAGCTCACCGCCTCGATGTTCCGCGACCTCAAGGCCGGGGCGAAGGTCGAAGCCGATCACATCATCGGCGATCTGATCGCGCGCGGCGATGCCGCCAAGGTGCCGGTGCCAAAGCTCAGGATCGTCTACACCCACCTGAAGACGTACGAGAATCAGCGCGGGTGATTTCCATCACCGTCATTGCGAGCGATAGCGAAGCAATCCAGTCCGAAAATTCTGGATTGCTTCATCGCTCCAGCGCAAAATTGCTCGGCAATTTTGTCGCGGGCTCCTCGCAATGACGACGACCCGGCGGCCTCGCTTGTCCGGGACACGATCACAGATGCGCGAGGTAGTGCGCGAGCGCCGTGATCTCTTCTTCGCTCAAGGGGTAGGCGACATCGGCCATCGCCGCCTGACCGCCGCCGGATCGCACGCCGGACTTGTAGTCGTTCAACGCCTTCAGAAGATAATCTTCGCGCTGGTCGGCGATGCGCGCCGCCGCATCCTTGCCGGCAAAGCTGTCGGTATGGCAGTTGGCGCAGCGCCGGCCGCTCGCCGCTTGCGCACCTTTCTTCGACAGGTCCGGATTGTCGTCCGCCTGCGGCGCCTTCGGCGGCGCGAGCGAAGCAAAGTAGGCGCCCAGGTTGCGGATATCCTCGTTGTCGAGCTGTTCGACAATCGGCTGCATCTGCTCGTTCTTCCGTGCACCGCTGCGGAAAAACACCAGCTGCCATTGGATGAAGCGGTCTTGCTGTCCGGCAAGCGAGGGAACGCCTTCCATTTGCGAGATACCGTTCTCGCCGTGACAGCCGGCGCAGAGCTCCGCCTTTTTCTTCGCCGCCTCAAGGTCGGCGGCAGGCGACGTAGCCGTCATCACAACAGACAGAGCGGTTGCGCACAAGATATTGAGAAAAACTCGACGCATGACTGGCACCAGATTTTGTTCGCTGCTCAAAACGAATCTGCGGCCGCCGGTTGCCGGGCGGCCGCAGTCTCATGGATCTAGCGTCTATTTGCTGTAGCTGATGCGATAGATCGCACCGGCCCAGTCATCGGCGACGAGGATCGAGCCATCCTTGTCGAGGAGAATGTCGGCAGGACGGCCCGTGAAGCTTTGGTCGCCGTCGAGCCAGCCTTCCGCGAGCACCGTTTGCTTGGCGTTCTTGCCATCCGGATCGGCTGTGACGCGGACGATGCGCGCACCCTGGTACTTATGCCGATTCCACGAGCCGTGCTCGGCGATCAGGATCGAGTTCTTGTACTCGGCAGGGAACTGATTGCCGGTATAGAACTTCATGCCGAGCGGAGCGACGTGGGCACCGAGATTGAGCACCGGCGGGGTGAACTCCGAGCACTTGTGACCCATCGCGAACTTCGGATCCGGCATGTCGCCCTGGTGGCAATAGGGATAGCCGAAGTGCTCGCCGAGCTTGGAGATCATGTTGAGCTTGTCGCTCGGCGTATCGTCGCTCATCCAGTCGCGCGCATTTTCCGTGAACCAGTATTTGCCGGTACGCGGATCGACGTCGCCGCCGACGCTGTTGCGGACGCCGAGCGCGACCAGCTCGGCATTGCCGGTCTTGGGATCGACGCGCCGGATCTGCGACACGCTGGTGGGAGGAATGCCGATGTTGAAAGGAGGTCCGAACGGAACGTAGAACCAGCCGTCCTTGTCGGCGGCGAGATATTTCCAGCCGTGCGCGGCATAAGAGGGCATGTCGTCGTAGACGACCTTGCCGTCGCCGAGCTTGTCGAGATTGGCCTCGGCGTTGTCGTAGCGGACCAGCTTGTTGACGTTGATGACGTAGAGCGCGCCATCCTTGAACGCGATGCCGGTCGGCATCGGCGGATTCATCCCCTTGAGGATAGTCTTGACCTCTTTCTTCCCGCCATTGTCCTTGATGGCGTAGACGTTGCCGAGACCGAACGAGCCGACGAACAGCGTGCCCTTGTCGCCCCAGGCCATCTGCCGCGCCGACAAAACGCCGGACGCATAAACTTCGATCTTGAAGCCCGGCGGCAGCTTGATCTTCTTGAGCGATGTTGCGAGCTCCGCATCAGACAAACCGGTCGGCGGACCTGCTTTCGGCGCTAGTCCCTTCTGGGCCTCGGTCTCGTCACCGAGAAACCAGTCATCCGGCGGGTGGGTCCAGAATTCCTTGGTGCCGGATTCGTATTTTTTCAGTGGCTTGTCCTGCGCACTGGCCTGGCCGGCCGTGCCCATGGCGACGATCGCGGTTGTTGCGAGCGCAAGAATAGATCGATTGAAAGCCGATTTCATCGCGTCTCTCTCCCTGTACAGCCGAAGCGGCTGCGATCTTGTTTTTTCAGATACCTCTGCGGCAGAACCTTGGTCTGCTCACGAGGCTGAAAAAATCCTAGCACATCCTCTGCGGGAGAGAAGCGCAGAGCCCTCCGACTAAAGCGTGATCGGGGTCGTGCGGCGTCAACATTTGAGAGAATAAAATTCCGCCGAACGGTGTGGCCGAACATGGCGGCCTGATGGTTCGCGGAGACCTGGAGCGGGCGAAGGGATTCGAACCCTCGACCCCGACCTTGGCAAGGTCGTGCTCTACCCCTGAGCTACACCCGCATCCTTGAGGTGACGTCGCTTTGTTGTCACGAGCGACGGCAGACCTATGCCAAATGCGGACCGCGAATGCAACAGCCAGCAATGGCGAAGCGAAAATAGATTAAACGCCGGATATCGCTGCAATTTTGTCAATATTGGCCCGAAATGGCCGCTATCCACCGCTTGAATCGGCAACTGCCGGGAACCCGGCCCCTTGAGACGCCATCGACTCGCGCAAAGACTGGAGCCAATTTCCAAACCGAATTCGAAGCGTTTCGGTGAATTCGCCGAGGCAAAGAGGCTCGCAATCGAATGTTGCCCACCATTCGACGAAGGCACGATCACCGTCGACGACCGGCGTGACCCGCAACGTGGCCCGAAAGCCCGTGACCGGCAGCGTGGGCGCATCACAGAACTCGTAGGTCTGCGACCGCTCGACATCGGATTGCGCCAAGAGGCGCTGGCGTATCCGTTGTCCCTGATAGAGCACGTTCCGAACGGCGCCGATGGTGTCACCGGACTTGCCGTGCTCGATCCGGCTCTCGCCGGCGCCGCCGACCCACACCGGATAGTTATTGAAATCGCGAATGATTTTCCAAATCTCGTCGGCTGGATGCTCGAACACGGTGCTGTAATAGGCTTCGGCCACGCTCATCTTCCATGAGGCTTTTGCGATGCTGCGCCATGGTGAAACGACGGCGGGCCATCGCCCACCCGATCTCCGATATCCGCCCGCCCTGGGCTGGCCGGCGGATTGCCCGAGCCGATTGAAATTCCCCCGCCAGCCGCCATCTGGGGGAGAGAACTTCTGACCGGCGGCGCTGGACCGTGCTAGAGAGGCCCAAAGCCGCCAACGAAACCCGGCAAGACATCAGACGAGGATTCCCGTGACGATAGTAGAACAGGGCAACGGCGCCGCGCCGCAGGCAGCGCCCGATCTGATCAAGGAAACGACGACCCAGAGTTTCGTCAGGGATGTGATCGAGGAGTCCAAGCGGCAGCCGGTGCTGATCGACTTCTGGGCGCAGTGGTGCGGCCCTTGCCGTCAGCTCACGCCGATCCTTGAAAAGGTCGTCCGCGCCGCCAAGGGCAAGGTCAAACTGGTCAAGATGAACATCGACGAGCATCCGGCGATTCCGGGCCAGATGGGCATCCAGTCCATTCCCGCCGTGATCGCCTTCGTCAACGGCCAGCCGGCCGACGGTTTCATGGGCGCATTGCCGGAAAGCCAGGTCACCGCCTTTGTCGACAAGCTGACCGCCGGCATGCCCGGCGAGCCGAACATCGCCGAGGTCCTGAAAGAAGCTGAAACCCTGCTCGCCGAGGGCGATGCCGCGACCGCAGCCTCGATCTACGCCGAGGTGCTTTCCGCCGACGCCACCAATATCGCGGCGCTCGCGGGGCTGGCGAAATGCTACGCCACGACTGGCGCGATCGATCAGGCGAAGAAGACGCTGGCGATGGTTCCGGAATCCAAGCGCGGCGATGCGGCCGTCAAGGCCGTGCAGGCCACGATCGATCTGGCCGAACAGGCAAGTTCGCTCGGACCGCTCACTGAGCTCGAACAGAAAGTCGCCGCAAACCCGCTGGATCATCAGGCGCGTTTCGATCTCGCGACTGCGCTGAACGCCGCCGGCAAACGAACGGAAGCAACCCAGCAACTGCTCGAAATCGTCAAGCGCGACCGCAAGTGGAATGAGGACGGCGCCCGCAAGCAACTGGTACAGTTCTTCGACGCGTGGGGCGCGACCGACGAAGCGACCGTTGAAGGAAGGAAGCGGCTGTCGACGATCCTGTTTTCGTAACCCGGATTTCGCGATGGCGGCAGGCATCAGCCTGCCCGGCGCGGGGTTACGCGAACGGCGTGGAGCCGATTTAAGGCACGATATGCGCTGGTGAACGCAATGCCGATCAATGCCGAATATCGCGGACCTGCAGACCTTCCCGAGATCATTCCGGTATTCCCTCTGCCCGGCGCGCTGCTGCTGCCGCGCGGGCAAATGCCGCTGAATATTTTCGAGCCGCGTTATCTCGCGATGGTCGACGACGCCTTCCGCGACGGCCATCGGCTGATCGGCATGATCCAGCCCGACGTCGCCCATTCGCGGGACGAGTCCAATCCGAAGCTTTTTCAGGTTGGGTGCGTCGGCCGCATCACCCAACTCGCGGAGTCCGGCGACGGCCGCTATGTGCTCGAGCTCACCGGCATCACCCGCTTCAAGGTGGTCGAGGAACAAACCGTGCTGACGGCCTATCGGCAATGCAAGGTCGACTACTTTCCCTATCTCGACGATTTCACCGCGCGCAAAGGCGAAGAGGCGGTCGATCGCGATGCGCTGCTGCGGGCGCTGACAGAATTTCTGGACGCCAACAACCTCAAGGTCGACTGGGAAGGCATTGAAAACGCCCCCAACGAAGCGCTGGTCAATGCGCTGGCGATGATGTCGCCCTACGGGCCGCCGGAAAAGCAGGCGATGCTGGAAGCGCCTGATCTGAAGACGCGCGCCGAAATCCTGATCGCGGTGACCGAGATGGATCTCGCCAAGAAACGCACCAGCAACGACACCGGACTGCAATAGCCCGCTGCGCCGGAGCATGATCCGAGAAAGTGGAAATCCTACTCGAATCGCGAGCCTAAGCCGATTTGCGCCGACCCAGGTAGATATGCAGCGGGAACAGAAGAGCTATTGAGACTCCGGCGGCAATGTGGATCCAGCTCATCCACGGCCGCAAACTCTCCGATCCGAGGTAATAAAGCCCGAAAGCGGTCCCGATCAGGATCGCAATGAACGTCGCCATCGCCGATCCGGAAATACGGTTCTTTCGGGCCCGCCATGCCCGCGCCAGATGGACGGGGACGAGGGCGCCGATCAGGAGGAGCGCCGCCATGGCAGTGCCGCCATGCACCATCAGGAGATAGGCAATGCTTTGCTGCCAGATCTCGTCGCTGGAAATATCCTTTTCCCAGTCGGCCAGCAGCCAGCCGCAGCCAGTAAGCAGCAGCACGGCGAACGCCGCATAGATCGCGTACCGGAATGAGAGACTAAGCCGCAAGGTGCACTACGCTTTGCAAATCGGGGGAAATCCGGACCTCGCTGTCCGAGGTGATCAGTAGCGCGCTTGCTTGATAGAGCTCAAGCAAGCTGCCTGCGTCCGCGCCCGAAATCATGACGATCTTGGTCAAGGCGTCGGCGATCATGCAGGACGGCGCACGAACCGTCACGCCGTCGATCGCGTTTGTCAGAGGCTTGCCATCCGGCCGAACGATCGCCGATCCGTCGCTCTGTGCTGACTGAAAAGGATCGAGCCGCCGCGCGGAGGACGCCAGCGCCTCGCCTGCGAATTCAATGCGGCAGACTACGCGGCCGGGATGGCGAGGATGACGAATATGGGCCGTCTGCACCTCGGCGCCAAAAGCGCCGAGATCGCCGCCGGCATTCACGAGGCCACAGGTCACCGCGCCCGAGTGGCGAAGCGCATCCAGTGCGCGATCGACCGCAAAGCCCTTGGCGATTCCGCCGAGATCAATTTTCGTACCGCGATGTCGAAAGCGGATCATCCGTCCTTCGAGCAGCTCTATCGCTTCGCGCGCGATCGCCTCGGCTTCATCTTCGTCATGCCGAGGCAACAAGCCCATGCCCTGCAGGATCGGCGCGACGGCGATATTGAAGAGGCCGTCCGACTCGCGATGAAGCTCGATGCTCGTCTTGAGAACATCGAAGGTCCATTGATGAACCTTGACGGGCCGATCGAACGCTTGCCGATTGAGGCGGCTGACATCGCTGTCCGGCTCGTGAAAACTCATCAGCCGATGCACGCCAGAAACTGCGTCGAACGCGGCGTCGATCGCGCCGACGACTTCGGCTTGCGCAGGCCCCGCCGCTTCGATTTCGACGAACGTGCCAAGCAATGGCCTGGCGCGGCGTATCCTATTTGAGGCGGCTGCCATAGGTCGCCAATATTCGTTTCACGCCTTCGGTGACATGCGTCGACGATAGCGTCGCGCCGGCAATATTTCTGATGTCCCCGTTGATCTTGAGCGAACTGGTGCTGGTCTTTCCGACGAACTGTGCGAGCCAGCTCGGGCTTCGTATCTCACCCCCGTAGGATTCGCGGTACTGCAGGATCTCGACCTTTTGAACCGCCCCCGTGGGCGTCAGCGCGACGGCATAGTCGATATAGAGGTGTTTGCCGACGACGCGGTCGAATATGAAATAGCCGGCAACGCGCCCGCCCGCTTCGGCTTTCCAGATCCTTCCGGCCTGAATCGGGGTAAACTGGCTGGCCGACGGGAACGCCTGCTTCTGCGCTTCTTCGATCGAAAGATATTCCATCGCGTAGGCAGGCGAGGCGACCGATGCGATCGCCGCCACCGGCAATGTGTATCGAATCCATTCCGTCATGATTCACTTAAACTCCGGTCATTCCATTCAATCCGCCGTCCTGCCATCGCCTTCGATGGAGCGGCGCTTTCACAAGCGCGCTTCCTCGCCCGCCTTTAGAAGAAGAAGCCGACCCCGCCAAGAAACGAATCCGAGAGCGCGCTGACGAGACTCTTGTCGATGATATGTTGATAGGTCGCTTTCAGCACGATCTTGGGCGACGGGAAGACCGCGACGCCCGCGGTATGGAATTGGCGTTGGCCCGCACCCGTCGGCAGGTTGGCATCCGTTCCGGCAAATCCGCCGGTCTGGAGATTTTCGTAAGTGTAGTTATAGAACGGCACCGCCTCCCATTCGCTCTTGAGGATGGTGCCGAGCGGAACGTGATAGGCGATCTCGCCGGAATAACCGAACATCGATTTTCCGACATTGTCGGTTGGATCGGTGTCGTTGTTGGCGCGCAGATTTGCGGGGTTGCCGAATGCGACCCGGACATACTCGCCGCGGAGTTCGAGGCCTGTATTGGGCACGCGGTAGCGGAATTCGGCGTCGAACATGGCGAGGCTCGAGCCGCCCAGGAAGTTGCCGAAGTCGCCATGGGCGCCGCGCGGCGTCGTATTGGGCGAATAATAAGCGCTCACGCTGCCTCCGAAGCCCGGAAGGATGGTCGGCGTGACGTCGAGACGACCCGACACCGCCACCGCATTGGAGAGCTGCTGGAAATCGCCGAGCGGCGGATTTGAGAATACGAGCCCATTGAGCCCGTCGATGCCCGGGAAGTAAGGCGTGCCCGGCAAAGGCACGGTCTTGGCTGCCGTGCGATTGTCGAAGGAGTCGCCAAAGTCCTCGTTGGTGGCGCTGACCATGACCTGGTATTTCAGGTCTTCGCTGATGGTGCCGTACACGCTCGTGCCGGGCACCTTCCAGGTCGAGGGGATGATGCTGTTGTAGAGCTCGGGCCGGTTGACGCTGTAGAACTGCGTCGGTTCGTGATGCTGATTGATGTAACCGATCGGCACCAGGTCGATGCCCGGCGCGCGCCAGTTGAACTGATCGATGATCTTGAAATCGACCCAGAGCTGCTCGATCTCGGCGGTGCCGTGCAGCTTGTCGTCGTTGTCGAAGCCTGAACCTGCGTGCTCGAATTCGATTTCGGCATTGAAGATGATGTTGTCGGTGATCGCGTAAGTCGGCAACAACACCATTCGCGCGGTATCGAAGCCATTCTGCCATTGACCGTTGGCAGCGGGATTTTGCATCGTCCCGAACTTGACCTCGCCGTAGGCACCGATGCTCAGGCCGGCGACGGGTGAAGGAGCGACACCCAGAATGGGGAGATCGGACGGCGGGGTGGAAAAGTCGGGCGTCTTCGACTTGGATGACGGTTTGCTTTTCGGATCTTGCGGCAGCTCCGGCGCGGCAGCAGTCTTGGTGTCAGTCTTGGCATCCTTGAGCTTGGCGTCCTTGTCGGCCTCCGGCGCTGACGCTTTTTTCTGCGCCTTGTCGGCTCCGGTGGCCTGCTTCTTTTCCGAAGGCGCCGGTTTCTCGGCCGTCGACGCCTGCCCTGCGGCATCGGCAATTCGCTTTTGCTTGAGCTCGGCTTCGAGCGACTGAATGCGCTTTTCCATCGCCTCCATTTTTTTCAATACGGCGTCATTGACGTCGCCGTCGGCAGCCCAGGCGCTGCTGCAACCGATGACCGACATGGCGGTTGCCGCGAGCAGCATTCGTCGTCTCGAACGGCCAAACGAAGGGAATGACGACGAAGCAAAGTGCAGAAAATGACACCGCGGCATGAGGCCCCCAATCCGCGGAAATCAGATGCTCCGCGATTACGCGGGCACGTAGTACTCATTGCTTTTTGTTTCGGGGATTCGAAAGTGGAGCGGCGAAACTGGAATCGCTCTACTTTAGAATTAGAACAAAACTAAACATCCCGAACGGACACGGATGACGGTTTGACGACGGCGAACGCCAGACGTCACCGCACTAGCCCGCGCCGAGCGCGACCGCGACGTTGTAGGTCAGTAGGCTCGCCGCGTAGGCCAGCACGAACATATAGGCGAAGGTGAGCGCCATCCATTTCGTGCCGCCGGTCTCGCGCCGGATCACCGCGAGCGTGGACGCGCATTGCGGGGCGAAGATGTACCAGGCAAGCAGCGACAGCGCGGTGGCGAGGCTCCATTTGGTGGCGAGCACCTGCCCGATCTGGTCGGCGGCTTCCTTGCCGCCCTCGATGGCATAGACCGTGCCGAGCGCAGCGACCGCAACTTCGCGCGCCGCCATGCCCGGAATCAGCGCGACCACGATTTGCCAGTTGAAGCCGAGCGGCGCGAAGAGCGGCGCCAGGGCGTGGCCGATGATCGCTGCCAGGCTGTAATTGATGCCGGGGCCCTCCGCGCCCACGGGCGGCTGCGGGAATGAAGCGAGAAACCAGATCAACACCATCATGGAGAAGATCGTGGTGCCGGCGCGCTGCAGGAACATTTTCGCCCGCGTATAGACGCCAAGCGCGATGCTCTTGAGACGTGGCATCTTGTAGTCCGGCAATTCCAGCATGAACGGCGCGGGTGCGTAGTCGCGCAGCATGAAGAATTTGATCAGGAAAGACACGCCGAGAGCACTGGTGATGCCGGCCGCGTAGAGACCGAACATCACGAGGCCCCTGAGATTGACCCAGCCCCAGACCTCCTGATCGGGAATGAAGGCGGAGATGATCAGCGTATAGACCGGAATCCGCGCCGAGCAGGTCATCAGCGGCGCGATCAGGATCGTCGTCAGGCGGTCGCGGCGGTTGTCGATGACGCGCGTCGCCATGATGCCGGGAATGGCGCAGGCAAAGCTTGACAGCAGCGGAATGAAGGCACGTCCGTGCAGGCCTGCGCCGCCCATGATGCGGTCCATCAGGAACGCGGCGCGCGCCATGTAGCCGAAATCTTCAAGCAGCAGGATGAACAGGAAGATGATGATGATTTGCGGCAGGAACACGATGACGCTGCCGACGCCGGAAATCACGCCGTTCTGAAGGAAGCTTTGCGCCAGTCCCGCCGGCAGCGTGTCGTGCACGAACTGGCCGAGCGTCGAAAACGCATCCGACAAAAGCTCCATCAGCGGCTGCGCCCAGGCGAACACCGCCTGGAACATCACAAACAGAACCGAAGCGAGGACGAGAAGCCCCGCCACCGGATGCAGCACGACGGCGTCGATCCGCGCCGTCCAGGTATCGGGCCTCGCCGGCAGGCTGACGGTCGCGGCGATGATTTTGTCAGCCTCGCGCTGGGTCGCGCGCAGCTCTGCGACTGATAGCGGTTTCCAGAGATTTTGCTGCACCGAGACCTGCGCCTGCTTGGCGATTTCATCGGTCTTGCGCAAAAGCTCGGCGATTCCTGCCTTGCGCACGGCAACTGACGTCACCACCGGAACGCCCAGCATCTCCGACATGCGCGCGGCATCGACGGAGACGCCGCGCCGCGTTGCGATGTCGAACATGTTGAGCACCAGCAAAAGCGGCCGGCCGGTCTGCTTGAGCTCGAGCAGCAGACGGACCGTCAGCCGCAGATTGGTGGAATCGGCAACGCACAGCACGAGATCCGGCGGCTTTTCGCCGCTAGCGCGGCCGAGCACGAAATCCCGGGTGATTTCCTCGTCCGGACTGCGGCCGCGCAGCGAGTAGGTGCCGGGCAAATCGACCACGGACGCCTGACGCCCCAGCGGGGTGACGAAAAAGCCTTCCTTGCGCTCGACGGTGACGCCCGGATAGTTCGCGACCTTCTGCCGGCTGCCGGTCAGCGCGTTGAACAGCGAGGTCTTGCCGCTGTTGGGCGTGCCCACGAGGGCCAGATGCATCAACGGAGCTTCCATAGCGCGATAGACCTCGTCAAACGACTATGACGGCCATCGCCTCGCGCCGGCGCACTGCAACGGTGACGTTGTCGACACGAACGGCAATCGGGTCGCGCCCGACGATGCCTTCGTGGAGCACTTCTACCCTGGCTCCCTCGACGAAGCCGAGTTCAAGCAGGCGGCTTTCAAGTTCGAGCGCCGGAAGCGAAGAATCCACCCCCTCGGCGTCGACTTGATGGATGACGCCGGAATAGCCGCGCTTGGCCATGCCAAGCCGCGTCTCGGGCGTTCTATTGTTTCGATCGATGGCGGTCATGAAGCTGTATTTTCAACGACCGGCGTGCAGGTCAAGCTTGGCGGGTTAAAACACATTGATCTTAGAGGAATTTTAAACTGCGAGGCCGCTCCGTCAGCGTCGATCGAGCGCCTCATCACCAGTTTCACGGCCGAGTGAGCAACGGACCGGCGGCGCCGTCATCGCTCGAGGACATGCTCCGGCTGGCTCCGCCGTAAGCACCGCCGCCGAGGGGCGCGATGGCTTTTGCCGGCATGGTGACTGAAACCTGACCGCCGTCGCCACGATATCGCCGCACCGCCTAACGGACGCTTGTCTTCGTTTTCATTCTCAAGCGGTTATCCCGGGCCTGGCGTCACGGGCTCAGCGCCGGCCGTCGCAAACAATAACCTTGCGTTCACCATGCGGATAAATCGGCCGGAGGTGGTCGGCAAACGCCACGGGTTTCAAGGTCGCTTATACCTTTACGGCTTAGTCATCGCTGATGACGGGCTTCTCGCGAAGCCCCGTCCAGTAACCTGCGTAACAAGTAGATCCGCGTATGAACATTGCCCGCATTGTCGTCCTAGCCATCGCTCTCAGCGCCGGTGGCGTCGCGGCCTATCTCGCAAGCGGAACGGGCAGCACGCCAAACGTTCCGGCCGCGCCCGTCGCCCAGCTCGAAACGGTCGATGTTCTGGTGGCCAAAGCCGACATCACGCTCGGCCAGTCGCTGACGGCCGACGACATGATCTGGCAGACCTGGCCGGCGTCGACGTCGAGCAGCAACTTCATCCGCCGCAAGGATCGCGCGGATGCCGCCAAACAGCTCGCGGGCTCGATCGCGCGCGCCCCCTTCGTCGCCGGCGAGCCGATCCGGGAAGCCAAACTGGTGAAGGCCGACGGCTCCGGTTTCATGGCCGCGATCCTGCAAAGCGGATATCGCGCGGTCGCTACGGAGATTTCCGCGGAAACCGCCGCGGGCGGCTTCGTTCTGCCCAACGATCGCGTCGACGTCATTCTCACCCGCCGCCTGAAGAACCCTGTCCCGTCGCAGCCCGATATCGTCGTCTCCGAGATCCGTCTGTCCAATATTCGTGTGCTCGCCATCGATCAGGCACCAAAGGAAAAAGACGGAACCAATAGCGTCGTCGGCAAGACGGTCACGCTTGAATTGAAGCCGGAGCAGACCACCGAGCTCGCATCTGCACGCCAGGCCGGCACGCTGTCGCTGGCATTGCGCAGCATCGCCGACGCCAACCAGGTCGCGATCAGCGCCAGCGAACACGCGCAACCCACCATCAACGTGGTGCGCTATGGCGTCACCAACCCGGGTAACGCCGCGGCTCCCGTGAAGTGACCGGAAAGACGCCCATGACCAGAAGGACGAAGAATATGGCTCACCGGGGAAGCCGGACGTCTATCCGAACCTCATTGATCAGCGCGCTGTCTGCCTCGGCGGCCGTTCTTGCGCTTTTTTCAGGCCTGACACCGGCTGCCGCCGCGGAGAGCGATACGACATCCGGACCCGCGATCATCACCGCGCCGGCTGCTGCTTCCCGCACGTCCGACCCTGCCACCACATCGAGCATCCCTGCCCCTCCGGTAAAGACCCGTTTTCTAGCGCTTGGCGTCGGCAAATCCGCCATCATCGATCTGCCGCGCGACGTCAAGGACGTGCTGGTGGCCGATCCGAAGATTGCAAATGCGGTCATTCGCTCGCCGCAGCGCGCCTACGTCATCGGCTCCGCCGTCGGACAAACCAACGTCGTTTTCTTTGATGCGGACGGCAACCAGATCGCCGCCTACGACATTGCGATCAAGCGCGATCTCAATGGCATTCGCGCGGCGCTGAAACAGATGCTGCCTGCCGCGGCGATTCAAGCCGAAGGCATCGGCGACAGCGTGATGCTGACCGGATCGGTCTCAACCCCGATCGAAGCCCAGCAGGCCGGCGATGTCGCCGCGCGTCTCGTGGGCGGCACGGACAAGGTCGTCAATTCCATCGTGGTTCGCGGACGCGACCAGGTGATGCTGAAAGTCAGCGTCGCGGAGGTTCAGCGCAATATCATCAAGCAGCTGGGCATCGATCTTTCCGCCAACATGAATTACGGCACGGCGGTGGTGAACTTCAACAACTCCAACCCGTTCACTGCAAACGGACAGCCGCTTGTCGCCGGCAACTCGCTGGTCGCCTCAGCCGTCAACAAGGCCGGCATCCCGACGGTGACGGCAACCCTGCGCGCCATGGAAAGCGCGGGCGTCATTCGTACCCTCGCCGAACCGAATTTGACGGCGATCTCCGGCGAGTCCGCCACCTTCATCGTCGGCGGCGAGTTTCCCTTCCCGACCGGCGTGACGTGTCAGACCAATTCCACGACAAACACTGTCGGACAGTGCGCACCGTCGATCGCCTTCAAGAAATTCGGTATCTCGCTCAACTTCACGCCGGTCGTGCTGACCGAAGGCAAGATCAGCCTGCACGTGATGACGGAAGTCTCCGAGGTCTCCAACGACAATTCCATCAGCATCAGCGGGGTCAACGTCCCCTCAATCAAAACCCGCCGGGCCGATACGACGCTGGAAATTCCCTCCGGCGGTTCGCTCGCGATGGCAGGGCTGATCCAGGAAGAGACCAAGCAGGCGGTCAACGGAATACCAGGCGCCGATCAGATCCCGGTGCTCGGCCAGCTGTTCCGCAGCCAGGACTACGTCAACAATCAGACCGAGTTGATGGTCATCGTCACGCCCTACGTGGTGCGCGCGGTCGCGCAGAAAGAACTGTCGCGGCCGGATGACGGCTTTGCGCCGTCCTCGGACGCGCAGTCGGCCTTGTTCGCGCAGATCAATCGCATCTACGGCGTTCCGGCGCGGGTGGAACAGATCGGAAATTATCAAGCCAATTTCGGCTTCATCATCGACTAAGCAGGCCGTGGCGGGGGAAGCACGATGACAACCGGGACATCGCTCAATCGCTTGAAAGCGCTGAGCCTCATGAGCGCAATGGTCGGCCTTTCGGTCGCCCTTGGCGCCTGCTCCGAGACCACGGGAAGCGTTGCGACGCGGCCCGCAAGCGTTCCGGACGATTATCGCCTGCGGCACCCGATCGCGGTCCAGGAGGCCAATCGCTCCATCGTTTTGTTCGTCGGCCATGCGCGCGGCGGATTGTCCTTCACCCAGCGCGACGACGT
Source organism: Bradyrhizobium sp. (assembly GCF_035652035.1). GTDB lineage: Bacteria > Pseudomonadota > Alphaproteobacteria > Rhizobiales > Xanthobacteraceae > Bradyrhizobium. Next base: position 107,033 of record NZ_DASREO010000072.1, read on the forward strand.
CGCGGGCCTGGCGCGGGCCTGGGTCGCTGAGGGAACCGGCGCCATTGTTGTCGACGTGCCCGTCAATACGCCCAACGCCCGGGCCGCGGAAAGCGCGTACCGCGAAGCGAGAGCCGTGCTGGAAGCAGGCGGCGTGCCGGGCAACGGAATCAAGTTGCACCGCTACACCCCGGACGATCCGCGCACGCTTGCGACCGTTCGCCTGACCTATTCACGGATGACGGCGGTCGCCGGCCCCTGCGGTGTATGGCCTGAGGATCTCGGCCCCTCGATCAAGGATCCGAGCTACATGGACAACAAGCCCTATTACAATTTCGGCTGCGCCTATCAGCGCAACATGGCGGCGATGGTGGCAAACCCCTCTGACCTCGTGCAGCCGCGCGCCGAAACTCCGGCCTACGAGGCGCGGCGCGCCGAAGGCTTTGAGAAATATCGCACCGGTACGAACACCGCGACCGCTTATCCCGAGGCCGACAAGGCCAAACTCAGCGATACAGGCAAATGATCCATTCGCGTAACGATTCCAATGAGCACGATACGATGCCGCCGCTCAGCGACGACTACATCGCACCGGCGCCACGCGTATCCGTGCAGGCCTTCTGTGAAAGCACGGCGACAGCCGATGCTCTGCAATCGGCTGGGCTCGACCGACGTCTCGCCAAGGCGCACCTGACGATCAAGATGGGCGGCATGGAAGCCGCTATCGAGACGTATCACAGCGTCCCCACACCGAACGTCATCATTCTGGAAACCAGACCCGGTCACGACATTCTTGCCGGGCTCGATGAACTTGCCACCGTCTGCGATGCGGGAACGCGCGTGGTCGTGGTCGGCAGCGACCAGGATGTCGCGCCCTACCGCGAACTGGTGCGCCGCGGCGTCAGCGACTATGTGATCGGGCCGGTCGAAACGCTCGACATGGTCCGGGCGATCTGCGGGCTGTTCTCGGCGTCCGAAGACACTCCGGTCGGCCGCATCATCGCCGTCGTGGGCGCCAAGGGCGGCGTCGGCGCCTCTACCGTCGCCCACAATGTGGCATGGGCGATCGCGCGGGATCTGGCGATGGATTCAGTGGTGATCGACCTCGACATGGCGTTCGGCACCGCGAGCCTCGACTACAACAAGGATCCGTTGCAGGGCATCGCGAACGCGGTCTTCGCCGCCGAACGCCCCGACAGCGCTTTCATCGAGCGCCTTCTGGCGAAGTGCAACGATCATCTCAGCCTGCTCGCGGCGCCGGCGACGCTTGAGCGCGTCTACGATTTCGGCGCCGACGCCTTTGACGCGATTTTCGACACCATGCGCCTGTCGACACCGGTGATCGTGCTCGATATTCCGCACCAATGGTCGGGATGGACGCGGCGCGCGCTGGTCGGCGCCGACGATATTCTGATCGTCGCCGAGCCCGATCTCGCCAACCTGCGGAACGCCAAGAACATGGTGAGCATGCTCACGGCGGCGCGCCCGAACGACCGTCCGCCGCTCTATTGTCTCAACCAGGTCGGGATGTCGAAGCGGCCGGAAATCAGCCCACGCGAATTCGCCAAGGCCATGGAAGGCCCGTCGATTGCGACCATTCCGTCCGATCCGAAGATGTTCGGTACCGCGGCCAACAACGGCCAGATGATGGCCGAACTCTCCGCCGGGCATCGCCTCAGCAAGACCTTCGTGCACATCGCCAACCAGCTCACGGGTCGCGGCGAGCCGAAGAAGCCGAAGAGTTCGCTGTTTGGGCCGCTGATGAAGAAGTTGCGCGCCTGAAATCCCGGCGCGCTCACAGCGCTCAGTCGGTGCGCGCAGCGTTGCCAAGCGCGGGCTTCACAGCAGCCTGCTTCGCCAGCATCTTCCTCAAATAAGCGACATTGGCGGCCGCCTCCTCCGGAGGCCGGCCTTCTTTGGCGAGGCTCTCGGCCTCGGCCATATGGCCGCGCAAGCCGACCACCAGAGCGAGGTTCAGCCGCACGCGCGGATCCGCGTTGGGATTGCCGTAGGCGCGGCGCAGCGTTTCTTCCGCCTTCGCGAGATCCTTTGAAAGGACGTAGGAGAGCGCGAGGTTGGACAGCACCGACGGATCGTCCGGTACGATCCGCAGCGCGCTCGCATAATATTGCCGCGCTTCGTCGTGGCGGCCGAGCTGATCGAGCACGGTCCCCTGCGCGGACAGGATTCGCCAATCGGGATCTTCGGGCGAATGCGCGCGACCGAGAACTTCGAACGCCTGCTGGAAATTGCCGTTATCGGCGAGCGCCCGGCCGAAGCCCGCCAGCAAGGCCTTGTCGCCGGGATGGGCGATCGTGGCCCGCTCCAGCACGGCGACCGCCTGGGCCCGCTGGCCGGCGGCGCGGAGCGCTTTTCCGTAAGCGAGGGCCGCTTCGGCATCGTCAGGCTTGGCTTGATGACGATCGCGGTAGTAGTCGAGGCTATGGGCGGGAGCTGCCTTTTCCGACTTGTCGCCGAGCGATCCCGTAATATCGGTCAGGCCGTCGGTCTGGCAGCCGCAAAGTCCCAGAAACAAGACGGCCGACAGCACTGGCACGGCGCGGAATCGGGCAAGGCCGGGCGGCCGGGGCTGTGACGGGTACATTCTGGACCTAATAGGGTAACAGTGCTGTCCAGAAATGCTCACAGCTTAACCCTAAATTCCGGTTAAGCTGGAGCTGTCAGCCCGGCGCGTCGCAGGCTTCCGAGAGGCAGCAGTCAGTCCAGAAACTGGGCGCCGAATTCGTAGCCGATCCGCCACGCCAGACGGCACTGCCGCGGCCGGCCTTCCGACATGATGATCGTGAACTCGTTCGGAACATCAACGTGTTCGGCAATGACCTTCACGCCGCCTGCGGAGATGTCGGTGATGGTACAGTCACGCGGCAGCGAACCCGTGCCAAACTGGATTTTCGCGAAACTCCGGCACACGCGCCGCTCGCTCTTTCGTCTATTTGCAGCAAACATATCGTTCCTTGCCCCGCCCGGATGTGGTCCATTGGCACTCCGGCTGTCTTACCGAAGAAGTGTTGGAATCTAGCTATTGGATTCGTTTGAAATTGATCGGAACTGTTCGCGTTTCCTTTACCCGCGCGTTCTGGAAAGCGACCGCTTCAACCGGACACGGGCATGGCTACACGGATAGCTACACGTGGCGTCCGAATGTGATACAGGGAGCGCGTAACAGGAGACCGCGGCATGACCGCCTTGCCCGAACGCCCCGAAGGCACCGTCGACCCCAAGCTGCTGGAAATCCTGGTCTGCCCCATGACCAAGGGCCCGCTCGAATATGACGCCGCGCGGCAGGAGCTGATCTCGCGCGCCGCCAAGCTCGCTTATCCCATTCGCGACGGCATTCCGATCATGCTGCCCGAAGAGGCGAGGAAGATCGAGTAAGAGACTGGTGTCCCGGTTATGACATTCGTATTGTGCCGCGGCGGCTTCGTTTACGAATGTCATAACCAAAGGGACACCAGCAAAAATTGGATTCCAGTGTGGTTTTGGATTTGACATTCGCTATGAGGACTCGCGGCGGTACCGAATCGAATGTCAAATCCACCACACTGGCCATGCGCAAATCTGCGCTGATGGTCGCGATGGTTCTCAGCCTTGCCGGCGCGATCACGGCTGCATCGGCCAGCGAGACCCAGATCGGTGTCGGCAATCTCGATGCCTTTCTGACGATCCCTGATGGCGTCGAGAAGCCGCCAGTGGCGCTGTTGATTGCAGGCTCCGGATCCACCGACCATGACGGCAATGGACCGCAGGCCAAGCCCGCGACCTTGAAGAAACTTGCCGAGCAGCTGGCGGCGCAAAAGATCGCGACACTTCGCTACGACAAGCGCGGCGCCGGCGGATGGAAGGCTGAATTCGGCAAGCCCGAGGATTTTCGTTTCAAGGACTATGTCGACGACGCCGTCTCGCTGGTGAATTACTTGCGCGAGGGCCGAAAATTCTCCCGCATCGTCGTGGTCGGGCACAGCGAGGGTGGACTGGTCGCAATCCTGGCCGCACGGCAGGTGCAGATTGATCGCCTGGTGCTGCTCGTCACCGCGGCGCGGCGGCAAGGCGACCTTGTGAAGGCGCAGCTCGAGAAAAGGCAAATTCCGCCTGACGTTCTCGATCCCATCCTCAAGGCCATCGACAGCATCATGGCGGGACAGATTGTCGATCCGCCGCCGCGTGGGCTTGCGATCGCGCCGTCGATGCAGCCGAGCGTTGCTTCCGCCTTCACTGTCGATCCGATCGAACCAATAAAATCGATCGACAGACCGATCCTGATCGTCGGCGGCGGCCACGACCTACAGGTGGCGCGGCTGGATTTCTCCGCGCTCGCTGCAGCCGCGCAGGTCGCGAAAACGCTTTGGCTTCCGGACATGAATCACGTTCTTGTCGACGTCACCGACGATGCCGACAATCTTGCCGCCTACAATCAGCCGGAACGCGCGCTCGACGCGGCCATGATCGACGCCGTCGCCGACTTCATTCAAGCCAGCGGTACGCACTGACCGGCCGTTAAAGCGCTTCGCCCTTCAAAAGCCGCGGCACATCGCCCGCGAGACCCGCGGCCTGGCGGATGAACATTCCCTTCAACGGCGGGGCGCGGTCGACCAGACCCAGACCGATATCGCGCACGGTGCGGAGCAGCGTCGATTGGTTGGAGAACAGGAAGTTGAGCGAGTTGGTGGCCAAGCCCATCGCCATGGTGTCGAACCGCCGCCAGCGCTGATAGCGCTCGAGCACGTCGGCCTGACCGGGATCGATGCCAAGCCTCGCCGCATCCACGACGACTTCGGCGAGCGCGGCAACATCCTTGAGACCCAAATTGAGCCCCTGCCCCGCAATCGGATGAATCACATGCGCGGCATCGCCGACCAGCGCCAGGCGCTCGCCGATGAACGAGCGCGCCACGAAATAGCCGAGCGGAAAGGCGCGCGGCTTGTCCAGCGCCTTCACCTCGCCGAGGTGCAGGCCGAAGCGCTGCTCGAGCTCGCCATGAAACTCCTGCTCCGAGAGCGCAACGATCCGCGCCGCCTCACCGCGCCTTTCGGTCCAGACCAGCGATGAGCGTTTTCCGGACAGCGGCAGAATCGCAAAAGGGCCGGCCGGTAGAAAATGCTCTTCGGCGCGGCCCTGATGATCGCGCTCGTGTCCGACCGTGACGACGATACCGGATTGATCGTAGTCCCAGCCATGGGTGGCGATGCCGGCGCGCTCGCGCAATTTCGATCGCGCGCCGTCAGCGGCGACCAGAAGGCTCGCTTCGACGACGCTGCCGTCCGAAAGCGTCACGTCGATCCCGCCGCTATGGGTCGAGAAATCGGACACCGCGAGCGGACGAAGGTCGACGCCGTCGGCTTGCGCGCGCTCCACCAGCGCGTCGATCAGGTACCGGTTCTCGACCATGTGCGCGAACGGCTCGCCCGGCTCGATATGTCCGGAAAAAGTCAGGAACACCGGCCGCGTCGCGTCTTCGAGCTTCGAATCGGTGACGACCATGTCCAGGATCGGCTGCACGCCGTCGGCAACCTTACTCCAGACGCCGATCGTCTCGAAAAGCCGGCGGCAAGCCGCGACGATGGCGGTGGCGCGAGGATCGCGGCTCGGCCGTGTGCCGAGCGCGGGATCTGCGACGATGACGGGCAGTTCGCCCCCAAGGCCCTGGCGCAGCGCCAGCGCGAGCGCGAGCCCCGCAAACGCGCCGCCGCCGATGACAATGCCACGCTGAACCGACATGCTGGACCGCCTATTCGAACCCTGCAAAAACTCAGCTTGCTACTCCATAATAGCTGGGCGAAACAGACCCCGTAAACAAGGGTAAGCTAGGCCTGTCATTCCGGGGCACGCAAAGCGTGAACTACGATGTGCGGTTGCACATCGGAGAATCTCGCGCCGCAACTTCCGGATTCCGGGTTCGCTCGCGGTTTCGCGAGCGCCCCGGAATGACGCTAGAAAGCACATAATGTCCAAAAGCCTGATCGACCTGATTTCCATTCTCGATCTCGAGCCGATCGAGGTGAACATGTTTCGCGGCAAGAGCCCGAAAACCTCCTGGCAACGGGTTTTTGGCGGGCAGGTGATTGGGCAAGCCATGGTCGCGGCCTGCCGCACCGTCGAAGGCCGGCTGCCGCATTCGCTGCATTGCTATTTCATTTTGCCGGGCGATCCGCAGATTCCGATCATCTACCAGGTCGAGCGGCTGCGCGACGGCAAGAGCTATTCGACGCGGCGCGTCACCGCGATCCAGCATGGCAACGCGATTTTCTCGATCATGGTGTCGTTTCACGCCGAGGAACAAGGCGCGTTCGATCACCAGGACAAGATGCCGGACGTGCCGCCGCCGGAAAAGCTCACCGCCGAGGAAATGGCCAAGCAGCCGATGTTCCGCGACATGCCGGAATTCATCCGCCGCTATTATGAGTCAGACCGTCCGATCGAACTGCGCCCGGTCGAGCTCGGCCGCTATTTCGGCCAGAAGATCGACGACGGCCGCATCCATGTCTGGATCAGGACCGCCGCGAAACTCCCCGACGATCCGGCGCTGCATATGTGCGCGCTCGCCTATGCCTCGGATTTCTCGCTGCTCGATGCTGTGATGGCGCGCTACGGCCGGACGCTGTTCGACAAGCGCATGATGCCGGCGAGCCTCGATCACGCGATGTGGTTTCACCGGCCGTTCCGCGCAGACGAATGGCTGCTTTACGCGCAGGACTCGCCGAGCGCGCAAGGCGGACGCGGGCTGACGCGCGGGCTGATCTTCAAGCAGGATGGCACGCTGGTGGCCTCCGTCGCCCAGGAAGGCTCGGTGCGCGAGCGCAGGTAACTACGCCGCTTCTGCATCTCTTTGCACCAGCGCGATCTGCGAGGCGACCCAGCCCATCATCCAGCGCACCACCCATGGAATCGGGATGATGAAGGCGCAGCCGATAACGGTGACGATGGCGCGCCAGAGATATTCGAGGCCGGTGGCATTGAAGACGATGTCGCGCCGCGTGCCTTCGACGTTGCGGAAAATCCAGCGCGTCTGCGCGGTGTAGACCCACGCCCAGCCGACGATGGTGATGGTGGAGAGCGCGCCCAAGGCGTGCCAGCCGAGATAGGGCAAGAAGGCGCCGGAGAAGCGCAAGCCGAGCGGCTGTCCGTCGGCGGAAGCGAGGTTGGCGATAAACCATTGGATGGCAAGCCAGGCCACTCCCACTTCGATCAGGAACGAGATGAGTTGGGGAATCCGGCCGCCGATGAAGCCGAGCACGATGACGGCGGCAATCGTGCCGAAGTACCACCACATGATGGTCTCGACCTTGCCCGCGAATGTGAGATCCGGCCGTCCCGGCACCTGGGTGCGGGAGACGGCCCACTTCAAGGTGCTGACGAGGACCCACGGAAAGGGAATGACGAGAAGGGAGCCGACGAAAAAGATCAGCCCCTGGCGAACAAAATCCAGAATTTCGAAATCGATCGATAGCGATCCACCGCCGCCGCCCGCTGTTGCCGGCATTCTGCCCGGCATGGGCGGGGGCCTGCCCGCCGCCGAAAACAGGCCGGGAATGTCGCCGGCGCTTTGCCAGCCCGCCATGCCGTCGGTCCAGATCAGCGTATCGGGACGAATGATGCCTCGCGCGATCAGGTCGCGAAATTGGGCGTCCGGAAAAGGGCCCTGTTGCTGGCCGCGTTCAGCGTAGAACCACGCGCGATTTGACATTTGTCCCCCACAGCATGCAGACGGGCTCTTGTTATCGCTATCGGGCGCGATCTTGGCAGATCACGCCGGTGCCGCTACTGGAACTATCGGCCGAAGTGACAATTTCGCAATTGTTTTTCGCCCAGCCGGCACTTTATTGTGCAGTGGAGTGGGGGAAATGCCACTGCCCTCCACGGCTTGACCGACCTTCGAAATCCGGGAAAAGAAGGCCTGAACATGAAGCTTGTTGTCGCCATCATCAAACCCTTCAAGCTGGACGAAGTCCGGCAGGCACTGACCGCGATCGGCGTGCACGGCATGACCGTCACCGAGGTCAAAGGCTACGGCCGGCAGAAGGGCCACACTGAAATCTATCGCGGCGCGGAATACGTCGTGAACTTCCTGCCCAAGCTGCGGATCGAGATCGCGGTGGCATCCGATATCGCCGAGAAGGCGGTCGATGTGATTACCACCAGCGCCCGCACCGGGCAGATCGGCGACGGCAAGATCTTCGTCACGCCGATCGACCACGCGCTGCGGATCAGGACCGGCGAAACCGACAGCGACGCGCTTTAGGATCAGAAGGACGAGGCTATAAACCTCGCAAAATTTCCATCGCACCCGGCAACGGCGCCGGGATCAGCGAACAACTTGTCTGGGTGGGGAAAATACCAATGGGGGCACATCTGTGTCGCGCAGCGAAGCTGGCTGCGCCAGTTCTGCTGGCCGTCGTTTCGCTTGCACGGCCTGCGTTTGCGGCAAATACCGCGATCAACGGCGCCGACACGGCCTGGATGATCGTCGCCACCGGTCTGGTGCTGATGATGACCATTCCGGGACTCGCGCTGTTCTATTCCGGCATGGTGCGCAAGAAGAACGTGCTCGGCACGATGGCGCAAAGCCTCGCCGCGGTGGCGCTGGTCTCGATCCTCTGGGTCGCCTTCGGCTATTCGCTGGTTTTCGTCGGTGATGGCCCCGTGCTCGGCAGCCTCAATCGCTGGTTTCTCGCCGGCATGACCATGGACAGCGTCAATCCGGCAGCCAAGACGATTCCCGAAGTCCTGTTCATGCTCTACCAGATGACGTTCGCGATCATCACGGTGGCGCTGGTCGCAGGCGCCGTCGCCGACCGGATGCGGTTCTCCGCCTATCTCTTGTTTTCCATCGGCTGGTTCGTGTTCGTTTACGTGCCGCTGGCCCATTGGGTGTGGGGCGGAGGCTTTCTCCAGGCGGCGGGCGTCCTGGATTTTGCCGGCGGCCTTGTCGTGCATCTGTCCGCAGGTATCGGCGGTCTGGTGGCCGCGATGGTGGTCGGACGTCGCCGCGGCTACGGCGTGGAAAATCTGTCGCCCTTCGATCTGTCGCTGGCCGTGATGGGCACAGGCTTGCTGTGGGTCGGCTGGTTCGGCTTCAACGGCGGATCGGCGCTCGCCGCCGACTCGCGCGCGGTGATGGCGATCACAGCGACGCATCTGGCGGCCTGCGCTGGCGCGCTGACCTGGGGTGCTATCGAATGGTCCATTCAGCGCAAGCCATCCGTGCTCGGCATGATCTCCGGCGCCGTCGCCGGACTTGGCACGATCACACCGGCCTCGGGTTTCGTTGCGCCCTGGGCCGGCGTCCTGATCGGCGTGATCGCGGGTGGCGTGTGTTTCTGGGCCTGCACCTGGCTCAAGCGGCGCTTCAAATATGACGATGCGCTGGATGTGTTCGGCGTCCATGGCATCGGCGGCATGACCGGCATCCTGTTGACCGGCGTGTTTGCGACCGCCTCGATCGGCGAGAAGTCCGGGCTTCTCGAAGGCAATCCGCACCTGCTCGTGACGCAAGCTTATGGCGTCGCTGTTACGCTCGCCTGGTCGGCTGTCGTGACCTACATCCTGCTCAAGCTGGTCGGCCTGTTCGTTCCGATCCGCGTTTCGATGCAACAGGAGCTGGAAGGCCTCGACATCTCGCAGCACGGCGAGGCGCTTCAATAAGCTACCAGAATACCGTTTTTCTGCTCGCCCGCTAAGCACCGGGTCCATTCGCCATTCCGCCTTGCACAAATCATGGGCTATTCTGCCCAGGGTTTGGGCGGCCCTGCGAGGCCCTGTTCCGTGCCTGCCTCACGCGCGCGAAAAACCTCCGCGTTAAAAGACCGTTTGAAGAAGTCCCAGAACTGGCACGGCATTTGATTCTATCGTGTGCGGCTGTGCCCGCGTCGTGACCATCCATGCTTGCGTGGTGAAGCAGTCCAGATTCCTCGGTCGCCTCTCGACCGGGTCCAAGCGGGGATTAAGACCCATGAAAATCGTTATGGCGATCATCAAGCCATTCAAACTCGAAGAAGTCCGCGATGCCCTCACAGCCATCGGCGTTCACGGCCTGACCGTCACCGAGGTGAAGGGATATGGCCGGCAGAAGGGTCACACCGAAATCTATCGTGGCGCCGAATACGCGGTGAGCTTCCTGCCCAAGATCAAGATCGAGGTCGCGATCGCGACCGATCAGGTGGACAAGACCATTGAGGCCATTACGTCGGCGGCCAAGACCGGCCAGATCGGCGACGGCAAGATTTTCGTCATCAACCTCGAAAACGCCGTCCGGATTCGGACCGGCGAGGCGGACGCTGCGGCGCTGTGATGGCGCGCACAACCTTTTCCAATCAGGAGTAAAACGAAATGACGTTCAAGCGTCCCACTAGCGCGGGATTGGCGGCCCTCGCCGTCGGCATGTTCGCCGCGACCGCTGCTTATGCGGAACCAACCGTCAACAAGGGCGACAATGCCTGGATGCTGACGTCGACGGTGCTGGTGCTGTTGATGACGATCCCGGGGCTCGCGCTGTTCTATGGCGGCCTCGTCCGTTCCAAGAACATGCTCTCGGTGTTGATGCAGGTGTTCTACACGGTCTGCGTCGTGGTCGTCATCTGGGCGCTCTATGGCTACAGCCTCGCCTTCACCGGCGGCAACGATTTCTTCGGCGGCCTCTCGAAGGTTTTCCTGTCGGGCGTCACACCCGACTCCAAGGCCGCAACCTTCAGCGTTGATGCCAATATTTCCGAACTCGTCTACGTCTGCTTCCAGATGACCTTCGCGGCGATTACACCCGCGCTGATCGTCGGCGCCTTCGCTGAACGCATGAAGTTCTCGGCGATCGCGCTGTTCATCCCGCTCTGGGTCACGCTGATCTATTTCCCGATCGCGCACATGGTCTGGTACTGGGCCGGCCCGGATGCGATCTCGGATGCGGTCAAGGCGATTGCCGCCGCCGGCGGCGACGCTGCGGCAAAGGCCGCGGCCGAGGCCAAGCTCGCCGCAGTGCAGGCCGATGCCGGCTGGATCAACAAGAAGGGTGCGATCGATTTCGCGGGCGGAACGGTCGTGCATATCAATGCCGGCATCGCCGGCCTCGTCGGCGCGCTCATCATCGGCAAGCGCATCGGTTACGGCAAGGATCTGATGGCGCCGCATTCGCTGACCATGTCGATGATCGGCGCTTCGCTGCTCTGGGTGGGCTGGTTCGGCTTCAACGCCGGGTCCAACCTCGAAGCCAATGGCGGCGCGGCGCTCGCCATGACCAACTCGTTTGTCGCAACCGCAGCCGCGGCACTGTCGTGGATGTTCGCCGAGTGGATGACCAAGGGCCATCCATCCGTGCTCGGCGTCATTTCCGGCGCGGTCGCCGGCCTCGTCGCAGTTACGCCTGCGGCCGGTTACGCCGGTCCGATGGGCGCGATCGTGCTGGGCCTTGTGGTCGGCGTGGTCTGCCTGTTCTTCGTCACCACCGTGAAGAATGCGCTCGGCTACGACGACTCGCTCGACGTGTTTGGCGTCCACTGCATCGGCGGCATCGTCGGCGCGCTCGGCACCGGCATCCTGGTCAATCCGGCGCTCGGCGGCTCGGGCATCATGGACTACGTCACCGGCAAGGTCGCCGATTACGAGTTCGGCACGCAGATGGTCTCACAGATCTGGGGCGTCTGCACCACGCTGGTGTGGTCGGGCGTCGGCTCGGCGATCCTCTACAAGATCGTCGACGTGGTCGTCGGCCTGCGCGCCAAGGTCGAAAGCGAACGCGAAGGCCTCGATCTCACCGACCACACCGAGCGCGCCTACAACATGTGAGTTCTCCCGAGGGCGCTCCTTCCCCGGAAGGGGCGTCCAGAACTACGGTTTGGAGCACATACCCGGCAATGCTCCGGCCGTTGAGGGGCTTCAGCGCAAGCTGGAGCCCCTTTTTTTCGTGTGGCCGGCAAGGCGGATTTCGGTCGCCGAAACCGATGGTTAATCGCGTCTTAACCTCGCCGTATCTATGGTGGTTTGATCCGTTTTCCGCCGGTCCAAAAACCCGATCGGCTGCGTAAAAGAGTGCTGGCGCGACAAGCATGGCCATGACCGCATCATCCCGCGCGCCCTTGGGCGGTGAAAACTCGCAAAGCGAGCGTTCGCCCTTTTTGCGGGTCGCCGAATTGCTGGCGCCCTACCAGCCTTCCAAGCCATTGATAACGCTATCTTTAGGCGAGCCGCAGCACCCGGTGCCGAACTTTGTGGGGCCGGTCCTGGCCGAGCACATTGCCGATTTCGGCCGCTACCCGATCGCCAAGGGCATCGAACCCTTTCGGCGCGCGGCGTCGGGATGGCTTTCTCGGCGCTTCACGCTGCCGCGCCCGATCGATCCGGAGACCGAACTTCTGGTGCTCTCTGGCAGCCGCGAGGGACTCTTTCTGGCGGCGCTGGCGGCCGTGCGCCTGGTCGGCGAGCGCAAGGGAAAGCCGGCGATCCTGATGCCCAATCCGTTCTATCCGGCCTATGGCGCCGGCACCCGCGCCGCCGGTTGCGAGCCGATCCATCTGCCGGCCACCGCTGCCAACGGATTCCTGCCTGACCTCGATACGCTCGACGAGGCGACGCTGGCGAGAACGGTCGCCATGTACATCGCCTCCCCCGCCAATCCGCAAGGCTCGGTCGCATCACGAGACTATTTCATTCGTCTGAAGAAACTCGCCGACCGCTTCGGCTTCATGATTTTCAGCGACGAATGCTATTCGGAAATCTACACGCAGGAAGCGCCCGGCAGCATGCTCGAATGCGCCGGCGACGATTATGCCAATGTGGTGGCGTTTCAATCGCTGTCGAAGCGATCGAACCTGCCTGGCATGCGCGTCGGCTTTGCCGCCGGCGACAAACACTTTCTTTCCGCCTTTCACGAGCTGCGCAATGTTGCCGCGCCGCAGGTGCCCGTTCCGGTCCAGCATGTCGCGGTCGCCGCTTACAACGACGAAGCTCATGTCGAGGAAAACCGCAGGCTCTACCGCCTGAAGTTCGACTCCGCCGACCAGATTCTTGGATCGAGGTACGGCTACCGGCGTCCCGCCGGCGGCTTCTGTGTCTGGCTCGACGTCTCGGCGATAGGTGGCGACGAGGCAGTCACCGTCAGGCTTTACCGGGACGCAGGTGTGCGGGTCATCCCCGGCAGCTACCTCGCCCGGCAACAGCCGGACGGAAGCAATCCCGGCGCGGGCTATATCCGGCTCGCGCTTGTCGCAGACAGTGAAATCACGGCCGAGGCGTTGCATCGGCTGGTTCAGACCCTGGGCTGAAGATCATGCCGGCGATCGAACGTGTCATTCCTCTTGTCAACCAGTTGCCGGTCGCGATCCGCGAGGCGCTGGTCCGCCGCTTGCGTGAGCTCGCAGGTCTCGGCTTGCTGGTGCTCGCCGCAGGCGCGGCAGCTGCCCTCATGACGTGGTCGGTGCAGGACCCGAGTCTCAGCCACGCCACCTCGCGTCCAATCCACAACGTTGCCGGCTATGTCGGCGCGATTGGCGCCGACTTCCTGATGCAGATTCTGGGTCTCGGCGCGATCATGCTGATCCTCCCGATTGCGGTCTGGGGCTGGCGCATGATGACCCACCGCGCCTTCGACCGCGAGGCGTTGCGGCTCGGCTGCTGGATCCTGTGCACGTGTGCGGCTGCGGGATTTGCCAGCTGCTGGCCGCATGGCGGCAGGTGGCCGCTGCCAACCGGGCTTGGCGGTGTCGTCGGCGACGCGCTGGTGCGCGCGCCCGCCGTCGTCTTCGGGCCGCCCGGCTTCTTTTACAGCCTTGTACTTGGAATCATCCTCGGCGCAGCGACGCTTGCAACCTTCTACATCGCCAGCGGCGTTGGCTCGCAGGCGAGGGACGAAGACCCAGCCGATATCGAAGAAGACGACGACGACATCACCGGCGACGACGACGGCGGCTCGATCTCGCTCGGATGGATGGTGCACGCTTTGATGAGCTTGAGGGCAAGGCTGTCCTGGGGATTGGTTGCGGCCTATCGCTGGCTGGTCTCGAGCGCCCACGCTCCGCGCACCACTTCGTTCGATCGCCATGAGCCAAACCTTGGCGGCCGCGGCGCTCCCTCGCTCGCTCCTCAGGATGAAGCCGAAGACGAGGACGAGGAAGAGGAGGAAGAAGGGGACGAGGAAGAGCCGGCCGCCCGTGCGCCGCGCAAGAAGGCCGCTCCCAAGGCGCCTTCGAGGCGATCCGAAAAATGGGATTTCCCGGAGATGTCGTTGCTCGCAGCGCCCAAGGCGACCGATCGTCGGCCGCTGTCCAAGACGGAGCTGGAAGCCAATTCGCGCCGGCTTGAAAGCGTGCTGCAAGACTTCGGCGTGCGCGGCGAAATCGCGAAAGCCAATCCCGGACCGGTCGTCACGCTGTACGAGCTCGAACCGGCGCCCGGCATCAAGTCGTCGCGCGTGATTGGCCTCGCCGACGATATCGCCCGCTCGATGAGCGCGCTCTCGGCGCGTGTCGCTGTCGTGCCCGGCCGCAACGCCATCGGCATCGAATTGCCGAACTCGCATCGCGAGAAGGTTTACCTGCGCGAACTGCTCGTCGCGAAGGAAGCGACCGAGTCCATCGCCAAGCTGCCGCTCTGCCTCGGCAAGACCATCGGCGGCGATCCCGTCATTATCGATCTCGCCAAGACGCCGCACATGCTGATCGCCGGCACCACCGGCTCCGGCAAATCGGTCGCGATCAACACCATGATCCTGAGCCTCGTGTACCGGCTGCGGCCCGATCAATGCCGGCTGATCATGGTCGATCCCAAGATGCTCGAGCTCTCCGTCTATGACGGCATCCCGCATCTTTTGACGCCGGTCGTCACCGATCCCAAGAAAGCCGTTGTCGCGCTGAAATGGGCGGTGCGCGAAATGGAAGAACGCTACAAGCGGATGGCCAAGTTAGGGGTGCGCAATATCGACGGCTACAATGCGCGCCTCGTCGAAGCCAGGGCCAAGGGCGAAGAGCTCACGCGCACGGTGCACACCGGCTTCGACAAGGAAACCGGCAAGGCGATTTACGAGGAAGAAAAGCTCGACCTCGATCCGTTGCCCTATATCGTCATCATCGTCGACGAAATGGCCGACCTGATGATGGTCGCCGGCAAGGACATCGAAGGCGCGGTGCAGCGCCTTGCCCAGATGGCGCGCGCCGCGGGGCTGCATGTGATCCTCGCGACGCAGCGTCCGTCGGTCGACGTGATCACCGGCACGATCAAGGCGAACTTCCCGACCCGTATCGCATTCCAGGTGACGTCGAAGATCGACAGCCGCACCATCCTGGGCGAAATGGGCGCCGAGCAACTGCTCGGCCAGGGCGACATGCTTTATATGGCAGGCGGCGGACGCATCAGCCGCGTGCACGGTCCCTTCGCGTCGGACGAAGAAGTCGAGAAAGTGGTGCGTCACCTCAAGACGCAAGGCTCGCCCGAATATCTCGAGGCGGTTACGGCCGAAGAGCCCTCCGAGGAAGACGGAGCGGTATTCGATGCCACCGGCATGGGATCAGATGGCGGCGGCGACCTGTTCGCCCAGGCGGTTGCGATCGTCAAACGCGATCGCAAGGCCTCGACCAGTTATATTCAGCGCCGGCTGCAAATTGGCTACAATCGTGCGGCATCCCTGATGGAGCGAATGGAACTCGAGGGTATCGTCGGACAGGCCAATCATGCAGGCAAACGCGAGATTCTGGTCCCCGAGGAAGAGGGCGGCTTTTAGTCGCCGACTTACGCCCCTCTAAATCCCACCAATTGCTGGATTATTTTCACGGAAAAGCGATATCGCCCTGATGCGAAGCAGGATAAAAGGGCGACCAACCAGTGGAGTGGATTTGGCATTCGCTACCCTGTCGCCCGGAATGCGTAATGCGAATGTCAAATCCTAAACTCCACTAGAAAACCATATTTGCTAGTGGTCCTTTGATTCTAACATTTGCAACAGTGTGAGCCGGACCGAGATGCCGATGTTAGAATCGGACCACTAGGGGACGATGCGTTGATCGAAAATCAGAAAATTCGAATGGCCAAACGATTCCCTCTCCCCTTCAGGGGCGTTGCTCTCGCTCAGGTCGCTTTGGCTTTTTTTGCGACCGCCTCATCTGTTGGCGTCGTCTCGACGACGGCGATCGCCCAGCCGATCCCGCCGCAGAGCGTTCCAGTTCCGAAGTCCGCACCAAAGGGCCGCGACGGCGCACCGGACGGCTCGAGGGGGCCGTCCACGACAGGCGCCATGCAAACGCCGCCCACCCCATTCATTCCCGATCCGCATCGCAATCTGCCGCTCAGTCTGTTTGCGACCTTCGACGACAAGCAAAAGGCGCAGGCCGCCAAGGTCAGCAATTATCTGTCGTCGCTCCAGACGCTGATCGGAAACTTCGTCCAGGTCGGGCCCGACGGCACCAAGACCAAGGGCCAGTTCTTCATCCAGAAGCCGGGCAAGGTGCGCTTCGAATATGACGCGCCAAATCCGATCGCGATCGTCGCGGACGGATCGATGGTGGCGGTCCGCAACAGCAGTCTCTCGACCCAGGACCTCTACCCGCTGTCGCAGACGCCGCTACGGTATCTGCTGTCGGACCGTATCGACCTGATGAAGGACACCAATGTTGTCAGCGTGACCGCGGACGACATGTATGTCAGCATCACCATCGAGGAACGGCAGCTGCTGACGGGCACGAGCCGCCTGATGCTGATGGTCGGCGCCAAGGACGGCCAGCTCAAGCAATGGACAGTGACCGATCCGCAGGGCTACGACACCACGGTCGCCGTCTACAATCTGGATACGTCCAGGAAGATCGATCCAGGCATGTTCAAGATCGACTTTTCAGAGAAGACCTTTCCGCCCGGCTGATCTTTCAACCGGATTGAATCGAACAATCCACTATTCCCTGCGACAATCTGGAAATTCATCCTTGATTGGCGGATGGAGACATGCGTCATCTCTGGGCGCATGCGTCTTTCCCTGACAACCTGGAATATCAATTCGGTGCGCTTGCGCATCAACCTCGTCGCCAAATTCATCAAGTCGGTGAGGCCTGACGTCCTGTGCTTGCAGGAAACCAAGTGCATCGACGACGCCTTTCCGCTCAAGCGCTTCAAGCGGCTCGGCTACGAGCATATCGCGCTGAACGGCCAGAAGGGTTATCACGGCGTCGCGGTGATCTCGCGACTGCCGTTCGAGAAGACCGATATCCGCACCTTCTGCGACAAGCTCGACTCGCGTCACATCTCGGTCGAGTTCGGCGAGCGCGCACAGCTCACCAAGCCACTGGTGCTGCATAATTTCTATGTGCCTGCCGGCGGCGACATTCCGGATCCCGCGCTCAATCCGAAATTCGACCACAAGCTTCGTTTTCTCGACGAGATGAAATCCTGCGAGCCGCTGCATCCACGCCGCGAGGATCATCACGTCCTGGTCGGCGATCTCAACGTGGCGCCGCACGAAAACGACGTCTGGTCGCACAAGCAGCTCCTGAAGATTGTTTCGCATACGCCGATCGAGTGCGAGAAGCTGCTGGCGGCGCAAAGCCAGGGCGAGTGGATCGATGTCGCGCGCGACCGCATTGCGTTGTCAGAAAAGGTCTACACCTGGTGGAGTTATCGCGCAGCGGACTGGACGGTCGGCGACCGAGGCCGGAGGCTCGATCACATCTGGGTCTCGCGCGCGCTAAAAGAAAAGGTCAGCGATTTCCGCATTGCGCGCGACGCCCGCGGCTGGGAGCGGCCGTCCGACCACGTTCCGGTGACGGTCACGCTGGAGATTTGATGCGTCTCAGGTGCTGAGTTTGCCGCTCGCCACGAGAATGTCGCTGGCGATCTGGCTTGTGCGCCGGGCGAATTCGTCGCGCAGCCGGCGTGCCGCCGCAGGATCGCTTTCGAGCACGCGCTGAAACAGGCTGCGCGCGACACGGATCACGGACGAATCTTCCAGCGCGATCGCAGTTGAAGGCCGCCTCATCGCGTTGATCAGCGCCAGTTCCCCAATCAATGCACCGGGACCGGCGACGACCGAGGCGCCGCCGTCCTCGATGCGAAAGCTGCCGCGCTGAACGACGAAACCAGCGTCGGCATCTTCGCCGGCATGGAAGAGGGCGGAATTGCGCGCGCAGCTCTTCTGTTCGGAGCCGATGGCCAGCATTCGCAGCGACGCCGTCCCCAATACGCGAAGGGTCGGGACACGCTCCAGCAGGGCAACATCATCCTCGATCGACATGAAAGACCAGTTGCGCGACGAATCGTTAGCTGGACCGTATCACGGCACCAGCTTGTAGCCACCGGCCTCCGTCACCAGGATTTCCGGATTGGCGGCGTCTTTTTCGATCTTCTGGCGCAGGCGATAGATATGGGTTTCCAGCGTGTGCGTGGTGACGCCCGAGTTGTAGCCCCAGACTTCCTGCAACAGCGTCTCGCGCGAGACCGGCGCCTGGCCGGCACGATACAGGAAGCGGAGGATGGCGGTCTCCTTTTCCGTGAGCCGCACCTTTTTGGCGTTGGCGCCCGTCAGCATCTTGGAGCCCGGCCGGAAGCTGTAGGGGCCGACCGAAAACACGGCGTCTTCGCTGGCTTCGTGCTGGCGGAGCTGGGCGCGAATGCGCGCCAGCAGCACCGCGAAACGGAACGGCTTGGCGACATAGTCATTGGCGCCGGATTCCAGTCCCAGGATGGTATCCGAATCGGTGTCATGACCAGTCAGCATGATGATCGGCGCCTTGAAGCCGCCCTTGCGCAGGGAACGCACGACTTCACGGCCATCGGTATCGGGCAGTCCGACATCCATCAGCACCAGATCCGGGGCATCGGTCTTGGCGGCAGTGGCGCCCTTGGCGCCGGTGTCGACGGCGGAAGCCTCGAATTCGTCGTGTAGCGACAATTGCTCCACCAGCGTATCGCGCAGATCGGTATCGTCATCTACGATCAGGATCTTGCGGGCATTGGCCATGGGTACAGTCCTTATGAGGGCGTCGGCGCGGGCCCGAGGGGAACGGGCCGGGTCGTATGGGTCAAACGGGGGACGTCAAGACTTACGTCATGAGGTATGTGGCTGTTACGAATTCACAAGCCGAAAGGCAATCTACCTCAGGATTCGCGCCTCTTTAGATGAATGTCCTGTAATGCGGCGCGGGCGAATTGTCCCATGGTAGCTGATCTGGAGACTCTCCACGCCTATGGATAATTCCCGTTTTTCAGATACTTACCGGAAAATAAAGCGCGACCGGCCGCTTGATTCGATCCGCGTCAATGCTGCTGCCAACAACCCGTGCCGCGGCTGGCTCATAGCCGGCCTGCACGCGATCCCGGTGGCGCTTGGGAGAGGGGGAATCATCGCCAACAAGCGCGAGGGCGATGGCGGAACCCCGAAAGGGACGTTCCGGCCGCGACGTTTGTGGTGGCGCGCCGACCGCACGCCGAGGCCGCAAACTTTCCTGACCGTTCGCGCCATCCGTCCCGACGACGCCTGGTGCGAAGATCCCTCAAGCCGTCATTACAATCGGCCGGTGAAGCTTGGCCGCGACGATGGCGGCGACCGGCTGATGCGTGATGACCATCTCTATGATTTCATCATCGAGATCGATCACAACACGAAGCCGCGGATCGCCGGCCGCGGCAGCGCGGTGTTTCTTCATCTGGCGCGGCCGAACTTTTCGCCCACCGCAGGATGCGTTTCGATGACAAAGGCGGCCATGCTGCATCTGTTGCGGCAGATCGGACCGGGTACCAAGATCATCATCGGGTAGGGGAGGCAGCAGCATGCTCGACAATGACAAGATCGCGCGAGCGGCTAAGACGCTGAACGACCATTGGCGCGCCGGCACCAAGCTGGAACAGCTCGAGGCCTCGATCCGGCCGAAGGATCGCCTCGAGGGCTATGCGATCCAGGCGGCGCTCGGCAAGGATCCACATCGCGCGTTGTTCGGCTGGAAGATCGCCGCGACGAGCGTCGCCGGACAAAGGCACATCAACGTCGCCGGTCCGCTGGCAGGGCGCATCTTTACCGAAAAGGTCATCGCGGACGGCGGCACGGCTTCGATGAAAGGCAACGAGATGCGGGTCGGCGAGGCCGAATTCGCTTTCCGTTTCGCCCGCGATCTACCGCCGCGGCCAAACCCCTATTCCGTGCAGGACGTCCTCGGCGCCGTCGGCGCGCTGCATCCGGCGATCGAAATCCCCGATTCGCGTTTCGCCGATTTCGTCAGCGCCGGCGAAGCCCAGTTGATCGCCGACAATGCCTGTGCGCATCTCTTTGTGCTGGGCGACGCGACATCAGCCGATTGGCGCAGCCGCGATCTGGTCGAGGAGCGGCCGGTTGTCAGCTTGCGCGGCGAAAAACACGTTGGCCATGGCAAGAACGTGCTCGGCGATCCCCGCGTGGCGCTTGCCTGGTGCGTCAACGAATTGCGCGCACTCGGAATCACGCTCCGGGAAGGCGAGGTGATTACGACAGGAACCTGTTGCACGCCGCTGCCGATCCAGGCCGGCGACGTGTTCGCCGCCGATTTCGGCGTGCTCGGCAAAGTGTCGGTAGGTTTCAGCTAACCTCGATGCCCGAAAATCGCAGATCCCACGCGGATGTGGGTCGCGCCCATCTGGATCGCGACGGCGAAGTCGGCGCTCATGCCCATCGACAAATTCTTCAAGCCGTTGCGCGCAGCGATTTTGGCGGTCAGTGCGAAGTGCGGCGCCGGCGCCTCATTGACCGGCGGGATGCACATCAAGCCCGAAATCGGAAGACCATATTTCTCACGGCAGTCGGCAATGAAGCCGTCAGCGTCGGCGGGCGCGACGCCAGCCTTTTGCGGCTCCTCGCCAGTGTTGAGCTGAACGAACAGTTGCGGCCGCCGGGTCTGGGTACGGAACTCCTTGGCCAGCGCTTCGCAGAGGCTCGGGCGATCGACCGAATGGATCGCATCGAACAACGCGACCGCTTCCCTGGTCTTGTTGGATTGCAATGGACCGATCAGATGCAGCGAGAGGCCGCCGTAAGCCGACATTAACTCTGGCCACTTGGCCTTGGCTTCCTGGACGCGGTTTTCACCGAATACGCGTTGGCCCGCCTTAATCACCGGGGCAATCGCATCGGCAGCGAACGTCTTGGAAACTGCAACCAAGGTCAGCGATGCCCGATCGCGGCGCGCCTCCCGGCAGGCCCGCGCGACCGCTTCTTCAACGGCGGCAAGTCCGCTTGGTAAATTTTCGGTTAGCTCAGAAGACATCGGGGTAATCCGGGGATCGTTCCATTTTTATATAATCCGAGCAGGGCTTCTTGAACCCTCCCCTGTACCGTGCGCTGGGACAAGGGAACCATGTCGAGCTCAGCCTTCAAGCGCAAAACCACTGACTTAGGCAAGCTATTTGGAATCCGCGCGCGGCTCGCATTGCTGGCGCTGATCCTGGTGGCACCGCTGATGCTGGAACGCGCCCGCTCGCTTGAGGAAACCCGCAACAAGCAGATTGCGCTCGCCTATTCCGAATTCTCGCGAATCGCCGAACAAAGCGCCGACAGCCAGCGCGAAGCCATCTCTTCGGTCGAGACCGTGCTCAAGTCGGCCGCTCACATCCAGGCCTCCAGGCAAACTGCGGACGCAAGCTGTGACACGTTGTCGGCGAGCCTTCCGGTCCGCCTGCCATGGATCCGCAATCTGACGATCGCGGGCAGTGACGGACGAATCAAATGTGCAACGCTTGATACGCTGATCGGGCTCGACCTCAGCGACCGCGACTATTTCAAGCGGGCGCGGCAGGCCCGCGACCTCATCTTCAGCGATTTCCTCTTGTCCAAGTACGACAATGAACCAGTCGCGCTGGCCGCCTATCCCGTCGCCGCGGTCAATCCCGAATCGGATCTCGTCATCGTCGCCAGCATCAATCTCGGCTGGATGTCGAAGATCATGAACGACCTCTCTGGTCGTCGCGGCGTCATGTCCTTTCTGGTCGATAGTGGGGGAACCGTGATGGCGGCGCCCTCGGATCTCTCCCGCTTGATCGGCCATCCGCTCGGCAGCGTCCCGGCGCTTGCGGCGGCGGTGACCCGGGCGATCAATCCGGAGCGGTCAACGGGATCGTTTTCGTTCGCGTCTCCTGATGGCGCCAAGCTGACGTTGCGCTTTTCACGCATTCTCGGCACGGAATCGCGCCTGATCCTGATTGTCGACGAAGCGAGGATCGCTGCCGCGACCAATCTCGACATTCGCAACGCCTATCTGCAGCTCGGACTGGTCTGCCTGATGGTGCTGCTTGGTGCGCTGTTTGCAGCGGAGCAACTCATCATTCGGCCCATCCACAAGCTTGTCGCAGTCGCTAGGCGTCTCGGCGACGGCGAGTGGTCGGCGCGGGCGTCCGATAGCCGATTGCCGGCCGAGTTCGCGCCGCTCGCCCGCGCGTTCGACAAGATGGCGAGCCAGCTTTCGGAGCGGGAACGCGAACTGATCGCGTCCAACGACCGCCTCACCGTGATCGCTTCGAGCGACATGCTGTCGGGCCTTGCAAACCGCCGCGGCTTTCAGAGCCGGCTGGATTTCGAATGGGCGAAGGCCCTGCAGGGTGGCGGTCAATTGTCGCTTCTGATGATCGACGTCGACCATTTCAAGCTGTTCAACGACACGTACGGCCACCCCGAAGGCGACGCCTGCCTGTCGCGGATCGGCGAGACGCTGAACCGGATTGCACTTGCAACGGCAGGGGTCGCCGCTCGCTACGGCGGCGAGGAATTCTGCCTGTTGATGCCGAACGTAGGCGCAGACCGTGCGCTCGAAATCGGCGAGATTGTTCGCGTGGCCGTGCTCGATCTCGTCATCCCCCATGTGACCTCGAACCATCAGATCGTCACCGTCAGCGTGGGCGTCGCCAGTCTCAAGCCAAACGAGGCACTGAATCCGAACGACCTGCTGGAAGCTGCCGACGCCAGCCTCTATGTCGCCAAGCGCAGCGGCCGCAACCGGGTCGCCGAACACGGACTCGCACAGGCCGGCGAGACGGGCGACATCGCGCTGGTGTCCGGGTTCTGACATTCCTATTCCGTCGCGGCTGGCACTATTACGAATGTCCGAACCTCAGGGAGACCAGCAAATATTAGATTCCAGTGTGGTTTCGGATTTGACATTCGCTGGGAGAAGTCGCGGCTACGTTGTAGCGAATGTCAAATCCACCACATTGGCCGGGATAGCCCGTTACAATCTACCGGCCTGGTTACAATCAGTAGGCAGACTGGCCTGTCCGACCCGTTGACCGGAAAGCTGCTTTTGTGGCCTATTCCGCCGTCTTTTTAAGGACGGCCCAAGGCCAACTGATTCCATGAGCTCCGAACGCTATAACGCCCGCGAATCCGAACCCCATTGGCAGCGCCAATGGGACGAAAAGGCGATTTTTTCCGCCAAAAACGACGACCCGCGGCCGAAATACTACGTGCTGGAGATGTTCCCCTACCCGTCCGGGCGCATCCATATCGGGCACGTGCGGAACTATACGCTCGGCGACGTGCTGGCGCGGTTCATGCGCGCCAAGGGATTCAACGTGCTGCACCCGATGGGCTGGGACGCTTTTGGCCTTCCGGCGGAAAACGCTGCGATCGAACGCAAGGTGGCGCCGAAGGCCTGGACCTACGACAACATCGCCGCGATGAAGAAGCAGTTGCGCTCGATTGGGCTCTCACTCGACTGGTCCAGAGAGTTCGCCACCTGCGATCCCAGCTACTACAAGCACCAGCAGAAGATGTTCAACGACTTCCTGCGTGCGGGGCTCGCCGAACGCGAGAAGCGCAAGGTCAACTGGGACCCGGTCGACATGACCGTGCTCGCGAACGAGCAAGTGATCGACGGCCGCGGCTGGCGTTCGGGCGCAATGGTCGAACAGCGCGAGATGAATCAGTGGGTCTTCAAGATCACCAAGTACTCGCAGGAACTGCTCGACGCCCTCGACACGCTCGACCGCTGGCCGGAAAAAGTGCGGCTGATGCAGCACAACTGGATCGGACGCAGTGAAGGTCTTTTGATCCGCTTTGCGCTCGACAAGGCGACGACGCCGGCCGGCGAGAGCGAACTGAAGATATTCACGACGCGGCCCGACACGCTGTTCGGCGCCAAGTTCATGGCGATTTCGGCCGATCATCCGCTGGCGCAGGCGGCAGCCGCGAAAAATCCAAAGCTCGCCGAGTTCATCGCCGAGATCAAACGGATCGGCACCGCACAGGAAGTCATCGATACCGCCGAGAAGCAGGGTTTTGATACCGGCATTCGCGCGGTGCATCCATTCGACCCGAACTGGAAGCTGCCGGTCTATGTCGCCAACTTCGTGCTGATGGAATACGGCACCGGCGCGATCTTCGGCTGTCCCGCGCACGACCAGCGCGACCTCGACTTCGTCAACAAATACAATCTCGGCAATACGCCGGTGGTTTGTCCGCAAGGCCAGGACCCGAAGACGTTCGTGATCACGGACACCGCCTATGACGGCGATGGCCGCATGATCAATTCGCGCTTCCTCGACGGCATGACGATCGATCAAGCCAAGGAAGAGGTCGCGAAACGGCTGGAGACGGAAGTGCGCGGCAACGCAGCCGTCGGTGAGCGGCAGGTCAATTTCCGCCTGCGCGACTGGGGCATCTCACGCCAGCGCTACTGGGGCTGTCCGATCCCGGTCATTCATTGCCCGAAATGCGACGTGGTGCCGGTGCCCGACAAGGATTTGCCGGTGGTCCTGCCCGAAGATGTGACTTTTGACAGACCGGGCAACGCGCTCGACCACCACCCGACCTGGAAGCACGTCAATTGCCCGAAGTGCGGCGGCAAGGCCACGCGTGAAACCGACACCATGGACACGTTCGTCGATTCGTCCTGGTATTTTGCGCGCTTCACCGACCCATGGAACGAAAAGGCGCCGACGACGCCCGCGGTCGCCAACCGGATGATGCCGGTCGATCAATATATCGGCGGCGTCGAGCACGCGATCCTGCACCTGCTCTACAGCCGCTTCTTCACGCGCGCCATGAAAGCGACGGGCCATATCGACATGAATGAACCGTTCGCCGGCATGTTCACCCAGGGCATGGTGGTGCACGAGACCTATCAGAAAGCCGACGGCTCCTATGTCACGCCGGCAGAGGTGAAGGTCGAGAGCGCGGGCCCTGATCGGCAAGCGACGCTGCTCGCGACCGGCGAGCCGGTTGCGATCGGCGCGATCGAGAAGATGTCGAAATCGAAGCGTAACACGGTCGACCCCGACGACATCATCGCGACTTATGGCGCCGACGTCGCGCGCTGGTTCATGCTGTCGGACTCTCCGCCCGACCGCGACGTGATCTGGAGCGACGAGCGTGTGCAGGGCGCCTCGCGTTTCGTGCAACGGCTGTGGCGTCTCGTGCACGAAGCCGCCGAGATCACCACGGCCGCGCCCGCGGCAAGGCCCGCTTACTTCGGGGCCGATGCCACTGCCTTGCGCAAGGCGGCTCATGGAGCCCTCGACAAAGTCTCTAGCGGCATCGAACGGCTGCACTTCAACGTGTGCCTCGCCCATATCCGCGAATTTTCCAACGCGCTGGCCGACGTCATGGCCCGTCCCGGACAGCCCTCGCCCGACCTCACCTGGGCAATCCGCGAAGCCGCCGTGATCCTCGTTCAACTGTTCGCGCCGATGATGCCCCATCTGGCCGAGGCGTGCTGGGGCGTGCTCGGCCAGCCGGGTCTGGTTTCAGAAGCAAATTGGCCCAAAATCGAACGAGATTTGCTGGTTGAAGCGACGGTCACCCTGGTGGTTCAGGTCAACGGCAAGAAGCGGGGCGAGGTCACTGTGGCCCGCACCGCCCAGAATGCGGAAATTGAGGCTGCCGTTTTAGCCCTCGATGCGGTAAAACAGTCCTTGGGGGACAAAGCCGTGCGTAAAGTGATTGTTGTTCCCATGAGGATCGTCAATGTCGTCGGCTAGGATTCGAATCGTCGCCAGGCTTTTCGCCGTTGCTGTCCTGGGGGCACTGACCGCTGGTTGCTTCCAGCCGATGTATGCCGAGCACACCGATGGCACGCCTGGCTTGCGCGAAAAGCTGTTGGGCGTTGATCTGCCACCCCTCGATGTCCCTAATTCATCGCGCGAGGCGCGGCTTGGGGTCGAAATCCGCAATGCCCTGGCATTCAAGCTTTACGGCAACGCCACCGGAACATCGCCGACCCACCGGCTCGTGATCAGGATCCAGACCACGCGTTCGACGCTGATGACCGATGCCAACACCGGGCTGCCGACCAGCGAAAATTACGGCATCAACGCGCAATTCAACCTGATCGACATCGCCACCAATAAATCGGTGATGACCGGAACCACCGCGTCGCGTGTCTCCTACGACGTCCCCGGCACCTTCCAGCGCTATGCCCGCGCCCGCGCATTCCACGATGCCGAGGATCGCGCCAGTCAGGAAATCGCCGAAAACATCCAGACGCGGCTCGCCTCTTATTTCTTCGCAGGCGCCTGAGACTTCATCAGCCCGCGGCGAAAGCCGGCGCCTCCTCGATAGCCTTTGCAATTCGGCACGATGCGGCTACGCATATCCGGACATCACAGGTATTAAATTAATCCCGTTATGGTGGCCCTGCGCGGCAGAGAAATCGATGCCTATCTAGCCCGGCCAGATCCGGCGCGTCCGATCATTCTGCTTTATGGTCCGGACGCGGGTCTGGTTCGCGAACGCGCCGAAGCCTTGCTGGCCTCCGCGGTTGACGACCCGAGCGATCCATTCTCGCTGGTGAGGCTCGATGGCGACGAGCTTTCGGCCGAGCCGTCCCGGCTGGTCGATGAGGCGCTGACAATCCCGCTGTTTGGTGGCCGCCGCGCGATTCGCGTCAGGGCCGGCTCGCGAAGTTTTGCCAGCGGCATCGACGCGCTGGCGGAGGTGCCGCTCAGGGATTGCCGGATCGTGATCGAGGCCGGCGAGTTGCGGGCTGAGTCGCCGCTGCGCAAAGCCTGCGAGCGCGCCAAGACGGCGGTCGCCATCGCCTGCTATCCCGACACCGAACGCGACCTGGCAAAATTGATCGACGACGAACTCAAGCTGTCGGCCTTGCGCATCGCGTCCGACGCGCGCGCGGTGTTGATGGGTCTGCTCGGCGGCGACCGCCAGGCGTCGCGCAACGAGCTGCGCAAGCTCACGCTCTACGCCCACGGCAAGGGCGAGGTGACGCTCGATGACGTGATGGCGGTCGTGGCTGACGCTTCAGAGCTCAAGATCGATCCCATCGTCGACGGTGCCTTTGCCGGAAACCCGGCCGCGGTCGAGACCGAATTCGCCAAGGCCATGGTCGCCGGCACCTATCCCGGCGTGATCATCTCGGCAGCCCAGCGCCAGGCGGCGTGGCTACACAAGTCTGCACTGGCGATATCAGAGGGAACACCGGCATCGGCCGTGCTGGATGGCGGATTTCCGAGGCTGCATTTTTCACGGAAAGCCAATGTCGAGATGGCGCTTCGCAATTTTGATGCAGCGCGACTGACAACCATCATCGATCAATTGGCCACGGCCGCGCTCGAGATGCGAAAGCAGGCGGGGCTCGCCGCCGTCATTGCGCAGCGCGCGCTGTTGTCGATTGCCGTGAACGCGAAGCGGCGCGCCTAACCGCCCTTCTCAGGATTTCGAACTCAGCCGTCTCACGACCTCGTCGAGCTGATCGAGATCGCGGTAGCGGATGTGAACGATGCCGCCGGAATCGCGGTGATCGATGCTGACGGCAAGACCGAGCGCATCGCTGACGGTTTTCTCCAGCGACACCGTGTTGGGGTCTTTCGTCTTGCCGCCCCCACCCCTCGCCTTTTGCGGCTTGCGCTCCGGCACACCTTCTTCGTGGGCCAGGGCTTCGGCCTGACGCACGTTGAGACCTTCTTCGACGATCCGCTTGGCGGCGGCGAGCGGATCGGGCACGCCGATCAGCGCGCGGGCATGGCCCGCGGACAATTGACCGAGCGCGATATAGGCCTGCACCTCGGCCGGCAGTTTCGTCAGCCGCATGGTGTTTGCGACGTGGCTGCGACTCTTGCCGACGATGCGGGCAATGTCTTCCTGGCTGCGTTTGAATTCGTTGGCGAGCGCATGATAGCCCTGCGCCTCTTCCATCGCGTTGAGGTCTTCGCGTTGCACGTTCTCGACAATCGCGATCTCGAGCGCGTCCGAATCGCTGACATCGACCGGCACGATCGGAACCTCGTGCAGGCCCGCGATCTGCGACGCGCGCCAACGGCGTTCGCCGGCGATGATCTCGAAACGATCCTGCGCGCCGCGCACCGGCCGCACCACGATCGGCTGAATGACGCCGTGCTGCTTGATCGAGTCAGCGAGCTCCTTCAGCTCGGCGTCGGCAAATTCCTTGCGCGGGTTGCGCGGATTGGCTTTCAGGAATTCGATCGGCACCTTGCGCTGCGCGCGCGGCCGATCGACGTGGGCGGCTTCGCCGCCGACATCGCCGATCAGACTTGCAAGACCTCGCCCCAGTCGCGAACGCGCTTCGTCCGCCATCGCCAACTCCCTTGGATTCAACTCACGCTACTCCCGTTTGATATTCGGTACCGACGATATCCCGTTCAATGCGGGCGCAGCTCGCGCTCGCGCTGAATGACTTCGGTGGCGAGCTTCAGATAGGCGTCGCTGCCGACGCATTTGAGATCGTAGACCAGCACCGGCTTGCCGTAGGACGGCGCCTCCGAGATGCGCACGTTGCGCGGAATCATGGTCTTGTAGACTTTGCTGCCCATGAACTGGCGCACGTCGGCGACAACCTGGTTCGACAGGTTGTTGCGGGAGTCGAACATCGTGAGCACGATGCCGTGAATCGAGAGATTCGGATTGAGCGTGGAGCGCACCTGCTCGACCGTCTGCAGAAGCTGCGACAAACCTTCGAGCGCGAAGAACTCACACTGCAACGGCACAAGGATCGCATCCGACGCGGCCATTGCGTTGACGGTGAGAAGGTTGAGCGATGGCGGACAATCGATCAGCACATAGGTGTAGTCGGAATCCGGCGAGACGTTGTGATTGAGAGCTGCGATCGCATCACGCAGGCGGAAAGCGCGGCCCTGGGTATGACCAAGCTCGAGCTCCAGACCCGACAGGTCCATGGTCGACGAGGCGATGTGCAGGCGCGGCACGGCGGTCGGCACCACCGCCTCGCGCAACGAGGCTTCACCGATCAAGACGTCATAGGTCGAGCAGTTGCGATTGCGGCGATCGATGCCGAGCCCGGTCGACGCGTTGCCTTGCGGATCGAGGTCGACGATCAGCACGCGCTCGCCGATCGCGGCAAGCGCGGTGCCCAGATTGATCGCGGTGGTGGTTTTGCCGACGCCGCCCTTTTGATTGGCCAGCGCCAGGATGCGCGGATGGCCCGGCTGGGCCATTGAACTATCTTCTTGAAATACCTGATCTATTTCGTTCATAGCGGCCTGCCATCGACGCTTGGGGACGGGTTGAGGCACTCGATCCGGTCGAGCTCGACGATCCAGCCGTGTCCCCCCGTGCGGCTGGAGTGAAGATGTGGTTCAATTTTCCAATATTTAGTGGCCTCGGTCAATTCCGCTTCTACATCTTGGCCCTTGAGAAACAGGGCTTTTGCGCCCTTTTTCACCCAAGGCTCCGCGAAACCGATCAGTTGATTTAACGGAGCAACTGCGCGCGCGGTGATGCAATCGACCGGGCCAGCGAGCCTATCCACAATATCCTTGATATCGGCGAGATGGATGACAGCGGCAGCTCCGGTCACGCGAAGCGCCTCGCGCAGGAAGCCGGCTTTCTTGCCATTGCGCTCGATCAGATGAACCACTGCACCGGGCGTGTCGGCGAGGACGCAGGCGAGCACCATTCCAGGGAAGCCGCCGCCGCTTCCGAAATCGGCCCAGACCTTGGCGTCCGGCGCGAGGGTGAGGAGCTGCAGCGAGTCCGAGACGTGCCGGCTCCAAAGCATCGGCAGTGTCGCGGGCGATACGAGGTTGGTCTTGGCCTGCCACGTCTGGAGCAGGTCGATGAAGCGATCGAGCCGTGCCGCTGTTTCACGTGAAACAGGCGTCAGGGACAGCGCCGCCGCACGGTCGGCTGTGAGGCGTTGCTCCAAGGACGTTTCGAGCGAAGGCTTTTGGTGGGGGTGAGCGGCGCTCATGGCGAATCGCTTTGTTTCACGTGAAACACCGTAGCGCTTTCGAGCGGAGCGGATACCGGTCCGCGAGAAGAAAACGCATCAAACAAAATTCCATTGGGCTTAGGCGCCCGCGGCCGCCGTGGCGGTTTTCCGCCGGGCTTCGCGCTTCAGGTAGGCCGCCAGAATGCCGAGCGCAGCCGGCGTCACGCCGTCGAGCCGGCCCGCCTGCCCCACCGTTCGTGGCTGCGCCGCCTTGAGCTTGCCACGGGCCTCATTAGACAAGCCCGGGACCTCGTCGAAGTCGACGCCCGTCAGCGCGAGACCTTCGTCACGCCGGAAGGCTTCGACATCCGCGACCTGGCGCTTCAGGTAGACATCGTATTTGGCATCGATCTCCAGATGGACCGCGATCGCGGGATCGACGGCCGTGAGGTCCGGCCAGATGGTCCGAACCTGGTCCCAGCCAACTTCCGGGTAGGCGAGCAGTTCGAAGGCGGACCGGCGCTGGCCGTCTTTGTTGAGGGATAGGCCGTACCGGGCCGCTTCGTTCGGGGTCAGGGTCAGCGACTGCGCCCTCGCCTTCGCGGCATTCAACGCGGCCATCTTGGCGCGGTGCCTTTCAGACCGCGCCGGCCCGACGCATCCGAGCGCAATTCCTTTGTCGGTCAGGCGCTGATCGGCGTTGTCAGCCCGCAGGGTCAGGCGATACTCAGCGCGCGAGGTGAACATCCGATAGGGCTCGGTGATCCCTCGCGTCACGAGATCGTCGATCATCACGCCGAGATAACCGTCAGCGCGATCGAACACGACTGGCCGAGATCCGCCGGCGATGAGCGCGGCATTGAGACCTGCCACGAGACCCTGAGCCGCGGCCTCCTCATAGCCCGTGGTACCGTTGATCTGGCCAGCCAAAAACAGTCCGGCAAGCCGTTTGGCCTCAAGCGTCGGGTCGAGTTCACGGGGATCGACGTGGTCATATTCGATGGCATAGCCCGGACGGACCATCCGCACCCGCTCGAGCCCCGGGATCGAGGCGAGGATGCCGAGTTGGACCTCCTCCGGCAGCGAGGTCGAGATGCCGTTGGGATAAACCGTCGTGTCGTCGAGGCCTTCGGGCTCCAGGAAGATCTGGTGACCATCACGATCGCCGAAGCGGACAATCTTGTCCTCGATCGAAGGACAATAGCGCGGTCCGGTGCTTTTGATCTGCCCCGAATACATCGGCGAGCGATGCACGTTGGCGCGGATCACCTCATGGGTTGCCGCCGTCGTCCGCGTGATGCCGCATTGGATCTGCGGCGTCGTGATCCGATCAGTCAGAACGGAAAACGACTCAGGCGGATCGTCACCCGGCTGCATCTCGACCGCCGACCAGTCGATCGTGGTGCCGTCCAGTCGCGGCGGAGTCCCGGTCTTCAATCGGCCCAGCGTGAAGCCGATCCGCTCGAAGGATGAGGATAGGCCAAGCGCCGGCGCCTCGCCGACCCGGCCAGCCGGCCAATTCTTCTCACCGAGATGGATCAAGCCGCGGAGGAAAGTCCCGGTCGTGACGACGACCGCGCCGGCGATGAGCTCGCGGCCGTCGGCGAGACGGATGCCCCGCAATTTGCCATCGACAACCCTGAGCTCGTCGGCCTCGCCCTCGACGACGGTCAGATTGGCGGTCTCGTGGATCGCAGCCTGCATCGCCGCCGCATAGAGTTTGCGATCAGCTTGGGCGCGTGGGCCGCGCACCGCCGGACCCTTGCGCCGATTGAGCACACGAAACTGGATACCGCCGGCGTCGGCGACGCGGCCCATCAGGCCGTCGAGCGCGTCGACTTCGCGGACAAGGTGGCCCTTGCCCAAACCGCCGATCGCCGGATTGCAGGACATCGCGCCGACCGTCGAGAAGCGATGGGTCACCAGCGCCGTTCGCGCGCCCATTCGCGCAGCCGCGCTGGCTGCCTCGCAGCCGGCGTGGCCGCCGCCAATGACGATCACGTCAAAAGAGTCGGAGTGGGAATTCATGCGGCATCTTCTATACCGCAGCCATCAAACTCGGAAGTGACAACGGGCCACTTGTTTCACGTGAAACGGGCCGTTAGCCAAGTCCAAGTAATGAATTATTATTCACTACTTTCCGATGCAGAACTCGCGAAAAATTTTATCCAGAACGTCTTCGACGTCGACGCGGCCGAGGAGCCGCCCGAGTGCAAGCGACGCCGACCTCAGCTCTTCGGCGATCAACTCATCGCCCTGCCCCACGATGGCCAAGGCGCGGCGTAGTCCAGCGGCCGACTCCTGCAGCAACTGCCGCTGCCGCACGCGACCGATCAAACTATCCTCGGTCGCTCCGAAGTAATCGCGCACAAATGCTGCGAGCGCCGCGACCAGCTCGCCGACACCTTCGCCCTGACGAGCGGAAATTTTGAAGAGCCTGCCCTGCCCTGCATCGACTTCGCGTGTCGGCTCGAGATCGATCTTGTTGCGAACGATCCAGGGCGCGGCCGCATCGGCCGCGATCATGCTCTCGTCCAGCTCGTGGTCGGAATCCGTGACCCACAGCACAAGGTCCGCCTCCGCCGCCCGCGCCCGCGCACGACGCACACCTTCTTGCTCGACCGGATCTTCCGTGTCGCGGATGCCGGCCGTGTCGATCACCGTGACGGGATAACCGTCGAGGTCGAGCTGAACCTCGATGACGTCACGCGTGGTCCCGGCGTGCGGCGAGACGATCGCAACCTCGCGCCGCGCCAGCAGGTTGATCAAGGTGGACTTGCCGACATTGGGCGGGCCCGAGATCGCAACGGTCAGGCCATCGCGCAATCGCTCGCTCCGCCCCTGCCCTTCAAGCGTTTCCTCGATTTCGGCAAGCAATGATCTGATCGTCGCCAAAGCCGGCGCGATCAGTTCCGCCGGCACATCGCCTTCGTCGGCAAAATCGATGCCGGCTTCGATCAATGCCGACGCCTCAATGATGCGCGCACGCCAATCCCGCGCCTTGTCGCCGAGCAGTCCCTTGAGCTGACGCAACGCCTGGCGCCGCTGCCGATCCGTGTCGGCGTGAATGAGATCATCGAGCGCTTCGGCTTCGGTCAGATCGAGCTTGCCGTTTTCAAAGGCACGCCGGGTGAACTCGCCGGGCTCTGCGGGTCGAACATTGTTGAACGCCGAGAGCGCCGCGAACAACGCCGCCTGTACTGCGCGGCCGCCATGAATGTGAAATTCGGCGACGTCTTCTCCGGTGGCACTCGCGGGAGCCGGAAACCAGAGTACGATCGCGTCGTCGATTTCACGGCCCTCGCCATCTCGAAGCCGGACGCGCGTGGCAATTCGCGGTTCGACCGCCCTGCCCGCCAGCTCCGCGAGCGCCTTTCCGGCTTGCGGACCCGACACCCGGACGATTGCAATCGCAGCCGGCGGCCGGCCGGACGACAATGCAAAAATGGTCTGCTCGCGAGGGTGCATTGGCCTATTTGGTCGCGAGCCCCTGAAAAGGCAACGGGATTTGAGCTTGTCGTAGAGCCTACGCGGAAATGCTGCAGCTCATGCTGCGGCTGGTCACGCAACAAAAAGGCGTCCCTGCTCGCGCAAGGACGCCTGAAGGTAGGCCAGTGGCCGAGTGCTTTACGTATTCATGGACTCGAAGAATTCCGCGTTGTTCTTGGTGTTGCGGAGCTTGTCGAGCAGGAAGTCGATGGCGTCCATCGTGCCCATCGGATTGAGGATCCGCCGCAGCACGTACATCTTTTTCAGAACTTGCGGATCGGTGATGAGCTCTTCCTTGCGGGTGCCGGAGCGCGAAATGTCGATCGCCGGGAAGGTCCGCTTGTCGGAGACCTTGCGGTCGAGAATCAGTTCGGAGTTACCGGTGCCCTTGAATTCTTCGAAGATCACTTCGTCCATGCGGCTGCCGGTATCGACCAGCGCGGTCGCGATGATCGTCAGCGAACCGCCCTCCTCGATGTTACGCGCGGCGCCGAAGAACCGCTTCGGCCGCTGAAGTGCGTTGGCGTCGACACCGCCTGTCAGCACCTTGCCGGATGACGGAACGACCGTGTTGTAGGCGCGGCCCAATCGCGTGATCGAATCGAGCAGGATCACGACGTCGCGGCCATGCTCGACCAGGCGCTTGGCCTTCTCGATCACCATCTCGGCGACCTGAACGTGACGCACGGCCGGCTCGTCGAAGGTGGACGAAACCACCTCGCCCTTCACCGAACGCTGCATGTCTGTGACTTCTTCCGGACGCTCGTCGATCAGAAGCACGATCAGATAGCATTCGGGATGATTGGCGGTGATCGAATGAGCGATGTTCTGCATCAGCACCGTCTTGCCGGTGCGCGGCGGCGCCACGATCAGGGCGCGCTGGCCTTTGCCGATCGGGGCGACGATGTCGATCACACGCGCCGAAAGGTCTTTTCTTGTGGGGTCCTCGAGTTCGAGGCGGAAACGCTCATCCGGAAACAGCGGCGTCAGGTTGTCGAAATTGACCTTGTGCTTGGACTTTT
The DNA here is from genome assembly GCF_035652035.1 of Bradyrhizobium sp. Lineage (GTDB taxonomy): Bacteria > Pseudomonadota > Alphaproteobacteria > Rhizobiales > Xanthobacteraceae > Bradyrhizobium. Next base: position 141,594 of record NZ_DASREO010000072.1, read on the forward strand.
CCGGATCTTCGAAATTGAGCGTGTTGACTTTGAGCAGCGCGAAATAACGTTCGCCTTCCTTCGGGCTGCGGATATGGCCTTCGATGGTGTCGCCGGTGCGCAGGCCGAAACGACGGATCTGCGAGGGCGAAACGTAGATATCGTCGGGGCCGGGCAGGTAGTTCGCATCGGGCGATCGCAAAAAGCCAAAGCCGTCGGAGAGAACCTCAACGACGCCTTCGCCGATAATGTCGATTTCCTGGATCGCGAGCTGCTTGAGAATGGCAAACATCAGCTCCTGCTTGCGCATGGTGCTGGCGTTTTCGACCCCTTTTTCCTCCGCAAAAGCGACGAGTTCCGCCGGCGTCTGGGCTTTGAGGTCTTGGAGTTTGATTTCCCGCATTGGGATGGTCCTGTGGAGTGCTTAAGAGGGGAGGGAGTGCAGGGTGGCTTCTTGGAATGCGGAGCCTGAAGTCAGGAAGTCCGCAGGTCTGAGCAAGGAAAGGGCCTGATAAGGCTTCAAACCTGATGCAGCGGCCGGCCCAATGAGGAAACCGGGACGCAACCACATCCGCCTGCGTAGGGTGGGAATGGCAACAATATAGAAAATCGGCTCCGTTTCCGCAAGACGGCGTCTTCGCTCGATATAGCGCTCAGAACGGCTTGACCACCACCAGAATGACGATCCCGATCATCAGGACGGTCGGTATCTCGTTGATTAAACGATAAAATTTCTGTGAGTGCCGATTCCGGTCCGCGGCAAAATCTCTCACCCAGCGGACAAAAAACCCGTGCACACCAGAAAGCACCAGCACCAGGACAAGTTTTCCGTAGATCCACCAGCTCATGAAGAGCCAATGACCGGCCCAGGCCAGGTAAAGCCCGGCGAGCCAGGTCACGATCATCGCCGGATTGATGATCGCCTTCAGCAACCGCCGTTCCATCACCTTGAACGTCTCGGACTGCCGGGAGCCAGCCTCTGCCTCGCAGTGATAAACGAACAGCCGCGGCAGATAGAGCATGCCGGCCATCCAGGAGATGACCGCGATGATGTGCAGCGCCTTGATCCACTCGTACACTTGCACCTCACCTTTCGAAGCTTGCCTGGCAAATAGATCGCTTAGTCATATCGAGCTGAACGACATCCTGTCTCCCGTCTCGCTGAGAGATATCCGTGAAGCGCTCTTATCTAAACTAATAATTTTAGAATCTTAGGGTTTGAGTCTGGTTGACCGTGGATTGGACTCACACAACGACATCCGTTCGTTTTTCAGTCGTTGCTCACATCTGTCGACAATTTTCACTGCTGTCCCGCCAATCGCCGTTACGTCCAATGTTTCAATCTCTTGGCAGGCCGTCTCGTCCGTTTATAAAGAGACAAATCCACAAAACCCCACTAACGTCGTCGCGTCGTCATGGAGTTATCCTCGCAGGGAGCCTTGTGAAGAAAAAAGCCGGTTATCCCGGAGGAGGCGAGGCGGCTGCGATTCACTCGGATAAGCTCCACAAGGATTCACAGGTTACACAGGGTTTTTCGTGTCCCCGTCCAGCAACTATTTCCATCTTCATCTGGTGTCCGACTCGACCGGCGAGACATTGATCACCGTGGCGCGCGCGGTCGCCGCGCAATACACCAATGTGACGCCTGTCGAGCATGTCTATCCGCTGGTGCGCAGCCAGAAGCAGCTTGATCGGGTGCTCAGCGAAATCGAGGAAGCACCCGGCATCGTCCTGTTCACGCTGCTGGAGAAGGATCTCGTCTCGAAACTTCAGTCGAAATGCCAGGAAATCAACATTCCGAGCTTGTCGATCATCGGGCCGGTGATGCAACTGTTCCAGGCCTATCTCGGCGCGCCGACCTCGGGGCGGGTAGGGGCCCAGCACACGCTGAACGCCGAATACTTCAAGCGGATCGATGCGCTGAATTACACGATGATGCATGACGACGGTCAGCACGTCGAAGGCCTCGACGAGGCGGACGTGATTCTGGTCGGGGTGTCTCGCACCTCGAAGACGCCGACTTCGATTTATCTCGCCAACCGCGGCATCCGGACCGCCAATGTACCGCTGGTGCCGGGCATTCCTCTCCCGCATCAGCTCGAAGTCCTGACCAAGCCGCTGGTCGTCAGTCTGCACGCCACGCCGGAGCGTCTCATTCAGGTCAGGCAAAATCGATTGCTGAGCATGGGTGATCGCGACAACGACACCTATATCGACCGTCAGGCGGTGGCGGATGAGGTCGCCTTTGCGCGGCGGCTCTCCGCCAGGTTCAACTGGGCGCAGCTTGACGTCACGCGCCGCTCGATCGAGGAAACCGCGGCTGCCGTCATGAAGCTCTTCTCCGACCGGCAAAGGCAGCGGCTGGCCGAATGACACTGTGGCTGGGCAAAGCGCCGTTGATCCTGGCGTCGCAGAGCAAAGCGCGGCAAACCTTGCTGGCCAATGCCGGCTTCGCATTTGAAAGCCAGCCGGCCGATATCGACGAACGCGCGATCCAGCAATCATCTGAACTTTCGGCGCCGGGGGAGGTCGCAAGCTTACTTGCGCGCGAGAAAGCCCGCGCTGTTTCTGCGCGGCGCCCTGGCCAGTATGTCATCGGCGCCGATCAGACGCTGGCGCTGGGAACGCGAATTTTCAACAAGCCCGCGGGGAGGGTGCAGGCGGCCGATCAGCTGCGCGCGCTGTCCGGCCACTGCCATGAATTGCACTCGGCGATTGCGCTCGCTCGCGATGAGAAAATACTGTTCGACCATGTGTCGATTGCTCGTATGACCATGCGTCAGCTCAGCGATGCCGAAATCGACGCCTATCTCGATGAGGCAGGCAGCGCGGTGACGACAAGCGTCGGCGCCTATCAGCTCGAAGGACTTGGTATTCATTTGTTCGAGCGCATCGAGGGCGATCATTTCACCATCCTCGGCCTGCCGTTGTTTCCCCTGCTGGCGTTTCTGCGCAGCCAGCATTTGTTGAGCCTTTAACATGATCGTCCTTGGATTGACCGGTTCGATCGGGATGGGAAAGTCGACGACCGCAAACCTGTTCGCGGAAGCCGGCGTTCCCGTCTATGACGCCGATGCCGCCGTTCATCGGCTGTACGAAGGCGAGGCCGTGGCCGCGATCGAGGCCGCGTTTCCGGGGACGACCGAAAACGGCAAGGTCGATCGCAACAAGCTTTCGGCCCGCGTGGTGCACGATCCTGCCGCCATGCAAAAGCTCGAGGACATCGTTCACCCGATGCTCGGGGCCTCGCGGCAGAAATTTCTTCAGGAGGCGGAACAGTCGGGCGCGCCGGTTGCGCTGGTCGATGTCCCCTTGCTATTCGAGACCGGCGGCGAAAAGCGCGTCGATGCGGTTGTCGTGGTCACCACGACGCCGGAAGTCCAACGCGAGCGCATTTTGGCGCGGCCCAATATGACCGAGGAAAAGCTCGCCGGCATTCTGGCGCGGCAGATGCCCGACGCCGAGAAGAGAAAGCGGGCGCATTTCGTGGTGGATACCTCGCACGGTCTTGATCCCGTCCGCGCGCGAATTCGCGACATTCTGGTCGAGGCTGCTAAATTGCCGCCCGGGCGATCCTGATTCGCCCTCGTCTCTTTCGTCTTTCCTCGTCGGTTCCCTCACTTCCATGCGCGAAATCGTTCTCGATACCGAAACCACCGGCCTTGATCCCTTGCGCGGCGATCGGCTGGTCGAAATCGGCTGTGTCGAGATTTTCAACCGCATGCCGACCGGGCAGACTTTCCATCGCTATTTCAATCCGCAAAGGGACATGCCGGCGGAGGCCTTCGCCGTGCACGGGCTGTCGAGCGAATTTCTGTCCTCAAAGCCGCTGTTCGAGGAAGAGGTCGAGGACTTCCTGGCGTTCATCGCCGACGCGCCGCTCGTCATCCACAATGCCTCGTTCGATGTCAGCTTCATCAATGCAGAACTCGACCGGATCAAGCGGCCTCCGATCCTGCGGGAACGGCTGGTCGATACTCTGCTGCTGGCGCGTCGCAAGCATCCGGGCGTGTCCAATCGCCTCGACGATCTCTGCTCGCGATATTCGATCGATAATTCCCGCCGCACCAAGCATGGCGCGTTGCTCGACGCCGAGCTTCTGGCCGAGGTGTATGTCGATCTGATCGGGGCGCGGCAGTCGCAGCTGATCCTGGCGTCCGAATCGCGCGAAATCCGCGTCGCCGGCGCCGGCGAAATGCCACGGCGGCAGCGCGAGATCCCGCTCGTGCCGCGGATATCAGAGGCCGACCGCGCGGCGCATCGGGAGTTTGTTCTGACGCTTGGCGACAAGCCGATCTGGAACGAGTTCCTGCCGGTTTTGGCTCCGGCCGAAATCAGCCCGGCTTGATCTTCAGCTTGATTTGCCTCAGCTCGGCTTGACCTGGGCGGCCTGCATCTGCGCCGCCTGCCGTTCCATGTTCTGGCGATACAGGCCAACGAAGTCGACGGGATCCAGCATCAAGGGCGGGAAGCCGCCGTCGCGAACGGCGTTAGCGATGATCTCGCGGGCGAACGGAAACAGCAGACGCGGGCATTCGATCATGACCAGCGGATGCAGGTTTTCCTTCGGCACGTTGACGATCCGGAACACGCCGGCATAGACGAGCTCGAAAGAGAACATCACCTTGCCGCCGGTTTCGGCCTTGCCCTCGACCGACAGCGCCACTTCGTAGTCGGTTTCGGCAACGGTATTGGCGTTGACGTTGATCTGGATGTTGATCGCGGGCTGCTGCTGTTGCGGGCTCAGGGAAGCCGGCGCGTTCGGATTTTCGAACGACAGGTCCTTGGTGTATTGCGCCAACACGTTCAGCTGCGGAGGAGGGGCCGCCTCGGGAGGCGTACCATTGCCGTTGGTCATGCGAATCGCTCCTGGAACGGTTTGGCGAGCGGAGCCAATTGTCGCATCCGCGCTCGCCTGAAAGGAAAAAGCCTCGTCGGGGCGAGTGGCTAACATAGCCCTGCCTCGTTCCACAAGGACGACCTCAAGGTGGGTCGCAGACTAAGCTCAATTTTATTTATGACTCCCGCGGAAGGGAACGAGAGGTGCTTCTAAATAATTGAATATGCGCGATTTATAGCCAGTGCGGGGTTTCCTCCCGCCGCCGAAACGCGCTAGAATTCACTTGCTTATCGTTGGCGCGCCGGTGAAAGCCCGGGACAGGCTGGCACGTCATTGATCCGGCAATCTTGCCGGCAGGTGCCATTGGCCGGCCAAGGTTTCGTTCTTACATGCGGCTGACTCGTCCATGATGTAATGTCAGCCCGCTCAAAGGGCACTCTACCGCCGGGTCCACTGCCGGCGCCTAGAATCAGAAAGCGAATTCGACGTGGATATTTATACGATCATCTTCCTGGCGTTGGCCGTGTTCATCTTCCTCCGCTTGCGCAACGTCCTTGGACAGCGCACCGGAAATGAGCGGCCGCCTTACGATCGCGCGGCGCGCAACGTCGTGCAGGGCGCGCCGGAGAGCAATGTCGTTCCGATTCCGGGAACCGTGATCGACCAGACGCCGATGGCGCCGACCGCCGATGTCGCGCCGCCCACCGATCGCTGGAAGGGGATTGCCGAGCCGGGAACGCCGCTCGCCCAGGGTCTCGACGGGATTGCCGCCCAGGATTCGTCGTTCGATCCCCGCCACTTCGTCAGTGGCGCGCGCAGCGCCTATGAAATGATCGTCCTGGCGTTTGCCAATGGCGATCGGCGCGCGCTCAAGGACCTGCTCTCGACCGAGGTCTATGACAGTTTCGACGCCGCGATCAAGGATCGGGAGCGGCAGGAGCGCAAGACCGAGACGCGCTTTGTCTCGATCGACAAGGCTGAAATCGTCGGCGCCGACGCGCGCGACCGCAACGCCCAGCTCACGGTCCGCTTTGTCTCGCAAATGATCTCGGTCACCCGCGACAAGACCGGCGCCATTGTCGACGGCAACCCGGACAAGGTCGCCGATATCACCGATGTCTGGACATTCGCCCGCGATCCGTCTTCGCGCGATCCTAACTGGAAGCTGGTTGGCACGGGTAGCGCTCACTAATCGAAAGTGGCGCATCGTCGCCGCGCTCGGTTTAGTGATTATGGCGCTGCCCCTCATCCCGCTTGCGGCCATGGCTGCGCGCAAGGTGCGTTCATCGCTCGCCGGTCACACTCTTTCGCAAGCCCCAGCGCCGCGACAGATTCCCTATCCGAGGCTTGACTGGCCGCTGGTCGTCCATGGCGGACAATATATGCCGCTTGCCTGGAGCGGCATGGCCGGCTGGGCCAGCGATGATCACGTCGAGGCCTACAAGGCGTTTCGTGTCAGCTGCAAGTCGATAGCCGCGCAACAAAATCCACCCGATGATTCCAAAGCGCTCGGCGCTTCGTTGCGCGAACCCTGCCGGGCCGCCAAGGCAAAGGAGATCACCGACGACGGCAAGGCGCGCGCCTTCTTCGAAAGCAATTTCGTGCCGCTCCAGATATCGCGGCTTGGCGAGGATGCGGGCTTTGTCACCGGCTACTACGAGCCGATCATCGAGGGCTCGCGGACGAAGACGGATGTTTACAACGTGCCGGTCTACCGCCGGCCGTCCAATTTGTTTGTGCGGGGTTTCACGCAGGATTCCCCGAGCCTGCCCAACAAAGGCCAGGTGTTTCGCAAGATCGGACGCCGCAAGCTCGTGCCTTACTACGATCGGGCCGAAATCGAAGATGGCGCAATTGCAGGCCGCGGTCTCGAAATCTGCTGGCTCAAGAATCAAACCGATCTGCTGTTCTCGCAGATCCAGGGATCGGCGCGCGTCCGCCTTCAGGACGGCTCGACCATTCGCATCAACTACGATGCGCACAACGGCTATCCCTATACGGCGGTCGGCCGCATCCTGATCGACCGCGGCATCATTCCGAAAGAACAGATGTCGATGCAAAAGATCAGGGAGTGGATGGAGCAAAATCCAGACGGGGCCAACGAAGTACGGCGACAAAATCGCGCTTATGTATTCTTCCGCGAAGTGCCGCTCTCCAACAAGGACGAAGCGGTCGGCGCGCAAGGCGTGCCGCTGACGCCGGGACGATCGATCGCGGTCGACAATTCGCTCCACGTCTACGGCACGCTGTTTTTCATCGAGGGCGAACTGCCGATCCAGTCGCCGCAGGCGAAAACGCCGTTCCGGCGGCTGATGGTCGCGCAAGATACCGGCTCGGCGATCACCGGGCCTGCGCGCGCCGACATTTATTATGGCGCCGGTCCTGAAGCAGGGCGGATCTCCGGCCGGTTTCGTCACAGCATGCACTTTGTCATGCTGGTGCCGAAGAGCCTTGACCCCGTCGCCCGCGGCCGCAAGATGCCGCTCCCGGACCCGCGTCCGTCGGAGACGATCGCAAAGCTGTTTCCGCAAACGGATCCTTTGGCAGCCAAGCCGAATGAGCCGGCGGACGGTGTAAAGTCAACGGCGGCTCCAACCACCACGGCGCAAGCGGCCGAGAAGGTGCCGTTGCCGGAGGCGCGGCCTGTGATCAAGCCCGGGCGCACGGGCCTTCGCCTTCGTCGTTTTGTCCATCACCGCTAGTGCAGTGGATTTGACATTCGCTACCCGCTAGCCACAAATTCTTAAGCGAATGTCAAATCCGAAACTCCACTAGAAACTTATATTTGCTAGTGGGCCTATGATTTCAACATTCGCAAAAGTGCCTGCCGCGATGGGATGCGAATGTTGAAATCGGACCACTAGACCATGAAACGACCGCCTCCCATCCTTGATCCGCCGCGCCGCAAGCGAATCCTGAGCGAGGAAGAGCACGCGTTGTGGGAGAGTGTCGCAAAGCAAATCAAACCGCTGCGAAAGAAGCATCGTGCTGCCGCGCCGCAGGCCGCCGCCTCAAAGATGGAGTCGCCGGTGGCCGCCAACGCCATGCTGCATCCAAAAGCGGCGCTTCCGGTCGTGGCTCCGGCGTCGAAGAAACCGCTGCCGCCGCCGCTTGCGCCGCTCGGTCGCCGCGAGCGGTCGCAACTGTCGAAAGGCAAGAAGGAGATCGAAGCCCGTCTCGATCTTCACGGCATGACGCAGGCGAGAGCGCATCGCGCATTGTCGGGATTTCTGCACCGGGCGCATGGCGATGGCTTGACCTTCGTGCTTGTGATCACCGGCAAGGGCAAGGTCGGCACTCCGTCGGAGCGCGGCGTGCTTCGCCGCCAGGTGCCGCAATGGCTGAGCCAGCCGGAATTTCGAACGCTCGTTGTCGGCTTTGAAGAGGCGCATATCGGCCATGGCGGCGAGGGCGCACTCTACGTGCGCATCCGGCGATCGCGGATTTAAATCCGATCGAAATCAGAACGGCCGGATCACGCCGACGCGCGGGATTAGCGTCACGATCCAGCCGAAGATATTGGGCTTTCGGTCGGCGCCTTTGATGGGCAGAACGGCTTGCGCGGATGGCAGCGTCTTGATTGCGTGCAGGATCAGGAACAGGCACACCGCCCAGTTCGAAATCCACCTGGAATAGTCGAACACGATCGCAAACATGATCAGGTAACCCATGGTCACGCCGGCGATGCTGACGACAACGATGCGGCGATGGGTATCATCCGTAAGCGAGCGAACCAGATCGGCAAAATATCGCCAGAGCGGCGTGTGCAGCCAGATCAACAACGCAAAGACAGGCAGGCCGAGAAGATTCGACGGCAGCCGCGCCCAGGTATCGCTGATTTCCTTCGCAAGCGGCTGGTACCAGATGTAGCTGAAGCCCAAGAGGTCGGTGCGAGACGGGTCGGCCATCCGCGTCTTCAGATAGGCGACGAATTCAGCTTCGGGGATCGGCATCGTCCCCAAAAACTGCAGCACGAAAAAGAGCGCGCCGAGCGCAAGGATCGAGATCGTTCCCACGATGAGGTTCGAGCGATCGAACCCGACTGCCAGATAATGCCGGAGCAGGGCGATCACGGCGATGGTTGGCACATACATCAGAAGATGGATGTGGTGGATCAGGATCAGGACGATTGAAAAGGCCGCGGCCAGCAGCACATAGCCAATCGATCGTGCAGGGATGAGCAGCAAGACGATCGCGAACAGGCATCCGTAGATGTCGAAATGCCCGAGCGTGTGCATGAAATTCTTCAGAAAGAACGGCGAGCCCGCGATGAAGACGAACAGCGGCAGATGAGCATCGTCGAAACCGAATGTGCGCCGGAACAGTTTGACGAAAAGTCCGGCGGTGACGAGCCAGGTCGCGGCGCCGAGCGCGAACACCAGCCACACCGGCACCTTCTGGGCAAAGAGCGCGACAATCGCACCGATCAGCGCGCGTTTGACGAACCCGAAATGGTAGTCGACGAGAAGATGGATGTAGGGGACGTAAGGCGGCAGCAGGATCTTATGGATCAACACCCCTGATATCACCGCGGCGTTGACGACAAGCATCAAGCGCCAGGGATTTTGCCGGGTGAGCCAATTCATCCGTGAGACTACAGAATGAACCGGCTTAGATCGGCATTCTTGGCGAGGTCGCCGACATGCTTCTGGACGTAGTCCGCATCGATCCGGACCGTTTCGCCGTGACGATCGGGCGCGGCAAAGGAAATGTCGTCGAGCACGCGCTCCATCACGGTTTGCAAACGTCGCGCGCCGATATTCTCCACCGTCGAATTGACGGCAACCGCGATATCGGCGAGCGCGTCGATCGCGCTGTCGGTGATGTCGAGCGTCACGCCTTCGGTCTGCATCAGCGCGACATACTGCTTGATCAGCGAGGCCTCCGGCTCGGTCAGGATCCGCCGCATGTCGTCGCGGCTGAGCGCCTCGAGCTCGACGCGAATCGGCAGGCGTCCCTGCAACTCCGGCAACAGGTCCGAGGGCTTGGCGATATGAAACGCGCCGGACGCGATGAACAGGATATGATCGGTTTTCACCGCGCCGTGCTTGGTCGAAACCGTCGTGCCTTCGATCAGCGGCAACAGGTCGCGCTGCACGCCTTCGCGCGATACTTCGCCGCCGACGCGGCCATCGCGCACGCAGATCTTGTCGATCTCGTCCAGGAAGACGATGCCGTTGCTTTCGACCGCCGCGATCGCCTCGAGCACGAGCTGATCGCTATCCAGCAGCTTGTCCGCTTCTTCATTGACGAGAATTTCGTGCGAACCCTCGACCGTCAGCCGCCGCGTCTTGGTGCGGCCGCCCAGCTTGCCGAAGATATCGCCGATCGAGATCGCGCCCATCTGCGCGCCAGGCATGCCCGGGATTTCGAACATCGGCATGCCGCCGGACGCCTGCGTCTCGATCTCGATTTCCTTGTCGTTGAGTTCGCCGGCGCGCAGCTTTTTACGAAAAGAGTCCCGCGTCGCGGCGCTGGAACTGGCGCCGACCAGCGCATCCAGCACGCGTTCCTCGGCCGCGAGTTGCGCGCGCGCCTGCACATCCTTGCGCTTGCGCTCACGGGTTTGCGCGATCGCGACCTCAACGAGATCGCGGACGATCTGTTCGACATCGCGGCCGACATAGCCGACCTCGGTGAACTTCGTAGCCTCGACCTTGAGGAAAGGCGCGCCCGCGAGCTTCGCCAGCCGTCGCGCGATCTCGGTCTTGCCGACGCCGGTCGGTCCGATCATGAGAATGTTTTTCGGCAGCACTTCCTCGCGCAAGCCCTCGGCGAGCTGCAGGCGACGCCATCGATTGCGCAGCGCGATCGATACCGCTCGTTTGGCGTCGGTCTGGCCGACGATGAAGCGGTCGAGTTCGGAGACGATTTCGCGGGGGGAAAAGTCGGTCATGAGGCTCTAGCTAGGATCGGAATCTGGTGGGGGCAAGCGATTTTACGTCTCAGATGAGGGGAGGGCCGGCTTGCCATTGCCGGATCGCCTCGAACGGGTGGATCAGCATGATGATATTCAGCGTCAGATTGTCGCGAATGTGAAGACCGACCAGAATTTCTAAGCTGGCCGCCAGCAGGACGGTTACCCAGACGGGGAAGTTCCTCGCCAGCAGAAAGCCGGCCACCATAAAAAGGGTGTCCGAGACGGAATTGACGATGCTGTCGCCGAAATAGTCGAGCGAGATGGTGGCGCTGCGATAGCGCTCGATGATCCAGTTCGAGTTCTCAACCAGCTCCCAGCCGATTTCGATCATCATGGCCATGGTCAGCCGCGCCGGCCAGGGCAGTTTCGAAAACAGCATCTAGGTTACGGCATAGAACAGGAAGCCATGGATGATATGGGAGAACGAATACCAATCCGCGATGTGTTGCGAGTTCTCGGAGCTCTGAACGACGCCATGCCACAGCTTGACATAGCCGCAGGTGCAGATCGGTACGCGGCCCATGGCCAACAGCAACGCCGCCTGAGCGGCAAGCAGGCCTGTCGCGATCAGGAGCCAGCTCAGGGAAGACCGTGAAAGCAAGCGCGCTGGCATCAGGGATCACGGATCATCAGTAGCGCCGTTCCGTCGGGCGTCTCGACAAGGCGGTCGCGGCGAAACCCGGCCTTTTCGTAGGCCTGGATTGCCCGTGCGTTGTCGGGATCAGGATCAGTGACGACACGCGGCGTTCCGTTCGCGAGCAACCGGTCGGCAAAGGCGCGAACGAAGGCCGAGCCATGGCCGCGTCCAATCATGCCGGCTTCGCCGATGAATTGATCGAGCCCGCGGGTGCCGTCGGGCTGTGGGCCGAAACCGCAATTCCAGGCGCTTAAGGCGTAGCACTGCAAGTAAGCGAATTCCTGTCCGTCCACCGCGACGATGAACTGCGCCATATCGGGATGGCCGAGGTCGCCGCTCACGAGTTCGAACTGCTCGGCCGGGTCGTGCCACCATTCACGGACGTGCGGCGTTTCCAGCCATCGTTTGATGACTGGGAGGTCACCGGACGACATCGGGCGGAACGCATAATCCGCCATGCCTACCCGCCTTGCAGCGTCTCGATGGTGACGTTGCGGTTGGTGTAGACACAAATGTCGGCCGCGATATCGAGCGCCCGGCGCACGATCGTCTCGGCGTCCTTGTCGGTCTCGACCAGCGCGCGCGCAGCCGCCAGCGCATAATTGCCGCCCGAGCCGATCGCCATCACGCCGCCTTCCGGCTCCAGCACGTCGCCGGTTCCGGTCAGGACCAGCGAAACGTCCTTGTCGGCGACGATCATCATCGCTTCCAGGCGCCGCAAATAACGGTCGGTCCGCCAGTCCTTGGCAAGTTCGACCGCGGCGCGAGTTAATTGTCCCGGATATTGCTCGAGCTTGGCTTCCAGCCGCTCGAACAGCGTGAAGGCATCGGCGGTGGCGCCGGCAAAGCCGCCGATCACCTCGCCCTTGCCGAGTTTGCGGACCTTCTTGGCGTTGGACTTGATCACGGTCTGGCCGATCGAGACCTGGCCGTCGCCGCCGACCACGACCTTGCCGCCCTTGCGGACCGTCAGAATGGTGGTGCCGTGCCAAACCGGCGTATTTGGGGCTGCTGAATGCATGGAATACCTCATAACCAGTGGAGTGGATTTGACATTCGCGCCCACCCGGCCGCGAATGCGTTAAGCGAATGTCAAATCCGAAACTCCACTAGAAACCCATATATTTGCTGGTGGTCCGATGCTTCCGACAGAGCCTGCCGCAACGGGATGCGAATGTCAGAAGCGGACCACCAGGCCATTTAGGGCTAGCCGCACGCCGTTACAACGGAGGCCGCTCGACCAGGTCACTTTTTGACGGGGCGGGGAGCGCGGATTCCGGTCACCATAGGCCGAATTCGCACCCCCAAAACGGTGTCCTGCGGTAGCGAAGCGCAAGGGGGCCTGTTAAAAGGCGGCCTGTCAAAGAACCGCGTTTTCGGCCAATGGGTTGGTCTGGAGAGAAAGCCTCATGCGCAGCGCCACCATCAAGCGCAAGACGAAAGAGACCGACATCGAGGTGACCGTCAACCTCGATGGCACGGGCGCGTCCAATGTCGCGACCGGGATCGGCTTCTTCGACCATATGCTTGACTTGCTGGCCCGCCATTCCCGCATCGACATTACGGTGAAAGCGGCGGGCGATCTCCATGTCGATCACCACCACACCACCGAAGATGTCGGCATTGCGCTCGGTCAGGCGGTGAAGCAGGCGCTCGGAACCATGGCCGGCATCACGCGCTATGCCAGCGTCCACATGCCGATGGACGAAACGCTGTCTCGCGTGGTGATCGATATTTCCGGCCGGCCGGTCCTGGTGTTCAAGGCCGAGTTTCCCCGCGACAAGGTCGGCCAGTTCGACACCGAGCTGGTACGCGAATGGTTCAACGCCTTTGCGATGAATGCCGGGGTGACTTTGCACGTCGAAACCCTATATGGCGAGAATAGCCATCATATTGCCGAGTCCTGTTTCAAGGGCTTGGCGCGGGCGCTGCGGTTGGCGATAGCCATCGATCCGCGCGCCGCGGGTGAGGTGCCATCCACCAAGGGTCAGCTCGGCGGCTGATCCCGCTTTTCAGGCGGAGAGTAAGATGCCGGTCTATACCGTTCATGCCCCCGTGGCGAACAATATGGATTTTCGCGCCACCGATCGCTTTGCCTTCGTGCGCGACGGCTTTCACGTGTGGGCCGCGATCTTCGGCGTGATCTGGCTTGCGTGGCATCGTCTCTGGCTGGCGCTGATCGGCTGGATCGTGCTGATGGCGGTGATCGATATTGCCTTCGTCAAGCTTGGCGTCGGGGGCGGAATTGTCTTTCTCGTCGATGCCCTGCTCGCGTTGCTCCTGGGCTTTGAGGCCGCAAGCCTTAAGCGCTGGACGTTGTCGCGGCGCAGATGGCGGCAACTTGACATCGTGGTCGCGGACGACGAGGAGGCTGCCGAACGCCGCTTCTTCGATCGCTGGACTGCAAGGCAAAATATGACGAGCAACGACCAGCTGGCAGTTGATCGCGGTGCGCCGCCGCCGACGCGGGACATTCCCGGACAGGCCTTTTCAAGGCCTCCGTCACCGCCACGCGATGACGACATCATTGGCCTGTTTCCGGAACCGGGAGCGCCACGATGAGTGTTGCGATCATCGATTACGGCTCCGGCAACCTGCACTCGGCGGCGAAAGCTTTCGAGCGTGCCAGCCGCAGCATGGAGAATCCCGACAAGATCGTTGTCACGCGCGATCCGGACGCAGTCTATCGCGCCGATCGCATCGTGCTGCCCGGCGTCGGCGCATTCGCAGATTGCCGCCACGGCCTCGATGCAGTGAACGGCATGGTCGATGCGCTGACCGAGGCCGTACGCAACAAGGCGCGGCCGTTTTTCGGCATTTGCGTCGGCATGCAATTGATGGCGACGCAGGGCAAAGAATACGTCACGACGAAGGGCTTCGACTGGATTGCGGGCGATGTCGAAAAGATTTCGCCGCGCGACGAAAACCTGAAGATCCCGCACATGGGATGGAATACGCTCGACGTGCTGCGCGAGCACCCGGTGCTGGAGCGTTTGCCGCTGGGGCCAAAGGGCCGGCATGCCTATTTCGTGCACTCCTATCACCTCAACGCCGCCAATGAGGCGGATGTGCTGGCGCGCGCCGACTATGGCGGGCCGGTCACGGCGATCGTTGCGCGCGACACCGCCATCGGCACGCAATTCCACCCCGAAAAGAGCCAGCGTTTCGGGCTCGCTCTGATTTCGAACTTCTTGAAGTGGAAGCCGTGATTCTTTTTCCCGCCATTGACCTGAAGAACGGGCAGTGCGTGCGCCTCGAGCAAGGCGACATGGCGCGCGCTACTGTCTTCAATCTCGATCCGGCGGCGCAGGCCACAAGCTTTGCCGCGCAGGGTTTCGAATATCTCCACGTCGTCGATCTCGACGGCGCCTTTGCCGGCAAGCCGGTGAATGCGCATGCGGTCGAAGCCATGCTCGCGAACATCACCATGCCGGTGCAGCTTGGCGGCGGCATCCGCGATCTGAAGACGGTTGAGGCCTGGCTCTCAAAGGGCATTACACGTGTCATCATCGGCACCGCGGCGGTGCGCGATCCTGAACTCGTCAAGAGCGCCGCGAAGAAATTTCCGGGCTGCGTTGCTGTCGGTCTCGACGCGCGCGACGGCAAGGTCGCGGTCGAAGGCTGGGCGGAGACGTCGGAAGTCACCGCGCTCGATATCGCGCAGCGTTTCGAGGATGCCGGGGTTGCCGCGATCATCTTTACCGACATCGCGCGCGACGGCCTGCTGAAGGGCCTCAATCTTGAGGCCACGATCGCGCTTGCCGATCGCATTTCCATTCCCGTCATCGCCTCCGGTGGATTTGCCTCGATCGACGATGTGGAGGCGCTGCTCGACCCGCGGGCCAAGAAGCTCGCCGGCGCCATCGTCGGCCGCGCGCTCTATGACGGCCGCCTCGATCCGGCCGCGGCGCTGAAGCTGATCCGCAGCGCGCGGGCGATCGCATGATCCGGAAAAGTGGGAACCGGTTTTCCCTCGCGACAAACGCAAAATGCGTTTGCGCGGAGATCATGCGCAGGAAAAAGACGTAGGAGATTCCGATGTTCAAGGTCCGCGTCATTCCCTGTCTCGACGTGAAAGACGGCCGCGTAGTCAAGGGCGTCAACTTCGTCGACCTGCGCGATGCTGGCGACCCCGTCGAGGCAGCAATCGCCTATGACGCCGCCGGTGCCGACGAGCTTTGCTTTCTCGACATCACCGCGACCCACGAGAACCGCGGCATCATGCTGGACGTGGTGCGGCGCACGGCGGAAGCCTGCTTCATGCCGCTCACGGTCGGCGGCGGCGTGCGCAAAGTCGACGATATCAACACGCTGTTGCGGTCGGGGGCCGACAAGGTCTCGATCAACTCCGCCGCCGTCAGCCGGCGGGAATTCGTCAAGGAAGCTGCCGAAAAATTTGGCGACCAGTGCATCGTGGTCGCCATCGACGCCAAGCGGGTGAAACGCCCCGGCGGCTCAGACCGCTGGGAGATCTTCACCCATGGCGGGCGCAACGCTACTGGAATCGACGCCATCGAATATGCGCAGGAAGTCGTGTCGCTCGGCGCCGGCGAAATCCTCCTGACCTCGATGGACCGCGACGGCACCAAGCAGGGCTTCGACCTTCCGCTGACCCAGGCGATTGCCGACAGCGTTGGCGTGCCGGTGATCGCCTCCGGCGGGGTCGGCAATCTCGACCATCTGGTCGACGGCATCCGCGAGGGGCACGCGACCGCGGTGCTGGCGGCCTCGATCTTCCATTTTGGCGAATTTACCATTCGGCAGGCCAAGGACCACATGGCCCGCGCCGGCTTGGCCATGCGGCTCGATCCCTGACGACTCTTTGTGACAGAAGTGCTACATGTCGGGATCGTTGGCGCTCGTGACAGCGGGCGCCTGTAATTTTGAAGTCGAGTTCGAAGTGATGTCGCGTTTTTCGCTCCACGATCTTGCCGGCATTATCGACGCGCGCGCCGCGTCGGGTGGCGAGGCCTCGTATACTCGCAAGCTGCTGGACAAGGGACCGGAGCATTGCGCCAAGAAGTTCGGCGAGGAGGCGGTGGAAACCCTGATCGCCGCTGTCGGCACCAACCGCGACCATCTGATCGCGGAAAGCGCGGACGCGTTGTTTCATCTGCTGGTGCTGCTGAAGTCGCGTGGCGTTCGGCTTGAGGAAGTCGAGGCGGCGTTGGAAGGCCGCACCGGCATGTCGGGGCTTGAAGAGAAGGCCGCGCGCAAGCGTGACTAGAGCTGGATAATAGGCGTCATGGATATCAGGGCACCGGATCAGCAATATAACCCTTATCGGATCTTTACCCGGGAGCAGTGGGCGCGCCTTCGCGACGACACCCCGATGACGCTGGAGCCGGGCGAGTTCGAACGCTTGCGCTCGCTGCACGATCGCCTCGACCTCAAGGAAGTCGAAGACATTTACCTTCCGCTGTCGCGCCTGTTGTCGATCTATGTCGACGCCACGACTCGCCTGTTTCAGGCACAGCGCCAGTTTCTTGGCATCCGCGACCGCAAGGTGCCGTACATCATCGGCATTGCCGGCTCGGTTGCCGGCGGCAAGTCGACCACGGCACGCGTGCTTCAGGCTCTGCTGGCTCGATGGTCGCCGCGGCCCAAGGTTGATCTCGTGACAACCGATGGCTTCCTTTATCCGAACGCGGTGCTCGAACGGTTGGGTTTGATACAGAAGAAGGGTTTCCCGGCGAGCTACGACCAGGCCTTGTTGTTGTCGTTCCTCAGCGACATCAAGGCCGGACGCAGAGGGGTACGCGCGCCGGTCTATTCGCATTTGAGCTGGGACATCGTTCCAAACCAATGGCAAGAGGTCGGCCAGCCCGACATCCTGATCGTCGAAGGCGTCAATGTGTTGCAGACCGGACGGCTGCCGCGCGACGGCAAGGCCGTGCCTGTCGTCTCCGACTTCTTCGATTTCTCCATTTATATCGATGCGGAAGAGCCGGTGCTGCGCGACTGGTACATCCGTCGCTTCCTGACCCTGCGCGATACCGCCTTCCACGATCCCAAGTCTTATTTCCACCGCTACGCGCTATTGTCCGACGACGAAGCCACGGCGACCGCGATTGCGATCTGGGAACGCACCAACCTCGCCAATCTCGAAGACAACATCCTGCCGACACGCCCGCGCGCGACGCTGATCCTCAAGAAGGGCGCCGACCACGTGGTCGAGACCGTGGCGCTGCGCCGGCTCTGACATAATCTTCTTTGAAGCATGATCTCCGCGCAAACGCCTGCGCGTTTGTCGCGAGGGAAAACCGGTTCCCACTTTGCGCTAACGCGGCCGTACCGGTCCGGATCATGCGTGTCACTTCAGCGCCAGCGGCCGTTCCTCGTCGAGGAAACCCATCAGCTCGTGGAAGAACTGCATGCGGTTCTTTTCCATCATCACCGTATGCGTCCCCTCGGAAAGCTCGATCAGCCGCTTGTAGGGCGTATGCGTGAGCTGCGCGAAATAGCCCTGCGCCTGATAGCTCGGCAGATCCGCATCCCATTCGGCGTGCAATAGCAGCGTCGGCACCGTGATCTTGCCGGGGTCGTAGAGCGCCTTGCCGGCGCCGTAGGTGTTCGCACTGTCCTCCATCACGCCGTTCGGCGCGCGCAGCATCGGCGGATTGTGTTTAGACGCCTCGGGATCGGTCGCCCACGTCGCGGACGCCCAGGCCTCGAACACGCCGGGCGGGATCAAGCCGGCCTGCTTGTCTTCGGCGACGCCCTTCAGCCAGCGCGCTTTCGCGGAATCCTTCGACACCAGCCGGTAGGCGCCGAGCGGCGTTGTGGGTGGCGCGGCCGGTTCGTTGCGAATCCATTGCGGCGCGTACAGTACAAGCTTCTCGACCTTGTCATTGTGTTCTGACGTGTAGGAGCCGGCGATCGATGTGCCCCATGACCAGCCCATGACATTGATCTTCGCTACCTTGCGCTTGTTCAGGATGTAGTCGACCGCCGCGCCAAGATCGTGGGCGGCAACCTTCGTCGACACGATCGGCTTGTTGGCCTCCGGCGGCTGGCTCATCTCAGCAGGCCGGGTCGAATGGCCGTAGCCGCGGACGTCGACAAGGTAGACGTCGTAACCACGGCTTGCGATCAAATCCATCATCGACACGCCTTCGATCGGCAGGTCGAACGCCGTCTCGGCCGGATAGGTCGCGCCATGCACGAACAGCAAGATCTTGTCCGGCGAGCTCTCGCGGCCGGCGAGATGCTTGTTGCGCACGAACAGCTCGATGCCGGGATCGCCCGACGGAATCATGGTGTCAGAGGTGTCGAACTTGGGTTCTTCGGCGTTTGCCCGAGGCAAAAAAGAAATGCTGGCCAGCAACGCTGACGCCAACAAAGAAGAAACCTGCAAAACCTTGGCGCGCATCGAATGCCTCCCATGCCTTTTTTGTTGGCGGTGATGCTCGATGGAATCGGCCGCCGCTGTCAAGACTGGTAGAAGCAACCGTGCTTTGCGCCGGGCGTCGTCATTGCGAGGAGCTCGCGACAAAATTGCAAAGCAATTTTGCGCTGAAGCGACGAAGCAATCCAGTCCGCCTCGGGCAAGAGTTCTGGATTGCTTCGCTCACGCTCGCAATGACGGCACTGGTCCGATGTCGCGCCTTAAGTAACCGGATGTGGCGTCGCGCCAAGTCCGGCGAGGGCTTCCGCGAGCTTGTCGCGGTCGAGCGGCTTGACCAGGAAGCCGTCCATGCCCGCCTCGAAACAGGCATAGCGATCCTCAACCAGCGTATTTGCAGTCAGCGCCAGGATCGGCGTTCGCTTGTGACCTTGCGCGGCTTCATGGCTGCGGATGCGTTTGGTGGTCTCGATGCCATCGAGGCCCGGCATCTGGATATCCATCAGCACCAGGTCGTAAGGCGTGCCAGCGGATTTCGCCGCAAGCCAGGATTCCAGCGCCTCCTCGCCATTGGTGGTGATGACCGCCTGATGTCCGAGCCGGGTCAGCAGCGAGCGCATCAGCAGCGCATTGATCTCGTTGTCCTCCGCCACCAGCACCGACAGGCCCCGTGGCGTGATGGCCGGTGCCGCCGTCTCGGTCTGTCCGGTCAGCGCGTCGTCGACGAGGTGAGGTGCGGAAATTTCCGGCGGGCCGGCGAGGCGGGCCGCGAGCGAGGCCGCGCGTAAGGGCTTGACCAGATAGCCGGTCAAGCTCGATGCGGCCGAGAATTGCAGTTCCTGCCGCGATGCCGGCGTGAACATGACGATGCGCTGGGACACGTAGGACCGAGCTGCTGTTGCCAGCGCCTCGACTTTGCCGATGCCGAGGCCGTGATCGAGCAGAACGGCGTGCCAGCTTCGCTCGGGCAGCAATGCCTGCGCCACGTCGGGATCGGAAACGACGCAGGTCTGGCCGCCCCAGCGCTCCAGCCGCCGCGCGATCAGCGAGGCCTCGATGCTCTGCGGCGCCACCAGCATCACCGACCGTCCGGCAAGGTCGGGCGTGGGGAATGGCTGCGGCGCATGTTGGCTGGCCGCCAGCCGAATGCTGACCTCGAAGGTCGACCCCTTGCCGGGCTCGCTCTGAAGCGTGATGCGGCCGCCCATGCGCTTGACGATGCGCTCGGAAATGGAGAGGCCCAATCCAGTGCCGCCATAGCTGCGGGCAATCTTGTCGTCGGCCTGTTCGAATTCGCGGAAGATGCGCACCTGCGCTTCCGGCGCGATGCCGATGCCGGTGTCGCGCACGATGAAGGAGATCTCATCCGGCCAGATGCCGGGCTCGACGATCAGCGCCACGCCGCCCGTCGTCGTGAACTTGATGGCATTGCCGGCGAGGTTGAGCAGCACCTGCCGCAAGCGCGCGGCATCGCCGATCACCTCGGTCGGCAGGCTGTCGTCGACGTAAGCGGCGATTTCAAGCTTGCGCGCCTGCGCGCGCGGCGCCAGCAGCTCGGTGATGTCTTCGATCAGGCTTTGCAGCGCGAAGGGCCGCGATTCCAGGTCGATCTTGCCGGCCTCGATCTTGGAGTAGTCGAGCAATTCCTCGATCAGCGCGAGCAGCGCATCGCCCGACGTCTTCACCGCCTTGGCGTAGGTCATCTGCTCGGGTGTCAGCGCGGTGTCGAGCAACAGGCTGCTCATGCCGATGATGCCATTGAGCGGCGTGCGTATCTCGTGGCTCGCCATCGCGAGGAAGCGCGACTTGGCGCGGTTGGCGGCGTCGGCCTGGTCGCGTGCCTCGGCCAGCGCACGCTCGGTTTCGGTGCGGTCGGTGACGTCGCGCCCGACGCATTGCAATTCGGCGGGCGCCCCGGCATCGAAGCGAACCAGCGCTTCGCGCCATGCGATCCAGCGCGGACCGAGTTCGGTTTCGATTCGCTGGTCATGAATTCGCGTGCCGTTCGATTCGATGGCGCTTTCGCCCTGCTCGAGCACGCTAAACTGAAAGCGGCTGCCGATCAGCGCGGCGCGCTGTTTTCGGGCCAGCTCGCAATAGGCGTCGTTGACAAAGGTGATGCTGTCGTCGGCGTCGCGCAGCACGATCAGATCGCCTTGCTGCTCGAACAGGCTGCGCGCGCGATCGGCGGCTTCCTGCAATTCCCAATTGCGATCGGCCATCGCTTCGTTATGCAGCGCGATCTTGCGCATCTTCTTGCGCAAAAAGCGCAAGCGCATGCTCAGCGTCACCAGCGCAAGGCAGGCCAGCGCAAACAGGAAACTGGCGCCGATCGCGAAATTGTTGGGATCGTAGCCCGAATTTTGTGACCGGCTGCCGGCGATGAAGCCGTAGGCGCCGCCGAAGGTGGCGGAGAAGATCGCAAACGAACGAATGGAAAATGCAATGCGCGGATGACGTCGCGAGAAGCGGCGCAGGTGCAATTTGATCCGGATCATCCGCCCCATCGCCGATCACCTGAAGATTATGCAACGTCTTGTTGGTTCACGAAGATGCCGCCCACCACCTTGCGAAGTGCTTGAAGGCGCGCGGGTTCCGCCCGTGCGTTACGAACATGGTTGATGACGAGTTACGCGCGCTCCGCGGGCTCCCTGGCGCGGTCAGAGCGAAGCGGCTTCCTGCGGTCGGCCCGAAATGCCGGCACCGACGACCAGCGCGGCGGCATCGCGCTGGCTGAAATTGTTCGAGCGGACGAAGATCCGATAGTCGGCGGGGCCGTCATGCGTCAGATAGATGACGGGCGTGCCGCGCTCCACCATGTCCGAAATCGACACCGCGCGTGTAGCGGGGTTGAGCTCGCAGGCGCTGGCGTCTGCGGCATTGTTGTCGTCGACGATCGCGAAGTCGGCCGTCTGCGCGTCTTCGGTGATCTGCACCCGCACCGTCGCGGCCGCGGGATCGTCCGTGAAGGCGACATGGAGGTCGGCGTGCCAGGGCAGCTCGGCGATTTCGACCGAGGTATTGGCGATCGCGATGCAGGGGTGCGCGCTGGATAACAGATTGCCGCGCACGAGCAGCGCGACGAGAGCCAGGGGAACAACCGAGGCAAGGACTTTCAAACGCACGTTCAAACGCAACATGGATACGCCCCTACGCACCGTGTCCCCCGATGGCCGGAGGATTCATGGTTCGTGAAGCGTAAATAAAACAGGTTACCGCCGGGTTGACGGCGGTGGCTGTCGCGCGCGGTTCCCGCGGTCACATCGATTCACATGTCAAACAGCCCACACCGTCATCGCGAGCGTTAGCGAAGCGATCCAGAAGAGCTGGATTGCTTCCGCCTTCGCGCTGATGCGCTTCGGCGGTCTCCTACCCGGCGAAGCTCGCCTGCCGAGCGAAGACGGGTCGTCGCTCCAGCGCAAAATTGCTCCGCAATTTTGTCGCAGGGCTCCTCGCAATGACGCAAGGAAATATTCCCGCGCGGCAAATCGCCTCCGGGTTATTGCAAACATGCCCCCGAAATCAGAGGGCGCAGGGAATGCCGGGCGTTTGGCTCGCCCGCAGCCTCGCACGCAAAAGAAAAAAGCGTACGAGTTAGTCACCGCGAGTTCGCCGATAACGTTCCGGCATTCCCCGCGCAATGGTTTTAACGGTTTCCTTCGTGGTCTCCCTGGTGATCGGGCTTTCTTGCCACCATCCCCGGTGCGCCGCGCAAGCAGCGTCACCAGGTTGATACCAGCGTCGAGATATCAGGACGCCACGACTTCGCCGTCCGCGCCGCGCGCACTCGTCTCGTGCGTCAACGCGTCCACCGCATCTTCCGCCCCACGTTTAGTGACGATCGCGAAACGCCCCTCTTTACCGGGCGGAAGACGCGCAAAGATGTGCCCGTGATTTGCCCGTCGTCACAAGCAGGCGTGCTGCGACAGATTGGCACGACGGGCAAATCAGTTGAGGTAGCGAAGAGGTGTCAAGTTTTTTCGTCATTCCGGGGCGCGCGTCAGCGCGAACCCGGAATCTCGAGATTCCGGGTCTGGTCCTTCGGACCATCCCGGAATGACGACAGTTAGTTCACGGCAATCCATTACATCCGTGTTCGCGGAATCCCGGCCGTGCTTTGAGGCGCTCGTAGTAGGCCGCGACGGCCGGATAGTCCGGCCGTTCGATCGGCGTCATCAGCCAGCGATTGACCGACAGTCCCAGCACCACATCGGCGAGCGTGAAGGTCTCGCCCGCGACGAACGCGCCCGTTGCAGCGAGGCGTTGCTCCAGAATGCCCATCATCGCATTCCACTTGGCAATGCTGGCGGCGATCTGCTGAGCATCCTGAAACGCCGGATCGCGCCAGATCAACCCGACAAAGGCATAACGCCAGGACGTGTTGAGGTCGGTTGCGCCCCAATCCATCCATTGCTCGACGCCGGCGCGCTCGCGCGGACCTGCCGGCAGCAGATCGGTGCGGCCATGCTTGCCGGCGAGATAGCGGCAGATGGTGTTGGATTCCCAAAGCACGCCGGCTTCATCCTCTATGACGGGCACCATGCCATTCGGATTCATCGCGAGGAATTCGGGCGTGTTGGTCGGCGCAAAACCGGCGCCGAAATCCTCGCGGCTGTAGTCGATGCCGATCTCGCGGCAGGTCCAGAGAACCTTGCGGACGTTGATCGAGGAGGCGCGGCCGAGAATGCGGAGGGGTGGGGTCATATATTGGCTTCCAGACCGAATTGTTTCGTCATTCCGGGGCTCGCGAAGCGAGAACCCGGAATCCATCAGGCCGCATGAATACTAGGAGAAATGGATTCCGGATAGCCGCTGCGCGGCTTACGGAATGACGATGGAGAGACGATCACGCCGCTTTGCAGATCATCCGCGGGTGCGCGACACGACATCGCTTCGATGAGGTACCGCCGCGTGATGGGTTCAGCTGCGGGATCGAGGTTCCATTGAGGCGCTCGACTTTCGTGCCATTGCGCGTGGTCGGCTCCGTCACTATTCGCAGAAGGGCTGAGGGCCAGGCCACGTCAACAGACGGCAAGGAGCCACCGGCATGGATCAAAAGGAAAACCCTCTTCAGATCGCGATCCTGCTTTATCAGGGCGTGACGGCCCTCGATGCGGTCGGGCCGTGGGAGGTCCTGTCGCGCATTCCAGGCGCGGACGTGCGCTTTGTGGCCAAGGAGGTGGGGCCGGTCGTCGTCGAAGGCGGAGCGCTGCTGCTCGGGGCCACGCATTCGGTGGCTGAAACTCCCTCGCCCGACGTGGTGGTGGTGCCAGGCGGCTCGACGACGCCGGGCCAGATGGTGGATGACGAGGTCCTCGACTGGTTGCGCAAGGTGCACGAGAGGACGACGTGGACCGCTTCCGTCTGCACCGGCGCGTTGATCCTGGGAGCAGCGGGTATCCTGAAAGGCCGGCCCGCGACGACGCACTGGTACAAGATGGGTGTCCTGCGGATCATGGGCGCCAGGCCCAGGCCCGACGAACGGGTGGTTCGCTCGGGAAAGATCGTCACGGCGGCGGGCGTATCGTCGGGCATCGATATGGCGCTGTGGCTCGCGGGCGAGATCGCGGGGCGCGAGCGCGCAGAGGCGATCCAGCTCGTGATCGAGTACGACCCGCATCCGCCGTTCGAGGCCGGTCACACCACGAAGGCCAGCAAGGAGGTGCGAGGTCTCGCCGGGACGATGATGGACCAATCCATTCCCGCCGATCAGCGCCGCCTCGTGCCCAGGATCGCATGGAGGCGCTTCATCGATCTGATCCGGACGGCGAGCTAGAGCTGTGACGGTGGAGAGTGAATCAAGCCGCCCGTTGCAGATCATCCGCGAGCGCGCGATACGACAGCGCCTCGGCGAGATGCAACCGCGTGATCGCCTCCGCGCCGTCGAGATCGGCGAGCGTGCGTGCCACGCGCAGCACGCGATGATAGGCTCGTGCCGAGAGCCGCATGGACTCCGATGCCTCGCGCAGCAGTTTCGTCCCTGCTGCGTCCGTCGCTGCGATGGTTTCAAGCACGGCGGCCGGCGCTTCGGCATTGGTGCGGATGTTCGATAGTCCAAGCGCGGCATAACGCGCGTTCTGAACGTCGCGCGCGGCGGCGACGCGTGCCGCGACTTCGGCTGAACCTTCCGCCGGCGGTGGCAAAATGAGATCGGCGGCGGAAACCGCCGGCACCTCAATGCGCAGATCGATGCGGTCCATCAACGGACCGGAGATGCGCGCCTGATAATCTGATGTGCAGCGCTCGATGCGGTTGCGCTTGCAGGAAAAACCGGGCTCGAAGGCATGGCCGCAGCGGCAGGGATTCATGGCGGCGACCAGCATGAAGCGCGCCGGATAGGTGACGCGGTGATTGGCGCGGGAGACGGCGACCACACCGTTCTCGAGCGGCTGGCGCAAAGAATCGAGCACGCGCGGATCGAACTCCGGCAGCTCGTCGAGAAACAATACGCCGTGATGGCTGAGCGAAATCTCGCCGGGTTTTGCGCGCAAACCTCCACCAGTGAGCGCCGCCATGCTTGCCGAATGATGGGGACTGCGGAACGGGCGCTGCGCGGTCAACGCGCCGTCGCGGATTTCGCCGGCGACCGACGCAATCATCGACACTTCCAGCAGTTCGGACGGCGACAGCGGCGGCAGGATCGAGGGCAGGCGCGCGGCCAGCATCGACTTGCCCGCGCCGGGCGAGCCCATCATCAGGAGGTGATGCCCGCCGGCGGCTGCGATTTCGAGCGCGCGCTTGGCGCTTTCCTGGCCCTTGATGTCGCGCAGGTCGAGCGCGCTTGGGCTTATTTCGTGCACCTTGGGCGTGGGGCGCGACAACACCTGTTGCCCGCGGAAATGATTGGCGAGCTGAATCAGCGAATTCGCTGCGACGATCTGGATGTCCGGGCTCGCCCAGGCCGCTTCGGCGCCGCAGGCGGCGGGACAGATCAAGCCTTCCTCGCGCGAATTCGCGCCGATCGCGGCCGGCAGCACGCCCGCGACCGGCGCAATCGAGCCGTCGAGGCCGAGTTCGCCGAGCACGGTGAAACCGGAAAGCGCATCCGGCGGGATCGCGCCGATCGCGGCCATCAGCCCGAGCGCAATGGGGAGATCATAATGGCTGCCTTCCTTCGGCAGGTCGGCGGGAGCGAGGTTGACGGTGATGCGGCGCGCGGGAAGCGCGAGACCGGAGGCGATCAGCGCGGAGCGGACTCTTTCCCGCGCCTCGGAGACGGCTTTGTCGGGTAGCCCAACGATGGCAAAGGCCGGCAAACCCGGCGCGACCTGCACCTGCACGTCGACGGCGCGCGCCTCGATCCCCTCAAACGCGACGGTTGAAATCCGCTGGACCATCAGCCCCTCCGGGAAACAGGGTAGCGGAAGGGAGCGAAATGTGCAAGAACATTAGGTGAACAGAACTTGCGGCACATTTGGGATCGCTTACGAGAAGGTAGGCGGGCGAGATGCAGAAAGCGATTACACCTGCCTATGCTGATTTACCGACGAACCAGCCTGCTGGACTCCACCGCGCAGACCTTGGTGAACACAGTCAATTGCGTCGGCGTCATGGGGAAAGGTCTCGCGAAGGAGTTCAAAGAACGCGAACCGGAGATGTTCGTCGCTTACAAACGACTCTGCGAAAAGAAGCTATTGACGCCGGGCAAGCTTTGGCTCTGGCGTGGCGCAGCTTCGCTGATATTGAACTTTGCAACCAAACAACATTGGCGCAACCCGTCGAAGCTTGAATGGATCGAAGCCGGGCTCGAGGAATTCGTTCGCAATTATCAAGATCTTGGCATCGTCGAGATTTCGTTCCCCCAACTTGGTTGCGGAAACGGCGGCTTATCTTGGGATGACGTTGGACCTCTGATGCAAAAGCATCTCGGAAATCTTCCCATTCAAATGTACATTCACCTCTAGACGTTGATCAAACGTTCGTGGTTCGAGGAATGCGGAGACCAGCATCACCACTCGCCCGCCCGACGGCTTCGCGCTCATCAAGCCGGGACAGACCTATCTCGGCAAGCAGGGCATCGTGAATAGCGCAGGCGCGTCCGCCGAGACGGTCGGCGCGCAGAAGATCATGACCATGATGCCGATGGTGCCGCGCACGAAATGGCAACGCGCATGATCGATCGCGGATCACTTTAAAAGAACACCCCGCCGCGTCGTAGCTTCAAGTCCGCGAACGCGCTTATTCCAGCGGCTGCACCGGCGGCATGGCCGCAGCCTTTGGCGCAGGTGGTGGCGATGGCGCAGCCTGCGGTGACGGAGGAGGCGATGCCACCGTGGCAACCTCGGCATGGTTTCGCGGAGCAGGCGCGTTGCTGCCTGCATTCGCGGCGGGCTCCGCCGCCGGCCTGCGCGCGTGTCTGTGATGGCTTGATCGCCGCAATCCCCAGGAGCTCGCAATCGACGGTCCGGCCGCATAACCGACAAAGGCACCGGCCACCGCGCCGACCGGCCCAAGCACGACGGCGCCCGAGACCGCGCCGAGCGCGGCGTCGCCCGCGCGTTCCTGGGCGGTCGCGGCTGATGACAGCAGTGCCAGGGCAAAGGCCAGGCCGATCGTCGTTCTCTTCATTTGATATCCCTCGCTTGTGCGCACTTCGGATGGCGACAAGCCTGATCACCGCCTCCATTGACCTCGTCATGAGTCTTCCAGCTCTGTGACGAGAATGGGACGCACTTGCGTCGATGGCTTGTCGCTGATGTCGCCGCGATGCCGCAGGCGGAGGTGACGACGCCCCCCGCCCTTAATCCGGATTCGCCTTTGCAAAATCGGCGTACACGGATTTCAGGTGGGCAAGCGTCGCGGCGACGGACGTCGAATCCAGCGGCTGAACGTCGTAGATGAAAAAGATGCTATGCTTGCGCAGGGCGGACGCAAAGATCGTCAGCAGCCGGACATTCTTTCCGCTGGCGACGATGTTCTGGATGAGCCCGTAATAGCAGACCTCATCCTTGACTTCGTCGAGCACTCCCAGGCCCGACTGGTCGCCGAGGGTATTGCCACCGGAATTCTTTTTGACGTTGTCCTGCATGCCCTTCTGCTGATCGGCAACCTTGAGCGTTTTCAGCTCGTCGCAGGTGGCTTGAATATTCTTCACTTCGGCAACGCCGAGCTTGGTGCCCTGAATGATGATTTTCGTGGAAATGAATTCCTTTGTCGGCCGCGCCCTCTTCAAACCGTCGCAGTCGAGGAAAAGGCCAAAAAAGCTGTTGCCGGCGCCTTCGGCAAGCTTGGCCGTGTTCGCCTCCAGCGTCTTGTCGTAGTCGTACGACTTGTCCATCTCGCAATAGCCCGACGGCGGCGAGAGCTGCACCGCAACGACCCCAACCTTGACCTCGCCCGCGTGAAGGGGCACCGACAGCAAAACAAGCGCAAAACCGATCGATAGCATTGCAACGATGCGCATCGTAAAATCTCCGAAGGGAAGGCCGCCGATGAAAGGCGTAACCTTCGTGAAAGCGCTGATGAAGTCAACGGCACGACCGGCCGAGCCGGCGAAACGACAGAGGAGAACGGCATGACGACACGCCCAGCGGATGGCTTTGCGCTGATCAAGCCCGGCCAGACCTATCTCGGCAAGCAGGGCATCGTTTACGGCGCGGGCGCGTCGAAAGAGACGGTCGGCGCGCAAAAGATCTGCATGAACGTGATGCCGATGCCGCCGGGCGCGGTGGCCAAGGCGCACTTCCACCTGGATATCGAGACGATCGCGTACATGCTCGAGGGCGAATGCGCGGTCTATTACGGCGACCACCTGGAAAAGCGTGTTCTTGTCGCGCAGGGCGAGCAATGTTTCTGCGACGCCAACATTCCGCACGCGCCGCGCAACGAAAGCGGCAAGCCCTGCACGTGGATCGTGGTGCATTCGTCCGGCAGCGACCAGGACGGCATCGTGCTGCTGCCGGAGCTTGATGCGGAATTGGCGGAGCGGCTGGCGGGGAAGGTGTGACGAGCGGGGCTTCTTCACCTCGCCCCGCTTGCGGGGAGAGGTCGATTTGCGAAGCAAATCGGGTGAGGGGGATTCTCCGATAGACCGGATGCGCGTCGACTCCCCCTCATCCCAACCTTCTCCCCGCAAGCGGGGAGAAGGGGCCGGATCGACTCACAGCTATAGCTGCATCCCCTCGGGGTAGTAGTGGAAGCCCCCGGAGGCATTCTTGGCGACATGGCCGACGCCCGGCCAGGCGTAGTGATAGGCCAGGATCGGAATCTTGTTCGTCGCCAGCATGTCCAGCATCTTCACGCGGCTTTGCGCCGCCTGTTTCGGATCGGTGTCGAAGGAAAACTCCATCAGCGGCTTTTCCATCAACAGGATCGGATGGTGGGTGAGGTCGGCGGTGTAGCAGAACTGCTTGCCGCCAGAGGAAATCATGAAGATGGTGTGGCCGACGGTGTGGCCGGGCGCGTGAAGCGCGTGAACGCCAGGCAGGAATTCCTGGTCGTCCTTGTAGAACACCAGACGGTCGCGCACCGGCATCAAGTTCTTCTTGGCGTGGTCGACGAAATCCTTCAGCTTCGGGCCGGCCTTGTCGTAATCGGTCCAGTAGTTGAAGTCGCTCTCGGCGATGTAGAACTGCGCGTTCGGGAACAGGTTCTTGCCGTCCTGGCCCACCACGCCGCCGATGTGGTCGATATGGCCATGCGAGAACACCACGGCGTCGATGTCTTCCGCCTTGATGCCGGCTTCCTTCATGCTCTTCTGCTGCTTGCCGGTGGCGTCGCCGAACATTGTCGACGTGCCCATGCCGGTGTCGAACAGGATCAGCTTGTCGCCGGTATTCACGATCGGAGAATTCTGCTGCAGCACGACATCGGCTGGATCGAGGAAGTTGTCGGTGAGCATCTTGCTCATTTCATCGTCGGATACGCCGGTGAACGTGCCCTTGGGATTGCCGAGGTCGAGCAATCCATCGGAGACGACCGTCACCTCGGCGTCGCCGACGTTGAAACGATAGAAGTGTTGCGGCGCCGGTCCGAGTTTCGGCGCCTTCGCGTGCGCCACGTCGCCCAGCACGGCTGAGGCACCAAGACCGGCACCGAGCGCAAACAGGGACCTTCGCGAAACATCCAATGTCATGCGTCTTCCTCCGCTGTTTTTTGAATAATGGTTGTTGCTCCGGCCAGGAACTGTCCGAAGGTACATCAGAGGTTGCGACCGCTTTACGACATTTGGAGGGCGTGAACGGCGAAGCGGGGGGCGACGCGGAGTTAATTGGTTAGCTCGTCATGCCCGGCCTTGTGCCGGCCATCCACGTCTTCGCTTAGCGTTGGCATGGAAAGAAAGACGTGGATGGCCGGGACGAGCCCGGCCATGACGTCGAGTTTCTCAGCTGCGCTTGCTCTCGATCACGTCCCAGATCTTCGCCGCGATGTCCGGTCCGCCCAAACGTGAAATCGCGCGAATGCCGGTCGGCGAGGTGACGTTGATCTCGGTGAGTTTGTCGTCGATCACGTCGATGCCGACGAACAGGAGCCCGCGCTTGCGCAGGGCAGGTCCGAGCGTTGTGCAGATCTCGCGCTCGCGGTCGGTGAGTTCGGTCGCCGCCGCGGCCCCGCCGCGCACCATGTTGGAGCGCAAGTCGTCCGCCGCCGGCACGCGGTTGACGGCGCCGGCGAATTCGCCGTCGACCAGGATGATGCGCTTGTCGCCGTGCTTCACGTTCGGCAGGAACTGCTGGATCACCCATTGCTCCCTGAACGTGACCGAGAACATGTCGAACAGTGAGCCGAAGTTCATGTCCTGCGGCATGATGCGAAACACCGCCGCGCCGCCATGGCCGTGCAACGGCTTCATCACCACCGCGCCGAATTGGTCGCGAAACGCGTTGATCTCGTCCAGGTCGCGCGAGATCAAAGTCGGCGGCATCAGCTGCGGAAACTCCATCACGAACAGTTTTTCCGGCGCGTTGCGTACGGCGGCGGGGTCATTGACGACAAGGGTCTTCGGTTGCAGCCGCTCCAGCAGATGGGTCGAGGTGATGTAGGCGAGATCGAACGGCGGATCCTGCCGCAGCAGGATGACGTCGAAAGCGGACAAGGATTCGCGCTTTGGCTCGCCAAGCGTGAAGTGGTCGTCGACCTCGTCGCGCACCGTCAGCGGCTGTACCGGCGCGACGATGTCAGCGCCTTTCTGCGAGAGCTTGTCGGGCGTGTAGTAGGACAGCCCATGTCCGCGTTTTTGCGCTTCGAGCAGCAGCGCGAAGGTGGAATCGCCGCGGACGTTGATGCGCGCGATCGGGTCCATCTGGACGGCGACGTTCAATTTCATGGGCGGGGTCTCTGAAAGTCTGAGGTTCGGTTGATTTCGCGGGCTTCATCCTTCGAGACGCGCGCGGCTGCGCGCTCCTCAGGATGAGGTCTAAGACCCTCATGGTGAGGAGGCGCGGCGCGCCCGAGCAGGCCGAGCCATAGCGAGGACGTTAGCGAACGGCGCAGATCAAGCAAAGCGCCGTTCCGGACGATGCTTTGCATCGCCGGGAGAACCATGTGGCCAATCTGTATCACAGCGTTCATTCGAAGATTACTTAAGGGCTCGCATCGAAGGCCGCCATGACATGGCGTGGCAGACGGCGCGGCGCAACCAGCATGGCGTCGAAGCGCAGATCATATCCGTCATATTCACCATGCGCCATCAGCCAGATTTGCGCGGCAGCGATGATGCGCGCCTGCTGGCGCGGCGTCACCGCATAGGCCGCTGCATCGAGGGTCTCGCGCGCCTTGACCTCGACAAAGGCGACCAGATTGCGCCGCCGCGCCACCAGATCGATCTCGCCGTGCGGCGTACGAAAACGCTTGGCGAGGATGCGATAGCCCTTGGCGATCAGAAAGGCCGCCGCGCGCGACTCTGCGGAGAGGCCGGTGCGGAACGCTCGCGCGCGAGCCAGTGAAACCGGATTGGGTTCGCCTTCGTCAGGACCCGCCATGCTTTTCGCTTTGCTCTTCGTTTTCCTTGGCGAGTTCGAGCGCGCGGGCATAGATCTCGCGCCGCGGCCGCCCGGAAACCTCCACCGCATGCGCGACCGCATCCTTGACGCTGTCGCGCGCCAATCGATCGCGCAGGAGATCGTCGATCGCTTCACTCGTCATGACCTCTGTGCCTTCGGCCTGCGGTCCGATCACCAGTACGAATTCGCCGCGGGTCTCCAGCGTCGCGGCACCTTCCGCGAGTTCGAGAAGCGTGCCGCGGCTGATCTCTTCGTGCAGCTTGGTCAGTTCGCGGCAGATCGCCGCGCTTCGCGTGCCCATGACGGCGGCAAGGTCCGCGAGTGTTTCCTGCACGCGGCTGCCGGATTCAAACAGCACCAGCGTGGCATCGAGCCGCGCGAGCTCCGCGAGACGCGCGCGTCGTGCGGTCGCCTTGGGCGGCAGAAAACCTTCGAAGAAGAAGCGATCGGTCGGCAGCGCCGCCAGCGAGAGCGCCGCCAGCACCGATGACGGGCCGGGCAGGGCAGTCACGCGATGTCCGGCCGCGCACACCTCGCGCACCAGCTTGAAGCCGGGGTCGGAGATCAGCGGCGTTCCGGCGTCGGAGACGAGCGCAACCGATGCGCCCTGCGCCAGCTGCGCGAGAATCTTCGGCCGCGCGATTGCGGCGTTGTGCTCGTGATACGGCGTGAGCTGCGCCGACATGGCATAGCGCTCGGTGAGGCGGCGGGTGATCCTTGTGTCCTCGCACGCGATCATGTCGACGCCGGCGAGCGTTTCGAGCGCGCGGAGCGTAATATCGCCGAGATTGCCAATGGGCGTCGCCACCAGATAAAGGCCCGCCGCGGCCCTTGGCGCGGTCAACTTTTCGCCGCCGAGTGCGTAATGACGTCTGGCGGGGTCGTCTGAGACATTGGGTGGATTGGTGGAAACGGCTTTTGGGCGCATAATGGTAATTTAAACGAGCGGGTGAACCACGGCGAGAGTTCGCGCCGGCCGGATCAGGATAGACCGGAACAAGGCCGGCAGCGCTGTGCGCAAGAGGTGAGCCTGCCCCGGAAGACTAAAATCCTTTTGTTTTGGTTAACTATTTCGCCGACAATATGCCTGAATCCACCCCTCCTGATGGGGCGAAGTCCTGGCCTTTGTGAGGCTGGACAAGAAAGAGAAATTACAGTGGGTGCGTCAGAGCCCGATTTTCAAAACGAACCGTCTGGAGCCGCGGAGAACGGAACCGGAAAATCCAGGATTTTGGGCGCGCCGGCAACCCGGCGATCGGCGCTTGGACTCATCCTGGGCGCGCCGCTGCTTGGCGCTTGTGCCAACGTCCAGCAGAGCATCAGCTCATTCTCGGTTTCCAACCCGTTCTCGTCGTCGTCGCCGCCTCCTGCCGGCGCGCAGCAACAGGGCGTTGCGGTCGGCAATGGCAGCGTCAAGGTCGCGCTGCTCCTGCCGCTGTCAGCCGGCGGCAATGCCGCCGTTGCCGCCCAGTCGATGAAAAACGCCTCCGAGATGGCGCTGGCGGAATTCCTCAATCCCAACCTTCAGCTCCTGATCAAGGACGACGGCGGTTCCGCACAAGGCGCGCAAGCCGCCGCCCAGCAGGCGGTCGATGAAGGCGCGGAGATCATTCTCGGGCCGCTGTTTGCGGCTTCCGTGCCGGCGGTCGCAGGCGTGGCGCGCGGCCGCGGCGTCTCGGTGATCGCGTTCTCGACCGATTCGAGCGTCGCCGGCCATGGCGTCTATCTCCTGAGCTTCCTGCCGGAGTCGGACGTCGAGCGCATCGTCGGTTATGCCGGCGCCATCGGCAAACGCTCCTTCGCGGCGATGCTGCCCGAGAATGCCTATGGCAATGTGGTCGAGGCCGCCTTCAAGCAGGCGGTGCCGAAACGCGGCGGCCGCATCGTTGCGTTTGAAAAATACGGCGCTGACCGCGCCACGGTGGCGCGCAATGTCGCGGGATCGCTGGCTTCGGCGGACACGCTGCTTCTCGCCGACGATGGCGAGGCCGTCGCACAGGTCGCGGACGCGCTGGCGGCTGCCGGCGCCAACTTTCAGAAGGTGCAACTGCTCGGCACCGGCCTGTGGGACAATCCGCGCGTGTTTTCAAATTCGTCGCTGGAGAACGGCATGTACGCGGCGCCGGATCCGGCAGGCTTCCGCTCCTTCGCCAACCGCTACAAGAACAAATATGGCGGCGAGCCGGTACGGACTGCGACGCTGGCCTATGACGCGGTGGCGCTGGTAGCGGCGCTGTCGCGCACGCAAGGCGGCAAGCGCTTCAGTCCAGAAGTGCTGCAAAATTCGTCGGGCTTTGCCGGCATCGACGGGCTGTTTCGCTTCAAGGCAGACGGCACCAACGAACGCGGCCTTGCGGTCATGAAGGTCACCTCGAAAGGCGCGACGCCGATTGCGGGCTCGCCGCGAAGCTTTGGGGCGTAGTCCATTTCCGTCGTCCCCGCGAAGGCGGGGACCCATAACCACAGCCATTTGAATTTTCGACGCGCTGTGGCTCCAGCTCGCTCCAACAATCAACGCCTGTGGTTATGGATCCCGGCTCGCGCTCGTTTCACTCGCTTGGCCGGGACGACGAGAAAAAACTAAGCCGCCAGATCCGCCACCACGGCATCGAGCAGCGGAAAACCCGCCTGCGTCACGCGCAGCCGTCCGTCGCTGTCGACGGCAATCGCGCCTTCCTCGCGGAGCAGCGCGATCCGCCGTGGATCGATCGGCCGGCCAGCCAGCGCCTGATAGCGGCGGGGATCGATGCCTTCGGCCAGCCGCAGTCCCATCAGCAGAAATTCGTCGGCGCGCTCCTCGCTGTTGAGGACGTCGTCAGCGACGACGCCATGGCCGCCTGCCTCGACCCGCACCAGCCACGCCTCGGGACGCTTTTCGGTCGAGGTCGCGTGCCTGATCCCGTCAATATCGAGACGGCCATGCGCGCCGGGGCCGATCCCGGCATATTCCTGCCCGCGCCAGTAGACGAGATTGTGCCGACACTCCGCGCCCCGCCGCGCATGGTTTGAGATTTCGTAGGCGGAAAGGCCGTGATGATCGCAGACGTCCTGCGTCACGTCATAGAGGTCACGCGCAAGCCCTTCGTCCGGCGTCTTGAGCTTGCCGGCCGCGTGCAAGCCGAAAAACGGCGTGCCTTCCTCGATGGTCAATTGATAGAGCGAGAGATGCTCGGCGGCCTCTTTGATCGCGAGCTCCAGCTCGCTCGTCCAGGCCTCCGCGGTCTG
Source organism: Bradyrhizobium sp. (assembly GCF_035652035.1). GTDB lineage: Bacteria > Pseudomonadota > Alphaproteobacteria > Rhizobiales > Xanthobacteraceae > Bradyrhizobium. The sequence goes on from NZ_DASREO010000072.1 coordinate 176,481, forward strand.
GTCGGGACGCGCATAGATCAGGTCGAACGAATAACGCTCGAACGAGCGCCGCGCGATGGCGACCGCATCGAGCGCCTCGCGCGCGCTGTGCATTCGTCCGAGCATTTTCAGCGAAGCATCGTCCAGCGCCTGCACCCCGAGCGAGACGCGGTTGACGCCGGCGGAGCGATAGCCGGCAAAGCGCGTCGCTTCCACGCTGGTGGGATTGGCTTCCAGCGTCACTTCGGCGTCAGGCGCGACGCGCCAGTGCTTGCCGATCGCATCAAGGATCGCGGCCACCGTCTGCGGCTGCATCAGCGACGGCGTGCCGCCACCGAGAAAGATCGAAGTGACGTCGCGGCCGCCTATGCGGCTTGCGGTCGTCTCGATCTCGCGCGCAAAGGCGCGGGCAAAGCGGTCCTCGTCGATCGCGGCGTGCCGGACATGGCTGTTGAAATCGCAGTACGGACATTTCGACAGGCAGAACGGCCAGTGCACATAGACGCCGAAGGCCTCGTTTTTGCTCGCCGCGCTAAGCAAGGCAGCGCTCCGCCAGTTTGACGAAGGCGCGTGCCCGATGTGAAAGCCCCATGCCGAGCGGCGGCAGGCCATGCTTTTCGATCGAGGTCATCTCGCCGAAGGTGCGCTCATGCCCGTCGGGCAAAAACATCGGATCGTAGCCGAAGCCGGCACTCCCGCGCGGCGGCCAGACCAGCGTGCCGTCGACGCGCGCTTCGACTTCCTCGACATGGCCGTCCGGCCAGGCAACACAGAGCGCCGAGACGAAGTGTGCCCTGCGCTGTGCGGGCTCGCTCGCGCCGCGTTCGGCAAGCAGCCGCTCAATTCGGGTCATCGCCGCGTTGAAATCTTTCGAGGGGCCGGCCCAGCGCGCCGAATAAATTCCGGGCGCGCCGTCGAGCGCATCGACGGCAAGTCCGGAGTCATCGGCGAAGGCCGGGAGCTTTGCCGTCATCGCCGCCGCGGCCGCCTTGATCTTCGCATTCGCTGCAAAATTGTCGCCGGTCTCGTCCGGCTCGGCGAGGTTAAGTTCGCTCGCCGAGATCGCGGTGACGCCGTGAGGGGCCAGGAGTTCGCGCATCTCGGCAAGCTTGCCCGGATTGTGGGTTGCGATCACAAGCTGGCCACTGATGCGGCGGGGCATGCTTAACCCACCGCCATCTTCTGCAAATCCACGAGCCGCGCGACGCCCTTTTGCGCCAGCGCCATCAGCGCCAGGAACTCGGCTTGCGAGAACGGCGTCTTCTCGGCGGTGCCCTGCACCTCGACGATGCGGCCATCGCCGGTCATGACGAAGTTGGCGTCGGTCTCGGCGGACGAATCCTCGGCATAATCGAGATCGAGCACGGGCGTCCCGTTATAGATGCCGCAGGAGATCGCAGCGACATGGTCGCGCAGCACGTCGGTCTTGATCATGTTGCGCGCCTTCATCCAGGCGATGCAGTCGGCGAGCGCGACCCAGGCGCCGGTGATCGAGGCGGTCCGCGTGCCGCCGTCGGCCTGCAGCACATCGCAGTCGACCGTGATCTGCCGCTCGCCGAGCGCCTCGAGATCCAGCGTGGCGCGCAGCGATCGCCCGATCAAGCGCTGGATTTCGACGGTGCGGCCGCTCTGCTTGCCGCTCGATGCCTCGCGCCGCGTGCGTTCCAGGGTGGCGCGCGGGAGCATGCCGTATTCCGCCGTGACCCAGCCGCGGCCCTGGCCCTTGAGCCATGGCGGCAGCCGCTCTTCCAGCGTGGCCGTCACCAGGACATGGGTATCGCCGAACTTCACGAGGCAAGACCCTTCCGCATATTTGACCACGCCGCGTTCCAGCGACACGGCGCGCAGCTCATCCGGCGCACGGCGGCTTGGACGCATTGAAAATCCTCCGAATTAACCAAAGAATGGCTCTGCCACCCACGTCGGGCGTGCTTGTAGGAGGGCGTTTGCCAAGCGGCAAGGCTTTTCCTTGATCCATGCTTGTCACGGGGCAACGAGAGGGACAAATTAGCCTGGTGTTTGCGGAGTTTCTGTCTTGGCCCACCACGAACCGATTGGCCTGATCTCGTCGCATTCCGGGCTTGCCCAGCTCAACGAGCGCTCGCGCGACATCTTTCGCCAGATCGTCGAGAGCTATCTTGCGACCGGCGAACCGGTTGGCTCGCGCAACATTTCACGCCTGATCGCGGTTCCGTTGTCGCCGGCCTCGGTGCGCAACGTGATGGCCGATCTCGAAGCGCTCGGGCTGATCTATGCGCCGCATACCTCGGCGGGACGGTTGCCGACCGAAGTGGGCCTGAGGTTCTTTGTCGACGCCCTGATGCAGGTCGGCGATCTCACAGAGGCCGAGCGGCAATCGATCCAGACCCAGCTCGCCGCCGTCGGCCGGGCGCAATCGGTGGAAGCCGCCCTTGGCGAGGCGCTGACGCGGCTCTCGGGGCTCACGCGCGCGGCCGCGGTGGTGTTGACCGGCAAATCCAACTCGCGCCTGAAACACATCGAGTTCGTGCGGCTGGAGCCGGAGCGGGCGCTGGTCGTACTGGTCAGCGAGGATGGCCAGGTCGAGAACCGCGTGCTGGCCTTGCCGCCCGGCGTGCCGTCCTCGGCACTGATCGAAGCGACTAATTTTCTCAATGCGCGGATCAGGGGACGAACGCTGGCGGAAGCGCGCCTCGAACTCGAAACCGCATTGGTGCAGGCCCGCGCCGAGCTCGACCAGCTGACACAGAAGGTGATCGCGGCCGGATTTGCGAGCTGGTCGGGCGGTGAAAACGAGGACCGGCAGCTGATCGTGCGCGGTCACGCCAATCTGCTCGAAGACTTGCACGCGCTCGAAGATCTCGAGCGTGTCCGCCTCCTGTTCGACGATCTCGAGACCAAGCGCGGCGTCATCGATCTGCTCGGCCGCGCGGAAAGCGCCGAAGGGGTGCGGATTTTCATCGGCTCGGAGAACAAGCTGTTCTCGCTGTCGGGGTCCTCCACCATCATCGCGCCCTACCGGGATGCCGCGGGCAAGATCGTCGGCGTGCTCGGGGTGATCGGGCCGACCCGGCTCAATTATGCCCGCGTGATCCCGACCGTGGATTATGCGGCGCGGATCGTCAGCCGCCTGCTGGGTGGCTGATTGCCGCTTGATTTTCGGCCGCTAAAGCACGATATCCCGCCGAGCAATCCAACCACCGCAATGCACTTTTGAAGACAATTTTCGAGAAGGGTGTCGCATGACCAACCCCAACGGGCAGAACGACAATTCGGCCGATCCGGAACAGGCGGCTGAGCCCGTGGTTTCCAAGCCCTACATCATGCCTGACGATCCCGAGCCGGGATCGGTAGAGGCGCTCGCCAAGGAACTGGCCGACGCCCGCGACAAGACGCTGCGCACGCTGGCCGAGATGGAGAATCTTCGTCAGCGCACCCGGCGTGAGGTTGCCGACTCCAAAATCTACGGCATCACCGGCTTTGCGCGGGACGTGCTCGATATCGCCGATAATCTCCAGCGCACGCTCGATGCGGTTCCCGCCGAGACGCGCGAATCGGCCGATCCGATGCTCAAAGCGCTGATCGAAGGCGTCGTGTTGACCGAACGGTCGCTGCTCAGCGCGCTGGAGAAAAACGGCGTGAAGAAGTTCGATCCGCAAGGCGAGAAGTTCAATCCGAATTTCCAGCAGGCGATGTACGAGGTTCCGGATCCGTCCGTGCCCGCGGGCACCGTGGTGCAGGTGGTTCAGGCCGGCTACACGATCGGCGAACGCGTGCTGCGCCCCGCGCTGGTCGGCGTCTCCAAGGGCGGCGCGAAGACGGCGCCGGCGGGCGAACACCAGTAACGGCTTTCAACCTCATCCTGAGGAGCGCGCATTCGCGCGCGTCTCGAAGGATGAAGGCCCGAGTCGATGGCCTCATGGTTCGAGACGGCGTTGACACGCCTCCTCACCATGAGGGTCAAACGCCGTTACGATACGGCGATATCGGTCGACTGGATTCGCTTCACGCCGGCTTTCGCCATGTCCGCCCAGGCTTTCGCAAGCGAGCCCTGGGTATCGATGCCGCGGCAGGCGTCCTCGATCACGAATGCATCGAAGCCGGCCTTGCGCGCATCGAGCGCTGTCCATGCCACGCAGAAATCGGTGGCCAGCCCCGCGATGAAAAGCCGTTGCAGCTTGCGCGCCTTGAGCCAGGCAGCAAGCCCCGTCGTCGTCTTGCCGTCGGCCTCCGTGAAGGCCGAATAGCTGTCGACGTCCTTGTGATAGCCCTTGCGGACGATGAGTTCGGCCTGCGGGATCGACAGGTCCTTCGACAGCGATGCGCCATCGGTGCCCTGTACGCAGTGGTCGGGCCACAGCACCTGCTTGCCGTAAGCAAGATCGATGGTCTCGAACGGCTTCTTGCCGCTATGCGATGACGCGAAAGAAACGTGGCCCGGCGTGTGCCAGTCCTGCGTCATCACGACATTGGCGAATCCGCGTGCGAGCTTGTTGATCACAGGCACGACCGCATCGCCGTCCTTCACGGCGAGGCTGCCGCCGGGCAGGAAACAGTTTTGCACGTCGATCACGAGCAGCACCGACGTATCGTCGATCTTGATCGAGGCTGCTGCTGAAACCGGTCGCGAGGCAATCGCTGTCATGGCCAGGCTCCCTAACGCCGCGAGTGTCTTCCTTCGATCGATCATGCTGCACCTCCCTCTTGAGTAGTGTGGCGGTTCAAAAGTCCGCATCACCGATGGGTGATGCTAGCAAATCCGCGACCCGTGGGAAGGTCAAAGAAGTGCCTGCGGCTTGATCGAGCCGGTCACGGGAGGCCTTCAAGGATCGCCCGATGCCGCGCCAGATGGTCCCAAAGGAATTCGGAATTGGCCTGATCTTGTTGCATCATCCACGCATCGAGGGCGCGAAGCGGTTCGGCCTCCTGCCAGCGGCGCATGCCGGACGCGTACTGATCCGACCAGCCGTTCGGAGCATCGGTTCGCAATGCTTCCAGCATGGCCTGCTGCCGCTCTGGCGGCGTTGCTTCAAAATAGGTCCAGGAACCGGATCGCCACGCTTGCGCAAACCAGAGCAGGTCTTCGACGAACAGAAAGAGAGGCGGTGGCAGGCCATAAATTGCATGCCGCTCGTCAAACGCCTGCGTGCCACAGACGAGGGAGGACAGAAATGCCAGGCTGGCCTCGTCGCGTTCCGAGAACGTCTTGTCGAGATAGGCGGACGCGACGAGGCTCATTTGGGCTAGCGCGGCTCAATCCCGTCGCGGACGGCACGAAAACGCGGAAACGCCTTTTCCCATTGGTCGCGCGGCGCGCTGCCGATCACCCGCATGGCGCCCCCGCTGCCGAAGCGCAACCACTGCACCAGCGTCACCTGCGTGTCGTTGCGGCCGGAGGTGGCGTCGATCCGCGTCTCGTAGCCGGCCAATCCGTCGATGCGGACGGGTTCGGACATCGTGATGCGCCCGGAGTGCATGCCGGGAATGGCGCGCGCCGCCTGCTCGGCAAAGCGGGCGCGGTCATCGGGTTGGGTCGGCGAGGATGCCATCAGGCCGATCACCATGAAGGGCGCGGCCTCGAAGCCGGTGGTCTCATCGCCGTCGGCGAGAAGCAGCGCGCCGGTGGCGCCGAGCGCGCGAACACTCTTGAAGTCGCCGAGATTGCCGACCTTGAACGGCATCAGCGCGAGCTGTTCGTCGACCGGAACTTCCTTGCGAATCACCGCCGAGGTAAACATCTGGCGGACCGCATCATCGCTATAGATCCTGGTGGCGTTCTCGGGCACCTGGACATCGACATAGCCCGAGAAGGTGCCGCCCGAGAGAATCATCGCGTAATGGCGAACGGGGCCGGACGCATTCTTGGCGTTCTCGACCGTGTAGTAGGCGGTTCCGGCTGATGTCTCGAGGCTCTCCGGCTTGACGGCCGCGGGGATCGACGGATTGTTCTTGAAGGAGTTCATGACCTCGCCATAGGCGGAGGCCGGCAGCTCTGCGATCAGGACCTTGACACTCTGGTCTTCCGTCTCGAAGCCGGTGAAGGCCTTGGCGGGGTTAAGGCCCACTAGCGGCGTGATCCCGACCCGGGCTCCCGGGGGGAAAACCGGGTCGGCCGCAAGCGCGCCACCCACGGTGACGACAAGCCAGGCGAAGACGGAAAGCAGTCGGAGATAGGTCATCGGCGATTTTCTCGGGTCATGATTGGGACCGATCGATGGGGGCATCGGTGGCCCGAATCCCTTCAATGGCTGGGGCGCTTTTAGCGGTTTTACCGCGGCTGCGACAGGGCATGGCCGGCGCGGGGGCTGGCCCGCTCCCGGTATTACCCCGGGGCCGCTCGGCCGTGGTCTCGCCTCGAAACTATCTTTAAAAGTTGAGGGTGTTAACGGCCGAAGGTTGCGCCAAGCTCCTTGCAGGCCATACACCCCCTCCTATATGAGGCTCACCGTCGCAATATCGCGAGTATTTGATCGTTGGGGGTCCGGTTGAGGGCGCCGTAAAGGGCCTAGCCGACCTGCCGCAAAAAGAAGGATATAGGGACCATGGGAAAGGTCATTGGGATCGATCTCGGCACGACGAATTCGTGCGTCGCCGTCATGGATGGCAAGAACGCCAAAGTTATCGAAAACGCCGAGGGCATGCGGACGACCCCGTCGATCGTCGCTTTTACCGATGATGGCGAGCGCCTCGTCGGCCAGCCGGCCAAGCGCCAGGCAGTCACCAATCCCGAGCGGACCTTCTTTGCGGTGAAGCGCCTGATCGGCCGCCGCTATGACGATCCGATGGTGGAAAAGGACAAGAAGCTCGTCCCCTACAAGATCGTCAAAGCCTCCAACGGCGATGCCTGGGTCGAGGCCGACGGCAAGACCTACTCGCCCTCGCAGATTTCCGCCTTCATCCTGCAGAAGATGAAGGAGACCGCTGAGGCCCATCTCGGCCAGAAGGTCGATCAGGCCGTCATCACGGTTCCCGCCTACTTCAACGACGCCCAGCGCCAGGCCACCAAGGATGCCGGCAAGATCGCGGGCCTCGAAGTGCTGCGCATCATCAACGAGCCGACCGCGGCAGCGCTGGCCTATGGTCTCGACAAGACCAAGTCCGGCACCATTGCGGTGTACGACCTCGGCGGCGGCACGTTCGATATTTCCATTCTCGAGATCGGCGATGGCGTGTTCGAGGTGAAGTCGACCAACGGCGACACCTTCCTCGGCGGCGAAGATTTCGACATGCGCCTGGTCGGCTATCTCGCCGACGAATTCCAGAAGGAGCAGGGCATCAACCTGCGCAACGACAAGCTGGCTCTGCAGCGCCTGAAAGAGGCCGCTGAAAAGGCCAAGATCGAATTGTCGTCGACGACGCAGACCGAAATCAACCTGCCCTTCATCACGGCGGACCAGACCGGGCCGAAGCATCTGACCATGAAGCTGACGCGCGCCAAGTTCGAGGCGCTGGTCGATGACCTCGTGCAGAAGACGATCGAGCCCTGCCGCAAGGCGCTGAAGGATGCCGGCCTTACCGCTGGCGAAATCGGCGAAGTGGTGCTGGTCGGCGGTATGACCCGCATGCCGAAGGTGCAGGAAGTCGTGAAGCAGTTGTTCGGCAAGGAGCCGCACAAGGGCGTCAACCCCGACGAAGTCGTGGCCATCGGCGCTGCGATCCAGGCCGGCGTGCTGCAAGGCGACGTCAAGGACGTGCTCTTGCTCGACGTCACGCCGCTGTCGCTCGGCATCGAGACGCTGGGTGGCGTGTTCACCCGCATCATCGACCGCAACACCACGATCCCGACCAAGAAGAGCCAAGTGTTCTCGACGGCCGAGGATAATCAGAACGCTGTCACCATCCGCGTCTTCCAGGGCGAGCGTGAAATGGCGGCCGACAACAAGATGCTCGGCCAGTTCGACCTGATGGGCATTCCGCCGGCGCCGCGCGGCATGCCGCAGATCGAGGTCACCTTCGACATCGACGCCAACGGCATCGTCAACGTGTCCGCCAAGGACAAGGCGACCGGCAAGGAGCAGCAGATCCGGATTCAGGCCTCCGGCGGCCTGTCCGAATCCGACATCGACAAGATGGTCAAGGACGCCGAGGCCAATGCGGCCGAGGACAAGAAGCGCCGCGAGGCGGTCGATGCCAAGAACCACGCTGACGCGCTGGTGCATTCCACCGAGAAGGCGCTTTCCGAGCATGGTTCGAAGATCGCGGACACCGAGCGCCGCGCCATCGAGGATGCCGTCAGCGATCTGAAGGAAGCGCTGAAGGGCGACGATGCCGAAGCCATCAAGGCCAAGACCAATACGCTGGCGCAGGCCTCGATGAAGCTCGGTGAGGCCATGTACAAGCAGCAGGCCGAGGCCGATGCGGCCAAGGATGCTGCGAAGGACGATGTCGTCGACGCGGAATTCACCGAAGTCGACGACGACAAGAACAACAAGAAATCTGCTTGAGAGCGGAGATCATGACCCCCACTTCTTGCGAGTGCGCGACTGGCGTCTCGAAAGAGTGGGGGTTATTTTTCGTTAAGCCGAAGGCGGCATTCTAGGCGGCACTCCTTCGGGATGAGGAAAGACTTCGGGCGGGTTTGACGGATGTCCACCAAGCGCTGTTATTACGAGACCCTGGAAGTCGAGCGGAACGCGGACGAAAACAAGCTCAAGTCGGCCTTTCGCAAGCTCGCGATGAAATGGCATCCCGACCGCAATCCCGGCGACGCCCAGAGCGAAATCAAGTTCAAGGAAATCAACGAAGCCTACGAGGTCCTGAAGGACGGCGACAAGCGCGCCGCCTATGACCGGTTCGGCCACGCCGCGTTCGAGCAGGGCGGTGGGGGCCACGGTTTCGGCACCGGCTTCGCGTCCTCCTTCTCCGATATTTTCGAAGACCTGTTCGGCATGGCGAGTCAGCGCTCCCGCGGCGGCCGCGAGCGTGGCGCCGACCTGCGCTACAACATGGAAATCTCCCTGGAAGAAGCCTTTCAGGGCAAGACCGCGCAGATCGAGATTCCCGTCTCGGTCACCTGCGAAGCCTGTTCGGGTATCGGCGCCAAAGCCGGCACCAAGCCGAAGGCCTGCGGCATGTGCGGTGGCATGGGGCGGGTTCGGCAGGCGCAGGGCTTTTTCACGCTGGAGCGGACCTGTCCGACCTGCCAGGGCCGCGGCCAGACGATCGAGGATGCGTGTCCCTCCTGCACCGGCACGGGCCGGGTGACGCGCGAGCGAACGCTGTCCGTCAACATTCCGCAAGGCGTCGAGGACGGCACGCGCATTCGCCTCGCCGGCGAAGGCGAGGCGGGCCTGCGCGGCGGGCCTCCCGGCGATCTCTATATTTTCCTGTCGCTGGCGAGCCACGAATTCTTCCAGCGCGACGGCGCCGACCTGCATTGCCGGGTGCCGATCTCGATGGTGAATGCCGCTCTTGGCGGCGAGATCGAGGTGCCGACCATCGACAAGGGCAAGACCAAGGTGAAAATACCCTCGGGAACCCAGACCGGCCGGCGCTTCCGCATTGCGTCAAAGGGAATGCCGGTGCTGCGTTCGCGCCAGACCGGCGACATGTACGTTCAGGTGATGGTCGAGACGCCGCAGAACCTGACCAAGAAGCAGCAGGAATTGCTGACCGAGTTCGAAAAATTGTCCTCCGGTGCAACCCAACCCGAGGCTGCGGGTTTCTTTGCCAAGGTTAAGGACTTCTTCGGCACCCGCGCCAGCACGTGAGACGTGCTGCTCTTTGGATGTGCTTTTCGGTTTGCACAAAACGCCAATCTGCGCAGCGCCTTACTCAAGGCTGATATGTCGGGACACCGCGCCGCAAGGCGCGTTTTGCTTGACCGGATCGTTGCCTAGCTATACGTCTTTATGACTATTTTCTGACAGTGCCGCGAAAGCGGTCCCGCCTGGGCACTAGTAGCGACATGCCATTGCAATCGTCCGCGCGTGCGTTGAAAAAACCCCTTCGTCTCGATGACGAAGTTCGCTTTCTCCGCTCGTGGATTGAAAAGCCGCTTCACATGGGAGCGGTGATGCCTTCGGGCAAGCTGCTCGCACGCACCATGGCTCACTACGTCGATGTCGATTCGGAAGGCCCCGTTGTCGAACTGGGCCCGGGAACCGGCGCGATCACCAACGCGCTGATCGAGCGCGGCGTCGACCAGAAGCGTCTGGTGCTGGTCGAGTACAATCCGGGCTTCTGCGCGCTGCTGCGCGATCGCTATCCGCAGGCCAAGGTGATCCAGGGCGATGCCTACCGCCTGCGCGACTCCCTTCATAAGGAGCTCGCCGCGCCGGCCTCGGCCGTCGTTTCCGGCCTGCCGCTGGTGACCAAGCCGATGCAGATCCGCCTGCGGTTGATCCGCGATGCTTTCGTGGCGCTCGCGCCCGGCGCTCCCTTTGTGCAGTTCACCTATTCGGTCGCGCCGCCGATACCGAAATCGCTGCCCGGTGTTTCCACCGAAGCCTCCGAGCGCGTCTGGATGAACCTTCCGCCCGCCCGCGTCTGGGTGTATCGCAAGGGTTAGGCAAAATCTGTCTCCACGACGGACGTGCGCTTCCTCTCCCGCTTGCGGGGGAGGGTTGGGTGGGGGCGCAACACGGCACCATAATCATGGCTGCGCTAAAGATCCTGGTGATCCCCGGCTCGCTGCGAACCGGCTCGCTGAACGCGAAGCTCGCCGCCGTTGCCGCCCATCAATTCGCACAAGCCGGCGCGGAAGTGACAAAACTCTCGCTCGCCGACTTCCCGCTGCCGATCTATGACGGCGATCTGCAGACGAAATCCGGCGTGCCGAAGAACGCGGTCGATCTCAAGCGCATGATCGGCGCCCATCACGGCGTGCTGTTCGTCACGCCGGAATACAACTCGTCGGTGCCGCCGCTGCTCAAGAACGCGATCGACTGGGTCAGCCGCGTGCAGGATGCCCATGAGACGAGGGGACAGGTGTTTCGCGGCCGCGCCTTTGCGGTTGCGTCCGCCTCGCAAAGCCGGCTCGGTGGCGCGCGCGCGGCTGCCGCGCTGCGCCTGATTTTGACGGCCTGCCATGCGCTGGTGATTCCGAGCCAGCTTTCGCTGGCCTTTGCCAATGATGCCTATGACGATATGGATCGCCTGAAGAACATGCCCGACATCGAGGCGTTGACCGCGTTGGTGCGGCAATTGATCGATGTCTCTCAACGCCTGATGTGAGGAACCATGCCATTGCCTATCGCGCCAAAAGACCGGCTGATCGTCTCGCTCGACCTGCCGGGTCTTGAGCCGGCGGAGGCGATGATCAAGCGTCTCGGCGATGCCGTGACGTTCTACAAGATCGGCTATCAGCTGGTGTATCGCGGCGGCCTGCCGCTGGCGCAAAAGCTGCGCGACGCCGGCAAGAAGGTGTTCATCGACGTCAAGCTGCACGACATCGGCAACACCGTCAAAAGCGGTGTCGAAAGCCTGTCCTCGCTCGGAGCGACCTTTGTCACCGTGCATGCCTATCCTCAGACCATGCAGTCGGCGGTCGAGGGACGAGGCAATTCCGGCCTTGGGATTCTCGCGGTCACGGTGCTGACATCCTATAGTCAGGTGGACATGGAAGCGGCCGGCTACAGGCACGGTATCGCCGACCTCGTCGCCATTCGCGCCCGCCAGGCCAAGGACATCGGCGTCGACGGAATTGTATGCTCGCCGGAAGAGGTCGCGGCCGTGCGCAACATCGTCGGCGCCCAGATGGCTCTCGTGACGCCGGGTATCCGCCCCGCGGGGAGTGCCGTCGGCGATCAGAAGCGCATCATGACACCATCACGTGCAATCAAGGCCGGCAGCGATTATCTCGTGGTCGGCCGGCCCATCATGGAGGCGGCCGATCCGAGAGCCGCGGCGGACGCCATCCAGGCCGAAATCGCGCAAGCGCTAGAATAAGAAGGAGACCAGCATGGCGAAAGGTTACTGGATCGCGCGCATCGATGTGCACAACCCTGAAGGCTACAAGGATTACGTCGCGCAGAACGGGCCGGTCTTTGCGAAATATGGCGGCAAGTTTCTCGTGCGCGCCGGCCGGCATGTCTCCAAGGAGGGCTCCGCGCGCACCCGCAACGTGGTGATCGAGTTCAAGGACTACGACACCGCGATCGCCTGCTACAATTCGCCGGAATATGTGCGCCTGGTGGCGCTTCGTGCGCCGCATTCCGAAGGCGATCTCGTGATCATCGAAGGGTACGACGGCCCGCAGCCTGGCCAATAAGCGGGCCTGATCGGTTGCCGGAACTTCCCGTGGCCGCTAATACGGCGGGGAGAGGTATTGCCATGTCCGATATGCGTTTGATTGTTGCAGGCGCCGGCGGCCGGATGGGCCGGGCGCTCACGCGTGTGATTTCCGAGACGCCAGGAGCCGTGTTGGCCGGGGCGCTGGAGGCGCCGGGCTCGGACCTGCTCGGCAAGGATGCCGGCGTGCTTGCAGGGCTTCCTGCCAAGGGCATCGAGCTGTCGGCCGACCTGTGGTCGATGTCGGCCAATGCCGACGGCATTCTCGATTTTACCGTGCCGGGCGCGACCATCGCCAATGTCGCGATCGCCGCGCAACGCGGGCTCGTCCATGTCATCGGCACCACCGGGCTGTCGGCGTCGGACGATGCGGTGATCCAGAGCGTGACCTCGCGTGCCACGGTGGTGAAGTCTGGCAATATGAGCCTCGGCATCAATCTTCTCGCCGCGCTGGTCAAGCGCGTTGCGCAATCGCTTGATGCGAGCTTCGACATCGAAATTCTCGAAATGCATCACCGCGCCAAGATCGATGCGCCCTCGGGCACCGCGCTGATGCTGGGCGAGGCGGCCGCCGCGGGGCGCGGGATTGCGCTCGGCACCAATTCGGCGCGCGGGCGCGATGGCGAGACCGGCGCGCGCCGGTCGGGCGATATCGGCTTTGCCTCCTTGCGCGGCGGCTCCGTCACCGGCGATCACAGCGTGATCTTTGCCGGCGCCATGGAGCGCATCGAGCTCACCCATCGCGCCGAGGATCGCACGATGTTTGCGCAAGGCGCGGTGAAGGCGGCGCTGTGGGCGCGCGACAAGAAGCCGGGGCTCTACACCATGGCCGACGTGCTCGGCCTCACCAATTTCTGATCACGTCAAAAACGAAAGTTTGGACATGGGCGAACGTCTTGTCGTGCTGGTGCGTCACGGCCAGAGCGAATGGAATCTGAAGAATCTCTTCACCGGCTGGAAGGACCCTGATCTCACCGAGCAGGGCATCGCCGAGGCCAATGCGGCCGGCCGTAAACTCAAAGAGCAAGGCCTCGTGTTCGACGTCGCCTTTACCTCGGTGCTCACGCGCGCCCAGCACACGCTCGACCTGATGCTGAGCCAGCTTGGCCAGACGAATCTTCCCGTTCACAAGCACCTTGCGCTCAACGAGCGCGACTATGGCGATCTCTCCGGCCTCAACAAGGACGACGCGCGCAAGAAATGGGGCGAGGATCAGGTGCTGATCTGGCGCCGTTCCTTCGACGTGCCGCCGCCCGGCGGCGAGAGCCTGAAGGATACGCTCGCGCGCACGCTGCCTTATTACGTTCAGGAAATTCTCCCATGCGTGCTGCGCGGCGAGCGTACCCTGGTCGCAGCCCACGGCAATTCGCTGCGCGCACTGATCATGGTGCTGGAAAAGCTGTCGCCGGAAGGCATTTTGAAGCGCGAACTCGCAACCGGCGCGCCCATCATCTATCGCCTGAACGCCGACTCCACCGTCGCGTCCAAGCTCGATCTCGCGTGAGCGAAGAGATCGAGATCGTTGCTCTAGCCGCGCCGATCGGCGCTCGCGCGCTCGACGAATTGGCGGAAGTTTTGGTCGATTGCGTCGCCGGCGGCGCCAGCGTCAATTTCATGGCGGGATTTTCGCAAAGCGACGCACGCAAGTTTTTCGACAAGGTTGAAGGCGGCATTGCTGGTGGCGATCTGGTTCTCTTGGCGGCGCGCGTTGGCGGCAAGATCGTCGGCGCCGTGCAGCTCGGGCTCGATACGCCACCGAACCAGCCGCATCGCGCCGACGTCAAGAAAATGCTGGTTCATCGTTCGGTGCGCGGCCGCGGCATCGGCATGGCGCTGATGAAGGCGATCGAGGATGAGGCGCTCAAGCGCGGCCGCTGGCTGCTGGTGCTTGACACCGTGCCCGGCGAAAGCGGTCACCGGCTTTATCTGCGGGCCGGCTGGCAGCAGAGCGGCACGGTGCCGGATTACGCGCTGTTTCCCGACGGCCGTCTCTGCGCCACCGCGATCATGTGGAAGCGGCTGAGATAATTTCCCGCTGTCGTCCCGGCCAAGCGAAGCGCGAGCCGGGATCCATAACCACAGATTTTGGCTGTTCTAGAACGCTGTGGCCACGGCTTTGCGCGACCGCGGACTTCGGTGGTTATGGGTCCCGGCGTTCGCCGGGACGACGGCGAACGCCTACTGCATCCCCACCTGTCCCGCCTCCCAGCCGATCATCGCCTGCTTGCGGGTGATGCCCCAGTGATAACCGGTCAGTGCGCCGCTCTTGCCGAGCGCGCGATGGCAGGGCACCACGAACGAGATCGGGTTCTTGCCGACTGCAGCGCCGACGGCGCGCGAGGCCTTCGGACTCTCGATCTTTTTCGCGATATCCGAATAGCAGACGGCGTGACCCATCGGGATCTTCAGCAGCGTTTCCCAGACCCGGACCTCGAAGTCGGTGCCGATCAAGGTCACGCGCAACGGCTCATCCGCGCGCCACAATTTCTTGTCAAAGATGCGCTGCGCCAGCGGCGCGGTGGCGAGATAATCCTCGATGTAGATGGCGCTAGGCCAGCGGCCGGTCATGTCGGCGAGCGCCGCTTTCTCCCCGCCGGCATCAGCAAAGGCGAGACCGGCAAGACCTCGATCGGTCGCCATGACAAGCGCGGTGCCGAATGGCGAGGGATGAAAGCCGTAGCGGAGCGTCATGCCGGCGCCGCCGGCCTTCCATTCGCCCGGCGACATCGCTTCATGGGTGACGAATAGGTCATGCAGCCGGCCGGGACCGGACAGGCCTGAATCGAGTGCGGCGTCGAGCACGCTCGCGGAATCGCGGAGCAGATTCTTGGCATGATCGAGCGTCAGCGCCTGCATGAAGCCCTTTGGTGTCAGCCCGGCCCAGCGGCGAAACAGATGGTGCAGCTCATCCGGCGTCAGGCTTGCCGCTTCCGCCATCGCTTCGATGGTCGGCTGCGTCCGCCAGCGCTCCGAGATGAAGGCGATGGCGCGGCGTACGGAATCGTAATCGCGTAGCGCGGCGTTCTGGGCGCCCGGCTTGGCCAGGCGGAGGTCGTTCATGGCTGATGTCATGGCGTCATTCATGGCACGATTGATCATGCTACCGATGTAGGCCCGACGTATCGTCCAAACCACCCGATTTCCGACGACCTCTAGCGGATCGGATTATAGGTCGGCCCGCGCCGGGCGGTCTGGAGCGCAGCCATCAAGGCATTGGAAAAACTTGCTTTTTCATCGGCGCCCAAAAAACTGCCGATGGCGATCCGCCGTCCCTTGGAGACGAGATAAAGCCGCTCGATGCCGAATTCCGCATGTGTCTCGCGATCGAGCTGCACCCACAGCGGATTGAAGCTGAATTCAACCACATGGCCGCGGTGGCTGATCCGCCGCACCTGGACTTCGGACGGCGTGACGCGAATTTCCTCGCGCGCCTTGGCGCGGCGGAAGTAGATGCGAAAGGCCCAATAGATCGCCAGTGCATCGAGCCCGAAGAAGCCGAACACGGGCCACGCCCCCATCAGCAGAAATGCGACACCGGCGGCAAAGCTCACCACGCTGACAAAGGCCATCAGCACCAGGAAGCCGGTGCGGCCCAGCGAGCGGTGCGGTCGCAGCCGCGCCGAAAACAGCTCCATCTCGTTCGGATCAAAATCGTTGCCTGGGGTCATGACCTGCTACTATATCCCAGTGTGGTGGATTTGACATTCGCGTCAGTGGCGCCGCGGGTTTCCAATGCGAATGTCAAATCCAAAACCACACTGGAGAATTATAGTTTGCTAGTGTCCCTTTGGTTCTGACATTCGTAAACGAACGTGCCGCGATGGCGTACGAATGTCAGAACCGGGACACTGGTGAACATGCCGAAAATCACCCGCCGCGCCGCAGCCAAATCGAAGTCCAAGACCAGGACCAAAAAGACCAGGCCCGCGGCGAAATCCGGCAAGGCCAAGGTGGTCAAGCCGCAACCCAAAGCGGTTGCGAAAAAACCAAAACCCTGGACCGAAGCCGAAGTGCGCGAGGCGTTCGAACGCTTTCGCAAAGCCAATCCGGAGCCGAGGGGTGAACTGGAACATCTCAATCCCTTCACGTTGCTGGTTGCGGTTGTGCTGTCGGCGCAGGCGACGGACGCGGGGGTCAACCGCGCCACGCGCGCTCTGTTCCCAGTTGCCGATACGCCGCAAAAGATGATCGCGCTCGGCGAGGAGAAGTTGCGCGATTACATCAAGACCGTCGGCCTCTACCGCACCAAGGCGAAGAACGTCATTGCGCTGTCGGAAAAACTGATCCGCGAATTCGGCGGTGAAGTGCCGCGCACGCGGGCGGAGATCGAGTCGCTGCCGGGCGCCGGGCGCAAGACCGCCAATGTCGTTCTCAACATGGCCTTCGGCGAGCGCACCATGGCGGTGGATACGCATGTGTTTCGCGTCGGCAACCGAACTGGTTTGGCGCCCGGCAAGACGCCGCTGGAAGTGGAGCTGGGGCTCGAGCGCGTCATTCCCGCTGAATTCATGCTGCACGCGCATCACTGGCTGATCCTGCACGGCCGCTACACCTGTCTGGCGCGTCAGCCGCGCTGCGCGGTGTGTCTGATCAACGATCTCTGCCGCTGGCCCGAAAAGACTTTGTGAATAAGGTGAGCCACCTGCTCGACCTCATCCTGAGGAGCCGCGCATGCGCGGCGTCTCGAAGGATAGCCGCATCGGGGCCACATGGTTCGGGACGCGCGAAGATGCGCTCCTCACAATGAGGGGATAGACGCCGCGACGATTGGGACCTTGTCCCGGAGGACCGCGCAGCCTAGGCTCACGCCAAAAGCGCCAAAGCTCGTCAAACAAGGCCCGTCAAAAAGGGCCGCGCGACAAGGGGAGAGAAGCCATGCGGTTGCGGCTTGCGCTGGTAACAGCGCTGATGGTCACGGGGCTTGCTGCGCTGCCGGCGCGCGCGCAAATTTCCGACGATGTCGTCAGAATAGGCGTGCTCAACGATCAAACCGGCCTTTACGCCGATCTGGGCGGTCCGGGCTCGGTGGTCGCGGCCAAAATGGCGGTGGAGGATTTCGGCGGCAAGGTGCTCGGCAAGCCGATCGAGATCGTATCCGGCGATCACCAGAACAAATCCGACGTCGGTGCTGCGATTGCGCGCGAATGGTTCGATGTCGGCAAGGTCGACATGGCGATCGGCTTCGACCATTCGGCCGTGGCGCTCGCCGTCTCGCAGCTCGCGGCGGAGAAAAATCGCATCGCGATTGCCGGCGCCGTCGGCTCGACCGCCTTTACCGGGAAATCCTGCACGCCGCTGGAGGCGTCGTGGATCTACGATTCTTACGCGCTGACCACCAGTCTTGCGAAAGCCGTCGTGGCGGAAGGGCACGACAGCTGGTTCTTCCTTACGGTCGACTACACCTTTGGCCATTCGCTGGAAGCCGATGCGAGCGCGGCGGTGAAAGCGGCCGGCGGCAAGGTGCTCGGCAGCGTGCGCCATCCGCTCAACACCGCGGATTTCAGCTCCTACCTGCTGCAGGCCCAGGCTTCCGGCGCGAAGGTGGTCGCGTTTGCCAATGGCGGCGGCGACATGGTGAACGCCACCAAGCAGGCGAACGAGTTTGGTCTCACCAAAAACCAGAACATCGTCTCGCTTTTGGTTTTCATTTCCGACGTGCACAGCATGCAGCTTCAGGCCGCGCAGGGATTGAAATTCGTCACCGCGTTTTACTGGGACCGCAACGAGGAAACCCGCTCCTGGTCGAAGCGCTTCTTTGAAAAGTTCGGGCGGATGCCGACCATGCCGCAGGCCGCGGTCTATTCGGCGATCACGCATTATCTCGGTGCGATTGCTGCCGCCGGCACCGACGAGGCGAAAGCTGTGATGGCAAAAATGCGCGAGCGCCCGGTCAACGATTTCTATGTCAAAAATGGGCACCTGCGCGCGGACGGCCGTCTGGTGCACGACATGTATCTGGCCCAGGTCAAGACGCCGGCCGAATCCCGGGGGCCGTGGGACTACTACAAGATCCTGTCCACCATCCCCGGCGATCAGGCGTTCCGCTCGTTGGCCGATGGCGGCTGCCCGCTCGTGCGGTGAATTTGAAGTCCCTATCAATGTCGCTGAGGTTTCGTCATAGGGACTTCAAATTCAAAGCCGCATGAGAAGCCAATATTGCCAGAGCTTCCTTTGATTCCGAAGTTCGTATCAGAGGCTGCCGCGAGGGCGGACGAACTTCGGAATCGGAGCTCTGGTGTCGCGCACTGAATTTCTCTCGGAAAAGGCCTTAACTTCCTTTTCCGCATAGAAAAAGGCGGCCTCTGCCCCTGAACCGATAGCCAGCTCACGGCGACTACCATGTCGGCAAACATAGGTAGTAGGGGCGCCCGTCCGTCGTGATTAAGAGAAAACCAAATACTTGGTACGTTTCGATCCACCTGCCAGAGAATCAAAAAACTGGACACTATTCCCGTCGTTCGGAAGGCTTCGCCAGCGAAGCCGAGGCCAAGAAATATGCTGCGGGCCAGATTTCGGTCGGCACGAGGGTCAGCGCTGGAACGCTTAACCCCGTGACGCCCAAGAGAGTGATCGAGCCCTCCCAGATCGACGAATGGCTTTCGGAGACGACCAAACCGGGCGGGCGTTAGTTGCGCGGGACAGGCACAGCTTCCCGGCGTCATGCGATGTGTCGGCCGCGATCGGTGTCTGCTAATCTTGGCCGATGAACATTGCAGAGCACGCTGAGCCGACCACAAAGCGCGTCACGCTGACGTTTGACAATGGACCTGTGCCTGGCGTCACCGAACGCGTGCTGGAGATTCTCGAGCAGGCGCGGATACGCTCGACCTTCTTCGTCATCGGACGGAATCTCGACAATCCCGCTGCCGCCAGGTTGATGAGACGAGCGCATGCGGCCGGCCACTGGATCGGCAATCACACGCTCTCGCATACGGTTGCGCTCGGAGATCGCACCGGGCGGGACTACGCGCTGAGCGAGATCGAAGGTGCGCAAGCGCGCATCGGATCTTGCGCACATGCCGAGAAACTGTTTCGGCCTTACGGCAACTCCGGGCATCTCGGACCGCACCTCCTCAGCCGGGCGGCGCTCGACCACCTCCTCGCGCAAAATTACCGAACGATCACCTGGAACAACGTGCCCGGCGACTGGAAGGACCCCGATGGTTGGGTCGATCGCTGTATCGCGCAGGTCTCAACGGAGCCCTGGAGCGTCGTCGTGCTGCACGACATCGAAGGCGGGTGTTTGGCGCGCCTTGGCGAATTGCTTCGCCGATTGGCAGATCGCGGCGTGACGTTCGAGCAGGACTTTCCGGGCGCGGTCACGCTCACAAGGGGCGGCCAGATCGTCAGCCTTCCGCAAGGCTACGTCGCCGACTAGTGCCGCCTATTTGACGTTCCTGCAGCACAAGCGGCGAACTCGATCCAGGAACGTCAAATAGAAAAGCGGCACTAGAATCATAAGTTTGCTAGTGCCCAAGACTTTCCGAAGTTCGTGAAAGGTGCCTGCTGAGACGTAACACGAACTTCGGAAAGTGGGCACTAGGCACCACGCCATCACGCCACTGGCAGTCTCGTCTTTCGGGCCGGCTCGATCAGCTCTGGTCTTGGCCCGCTCAGGCGCTTGTGCACGTGGACCATGAAGGCCATGGCGAAGACCGGCGTCGCCAGGTTGACGACAGGAATCGAAACGAAGGCTGCGATGAAGAGCCCTGCGGTGAACACCGTAGCGGAATTGTCCTTGCGCATCGCTTTGGCTTCTCGCGGCGAGCGGAATCGCATCGCTGCCAGTTCGAAATATTCGCGTCCCAGAAGCCAGGCCGTTGCGATGAAAAAGATGATGAAGCCGGCGCCGGCGAACAACACGAAAGGCAGCGCGATCAGATAGACGATGATGGTGAGCAGCGCCGTCTTGATCCCTTGAGGGATGGCAATGCTCAGCGGCAGCGCGGTGCCGGGCCGCTCGGCCGGATAATGCTCGCGCTCGACATGGTCGGCCACCTCGTCGACGAAGAAGCTCGCAACCAGCGACGTAATGGCCGGCATCAGAAACACCGCGCCGACCACGATGCCGAGGCCAGCGGCAATCGAAATGATCCAAGCGAGGATATCGAGTGACGTCTGGAATTTGGGGCCGAGCGCCGCCTCGGCCCAGACTTCGCCCGACGTCGCAAGCCAGCTGAGCAGCCGCTGCAATCCGATCGCCACCACCACGATCAGCGCCAGCGCCATGCCAATCGATCGCCACAGGATCGAGCGCATTGGCGGCGACAGCATTTGCGACAGCGCCTTGATGGCCGCGTCAATCATCCACTTTTCCTTCCCACGAAGCGTCAGCGAGAGGTAGCCACGGTGGATGCGTTCGGCAAGGCCTTGGCCTGATGCTACTTCTTGCAGTCTCGGCTCAAGGGGATCGACAAAGTGGCGATGTTGTGAAGGGAGCGGCGTTTCGCGCGCGCTATTTACGCAGTTGGAAGCGGCGCTTCTTCGTCAACCGCTTCAGGAACAAGCGACGGCGCTTCGAGCGCTTCTGGAAACACACCGAACTGGCCCGCTACCTCCTGGAGCGGCTTTTGTTTATCGGCCCAGTGCAGTGCGGTGTAGTCGAACCCGGTAATGATGGTCGGCTTGACGATTTCGAAATAGGGCGAGATGTCGAAATCGCGCGGCATGTACAGCGAGGAGTCGCGGATGTGCAGGATTTCGCGGCGCGCTGCCCGCGAACCGGCCAGCGTGACCCTGGGCAGGATCGGATAGCGCACGGCGTCGAAGGCTTGCGCGATCAGGGCCGAGCAAATGATCTTGGTGGGATCGCCGGAGCCGAACGCGATCATCCGACGCCGAAAGCGCTGCGGGATCGGCAGCGGAATCAGGAAGCGCATCAGGTCCAGAATATTCTTGGTGTCGTAGCCGAAGCCGATGCGGTTGATCGCATAGCGGCACACCGTGTAGCGGTCCTCGAAGGACAGGCCGACCGGCCGGCACAGCCGCGTGTGATAGCTGAAATATTTCGACAGCGGCGCCGAGGTGACGCCTTCGCCGATATTGGCCTCGATCAGCACATGCTGCTCACCGTCGGCTTCCACGGCGCCGTCGACCGGCCCGACATAGAGCGCGGCGTGCGACCAGGTCGACTGGGTCAGGTATTTGATGATGCCGGAAACACGGTTGTTGCCTTCGACCAGCAGCACGTCGCCGGGCTGGACGATGCCGCGGAGATGGTCGGGGTCGCTCGGCGTGAACGGCTCGTAGCCATGCACTTCCTGCTGAAGATAGGAAGCGATCCACTTGCCGAAGGTGTCGAGCATTACGCCCATTGTTCCCCCCAAGCAGCTTTTCGGCTGCTTTTTTCAATCAATATCATGGTCGAAAGCCGTTGCAATTTGGTTCATGCCAAAAGTGCTTCAATCATGATTGATTTACCATGATGCTTGCCGCTCATGCTTGGATGCGGCTAGTCTGAAAAAGTGCCCGCGGGGTTATTTGCGGGTCTACTAGTTGTTCACTTTGTTCTCAAGATTTTCCGGAAACCTGGTATGGCCATCACGCGGCGCGATTTCCTGGCGGCCTCCGCCGTCGCGGCCTTGCCTGGCCTCGGCCGCCGTGCGTTCGCGGCGGCGTTGCCGCGAGAGGCCGACATCGTCGTGATCGGTGCGGGCGCGGCCGGCATTGCGGCAGCGCGGCGTGTCCAGGCGGCGGGTCGCAAGGTGATCGTGGTCGAGGCCGATACGCGCCTCGGCGGCCGTTGCTGGACCGACGGCGCCACCTTCGACGTGCCGCTCGACCGCGGCGCGCGCTGGCTGCACAATCCCGAAACCAATCCGATGATCAGGCTGGCGCGCAGCGCCGGGCTCGATATTTCGGCAGCGCCTCTGGGTCAGAAAATCCGCATCGGCCTGCGCAATGCCCGCGCCGGCGAAATCGAGCAGTTTCTTGCTGCGCTGGTTCGCGCCAACCGCGCCATCGACGATGCTTCGCGCGGTGGCAAGGCCGACGTTCCTTGCGAATCCGTGCTGCCGAAAGATCTCGGCGATTGGGCCGGCGCCGTGGACTTCGCGCTCGGCGCCAGTGGAGTCGGGAAGGACCTTCGCGACGTTTCGGTCATGGACAAGGCGCGCGCGCAGGATCGCATGGCGGCGATCGGCTGCCGTCAGGGCTTGGGCACGCTGATTGCCAAGTTGGCAGAGCCGGTGCCGATCGCGCTATCGACCCCGGCCAATCAAGTCATCTGGAACAACCACGACGTTGTGGTGGAAACGCCATCGGGCAAGATCGCCGCGCGAGCCGCGATCGTCACCGTTTCGAGCAATGTGCTCGCCGCGGGCAACATCAAGTTCACGCCGGAACCGAAGCGTCAGTTGGACGCCGCGTCAAAACTGTCGCTCGGCAGCTACGATCGCATCGCCTTGCTGCTGCCGGGCAACCCGCTCGCGCTCGCCAATGACGAAGCGGTCATCGAGCAGAGCAATTCCACCGCCACGGCGCTGCTGTCGGCCAATCTCGCCGGCTCGGCGGTCTGTCTGCTCGACGTCGGAGGCTCCTTTGGCCGCGAGTTGTCCAGCCAGGGCGAGAAAGCGATGATTTCCTTTGCCACCGAATGGCTGAAAAAGTTGTTCGGCAACGATCTCGCATCCGCTGTGAAGAAATCGAGCGTGACGCGCTGGAACGCCTCGCCCTACATCCTCGGCGCCATGTCGGTGGCCGCGCCCGGCGCGCAAGGCTCGCGAAAAATTCTCACAGAACCCACAGGCAATCTGTTCCTGGCGGGCGAGGCCACGCACGAGACATTGTGGGGCACGGTCGACGGCGCCTGGGAAAGCGGCGAGCGCTCCGCCGAAGCGGCGCTGCGCAAGATCGGCGCGCTCGTCGATCCCAACGCCGCGCCGGCGCGCACGCCGGCTCGCCGCCGCAGGTGAGGCGCGGCATACAATTGATGCTTACCGCTCCACGACCCTCGTAGTGAGGAGGCGCGTTAGCGCCGTCTCGAACCATGAGGCCACTAGTACGGCCTCATCCTTCGAGACGCGTGCAAGCGCGCTTCTCAGGATGAGGGGTTAGCGCTGCTTGCCTAGCGCAGAACGCCGCCGGTTTTCTTGTTGACCTCGGCCACGATCTTGGCCGCGACCGCCTCGATCTCCTGATCGGTCATGGTCTTTTCGCGCGGCTGGATCGTCACGGCGATCGCGACCGATTTCTTGGCCTCGTCGATGCCCTTGCCTTCGTAGACGTCGAACACCGTCACGCCGGTGATCAGCTTCTTGTCGACGCCTTGCGCGGCGCGCAGGATGTCGCCCGCCTTCACCGCGCGGTCGACGATGAAGGCAAAATCGCGCGACACCGGCTGGAACGCCGATAGCTCGATCGCGGGCTTGGCCCGAGTTGCCCGCTGCTTGGCCTCGGGGATTCGATCGAGAATGATCTCGAAGGCGATCAGCGGGCCGTCGGCGCCGAGCTTTTCCGCAACGCGCGGGTGCAACTCGCCGAAAGTGCCGAGCACGTTTTGCGGGCCGATCTGGATGGTGCCGGAGCGCCCCGGATGCAGCCAGCTCGCGCCGCCCGGCACGACTTGCAGCGCCTGCATCGGCGCGCCGGCGGCCGCGAGCACGGCAAAGGCGTCGGCCTTGGCGTCGAAGGCGTTCGCCGCCGCCGAGCCGGTCCAGTTGCGCCCGAGACCCGCCTGCGAGGCAAAGCCATGACGAACGCCGGCGGCAGCGGTGAGCTGATCTTCAGGCTTGTCGCCCCGAAACACCTGGCCGACCTCGAACAATGAAACATCGGCAAAGCCGCGGTCGGAATTGGCCTGCGCTGCGGCGACGAGACCCGGCAGCAGGCTCGGCCGCATGTCGGACAGGTCCGCCGCGATCGGATTGGCAAGCGAAAGTTCGGCCTTGCCGCCGCCGAACAGTTCAGCATGCGGTTTCGAGATGAACGACCACGTCACGGCCTCGACCATGCCGCGCGCGGCGAGCGCGCGCTTGGCGCGGCGGGTGCGCAGCTGCGTCGGCTTGAGCACAGGCTTGCGCGGCGCATCACCGCGCTCGAACGGCGTCATCGGCACCTGATCGACGCCGACGATGCGCACGATCTCCTCGACGATGTCGGCCTTGCCGTGCACGTCCGAGCGCCAGGAGGGGATCGCGACCTTCACCACCGCGCCGCTTCCCGCCACCATGAAACCAAGATGGCCGAGGATGCGCTTCATCTCGGGGAATGCGACGTCGATGCCGGCGAGGCGTTTCACCTCGGTAATCGGGAATTCGATGATGCGGTCGTCGCCGAACGCATTGCCCACCACGATGTTGTCCGATGGCGCGCCGCCGCAGATCTCCATCACGAGCCTGGTCGCCATTTCCAGCCCCGGCACCATGAAGGCCGGGTCGACGCCGCGCTCGAAACGATAGCGCGCGTCGGAATTGATGCCGAGCTTGCGGCCGGTCTGCGCGATGTTGATCTCGTTCCACAGCGCCGATTCGATCAGCACGTCGGTGGTGGTCTCCGAACAGCCTGACGCTTCGCCGCCCATGATGCCCGCGAGCGACTCGACGCCGTGATCGTCCGCGATCACACAGATCGACGAATCGAGCGTGTAGGTGCGGCCATCGAGCGCGAGCAGCGTCTCGCCATCGCGTCCGCGACGGACCACGAGATTGCCCTTTACCTTCGCCGCATCGAACACGTGCAGCGGCCGGGCGCGATCGTAGGTCATGAAGTTGGTGATATCGACCAGTGCGTTGATTGGCCGCAAGCCGATCGAGGTCAGGCGCTTTTGCAACCAGTCGGGAGAGGGGCCGTTCTTGACGCCGCGCACGAGGCGCAACGCGAAGCCGGGGCAGAGGCTCGCATCTTCCACCGTCACCTTCACGGGGCAGGGGAATTCGCCTTTGATCGGTTTGATGCCGGGGTCTTTGAACTTGCCCATGTCGGCGGCGGCGAGATCGCGTGCGATACCGTGGACGCCGGTGCAATCCTGCCGGTTCGGCGTCAGGTTGATTTCGAAGACGGGATCGCCGAGCCCGGCCCATGCGGCGTAGGGCTTGCCGAGCGGCGCATCGGCCGGCAATTCCATGATGCCGTCGTGGTCGTCGGAGATTTGCAGTTCAGCCGCCGAGCACAGCATGCCGCGGCTCTCGACGCCTCGGATGGTGCCGATGCCGAGCGTAATGTCTTTGCCCGGAATATAGGTGCCGGGGGGCGAGAACACGCTGATGAGCCCTGCGCGCGCGTTCGGCGCGCCGCAGACCACCTGCACCGGCGCGGCACCGTCTCCGGTGTCGACCATGCACACACGCAAGCGATCCGCATTCGGGTGCTGCTCGGCCGAGATCACGCGCGCGATGGTGAACGGCGCCAGCGCCTTCGCCTTGTCTTCGAGGCTCTCGACCTCCAGCCCGATCATGGTGAGCTTGTCGGCGAGCTTTTCAACGGACTCGTCGGTGTCGAGATGGTCCTTCAGCCAGGAGAGGGTGAATTTCACGTGCTCAACCCTCCCGCCAGCGTCGGGATGTCGAGCGGCTTGAAGCCGTAATGCGAAAGCCAGCGCACGTCGCTCTCGAACAGCTGCCGCAAATCGCTCATGCCGTATTTCAGCATCGCGATGCGGTCGATGCCCATGCCCCAGGCAAAGCCCTGATAGACGTCAGGATCGATGCCGCACGCGCGCAGCACGTTCGGATGCACCATGCCGCAGCCGAGAATTTCCAGCCAGTCCTCGCCTTCGCCAAAACGAATCTCGCCGTTGCCGCGCCGGCACTGAATGTCGACCTCGAGCGAGGGTTCAGTGAACGGAAAGAACGACGGCCGGAAGCGCATGTTGATGTGGTCGACCTCGAAGAAGGCCTTGCAGAACTCGTGCAGGATCCATTTGAGGTGACCGAGGTGCGAATGCTTGTCGATGACGAGCCCTTCGACCTGGTGGAATTGCGGCGTATGGGTCGCATCGGAATCGATGCGATAGGTCCGCCCCGGACAGATCACGCGGATCGGCGGGCTCGAGCTCAACATCGTGCGCACCTGCACCGGCGAGGTGTGGGTCCGCAGCAGCATGCGCGAGCCGTCTTCCTTCGGGTTGAAGAAGAACGTGTCGTGCATTTCCCGCGCCGGGTGGCCTTCCGGGAAATTCAGCTTGGTGAAGTTGTAGTCGTCGGTCTCGATGTCCGGCCCTTCGGCGACCGAAAATCCCATGTCGGCGAAGATCGCCGTGAGTTCATCCCAAACCTGGCTGAGCGGATGGATGCGGCCGGCTTCCGCGGGCGCATCGCGCAAGGGCAGCGTGACGTCGACGGTCTCGGACGCCAGCCGCGCATCGAGCGCGGCCGACTTCAGCACCTCGCGCCGCGCGCTCAGCGCTTCGCTCACCTTGTCCTTGGCGAGGTTGATCGCCGCGCCTTGCGTCTTGCGCTCGTCGGGCGACATCTTGCCCAGCGTTGCCAGAAGCGCCGAGATCGAGCCTTTCTTGCCGAGCGCCGCGACGCGCACGGCTTCGAGCGCGGCTTCGTCAGACGAAGCTGCGATCTGCTTCAGGATTTCTTGTTCGAGCGTTGCGAGGTCGGACATGGCGATCCTTTTTAGCCAGGATGCTAAGCCGGTGCTCCTAGCCGTCATGCCCGAGCTTGTCTCGGGCATCTGCGTCTTAGGTGTTTGCGAGAAGGAAGACGTGGATGGCCGGGTCAAGCCCGGCCATGACGATCTTTGTCGGGCGAGCTTACGCCTTACGCCGCGAGCGCAGCCTTGGCCTTCTCGGCGATCGCCTGGAACGCGGCCGGCTCGTTGATCGCGAGATCCGAGAGCACCTTGCGGTCGACCACGATGCCCGACTTGGACAGGCCGTTGATAAACACGCTGTAGGTCATGCCGAACGGACGGACGGCCGCATTGAGCCGCTGGATCCAGAGCGCGCGGAAGGTCCGCTTCTTGCGCTTGCGATCGCGGAAGGCGTATTGGCCGGCCTTTTCGACAGCAGGCTTGGCGGCGCGGATCGTATTCTTGCGGCGGCCATAATAGCCCTTGGCGGCCTTGTAGACTTTCTTGTGCTTGGCGTGGGCGGTCACACCGCGTTTGACGCGAGACATGACGAAGCTCCTTCGAAATCGGAAAAATGAGTGACGGATCGCCGCGCGGACGCGGCGCGGCGGACGAAGCTTTAGGCGTTCGGCAGGAAGTACTTCTTGACGTTGTCGCCGTCGGTCTTGAACAGCACGCGCGTGCCGCGCAGCTGCCGGATCTGCTTCTTGGTCCGCTTGATCATGCCGTGGCGTTTGCCGCGCTGGGCGTGCAGCACCTTGCCTGTGGCAGTCACTTTGAAGCGCTTTTTGGCGCCCGACTTGGTCTTCAGCTTGGGCATTTGGCTCTCCTATGGCCGCAGAAAAAGCCCGCCCGAGGCGGTGCTTTGGCGGCTAAAATGCTCGTTAGAGCGTTGAAAGTGCTCAGGTTTTTATGTCGTTCGACAAAACCCGCACGGCCATCGCCACGGCAGCCCTAAATGAGCCGGGCGATGAAGGTCGGGCTTATGGCAGAACAAGTTCATTTTGGCAACGATGAACCGTCAAATCAGCTTCGCCGACTGATGTCAGGATGCCGGCATTTGGCGTCACCAACGTCTTCATCAGGCCAGGTCAAAATGCGCATTTCAGCCCAATCGATTAAGTCATCTTCGAATTTCCCACTCCGCGCAACGCTGGGGCTGCTCGCCCTGGCGGCGGTTGCTTTTGCGAGCGGAATTTCTACGCCCGCCAATGCGGGTCCGAGGCCCGGCGTCTATGACGGCACCTGGAACGTGACCTTCACCACCCGCGCCGGCAATTGCAGCGCGACCAACAGCGCGCCCTTCAACGTTGCGGGCACTCAGGTCTCGTCGGCTGGCGGCGGCAAAGTGACCGGCGGCATCAGCCGCGGCGGCGCGGTAGCCGTCAACATTTCGGTCGGCCTGTCGCACGCGAGCGGAAGGGGCCGCCTGGTCGGTAATTCCGGCACCGGCCGCTGGACCGGCATCATCTCCGGCGACAAGTGCAGCGGTACCTGGGCGGCGAGCCGGACGTGAGGCCGATCTTCGCGGCAACCCTGACGGCACAGTCTCCGCGCGAGCGGGAGACTGTGAACGATCGGGCTATTTTCAGCGAAGGAATCAGCGCGGCGCCAGAACCATCACGACCTGGCGGCCCTCGAAGCGGGCGTCCTGCTCGACCTTGGCAAACTCCGCGACGTCCGTCTTGATCTTGTCGAGCAGCTTGGTGCCGATTTCCTGGTGCGCCATTTCACGGCCGCGGTAGCGCAAGGTGATCTTGACCTTGTCGCCTTCCTCGA
Organism: Bradyrhizobium sp.; assembly: GCF_035652035.1. GTDB lineage: Bacteria > Pseudomonadota > Alphaproteobacteria > Rhizobiales > Xanthobacteraceae > Bradyrhizobium. The sequence goes on from NZ_DASREO010000072.1 coordinate 204,966, forward strand.
AGAAACGCTGCATCGCGCGCATCTTCACGTCATAGTCGTGATCGTCGATCATCGGCCGAAGCTTGATCTCCTTGATCTCGACGGTCTTCTGCTTCTTGCGGGCTTCTGCCGCTTTCTTCTGCGCCGAATATTTGTACTTCCCGTAGTCCATGATCTTGCAGACGGGAGGAGAGGCGTTCGGCGAAATCTCCACGAGATCCATGCCGGCTTCGATCGCCTGTCTGATGGCGACGATCGTCTCGACGGTGCCCTGGTTGGTGCCGTTCTGATCGATTAGCTGAACCGTTGCGTTGCGGATCTCATCATTGGTGCGCGGCCCATCCTTGGCGACGACGGGCGGGGCTCTATTGGGACGGCGAATGGGTATTTCTCCAAAGTTGTGAACGAAGGTTGTAGTTTGAAGGATTAAGGCTTCGCGGGCAAGCCGACTTGCTCTTGACGGGCCAAAAAGCATCAAATGAGAGGCATTTTGGCCACGGGAATGCTGGGTCAGCGGCGACATAGGACGCGAGGGCGCTTTCCGCAAGCTCGATAACGCACCAACCCCCATTTGGTTGACGGACTCTTTCGGCTCGCGCACAGAGGTTTTCGGAGTGATGTCATGACCAGTTCCGAAACCGATCAGCAAACCCCCGTCTTCATCGAGGTCGGCGAGGCCGGTGCGCCGCGCCGCATCGCGGTCCGCGCCCGCAAGGGCGCCATGCCCGGGCTATTTTGGCTCGGCGGCTTCAAGTCGGACATGCGGGGGACCAAGGCGCTCGCGCTCGACGCCTGGGCCGCCGAGCGCGGCCGCGCCTGTACCCGGTTCGACTATTCGGGCCACGGGGAATCCGGTGGCGATTTTGCCGACGGGACCATCGGGCGCTGGCTCGAAGAGAGCGTCGCGGTGTTTGACAGGTTCTGTGAAGGGCCGCAGGTCGTGATCGGGTCCTCGATGGGCGGCTGGATGGCGCTGCTTTTGGCGCGCGAACTGGTGCGGCGCCCAGCTTCCCGCGCCTCACTCAAAGCGCTCGTGCTGATCGCGCCGGCGCCCGATTTCACCGAAGAACTGATGTGGAAGGGATTTTCCCCCGAAACGCGGCGCCAGATCGAGACGACAGGCGTCTGGCTGCGCCCGTCCGAATATGGCGATCCCTATCCGATCACCAGGAGCCTGATCGAAGAGGGCCGCAATCACCTGCTGCTCGGGGCTGCGATCGAGGTCGGCTGTCCCGTGCATATCCTGCAGGGCGCAAAGGATCCCGATGTGCCGTGGAAACATGCCTTTGCATTGGTGCATCGGCTGCCGGCAGACGATGTGGTGCTGACCCTGATCCAGGACGGCGATCACCGCCTGTCGCGGCCGCAGGACATTGCGCGGATTCTCGCAGCCGTCGCTGAATTCGGCTAAAGCGTTTTCAAGCGAAGTGGGAACCGGTTCGCGTGAAGAAAACGCGTCAAAAACAAAATTTGGTCTCGTCTCGCGAGGAGAGAGTGCCATGACCACCGAAGAACTTCTGCGCGCCTTTTGCGACGCCGCCGAAGCGCGCAACGGCAAGGCCTTTGCCGATTTGTTTACTGATGACGGCGTCTATCACGACGTGTTCTACGGCGCCTTCGAGGGCCGCGCCAAAATCGCCGAGATGATCGACGAGGTGTTTGGCCGGACCGCGACCGACTTCCGCTGGGACATGCATGATCCGCTCAGCGACGGCGAGACGCTCTATGCGCGTTACACGTTCAGCTACCGCTCATTGCTGGCGGAGGCGAACGGCGCGCGGGTGATGTTCGAGGGCGTGGCGATCATGAAGCTGCGCAATGGCAAGATTGCCAGTTACCACGAGGTCGCCAACACCGCGCCGGCCTTCGTCGACATGAACTTTGCGCCGGAACGAATCGCCAGGATATTCGCCAAACAGGGCGCGGCGCTGAAAGCGCGGCCGGAGATGAAGCGTCATCTCGCCTAGAAATCGAGATCGACGTAGGTGCGTGACGCCGGCACGCCGGCGAGCCATTCCGAGAGCAGCGGGCGGAACGAAGGCCGCGACTTGACCCGCGCATACCAGGCCTTTGCCGCATCGTCCTCGCTCCACGGCACGTCGCCGAGATAATCGATCGCCGACAGATGCGCGGCCGCGGCAAGGTCCGCAAAGGTGAGGCGGTCGCCGGCCAGATAATTTCGCGTCCCGGCCAGCCAGCCGATATAGGCGAGGTGATAGCGCACGTTGGTTTTCGCGGCGCGCATCACGTCGGCGGACGGCGGACCACCGCCGTCGTTCTCGCTCATGAAGCGCTTGTAGATGCGCTCGGTGACCAGCGGACCGGACGCTTCCTCGAAAAACTTTTCGTTGAACCACGCCATCAGCCGCCGCACTTCGATGCGTTCCGCAATGGCCTGCGGCAACAGCCGCCGCTCGGCCATCTCGGCGCCAAAGGTCTCGTCGATATATTCGGCAATGACGCCGGCGCCGGGAACAGCGCCTTCGCGCTCTGCAATCAGCACCGGCGTGGTGGCTGCGGGGTTGAGCGCCAGGAAAGCCTCGCGCCGTTCCCAGGTTCGTTCTTCCACCAGATTGAGATCGGCGCCGAGTTCGCCGAGCACGAGGCGAATGAAGCGCGAATGCGGACAGAACGGGTGATGGAACAGCGTGAACATGAAGCTCTTCTACCGAAGCTTTTGACGGTGGCAACCCTACCAGCGGTCCGATTCTAACATTCGCACCCCTTCTCAGCCGGCACCTTTGCGAATGCTAGAATCAAAGGACCACTGGCAAATATAGAGTTTCTAGTGGAGTTTAGGATTTGACATTCGCTTTCAGAGCTTGTGGCTAGGCGGGTAGCGAATGTCAAATCCACTCCACTAGTTTCCGAGTTTTTACCGTTGCGGCATGCATTCGAATAAGCGAGAAGAATCCGGCCATTTTCAGCCGCTATCGCCTGCGCACGGTCCCAGGCGGATCGCGATCGTGCAATCACCAACCCGATAACCTGACAAAGAGGATGCCCAATCATGCTGACTGATTCGTTGCGGGCGGTAATTCTCGGCATCGTCGAGGGCATCACCGAGTTTCTGCCTGTTTCCTCCACCGGCCACATGCTGCTCGTGCAGCGCTTCTTCGGTTTGGGGGAGGGCGCCTTCTGGAACAGTTTCATCGTGTTGATTCAGCTCGGCGCGATTCTCGCGATCGTCGTGCTCTATTTCGCCAAGCTGTGGAAAATCGCGCTCGGCATGTTTTCGAATCGCGACGACCGCCGCTTCGTCATCGGCGTCCTGATCGCGTTTCTGCCGGCGGTGATCATCGGCCTGATCGCCGGCAAATACATCAAGGAGGTCCTATTCAATCCGTGGGTGGTTTGCTTCTCGCTGATCGTCGGCGGCGCGATCCTGCTTTGGGTTGACCAGCTCGATCACAAGCCCACCGAGCACGACGCGACGAAATTTCCGCTGCTGACGTACCTCTGGATCGGCATCGCGCAGTGCCTCGCCATGATTCCCGGCGTGTCGCGTTCCGGCGCCAGCATTGTCGCGGCGATGCTGCTCGGCGCCGACAAGCGCGCAGCGGCGGAATTCTCGTTCTTCCTGGCGATCCCGACCATGATCGGCGCGTTCGCCTACGATTTCTACAAGAACCGCGCCGAGATGACGGCGGACCATCTCGGCACCGTCGCAATCGGCTTCGTGCTGTCGTTCGTCGTCGCCATCATCGTTGTGAAGGCGTTTCTCGGCTATGTGTCACGCCGCGGCTTTGCGCTGTTTGCGTGGTGGCGCGTGGTCGTCGGCACGCTCGGTCTGATCGCGCTCGCGCTGGGGCACTGATGGTTCCTCATGGTGAGGAGGCGCGCGTGCCCGAGCAGGCCGGGCAGCAGCGAGGCCGTTAGCGAACGGCACAAAATATAACGCGCCGTCGCTGGACGATGCTTCGCATCGCCAGGAGAACCATGAGGCCATGATGCGCCCATCCTTCGAGACGCGGCGAAGTCGCCGCTCCTCAGGATGGGCCTGTTCTGGCTGAGAGGAAGTTTACGCGTTCTTCTGCGCGAACTGGCCCGCTTTGCGGAAACGCCAGAGATATTGCGGCGCGACGCCTTCGATCGAATCCGGTGCGATGCCGAGCCCTTCCAGTGTGAGGCCGGCGCTCCTTGCGGCGTCCGACACCACATTGTCGCTGCGCAGGAGCTCGACCTGATCTCCGGTCAGCTTGAACGGGCCGGGTGCGAACTGCAAAAACAGCGCCTGAAGTTTTGCGAGGCCAAACGGCAGCGACACCAGCATGCGCTCGCGCCCGGTGATCGAAAGGATCATTTCCATGATCTCGCGCATGGAAAGCACTTCCGGTCCGCCGAGCTCGTAAACGCCGCCTGCTTTGGCCTTGCCGTCGACGGCGTCCGCAATCGCGGTCGCGACGTCGCCGACATAGACCGGTTGCAACTTGGTCGTCCCGCCGCCGATCAGCGGAAGCGCCGGCGAGATCCGCGCGAGGCCCGCAAAGCGGTTGGTGAAATCATCTTCGGGGCCGAACACGACGGAGGGGCGGAAGATGGTGGCCGATGGGACGGCCGCAAGCACCGCCTGTTCGCCGGCCGCCTTGGAGCGGGCATAGCGCGAGGTGGAATTCTCATCGGCGCCGATCGCCGAAACATGGACCATCCGCGCGCCGGCTGCGGCCACAGCCTTCGCCACCGTGCCCGCCCCCTCGCCCTGCACGGCGTCAAAGGTCTGTGCGCCTGATTGGGCGAGGATGCCGACGAGGTTGACCGCGATCTCGGCACCGCGCATCGCGGCCGCGACGGAGGCTGGATAACGCAAATTGGCCTGCACGGCGTGGATTTGGCCGACCTTGCCGAGCGGCTGCAGGTGCCCCGCCAGCTCCGGCCGCCGCACCGCGACCCTGATCCGGTAGTCGCGCTTGCACAGCGCCCGGACCACCGCCCGGCCCAGAAAGCCCGACCCGCCATAGACCGTGACCAGGGTTTCCAGATTCGATGCCATGTTCTTGAGCCTTTGGGTCTGATGGGGCTAGTGCCGCCTATTTGAAGTTCCTGCACCACAAGCGGCGAATTCGATCCAGGAACTTCAAATAGAAAGCGGCACTAGAATCAATAGGTTTGCTAGTGCCCATGACTTTCCGAAGTTCGTGGAAAGTGGCTGCTGCAATGGAGCACGAACTTCGGAAAGTGGGCACTAGTATTCGGCGATTTGCCGATACGCCATCGCCCGATTTCTGTACAGTTTTTTCGGTTCACGCGCGCCAATTTGACAAGCGCGCGACCGAACCTTAACTAGCGGCCCCATGCCCAGGTGGCGGAATTGGTAGACGCGCTGGCTTCAGGTGCCAGTGACCTAACAGTCGTGAAGGTTCGAGTCCTTTCCTGGGCACCACTCCCTTATCGATCAGCTGAGATCGTCCGTCTCTGACGGGATCAGGCGGCGAGGGCCACCAGCGGCTGAAGCCGGTCCGCGATGATGTTGAGCGTGTTGGCGTTGGCGCTCATCAGCGAGAGATAGCTCAGCGAGTGCTCGTAGTAGATGCCGATCTCTTCATCGCCGAACCGGAGCACGCCCTCGACGTCGTCCTCCGAGGCCTTGTAGCCGGGCAATTCGACTGACGTCGGCGCTTCCTTGTTCAGCACCGTGGCGATGTCGCTCAGCATGTCCCGGAACGGGGTCGAGCGATCGAAGGCGTCGCCTGTCCACAGGACAAGCTCCCACCCCTGTTTGCGATGAGGTTCGATGACGGGTCTGGAATGGACCTTGATCGTGGCGCAACGTTCGGGACGACGCGTTTTGAGCATGACGGAATTGTATCACGGCCCGGAGCCAGCGCCTTCGCAGCCTGCAAAACGGGTAGAGAACCGGTCACCGGGATGGCTCAAAAGCCGTGCAAAAACTGTAAAAAATTAGAAAATGATAACCACGTGTCCGTCCGAGCTATGCTGCATCCTCGGGCACGTCCCCCTGCCTGTGCCCGTCAGGGCCGCGGTCGAAGACGCCGAAATTGCTGGATTTCATGCCGGCGACTCCGTCGGTCGTCACGACCGTCAGCCCCATTTTCAGGAGCTCGCGCACGGCGGCTGCGCGCGTCGGCATCCGGTGTTTGAAGCGAAAATCGTCCAATAGGGCCAGTTCCTCGGGGGAAAGCATGACCTGCAAACGCTCACCGCGGACGTCGTTCATGGAAGTCACCCAAATTTTAGCCAGTTGAGTAACCTACTCAATTCACTAAGGTGGCAAAGGTTCCTTCAAGGCAGTTAATTTAGTAAAAAATTTCAATAAAAACAATATCTTAGTATTTATTTTGGGATACGGAGGAGTCATCATTCGCCAACGGGAGGACCTTCCCATGGCCGACCAAATCAAGCTGCCTCGCGCGCTTTCGGACGAACCGAACCCACCAAAGCCGCTGCGTCCGAGCCACCACAAAATCATCGACAATCTGGAGCGCTGGGCCAACAGCCACGAGCTTCAACCGCCGAGACTGCCGGACGAAGACGCGCATTGAGACGTCGCCGGGCCTACGGCCGGGACGGAATTTGCTGATCAAAGCCACACGAGACGAGTGCGCGGCTCGCCTCTCACCATAATGAGCGCTACTACTACTTGGTTCTCCTCCGAATCGACCAGAGGCCTAGTAGTCATGACCGTACGCCAGCATCGCGGCGATCTGCCCGATCTCTCCCGCTATACCGACGCCGTGGCGATCGACACCGAGACCATGGGGCTCAATCCGCATCGCGACCGGCTTTGCGTCGTGCAGCTATCGAACGGCGACGGCAGCGCGGACGTCGTGCAAATTCCGAAAGACTACGGCAAGGGCGCAAACGACGCGCCGAACCTGAAGGCGCTTCTCGCCAACCCGAAGATCACCAAGATCTTCCACTTCGCCCGCTTCGATCTCGCCGCGCTCTACAATGCGCTCGGCGTCATGCCTGCGCCGGTCTATTGCACCAAGATCGCCTCGCGGCTTTGCCGCACCTACACCGATCGCCATGGCCTGAAAGACCTGGTGCGCGAGGTGCTCAACATCGAGCTTTCGAAGCAGCAGCAATCGAGCGACTGGGGGACGTCGACCCTGAGCGAAGCGCAGCTCGCTTACGCGGCCTCCGATGTCCTGCATCTGCATGCGCTGCGCGAGCGCCTGGATGCGATGCTCGCGCGCGAAGGCCGCACCGAGCTGGCGCAAGCCTGTTTCACATTCCTGCCGACGCGCGCAAGGCTCGATCTGCAGGGCTGGGAAGCCGAGGACATTTTCGCCCACTCCTGACGCGTTGCGCTGCCGCGCCCAATAAGAATCTATGTGAGTGTGAGTGGTCGACGTTTGCTTGGATTTTGCTGAAGCAAAACGAAGCAATTGCTCGCCCGATCGGGCGGAATCCCGCCGTTTTTCGGACACACTGGTGGTCCGATTCTAACATTCGCATCCCTTCTCAGCAGGCCCTTTTGCGAATGTTAGAATCAAAGGACCACTAGCAAAATATAGGTTTCTAGTGGAGTTTGGGATTTGACATTCGCTTTCGGAGCTCACGGTTGGGTGGGCAGCGAATGTCAAATCCACTCCACTAGGTTACACCGTGAATGACGCCTCCAGTAAAAAGGGGTGTGTCTCAACCCCTGCTATCAGGGTAAAATAGCCGGGTCTTTGCGAACTTCGGAAGTGGAGCATTTTTGAACTCGGCCCAGAATCCCACCTATGACGTCGCCGGCATGGAGGCGCGCTTTGCGATCGCGGCGCGCCACAGCCGGATGGTGCGCGTTTTGCGGGTCGCCGTTCCGGCGGCGGTGGCCCTGTCGCTTGCGACCATCATCCTGGTGTCGGTGTTCAACCCGTTCAGAATGCTGCTCCCCAAGTTGCCGGTCGACATGAGCAACCTCGTTGTCTCCGGCACCAAGGTGACGATGGAATCGCCACATTTGGCAGGCTATTCGACGGACCGGCGCCCCTACGAGGTCTGGGCCAACACCGCGGTTCAGGACGTGACCGATTCGGATCATGTCGAGCTGCACACGTTGCGGGGCAAGATGCTGATGGAAGATCAATCGACCGTCACGCTGGAGGCGGTCAACGGAAAGATGGACACCAAGCAGCAACTGCTCGATCTTCACAAGGATATCTATGTCCAGACCAGCAACGGCTATCAGGCATGGCTCAGCCAGGCCTTCGTCGACATGAACAAGAACACGGTGACATCCGACGAGCATGTCGACGTCAAGTGGTCCGACGGACGGATATCCGCCGACACCATGAAAGTGCTGGGCGGCGGAGAAACCGTCCGCTTCGACGGCCATGTTGTGATGAACATCGACAAGATGCCGCCGGCGGCCGATACCCCGCCGCCGGAGCCCGCTGCGCCGGCCAAGCCCACGAAATCGCGGCCCAACGCAAAATCCTCCAACGCGAAGTGATCCGATGACGCCGTCCCACCCGAGATTTCTGAGAGGCCGCCTCGCCGCCGGGATCGCCTGCGCGGCCTTTGCGTTCGCTTCTCCTGTCGCAAGCGACGCTGCCGCGCAAAGCACCGTGAGCGGCGTGCCAAACGCGATGCAGGGTTTTTCGCAAAATCGCGATCAGCCGATTCAAATCGAATCAGTCTCGCTCGAGATGCGCGACAAGAAAAAAGAAGCGACCTTCACCGGCAATGTGAAGGTGATTCAGGGCGACACCACCATGACGTCGAAGGTTCTGGTGGTTTATTACGAATCGAAAGATCAGAACGCGGCTCCGGCAACGCCCGCCGGCGGCAATGCGAAGGCCGCTGCGAAGTCGGCGCCTGCACAATCCGCGCCGATGCAATCGGCGGCGCCGGGCCCCGGTGGTGCATCGTCGATCAAGCGGCTCGAGGCCAAGGGCGATGTCATCGTGACGCAAAAGGACCAGGTCGTGACCGGCGAAACGGCTGTTTTCGACACCAAGACCAACCTGATCACGATGGCGGGCGGCGTGGTGCTCACACAAGGCAAGAACGTGCTGAAGGGCGATCGCTTGCTGGTGGATATGACCACCGGCGTTTCCCGCGTCGAATCCGATTCCGGCCGCGTCCAGGGCTTGTTTGTTTCGTCCGGCCAAAGCGGGAATGGACCGGGGCTCCCCGGCGCTGCGCCGCAGGCTTCGCCGCAGCCGGGCGCGCCCCAGTCCCTGTCGCCAAATAAACCCAAGTAAGGCCAACGCTTTAACAAAAGTGAAGCTTGGGCTCGGTTGAAGCCGGTCTCCCGAGCCTGTATCTAGCTCGCGGGGTCAAACACTTCTGGGATGGGCATCCGCTGGGCAACGGGCATCCGTTCATTCATGCTGCGCGGGCGAATCATTCGCCGCGCCAGACTAGCGGACTTCTACAGAGGGTTCGGACGAAGCGGGGATGGTGGATTTACTCGGCATGTTCCGGCGGCGCCCCGCCAAACGCGGGAAGGCAGGCTTTGCGCGTTCGCGCGAGGACATTACCGCGCTCGGCGACAGCATGGGCGACATGCTGAGGGGTCCGGTGCGCGATGCGCCGCCGCTTGCCCGCACGGCGCCATCGCCTGTGCTGGAATTACCCCGCGTCGAGGATCCGCAGCCTACGCCGCGGCCGGCTCCCCGCCCACAGGCGGCGCCTAAACCGGCGGCATCAAGGCCAAGCGGCGCCGCCGCGCCGCGGCAGGCCCCGCGTGCCGGATACCTGGCTGTGCATAGCGTGGAAAAGAGTTTTGGGACCCGCAAGGTCGTGCGCGGGGTCAGCATCTATGTCCGCCGCGGCGAGGCCGTCGGGTTGCTAGGACCGAACGGCGCCGGCAAGACGACCGTCTTCTACATGATCACCGGCCTGATCAAGGCCGATCGAGGCGCCATCGAACTCGACGGCCACGACGTCACCAAGCTGCCGATGTATCAGCGCGCCCGGCTCGGCATCGGCTATCTGCCGCAGGAAGCCTCGATCTTTCGCGGCCTCACCGTCGAGCAGAATATCCGCGCGGTGCTCGAAGTCGTCGAACCCTCGCGCAAGAAGCGCGAGGCCGAACTCGATGGCCTGCTCGATGAGTTCAACATCACGCGCCTGCGAAAGTCGCCGTCGATCGCGCTCTCGGGCGGCGAGCGGCGGCGCGTCGAAATCGCGCGCGCGCTCGCGACGCGCCCGAACTACATGCTGCTCGACGAACCCTTCGCCGGCATCGACCCGATCGCGGTCGGCGACATTCAGGACCTCGTCCGCCATCTCACCAATCGCGGCATCGGCGTGCTGATCACCGACCACAATGTCCGTGAAACGCTCGGCCTGACCGACCGCGCCTATATCGTCTATGCCGGTGAGATCCTGACGGAAGGTAGCCCGGACGAGATCGTCAGCGATCCCGATGTCCGCCGGCTCTATCTCGGCGAGGAATTCCGTCTCTAAGCGGAATTGACCGGTCCTTAACCCGCTCGCGACTTCAGCCTTTTTTCCATGGAGTCAAGCCGTGTACATCGGCTGACGACTAGGATAAGCAGGAATCGGACCAAGTTTTTGGGAATCGAGTTCTTGCCTCCATGGCGCTGACGCAGAGATTAGAATTCCGCCAGTCGCAGTCGCTGGTGATGACGCCGCAGCTGATGCAGGCGATCAAGCTGCTTCAGCTGTCCAATCTCGACCTGTCGGCCTTCGTCGAGGAGGAATTGGAGCGAAATCCGCTGCTGGAGCGGGAGAGCGACGGTCCCGAGGCGCCTGTCGCCGGGGAGCCGGCCGCCGGCTCTGCCGAGACCGCAGAAGGCTCTTTTGGCGAGGAATTTTCCGGCGAGGCGTCCGAATCCGCCGCCGACGGCTTCGAGCCTTCCCAGTTTGAATCCGCCCAGGAAGACTGGATGAGCCGCGACCTCGGCAGCCGCACCGAGATCGAACAGACGCTCGATACCCCGCTCGACAACGTGTTTTCCGAAGAACCCGCGGAAGCCGCCGCGCGCACCGCACAGGATGCGGCGCCCACCACCTATACCGAATGGGGCGGCGGCGCATCTAGCGACGACAACTACAATCTCGAGGCCTTTGCCGCCGCCGAGGTGACGCTGGCGGGCCATCTGGCAGAGCAATTGGCTGTGGCCTTCACCGCGCCCGCCCAGCGCATGATCGGCCAGTATTTGATCGATCTGGTCGACGAGGCCGGTTATTTGCCGGGCGATCTCGGACAGGCGGCCGAGCGGCTTGGCGCCTCGGTAGACGATGTCGAGGCGGTGCTCGCCGTCTTGCAAAAATTCGATCCGCCCGGCGTCTGCGCGCGCTCCCTGAGCGAATGTCTCGCGATCCAGCTGCGCGAACTCGACCGTTACGACCCCGCGATGCGCGCGCTCGTTGAAAATCTCGAACTGCTGGCCAAGCGTGACGTCGCCGCGCTACGAAAACTGTGCGGCGTCGATGACGAAGACATCACCGACATGATCGGCGAGATCAGGCGGCTTGATCCCAAGCCGGGTTTGAAATTCGGCGCCTCGCGCGCGCAGACCGTGGTGCCCGATGTCTATGTGCGGCCCGGTCCCGACGGCGGATGGCATGTCGAACTCAACAGCGAAACGCTGCCGCGCGTCTTGGTCAACCAGAGCTATTACACCGAGCTGTCGAAGACGATCCGCAAGGACGGCGACAAATCCTATTTCAGCGATTGCCTGCAAAACGCGACCTGGCTCGTTCGCGCGCTCGATCAGCGCGCCCGCACCATCCTCAAGGTGGCGACTGAAATCGTTCGTCAGCAGGACGGCTTCTTTACACACGGCGTTGCGCATTTGCGGCCGCTCAACCTGAAGGCTGTGGCGGACGCGATCCAGATGCACGAATCGACGGTCTCGCGCGTGACCGCCAACAAGTACATGGCGACCAATCGCGGAATTTTTGAACTAAAATATTTCTTCACGGCGTCGATCGCCTCCGCCGATGGCGGCGAGGCGCATTCGGCCGAGGCCGTGCGTCACCACATCAAGCAGTTGATCGATGCGGAAGACCCTGCGCTCATCCTCTCCGATGACACGATCGTGGAACGATTGCGCGCAACCGGCATTGATATCGCCCGCCGTACCGTCGCCAAGTACCGGGAGGCGATGCGTATACCATCTTCGGTCCAGCGGCGGCGCGACAAACAAGGTATGCTTGGCAATGCCCTTTCAGCGCCCGCCGCATCTCCCGACCGCTCGAAGGATCCTCAGCCCGCCTGATTGCGTCCTCCTCGAATCGGAATAGTGTTGGCTCAACGATTGAGGCACACCATGACTCTCCGGATCTCTGGAAAAAGCATCTCGATCGGCGACGCCTTGCGCGGGCGGGTCTCGGAGCGCACCGACGAAGTGCTGCGCAAATATTTCGACGGCAACTATTCCGGCCACATCACGCTGAGCAAGGACGGCTCGGGCTTCCGCACCGATTGCGCGCTGCATCTTGATTCCGGCATCACGCTGGAAGCCGATTCCAACGCCGCCGATGCCTATGCCAGCGCCGACCAGGCGCTCTTGATGATCGAGAAGCGGCTGCGCCGCTACAAGAGCCGCCTCAAGGATCGCTCGGCCCGCAAGGCGCACGCGGCGAGCGAGGCGCTGGCGACGCTCGATGCGCCGAGCTACGTGATCGAGGCGCCGGGCGAGGGCGACGAGGAAGTGACCGGCTACAGCCCCGTCATCATCGCCGAAGCGACGACCTCCCTGAAACGCCTTTCGGTCTCGGAAGCCGTCATGGAATTGGATCTGACCGGCGCGGCTTGCCTGGTGTTCCAGCACGGCTCCTCCGGCCGGGTGAACATCATCTACCGCCGCGTCGACGGCCATGTCGGGTGGATCGATCCGCCCGCTGTGAAGTCTGAGGAATGAGACGGGAGAAGGCACGCGGGGAGCAGCAAAACGAGCGTCCGTTTTTGCGGAAAAATCATGGCGAAACAACGGATTAATCCGTCATGGCGATTGAATCAGAAATCCGCTCCTGTGGGAAAATCGGCATTGACGAGCAGGGGGACCCTCCCTATGTTCCGCGCCCTTAACGATGTGGGTTGGCGGTATCTTTACGGGTGTTGGCACTGCTCTTGCGTTGGAGTAGAAGCCCACCCAACTAGGACCGGGGCGGCGGACGGCCGCCTTCGCCATCTCGTTGATCCGCCAAAACCTGTTCGCAACCCGACGATCGACTTGTCTCGCAATTTACCTCGGAACGCCCCATGACGATTACCGATCTGGTCGCACCCGAGGCGATTCTCCCGGCATTGAAAGTCAACAGCAAGAAGCAAGCGCTGCAGGAACTGGCCGCGCGCGCATCAGAGCTGACCGGGCAGAACGAGCGCTCGGTTTTCGAAGTGCTGTTGCAGCGTGAGAAACTCGGCACCACCGCCGTCGGATACGGCGTCGCGATCCCGCACGGCAAGCTGCCCAAGCTCGAAAAGATCTTCGGCCTGTTCGCGCGGCTGGAGCGGCCGATCGATTTCGAGGCGATGGATGGCCAGCCGGTCGACCTCGTGTTTCTTTTGCTGGCGCCGGAAGGCGCGGGCGCCGATCACCTGAAAGCGCTGGCGCGCATTGCGCGGTTGTTGCGCGATCAGGATGTCGCAAAGAAGCTGCGCGCCTCGCGCGAGGCCCAGGCCATCTATTCGGTGCTGGCCCTGCCGCCTGCGAGCGCGGCGTAATTCTTCCAAGCTAAATCTGATCGCCGTTATTGCCAAAATAAAACGGCGAGCTTCGGCAAGCCCGCCGTTCTTGAATTCGCTTCTACGGCGCGCGCGTCAGTGAACGCTCACGGCCTGCAATTCGTTGCTCCAAGCGTTGGCAATCGCGGCCTCGCGCGAATCGGTCAGCATGATCGGCGTGCCGTCGGCGGCATGGAGCGCGAACAGTTTCAGTCCCGGCGCGATCTCCGGCGCTTCCGGAAACAGGCCCGGCACGTCTTCCGAGCGGATCTGCTTCACATAGGCGATGTGGCCTTCGCCGAGGCTTGCCAGCGCCTCCAGGGAGACGCGAGGTTCCAGAGCAAAATTACCTTCAGTCATGGTCTCGACTCCTTCTCAAGTCCAAGCGGTCGAGTCCGCTACTCGTTCCATTATTCGTGTTCATTGATAGCGATTGTCTTAACGACCCTTTCCGGCTCCGGCCGGGCGAGATCGATCGACAACAGCCCGTTTTTCAAATCCGCGCCCAGCACCAGCATCCCCTCCGCCAGCACAAAGGTGCGCTGGAAGTGGCGCGCGGCGATGCCGCGATGGATGTATTGCCGGGCCTTGTCGTCCTGCTGGCGTCCGCGGATGACGAGCTGATTTTCCTCAGTGGTTACATCAAGTTGGTCGCGGGTAAATCCGGCGACCGCGAGCGTGATGCGCAGCCGTTCCGGCTGCCCGTTGGCACGATCGCAACGCTCGATGTTGTAAGGAGGATAGCCGTCAGCGCCTTTGACGACGCGATCGAGCGCACGCTCGATCTCGTCAAACCCCAGCAGAAACGGACTCGATAACGAGGGAACACGAGACATAGTTTGCAAAGCCCTCTCGAAGCGACTTTGAAGTTTGTAGGGCCCTTGCGGCACCCCAGTATGACCTGAAGGTGGATTCACCCTCCGGTCAAAACCAATATGGGCATAATTCCAGGGGGTTCAAGCACCTTGCCGCCCCGCCAAGACCTTCCCCCAAAGGCGTTTTCGGAACGTTAACGGCGGCGCTGGGTTGAGATCACGCCCCTCGCTGAAAGGTCCTCGATCTCCGATTTGGAATAGCCGAACTCGGCGAGCACTTCTCGAGTGTGCTGGCCGAATTTGGGTGGAACGCTGAGCAGGCTCGCCTTGCTGCGCGACATCCGGATCGGCGAAGCCACGCCCTTGTACCAATCCTTTTCGATGACGTCGCCGCGATGGGCGACATGGGCGCTGGTCAGGGCCTGGGCGATCGACTGCACGGGGCCCGCGGGGAGACCTGCGGCGAGCAGGCGATCGCACAAGGGCTCAGCCTCGTACTGGCTGAACACCGCGGCGAGCTCCTCGCGCAGAGCTTCGCGGTTGGCGATCCGATCGCGGTTGCGGGCAAAGCGCGGATCGCTGCCGAGTTCTTCCTTGCCGATCTCCTTGCAGAGCTTCCGGAAGGTGCCGTCATTGCCGACGCCGATAAAGATGTTGTCGGTGCGGGTCGGGAAGATCGCATAAGGAACGAGGTTCGGATGCTCGTTGCCGGTGAGCGCGGGCGGCTTGCCATGCATGAAGTAGTTCGCGTTGTGTGGATGCATGACCGACAGACCCGTCTCGAACAGCGTGGTTTCGAGAAACTGTCCTTGGCCCGAGCGCTGCCGCTCGGACAACGCCATCAGGATGCCGATCGCGGCGTAAAGTCCGGTCGTGATGTCGACCACGGGAACGCCGATCCGCGTTGGACCCGATTGCGGCGAGCCCGTCGCCATGATCATGCCGGTCATCGCCTGGATGATGGCGTCATAACCGGGATTGCCGCCGCGCGGCCCGTCGGCGCCGAAGCCGGAAATCCGGCAGTGAACCAGTCGCGGGAATTTCGCGCGCAGCACGTCGTTGCCGATGCCCCATTTATCCAGCGTGCCGGGCTTGAAATTTTCGATCAGAACGTCGGCGCCCTCGAGCAGCTTCATCAGCACGGTGCGGCCGCCCTCGGAGGCGAGGTCGAGGCCGATCGAGCGCTTGTTGCGGTTGATGCCGACGAAATAGGCCGCGTCGTCCTCATGGAAGGGCGGGCCCCAGTCGCGGACTTCGTCGCCGGCCGGCGGTTCGACCTTGATCACGTTGGCGCCGTGATCGGCGAGAATCTGCGTGCAATAGGGGCCGCCGAGCACGCGCGTGAGATCGATCACGCGCAGGCCCGTCATCGCGCCTGAATTGGCTTCAGTCATCGAAAACCTTCGCTCAAATCCGAATAGGTTTTCAGAGCTAGCGGTCTTCGCGGGCCGCATCAATGCATTTTGCCGCAGGCGGCCCATCCGTTCGCAAGATGGGCCGCCCCGCGGAATTCCGTCAGACCACCGTCAGCTTGACGTCGACGTTGTTGCGCGTGGCGTTGGAATAGGGGCACACCTGATGGGCCTTGGCGACCAGCGCCTCGGCTTCGGCGCGCGGCACGCCCGGCAGCGAAACTTGCAGCGCGACATCGAGGCCGAATCCGCCCTCGGAACGCGGGCCAATGCCAACCGTTGAGGTCACCGATGCATCGTTGGGAACCTTCGGGCCGCCTTGCGAGGCGACGAACTTCATCGCGCCGATGAAGCAGGCGGCATAGCCTGCGGCGAAAAGCTGTTCCGGATTGTTGCCGGCGCCGCCGCCACCACCGAGTTCCTTCGGCGTCGAGAGCTTCACGCTGAACGCGCCGTCCAGCGTTGCGGCTTCGCCGTCACGGCCGCCGGTGGCCTTGGCCTGGGTCTTGTAGAGCACGTTCACGGACATTGGGCTTCTCCTGTTTGATTTTGATCGCGCGCTCTGTATTGCAAACAATTAGATTGTGCACAATATAAAAAGTGCGGCCTCACATTTAATTGTTCGCAATTGAATGTTGCTGCTGTGCGGCCCACAATGGCGGGGAATCATGACAGGAACAAAGAAAATGGCCCGAAAACCGCAGGCCTCCGACCAATGGCTACGGCTCGACAACCAGATCTGCTTCGCGGTCTATTCGGCCGCGCACGCCTTCAACCGCGTCTACAAGCCGCTCCTCGACCGGCTTGGCCTGACCTATCCGCAATATCTCGTCATGCTGGTGCTGTGGGAGCGTGACGGCGTCGCGGTCAAGGAGATCGGCGAGCGGTTGTATCTGGATTCCGGCACATTAACCCCGCTGCTGAAGCGGCTGGAGCAGGCCGGCTTGATCAGGCGCACACGTTCAACCGAAGACGAGCGGCAAGTGCTGATCGGCCTGACCTCGCAGGGACAGTCGCTGAAGGACAAGGCGCGCGCCGTGCCGTCCACGATTCTGGCGGCCTCGCAATGCTCGGTCGCGGAACTGACGGCGATGAAGAACGAGATCGTCGCCTTGCGCGAGCGTCTCACGTCGAAGGCGGGGGTGTGAGGGGGGCTTTCGATTCCGCTAAAAATGCCTTTTAGCAAACGAACGACCGGAACCCGACTTGAGATACTTCTCGAAAGCCACGGCACGATGCTCATCGTCAAATGCCGCGTAGGTTCGCAAGCGCCAAGGCTTGTACTTCGCCGTGTGCGTAACTTCGCCAGCATTATGTTTGGCTAGTCGTGTGCGCAGATCGTTTGTGACGCCGACATAAAAATGCTCGGAGTTCGAACTTTCGAGAAGGTAGACGTATTTCAAGGCCTGGATCCCCTTGAGGGGAGAATACACCAAAGTTTCGGTGGCTCGCCGAGGCCCGCCGTCGCCCTTCGGGCTATGGCGTGGCAGCCTTCGCTCACTCGCTACGAGAAACTGCCCGGGCCTGCCCAGCCGTAGCTCGCGAAGCGAGCGAAGGCTGGTGGAGCCAGGCGGGATCGAACCGCCGACCTCTTGCATGCCATGCAAGCGCTCTCCCAGCTGAGCTATGGCCCCATCAAGAATCGCGCGCCTTGGGCGACGCGCGTCGCGTTCACGACCCTGATCACAGATCAGGGCCGATCTCAAGTCTCCTCGTCGCCGCTGACGTCGCCGATGATGTCGGTGACGTCCTCATCGCCTTCCTCTTCATCGGCGATGAAGGTGGAATCGTCGTCATCGTCACCTTCGATCGTCTCGTCGATCTCGATGTCGTCTTCCGATTCAGGCACCTGCGCCTTGACCTTGCCGGTGTTCTCCTCGGCATCGGCCTCCTCGAGCGACACCAACTCTTCGGCTTCCGCGGGCTCCGGCGCCACTTCGGCGGCGGCAGCAGCGGCAGCGCGTGCGTCACTTCGTGTTGCCCGGGCCGGCGCAACGGGCGCGATCGGCACGACCTCGCCGGTATAGGGCGATATCACCGGATTCTTGTTGAGGTCGTAAAATTTCTTACCCGTCGTCGGGCAAATGCGTTTGGTTCCGAGATCGGATTTGGCCACGTGCGGAATCCTGGGAATTTTTCAAAAAGCGGTGCTTCACTTGGCTAGTTGGCACGCCGCTGTCAATAGTGCTTTGCAGAAGAAGTCGGCCCGGGTAATTCGGCGCTTGCCGACCCGCTGCAACGCCGCGAAAGGACACAATCTTGACTCATTCGGATCGCGCCGCCGATCAGAAAACCCCCCTTGAGGCCCGCCAGAGCGGCCCTTTGAGCGGAAAAGTCCGCGTCCCCGGCGACAAGTCGATCTCCCACCGGTCCCTGATCCTGGGCGCGATGGCGGTCGGGGAAACCAGGATATCGGGCCTCCTGGAGGGCGAAGACGTCCTCAATACCGCCAAATCGATGCGGGCCTTGGGCGCACAGGTCGAACGGACCGGCGATTTTGCCTGGAAGGTCGCTGGCGTCGGTGTCACCGGCTTTGCCGAGCCGGAAAAACCGCTCGATTTCGGCAATTCCGGCACCGGCTGCCGCCTGGTGATGGGAGCGGTCGCGGGCTGCCCGATCACGGCAGTTTTCGATGGCGACGCCTCGCTCCGGTCAAGGCCGATGCGACGGATCCTTGATCCCCTCGAATTGATGGGTGCCCGGGTGGCCAGCGGTGGCGAGGGCGGCCGGCTGCCGCTGACGCTGTCAGGCGCGCGCGACCCCTTACCCGTGACCTACCGGACGCCGGTCGCTTCGGCGCAGATCAAGTCTGCGGTGCTGCTCGCGGGATTGGCGGCGCCGGGCGTGACGACCGTGATCGAAAACGAGGCCAGTCGCGACCACACCGAACTGATGCTGAAGCATTTTGGCGCGGAGATCGTCTCCACGCCGGAAGGAAAGCACGGCCGCAAGATCGCGCTGACCGGCCAACCCGAACTGCACGGCGCTGATGTCGTCGTGCCGGCCGATCCGTCGTCAGCGGCTTTTCCGATCGTGGCGGCTTTGATCGTCGAGGGATCGGATCTCATCCTATCCGACGTCATGACCAATCCGCTGCGCACCGGGCTGTTCGCGACGCTGCGCGAGATGGGCGGGCTGATCGAGGAAAGCGACGTGCGCGGCGACGCCGGCGAGCCGATGGCGCGCTTGCGCGTACGCGGTTCGAAACTCCGCGGCGTCGAGGTCCCGCCCGAGCGCGCGCCCTCTATGATCGACGAATATCTGGTGCTGGCGGTCGCAGCCAGCTTTGCCGAAGGCACCACCATTATGCGGGGCCTTTCCGAATTGCGGGTGAAGGAATCCGATCGGCTCAAGGCAACTGCCGACATGCTGCGCGTCAACGGCGTCAAGGTCGAGATCGTGGGCGACGATCTGATCGTCGAAGGCCGCGGCCATGTCCCCGGCGGCGGACTCGTCGCGACGCACATGGATCACCGCATCGCGATGTCCGCGCTGGTGATGGGGCTCGCCTCCGACAAACCGGTCAAGGTCGACGACACCGCCTTCATCGCCACCTCATTTCCGGACTTCATTCCGATGATGCGTGGTCTTGGAGCAGATTTTTCATGATCATCGCGATCGATGGACCGGCGGCCTCCGGTAAAGGCACGCTCGCCAAGCGGCTCGCCGCCCATTACGGCCTGCGTCACCTCGATACCGGCGTTATCTATCGCGCGGTCGCTTATGCGTTGATGAGCCGTGGCGCAGACCTCAAGGACGAAGCTTCCGCGGTCAGTGCCGCAAAGAGCCTCGATCCCCGGACTTTCGACGACCCCGCGCTGAAGTCGCATCAGGTTGGCACAGCCGCGTCGGTGGTGTCCGCGATCCCCGCCGTGCGGGCGGCGCTGGTCGAGTTCCAGCGCCAATTCGCGAGCCAGCCGCCGGGCGCTGTTCTGGACGGCCGGGATATCGGCACCGTGATCTGCCCCAACGCCGATGTGAAGATTTTCGTGGTCGCCGACCCCAAGATCAGGGCGGAGCGCCGCACAATCGAAGCCCGCGGGCGCGGGGAGGCGGCGGACGAGGCCACCATCCTGGCCGATATCCTGGCGCGCGATGAGCGGGACCAGAATCGCCCCGTTGCGCCTTTAAAACCGGCTTCAGATGCTTACTTGCTCGATAACTCCCATTTGGATATAGAAGGCGGCGTCCGGGCCGCCATCGACATTGTCGAGGCCGTCCGAGCGGGCCGGCGTGAGGTTTGAACATCACGCTGTCATTGGAGGAAAGCCCGCTCGATAAGCCTTGCAGTCGATATCTCGAACAGAATATTCGAGACCATTCGTCTCCGGACAGCTCAACGCTTTGAACGTGCAGGCCAACAGCCGGCCCGCTCTCGCAATCGATTGCGAGGCGGTCGTCAGAGTTTGCGGAACCCTGACCTTGCTCGTCCGACGCGTCCCTTAACCCGAACGGCCGGCAATTGTCCGCATCTGGAGATCAAATGGCTTCGACTGCTGCTTCTTATAATCCGACCCGCGACGATTTCGCCGCCATGCTCGATGAGTCCTTTGCGGGCGGCAACCTTCAGGAAAGCTCTGTCATCAAGGGCAAGGTTGTTGCGATCGAAAAGGACATGGCCGTCATCGACGTCGGCCTGAAGACCGAAGGCCGCGTGGCGCTGCGTGAGTTCGCCGGGCCCGGCCGTGAAAGCGACCTCAAGGTCGGCGATGAGGTCGAAGTGTTTCTCGACCGGATCGAGAATGCGCTCGGCGAAGCCGTGCTGTCGCGCGACAAGGCGCGCCGCGAAGAAAGCTGGGGCAAGCTCGAGAAGGCGTTCCAGAACAACGAAAAGGTCAGTGGCGTCATCTTCAACCAGGTCAAGGGCGGCTTCACCGTCGACCTCGACGGTGCCGTTGCCTTCCTGCCGCGCTCGCAGGTCGATATCCGTCCGATCCGCGACGTTGCGCCGCTGATGAACAATTCGCAGCCGTTCCAGATCCTCAAGATGGATCGCCGCCGCGGCAACATCGTGGTGTCGCGCCGCACGGTTCTGGAAGAGACCCGCGCCGAGCAGCGCCAGGAACTGGTGCAGAACCTCGAAGAGGGTCAGGTGATCGACGGCGTCGTCAAGAACATCACCGATTACGGTGCGTTCGTCGACCTCGGCGGCATCGACGGCCTGCTGCACGTCACCGATATCGCGTGGCGCCGTGTCAACCATCCGACCGAGGTGCTCACCATCGGCCAGACGGTGAAGGTCAAGATCATCAAGATCAACCACGAGACCCACCGCATCTCGCTCGGCATGAAGCAGCTGCTCGACGATCCGTGGCAAGGCATCGAGGCGAAGTATCCGCTCAATGCGCGCTTCCACGGCCGGGTCACCAACATCACCGACTACGGTGCGTTCGTCGAGCTCGAGCCGGGCATCGAAGGCCTGATCCACGTCTCCGAAATGTCGTGGACCAAGAAGAATATGCATCCCGGCAAGATCGTTTCCACCTCGCAGGAAGTCGAGTTGCAGGTGCTCGAGGTCGATTCGGTCAAGCGCCGCATCTCGCTTGGTCTCAAGCAGACCATGCGCAATCCCTGGGAAGTGTTCGTCGAGAAATTCCCGGTCGGCTCGACCGTCGAGGGCGAAGTCAAGAACAAGACCGAGTTCGGCCTGTTCCTCGGCCTCGAAGGCGACGTCGACGGCATGGTCCATCTCTCCGACCTCGACTGGAAGCTTCCGGGCGAGCAGGTGATCGACAACTTCAAGAAGGGCGACATGGTCAAGGCCGTGGTGCTCGACGTCGATGTCGAAAAGGAACGCATCTCGCTTGGCGTCAAGCAGCTCGAAGGCGATCCCTTCGCCGAGCCGGGCGACGTCAAGAAGGGCGCGGTCGTCACTTGCGAAGTGCTCGAGGTGAAGGAAGGCGGCATCGACGTGAAGATCGTCGGCACCGACTTCACGACCTTCATCAAGCGTTCCGAACTGGCGCGTGACCGCAACGACCAGCGCTCTGATCGCTTTGCCGTCGGTGAAAAGGTCGATGCACGTGTGATCCAGTTCGACAAGAAGGCCCGCAAGGTGCAGGTGTCGATCAAGGCGCTGGAAGTCGCCGAAGAAAAGGAAGCCATCGCGCAGTATGGTTCCTCCGATTCGGGCGCGACGCTTGGCGACATCCTCGGCACCGCGCTCAAGCAGCGGACCGACAAGTAAGTTTTCTTGGCCTAACCGCCGAGAAGGCCCCGGTTTCGACCGGGGCTTTTTGTTTGCGAGCGTCGTCCCGCCTTCTTCCCCTCTCCCCTTGTGGGAGAGGGTGACTTCGCGGAACGCGAAGTCGGGTGAGGGGTTGCGTCACTGGAAAAGAACCCCTCATCCGGCTCACGCCTTCGGCGCTCGCCACCTTCTCCCGCAAGGGGAGAAGGAAGAAAACGACACGTCTTGTTTTCTTCAAATTGCGACGCAATTGATGTAATCAGGGCGCGGGATTTTAAGGGTATGCAGCAAAGACCGCATATCCGTTCGAGACAGGTTGGCCGGGAGAATTTCGATGTCGCTTGATTCCGATGTCATCGTCGATCGCCGCAGGATCCGGCGCAAGCTGACGTTCTGGCGCGTTACCGCGGCGTTGATCGCGATTGCGGCCATCCTCGCCATCGGCCTGATCGCAGCACCGGGCGGCCGCGGCGGATTGACGACGTCAGGCTCGATTGCCCGCATCAATATCGAAGGCCTGATCCGCAGCGACCAGGAACGGGTCGAGGCGCTGGAGCAGCTTGAGAAGTCGCAGACCGCTGCCGTCATCGTGCATATCAATTCGCCCGGCGGCACCACCGCCGGGTCTGAACAGCTTTATGATTCGCTCACCCGGCTGAAGGCCAAGAAGCCGCTGGTCGCCGTGGTCGATGGGCTAGGTGCTTCGGGCGCGTACATCACCGCGATTGCGGCCGACCACATCATTGCCCAGCAAAGCTCGCTGGTGGGGTCGATCGGCGTGCTGTTCCAGTTTCCGAATTTCACGGAGCTGCTCAAGACCGTCGGCGTCAAGGTCGAGGAAGTGAAGTCGTCGCCGCTCAAGGCCGCGCCGAATGGTTATGAGCCGACCAGTCCGGAGGCGCGGGCGGCGCTGGATTCGCTGGTGAAGGATTCCTATGCCTGGTTTCGCGGTCTCGTGAAGGAACGGCGCGGCATGGACGACGGGCAGCTCGAAAAGGTTGCCGACGGGCGCGTGTTCACCGGCCGCCAGGCGGTGGACCTCAAATTGATCGATCAGTTGGGCGATGAGAAAACGGCGATCGCCTGGCTGGTGGCGCAAAAAGGCGTCAAGGCGGACCTGCCGGTGCGCGACTACAAGCTCACGCCGCGCTTTGGCGACCTGACTTTCCTGCGGACGGCAGCTGCCGTCACGTTCGATGCGCTCGGTTTGAGCGCGGTTGCGCGGCGGATCGAGCAAACCGGGGTGGCGCAGGCCGCCGACCGCCTCGGTCTCCAGGGCATGCTCGCGCTCTGGCAACCGGCCGGGTCAAATTGAACCGCATAACGGCTTTTTCGCACTGCGGTTGCCGGGTGCAGGCGCTGTCACAATACGGCATCACCCCCGCTGTCACGTGATTTCGCCCGTGCCAGAACTCATTTAGCGTCTTGACAGTTCAACGTATTTTCACGGAAATGCGGTCGGTATGTTCCCCGGGTCCTCGTCTCGATGATCAAATCCGAACTCGTTCAGCGCATCGCCGAACACAACCCGCACCTCTATCAGCGGGATGTGGAGAACATTGTTAACGCTATTCTCGACGAAATCGTCGCAGCCCTGGCGCGTGGCGACCGGGTCGAGTTGCGCGGTTTTGGCGCATTCTCGGTCAAGCATCGACCGGCGCGGGCAGGGCGCAATCCGCGCACCGGCGCGCATGTTCCGGTCGATCAGAAGAGCGTGCCGTTCTTCAAGACCGGCAAGGAAATGCGCGAACGGCTCAACCGCGACAGCGGGGGAACGGACGCCGGAGCGTAAAGCCGGTCCGTTCTTGTCGATCCGACTTCCTATCTACGCGATCAGCGAGCGAGGATCATGCGCAAGTTCTTCAACGCGGCAGTTTTGATTCCGCTCGGCGTGATCTTCGTCGTCTTCGCGGTGGCCAATCGTCACGACGTCACGGTCTCTTTCGACCCCTTCAATTCGCACGATTCGGCACTCAACCTGACGCTGCCGCTGTTCGTGGTCATCATCGGGGTGGCGATCCTGGGGGTCGTGGCCGGCGGGTCCGCGACCTGGTTCGGCCAGCGCCGCTGGCGCCGCGCCGCGCGGCAGCATGAAGCCGATGCCCGCGAGACACGCAGCCAATTGGACAACTTGCGCGCCACCATGGCTGCCTCGCAGCGGCGGGATTCGGGCCTTCCGGCAGCCCTCTCGCAGGATACATATCGGCGAGACAAGCAGGGCGCGACGTTGTAGAAGGCGCGCCAAGCGCCCTTGTCGGGAGCCTGCCTCGCGGCTCCCCTTAACCATTGCCCTTGTAACCACCACCTTTGAGACCGATGTCCCTGATCGTCAAAATTTGCGGCCTGTCCACGCGCGAGACGCTCGACGTCGCGCTGGATGCGGCCGCGGACATGGTGGGATTCGTGTTCTTTCCGCCGTCGCCGCGTCATCTCGAACTTGATGCGGCGCGCGACCTCGGCGAGGCCGTGAAGGGACGCGCCGCGAAGGTCGCGCTCACGGTCGACGCTGATGATGCGACGCTCGCTGGCATCGTCGAAGCGCTGAAGCCCGACCTTTTGCAACTGCATGGCCACGAGACCCCGGTACGGCTTGATGACATCAAGCGAAAGTTCGGCTTGCCGGTCATGAAGGCGCTTGCTGTCGAAACCGCGGCCGATCTCGCCGTCCTGCCGGGCTATCGCGACGTTGCCGATCGCATCCTGTTTGACGCCCGGCCGCCAAAAGAGGCGACGCGTCCCGGCGGCCTCGGGGCCGCGTTCGACTGGCACCTGCTGGAGAACCTTGATCTTGCTTTGCCGTTCATGGTGTCAGGGGGACTTCACGCCGGCAATGTCGCGGAAGCGGTTCGCCTGACGGGTGCGGGCGGCGTCGATGTGTCCTCGGGCGTCGAACGCGCACCGGGCATCAAGGACAGTGAGATGATCCGCGCCTTCATTCGCGCGGCGCGCACAACCGAAGAATTGATGGTTCGATGAACAACAAGCCACCTCCCAATTCCTTCCGGAGCGGTCCCGACGAGCACGGGCATTTCGGCATTTTCGGCGGCCGCTTCGTCGCCGAAACGCTGATGCCGCTGATCCTCGATCTCGAAAAGGCCTATGCCGAGGCCAAGGCCGATCCGGCCTTCCACGCTGAGATGAGCGGCCATTTGAAGCACTATGTCGGCCGGCCGTCGCCGCTCTATTTCGCCGAGCGGCTGACCGAGCACCTCGGCGGCGCGAAAATCTATCTCAAGCGCGAGGAGCTCAACCACACCGGCTCCCACAAGGTCAACAACGTGCTCGGCCAGATCATGGTGGCGCGGCGCATGGGCAAGAAGCGCATCATCGCCGAAACCGGCGCCGGCCAGCACGGAGTCGCCACGGCAACGCTGTGTGCGCGCTTCGGCCTTGAATGCGTCGTCTATATGGGCGCCGTCGACGTCGCGCGGCAGCAGCCGAACGTGATCCGCATGGAGATGCTCGGCGCCAAGGTGGTCCCGGTGCAGTCGGGCACGCGCACGCTGAAGGACGCGATGAACGAGGCGCTGCGCGATTGGGTCACCAACGTGCACAACACGTTTTACTGCATCGGTACGGTGGCAGGCCCGCATCCCTATCCGATGATGGTGCGCGACTTCCAGTCGGTGATCGGCGAAGAGACCCGCACGCAGATGCAGGAGGCGGAAGGCCGCCTGCCGGATTCGCTTGTCGCCTGCATCGG
This sequence comes from Bradyrhizobium sp., assembly GCF_035652035.1. Taxonomy (GTDB): domain Bacteria; phylum Pseudomonadota; class Alphaproteobacteria; order Rhizobiales; family Xanthobacteraceae; genus Bradyrhizobium. The sequence continues at coordinate 230,656 of NZ_DASREO010000072.1, forward strand.
TGGCGGCTCCAACGCGATGGGCCTGTTCCATCCGTTCCTCGATGATCCCTCGGTCGAGATCTTCGGCGTCGAAGCCGCCGGCCATGGTTTGACCCAGCTGCATGCGGCTTCGATCGCCGGCGGCCGGCCCGGCGTGCTGCACGGCAACCGCACGTATCTCTTGATGGACGACGACGGCCAGATCCAGGACGCGCATTCGATTTCGGCCGGCCTTGATTATCCCGGCATCGGACCGGAGCATTCCTGGCTGCATGAAATCGGCCGGGTCAAATATCTGTCGGCGACCGATGACGAAGCGCTCGCCGCGTTCCAGTTGCTGTCGCGGCTGGAAGGCATCATTCCCGCGCTCGAACCCGCGCACGCGATTGCCAAGGTAACGGAGCTCGCGCCGCAGCGGGGCAAGGATCATCTGATGGTGGTCAATCTCTCCGGCCGTGGCGACAAGGACGTGCCGCAGGTCGGCGACATCCTGCGAGGGAAGACGAAGTGACCACCCGTATCGATGCGCGGTTTGCGCAACTGAAAAAGGAAAACCGTTCGGCCTTCGTCACCTATGTGATGGCGGGCGATCCCGATCCCGCAACCGCGCTCGAGGTTGTCAAGGCGCTGCCGAAGGCAGGCGCTGACGTCATCGAACTCGGCATACCCTTCACCGATCCGATGGCGGACGGGCCGTCGATCCAGGCGGCGGGCTTGCGTGCGCTGAAAGCCGGCATGACGCTCAAGAAGACGCTGGCGCTGGTCCGCGAATTCCGCAAAGGCGATGACGCCACGCCGCTGGTGCTGATGGGCTACTACAATCCGATCTATATTTACGGCGTCGACACGTTTTTGAGCGACGCGAAGTCCGCCGGCGTCGATGGCTTGATCGTCGTCGATCTGCCGCCCGAAGAGGATTCGGAACTTTGCGTGCCGGCGTTGAAAGCCGGTTTGAACTTCATCCGCCTCGCAACGCCGACCACCGACGACAAACGGCTGCCGGCCGTGCTCGCCAACACTTCCGGCTTTGTCTATTACGTCTCGGTCACCGGGATCACCGGCAGCGCCAGCGCCGATTCAAAAGTTGTGGGCGAGGCCGTTTCCCGCATCAAGCGGCACACCGCCTTGCCGGTCTGCGTCGGGTTCGGCATCCGCACGCCGGAGGCCGCGCGCGCCATTGCGGCCGATGCGGATGGCGCGGTGGTCGGCACGGCGCTGGTTGATGCCCTGCGCGGCAGTCTCGATTCGGACGGCAAAGCCACGGCGAAAACCGTCGGCGCGGTGGCTGATCTGGCGACCGCGCTGGCGGCCGGCGTCAGGGCTGCGAAATAGACCGTAATAATTTTTCGTAGAGCAAGCTTGCAGCTTCGCTTGCCGGGTTCTGCCGGGAAGGCCATATATTCGGGATTGATGCAGGCAATTCGGAGACAACCATGAATTGGCTCACCAACGTCGTCCGGCCGAAGATCCGCAACATCCTGCGCCGCGAAACGCCGGAGAATTTGTGGATCAAGTGTCCGGATTCAGGACAGCTCGTGTTCTACAAGGACGTCGAGGCCAATCAGTTCGTCATTCCCGGCTCGAACTATCACATGCGCATGGGCGCGGTCGCCCGGCTGAAGTCGATCTTCGACAACGAGACCTGGTTTGACGTGGCGCTGCCCGAGGTGCCGGCCGATCCTCTGAAATTCCGCGACGAGCGCAAGTATGCCGATCGCGTCAGGGATGCGCGCACCCGCACCGGGCTCAACGACGCGGTCAAGGTCGGTTACGGCAAGCTTGAAGGCGCGGCCGTCGTGGTCGCGGTGCAGGATTTCGATTTCATGGGCGGCTCACTCGGGATGGCCGCGGGCGAGGCCATCGTGCGCGGGCTCGAACTCGCAGTCGAAAAGAAATCGCCGTTCATCGTGTTCGCGGCGTCCGGCGGCGCGCGCATGCAGGAAGGCATTCTGTCGCTGATGCAGATGCCGCGCACGACCGTTGCCATCCAGATGCTGCGCGAAGCAAAGCTGCCCTACATCGTCGTCCTGACCAATCCGACCACCGGCGGCGTTACGGCGTCTTACGCGATGCTGGGCGACGTGCAGATCGCCGAGCCCGGCGCCCTGATCGGTTTTGCCGGCGCGCGCGTGATCGAACAGACCATTCGCGAAAAATTGCCGGAGGGTTTCCAGCGCGCCGAATATCTGAAGGACCACGGCATGGTCGACATGGTCGTGCATCGTCACGAGTTGCGTCCGACGCTGGCGCGACTGTGCCGGATTCTGACCAAATCGCCGGGGCTCGGAACCGCGGCGAAGCCAGCCACGCCCGTCGCGACACCCGCGACGATTCCCTCGGCGGCCGAGATGGCGCCCGCCGCGCCGTCCGCGTGAGCGATTCTTCGCCGGTGCCGCGCGGCGATCTGATCGCGCGGCTTTCACAGTTGCATCCGAGGCGCATCGACCTTGGTCTCGAGCGGATGCAGCGCCTGCTGGAACGGCTCGATCATCCCGAACGCAGGCTGCCGCCGGTCATCCATGTCGCCGGCACCAACGGCAAGGGATCGACGGTCGCCTATCTGCGGGCGATCCTGGAGGCGTCGGGCTATCGCGTCCACGCGTTCACCTCGCCATATCTCGTGCGGCTCAACGAATGCTACCGGCTGGGCCGCGTCGGCGGCGGCGTGCTCGTTGACGACGTGGAGCTAAACGCCGCATTCGACGCTTGCGAATCCGCCAATGCCGGCGAGCCGATCACTCTCTTTGAAATCGAGACCGCTGCTGCATTCGACCTGTTCGCGCGCCATCCGGCGGATGCGGTGCTGCTCGAAGTGGGCCTTGGCGGAAGGCTGGATGCAACCAATGTGATCGGGCGGCCTGCGGCCTGCGTGATTTCATCAGTCGGCATCGACCATATCGAATTTCTCGGCCCCACACTGCGATCGATCGCGGCGGAGAAGGCCGGGATCATCAAGCGCGGCGTGCCGGTGATTTGCGCGCATCAGGAGGACGACGCGCTCGATGAGATCGAGAATAGCGCGAGGCGTCAACGCGCGCCGCTGCATCGCGCAGGGCAGGAGTGGCATGTCAGCGTCGAGCGGGGACGTCTGGTCTATCAGGACGATCGCGGCCTGCTGGATCTGGCTGCGCCGCGACTTTTCGGCCGCCATCAGTTCGACAATGCAGGCCTTGCCGTTGCGACATTGCGCGCGATCGACGCTTTTCGGATCGAGCCTTCCGCCTATGAAGCGGGTGTTGCCAATGCGGATTGGCCGGCGCGGATGCAGCGCCTCGCGGCCGGCCCACTGGTGGACCTGGGGCCCGCCGGCGGCGAGATCTGGCTTGATGGCGGCCACAACGCCGAAGGCGGTCGCGTCGCAGCCGCCGCGCTCGGCGATCTCGAAGAGCGGGTGTCGCGCCCGCTCGTGGTCATTGTCGGCATGATGGCGAACAAGGATGCGGCTGGCTTTCTCGCCAATTTCGCCGGTCTCACCCGCCACATCATTGCGGTCACGATCCCCGGACGTGACGGCGCCATGCCGGCCCATCGCCTGATGGACGCGGCGCGGGTGTTCGGCATGCGCGTCGAAAATGCTGTCAGCGTCGAGGCTGCCCTGCAGGCGGTCGCACAGCTCGCCTACGAAACGCCGCCGCGAATTCTGATTACGGGATCGCTGTATTTGGCGGGCCACGTGCTTGCGGCCAACGGCATGGAGCCGCGGTAGTGCAGTGGACGGCAGGCGACCGCTGCTGCGGTCACCTGCCAAGCTTCGTTACTCTGCCCCACGTTCCACGGATGTCGGCCAGGATTCGGTCCGGCGCGTGACGGAGGGCTCCATGAAGCCCATCACCATGGCGCTGAGCGAACTCCCGGTCAGCAGAACGGTCGCTCCGAGAACCAGCAGGCCCACGAGCGCCAGGACGGTCGCGTTGGCCGTTCCGGCCACTGCGAGGATGCCGAGCACGCCGGCAGCGAGGCCGGCGAGACACTGGATAACCGCGGAGCCGGCCGCTGCTTCGCTCGCAAGGATCTCGCCGCTCGAGACCGTTTGCACGGCGCTCATCCGATGAGAGACCTGTTTCCATCGGTACAGATGCCAGACCGAGTTGCTGTTCAGCAGCAGCCCGCCACCGAAGGCAATGACCGCGACCGAAATCAGCGTCTGTGCATCGATGCCAAGCAGCGCGAGCACGCCGAGCACGATGCCGGCGATTCCGACGAGGAACAGCGCCGTCAGGCCGCCGCCGCTTCCAGTCTCCTCGCTGATCATGGACGCGCCGACTGGAGAACTCATTCGCGTGTACTCGGTGAGCATGGTTCCACCCTGAATCAGCAGGGCGACGCCAAATACGATCGTCGCAATGCCGGCGAGCGTCAGGTCGTGAATGCCGGACAAGGCGATGATCGCCAGAACGATTGTGGCGATGCCGCCGATGGCATCGACCAGACCTCCATAGGTTGCAGCCTCCTGGAGGGTATTTTCCGAGGTGGTAATCGTTGACATGAGGAAACCTCCTTCTTCTGAGGTGCGCGCCGATGTCAGGTGATGGAAGGGGAACGCTCAGGCTGGATTGTTCGTAAGTCTGGTGGCGGACCGCGCTTCCTGCCCCACAGTCTGATCGTGCGCGCCTGAACAATAAACGGAAGACCTGCCTCGGACGTTCCCGGGATGCGGCGATTTTGCGCTGTCGCGGCGGAACAAATCCAATCCGCCGGGAACGAAAACAACGCTCAAAACAAAACGGCCGGCTTGCGCCGGCCGTCACAATCGATTTCGTCAGCGAAAGATCAAACCGCAGCGGTGATCCACTGCTGAAGCTTTGCCTTCGGCGCGGCGCCAACCTGGCGGGAGGCCATCTCGCCGCCCTTGAAGATCATCAGCGTCGGGATCGACATCACGCCGTACTTCGACGCCGTCTTCGGGCTCTCATCGACGTTCAACTTGACGATCTTGACCTTGTCACCCATCGCGCCGGCGATCTCGTCGAGCGCGGGTGCGATCATGCGGCAGGGGCCGCACCATTCAGCCCAGAAATCGACCACGACCGGGCCTTGCGCCTTGAGCACTTCGGCGTCGAAATCAGTGTCGGAAACCTTGCCAACGGCCATTGTACTACCTCGTTCAGTTCGGGACGGATGCGGCGCTCGGGAGAATCGCCGCCAAAGATCATGGGTGGAAACTATGAACGCGCCCTTGCCGGGTCAAGCTTTCATGGACCTCGCACCATGGATGCCAGTTCGGCGTCCAGCGCGGGAGATAAAATCTCCATCAATTCAGTGCTTTCGGTCCAAAGTAATGCTGTCCGGATGGCCCGCTGGGGATAAAGTTTTCCAAGTAATGCACGATAAAGTGCGAGCTGGCGGACATAGGCGGCAGGCGCATCGGTGGCCGTTTTCGGCGGGCTCTGGTTGGTCTTAAAATCGACGATGAGCACCTCGCTTTCAGTCACCACCAGGCGGTCGATTTGCCCGGAGATGAGCACGTCCGCAGCGCCGACCTGTTCGAGCCGGCCCACGATCGGCACTTCGGCGCGGCTTCCCGCTGCGAAGACGGCCGCAAAGCGTCCATCACCGATCAGCTCAAGGACTTTGGCGGCGAGCGCCTCGCGCTCGCTATCGGTCCAGTCGCCGGCATTGCGGTGAAGGAAATTCAGCGCCGCGTCGCGCCGCCGCTCGGCCGCAACGTCAGGCAGGGATTGCAGCAGCCGGTGCACCAGCGTGCCGCGTTGCAGGGCGCGCGTTCGCTGGGCAAGCGCTTCGCTTGACTTGAGACGCCTCGTCTTGTCGCCGCCCGCATCTGACGGTCGCAGCAGATTCGAACCTGTCGTTTGCGAGGGCAGCGGCGCGCGCAACCAGGATGGCAATGTCGATGGCGCGTTTGCGGTGTCCGAAACCGCGCGGCCGGTCTCGGCACCGTCGCCGGGGCGCGTATAGCGCCGGATCGCGCCGTCGTCGGTTTCGAGGATGTCTTCCTGAAGGCCGGAGGCAGCCAGCCCCTTGTCGGCCAGATCGTACCAGCAGTAGGTGCGGACGCCCTTCATGTTGCCCGGCTGGATGCCGGCGACAATCAGCCGGTCGGCGGCGCGCGTCATCGCCACATAAAGCAGCCGGCGATACTCGTCCTCGGTGTCGGCGAGCATCGCTTGCCTCGCCGCCGCGACAGGCGCGGGATCGTCGGCCTTCTTGCCAGCCCAAACCACGACTTTCTTGCCGCTGCCGTCCGGCAACTGGATCAGCCGCAACCGCTGCGTATCCGACGGCGACGACGTCGTGTCGACCATGATGACGACGGGGGCTTCGAGGCCCTTGGCGCCATGCACGGTCATCACGCGGACTTCGTCGCGCGAGATTTCCATGTCGCGCTTCACTTCAGTGTCGGCCGAGCGCAGCCAGGCCATGAATCCCTGGAGCGACGCAGGCGCCTTACGCTCGTAGTTCAGTGCGAGTTCAAGGAATTCGTCGAGCGCATCGTTCGCTTCCTGGCCGAGCCGGCGCAAAATGCGCTGCCTGCCGCCGTCACCCCCCAATAGCCACGCATAGAAGGCAAACGGGGTTTCACGCGCAACACGACCTTCGCATTCTTCCAGCCGCTTGAGCGCGTCGGCGAATTTCGAATTTGCCGCTGCATGCCGCGACAGCGCCTCGCGCAACGAACCCTTGCGCTCCCAGGCGAGCGCAAACAGATCGTCATCGTCGAGGCCGAACAGCGGGCTCTTCAAGGCCACCGCGAGCGCCAGATCGTCCTGCGGCAACAACAGCGCGTCCGCGAGGTTCATCAGATCGATGATCGCGATGTGATCGGTCAGTTTCAGCCGGTCGGCGCCGGCGACGGGAATGCTTGCATGCTTCAACGCCTGGATCACGGCATCGAAGAGATTGCCGCGACGGCGCACCAGGATCAGCACGTCGCCATAGCTGAGCGGCCGCCGCGCGCCTTTGGGGCCCGTCATGGCGCCGCTTGCCACCAGCCGCTTGATCTCGGCCTGGATGCGCCTCGAAAGTTTGACCTCGGGGCTCGTCACCGACACGCCGTCGAACGGCGCGCGCCAGCCTTCGATGTCCTTGCGGTCGTCGGCTTCCACCAGCGGCCATAGCTCGATCAGGCTGGGGCCTGCGTCGTCGAGCGAAAGATGCGGCGGCATGCCGTCACGATCGGTGGTGATGCTCTGGTAGACCTCGGGCGAGGCGAAGGCGCTTTCCACCGCGCGCAACACCCCGGCGCCGGACCGGAACGAGTAGGTGAAAGAGATCGATTCGAAGTCGAGGCCGGCCGCCTTGAAGCGCGAGGAAAAGCGCTGCCGGCGCTCGGCGAACTCGCGGGGCGCGGCGCCCTGGAACGAAAAGATCGACTGCTTTTCGTCGCCGACCGCAAATACCGTGCGCGTGACGCCGTCTCGCGCGCCATGTCCGGCGGCAAATTCGGAAATGATGTGTTCGACGATGTCCCATTGCCGCGGGCTCGTATCCTGCGCCTCGTCGATCAGGACATGGTCGACGCCGCGGTCGAGCTTGTAATGCACCCAGCCGGCCGAAACCTTGTTCAGCATGAGAAGCGTCTTGTCGATCAGGTCGTCATAGTCGAGCAGCCCGCGTTCTTCCTTCTCGCGCCGGTAGTTCGCCGCCGCGGCGATCGCGATATGCAGCAGCGCCTCGGTGCGATCGCGCGTGATCACGGCCCGCCGTTTTTCAATCAGCGACGTGAGGCGCACGATCTCGTTGTCGAACAGGCGCGCGATCGACGGATTGTCGCGCGTGAAAGCCTTGGTCAGGACCGCCGCCCGCGGCGACTTCTCGTCGGTGAGAAAAACCGAGAGATATTCGTCCACCTGTTCGCTCCCGGTTGAGGCGAGCGATGCGCGCAATTGGTCGGCCTGCTTCTTGTCCTGCTTGCTGCTGGCGTCGAGCGCGTCCGCGATCTCCACCCAGCGCCGGCGCGGCAGATAAGGACCATCGACGATCTCGCGCTCGACCTCCTCGATGCTGTCGCTTGATCGCACGCCGAGCGCCGCCGACATCTCCGCGGCCGCGGCCTCCACGCTGCCCGCGGCATCGGTCCAGGCCAGGAAATGGTCGCGGCTCAAACAAGCTTCACGAACGACGTCCTTGAAGGTGACGTCGGCGGCATTCGCCATCGCGGTTCGAAGCGCACGTCCAAGGGCGCTGTCAGGCGCACGCGCAGCCTCCAGGAAGACCCTGAGATTGGCGCGCTCCATCATGTCGGTCTGGTCGCGCTCGTCGAGCACGGCAAAACGCGCGGGCACGTTGGCCTCGAACGGGAACTGCTGCAGAAGCCGCGTGCACAAAGCGTGGATGGTTTGCACCTTCAATCCGCCGGGTGTCTCCAGCGCGCGGGCAAACAGCTCGCGCGCGACCTTGCGCAGTTTTGCGTTGGGATTGGGAAGGCCGGCGTCACGGATCGCATCGTCAAGCGCGTCGTTATCGAGTGTTACCCAGTGGCCAAGCGTGGTGAACACGCGCTCGGCCATGTTGGCAGCGGCGGCCTTGGTGAAGGTGATGCACAGGATCTTCTCGGGCGGCACACCGGACAGCAGCAGCCGGATCACGCGCTGCACCAGCACGTGGGTCTTGCCGGAACCTGCATTGGCCGAGACGAACGACGACGAAGCCGGGTTCGACGCGCTGGCCTGCTTGTCGCGGACCGCCGGGGGAATCGTGCGCAATGCCTTCACCATTCGGGAAGCCCCAGGCCGCCGGCCGCCGACCATTCCTTGATGCGCGCGAGATCGTCGTAAGCGCCGTAGCGGTTGGTCCACATCGGCAGGTTCAGCGAACGATAGGGCTCGGCCTCGTTTTCGAATTTGCGGATGAGCGCTGTGAGCTGGGCCAGCGCGTAGTCGGCGGCGGCGTCGGGCGATTGCGGCGTCTCGTTGTTTTTGATTTTCAGTTCCAGCGCCTTGTGCTCACCCGGCGGATTGTTGCCGCTGATCCTGACATAGGCGAGTTCGCCGACGGACGAGCCTGCATCGATACCTTCAAAACCTCCCTCGCGCAGGATCGCCGCTTCCAGCGTAAGCTGCGGCGACAGTCCCATTCGCACCTGTTTTCCGGTAGGCGGAGCGCCGGTCTTGTAGTCGAGAATGACGAAGTCGCCATTGGCGCGGCGCTCGATGCGGTCGGCCCGCGCGGAAAGAACGAAGATGCGCCCATCGTCGAGGGCAATCGGGATTTCGCCCTTGATCTCGGCCTCGATTGCCACGAGGTTGCCGCGACGGGCCGCCTCCCATTCGGAAAACCATCGGATGATGCGCTGAAAGCGCGGCCACCACAGCGCGCGCGCCTCGGGCCGCTCCATCAGCGGCGCAAAATGCGTGAGGCCGATCTCGCGCAGTTTTTGGATGGGATCCGCCGGCAAATCCCTGGCGAAGTTTTTCGTGAATTCGCCGATTGAATTGTGGATCGCCGAACCGCGATCGGCGGCCGACAGGGGCATGTCGACCGGATCGAGCGCCTCGAGCTTGAGGATATGCTTGGCATAGATCGTATAGGGATCGCGCAGCCAGTCCTCGATCGCGGTGACCGACAGTTTCAGCGGCCGCGTCGCGCGCGGCGGCGTCGGCGCCGGCTGTTCGACCGGCTTCACCTCGTCCGGGGCATCGAGCGCGAGTGCGAAATCGACATACCGCTTGCCGGCCTGCTTGGCGGCTTCCCATCGCGCTTCGCCGGCGACGGCTTCCAGCCGATGCAGGAAGCGCGAGGCGACCGCGGGCGCGCCGCCTGACTTGGCGGCGTGGCTGAGGATCACGTCCTCGGCGCCAAGCAGCTGCGCGAAGTCGTGGGCGGAGAGGCCGATGCGCCGCTCCGGCAGATCGAGACCGAGTTCGTGCCGCATCGGCCGGCTCAGCCATGGGTCGGTGCGCGGCGCCGGCGGCCAAACGCCCTCGATCAGTCCGCCGGCGATGACGCGGTCGGTCTGCATCAATCGCGATTCCAAAGGACCGTAGATGTGAAGCGTCGCGCCCGGTTTCTCCGGCCGTCGCACCGCGCGATCGGCAAACGCGGTCTGCAACACCTCGGCGTAGTCGGGCAGCGCCACCAGCAGGCCGCTTTTCCGCTCGCCAGCGAGCAGTTCGTCAAAGGCGGATGCGAGCGCAAGGCCCTCCTGCGCCTCGAAGGCCATCGCAACGCCGTCGTCACCTTCCGAGAGCGCGATCAGCACCTCGCGATGGCGGGCCGCGATCTCCGCCAGATCATAAGGCCGCGTCGGGATGAGGCTTTCCATCGGTGCCAGCGTCGTATGCAACGCTTCGATCAATGCTTGTGCCGAAGCGAGCTTCGAATCCCTGAGGTGCGTGCGCTTCTCAGATCCATGCAGCAACGAGACGTCCTTGCGGCGGAACTTCGCGAGTTCATCGCGAAAGCGGGCAAAGTCCTGTGCCAGACCTTTTGTGCCGGGTTGCGGGCGCGTTCCGCGCAAGAGCGCGAGCTCAAGCGTCTCGATCGCACGACGATGCGCGTCCGGCGCAGCACCAAGCCGGCACAGAGGATGTTTGAGCAGCGCCAGCACCGTCGGCGGTTCGAGCCCCCTGCTGGTCGCTTCCGCGACAAGACGCGCGAAGACGCCGGCTGGTGTTTCGATCAGCGCATCGCCGCCGGAATCATCGAAGTCGAGATTCCAGCGCGCCAGCGCCGCCATCACACGCCGCGCCAAAGCGCGGTCCGGCGTCACCAGTGCGGCAGACTTCTGCAAATGAGCGGCCTCGCGCATCGCAATCGCGATCGAGAGCGCCTCCATCTCCGGATTGGGCGCCTCGATCACGGCGAGGTTCTTCATGCCGTTTACGATGTGCTGCGCGATCTCGGGCCTGCCCAGGCGATCGTGCCACTCGGCCGTCGCATTGGACGGCCGCATTGCTTCCGATAGCAGCACCTCACGGCCGAACGCCGCGGGTGCGAGAGTTTCGACATCGCCGCGGTGGATTCCAAAACGCTCGAGCAGCGCATGCATGGCATATTGCGGATGGCTCGAGCACGGATGTTCTGCCAGTTGGCCCCGGTCGTTGCGCTCGCCGCCGATGCTTTGCCACGAGTTCTCGTCGAGGTCGGTGTCCAGTCCCGGCAGAACAACCGCGCCTTGCGGCAATCGCGCAATCACGTGCAGGAACTTGGCGGTCGCCGGCATCGATCCGGTCGAACCCGCCGCGATCACGGGGCCGGCGTGATGAGCCGCGAGGCGCTTGGCTTCGGCATCGATCAGGCGATCCCGCCGCGCAGCCGGCTCCATCCGGCCGATCTCCGCCAGATAGGCCGGCCACGCCTCGCGCGCGATCCGCAGGAAATCGAGCGAGTAGCGCCAGTATTCGTCGAGACCGTCAGGCACGAGGGTGTCGAGCGCGTCCCACGCAACGCCACGCGTCACCATATCGTCCATCAGCCGCGCGAGATCGCCGGCCAGTGCGAGTGTCGAAGCCGGACCCCCGATCACAAGCGGCGCGGTGACGGAGGTCTTCGCCCAGGCGGCGACCAGTTTTGCCAGCGTCAGCCGGCGTTCCAGCTCGCCGAGTTTCGGCGGCAGCTCCAGCGCGGTCGTGCCGCCATAGGAATCATCTTCCTCGGCGAAGGCCAACTCGTCTTCGTCGATATCGCCGAGTGCGACGATCCGGGGCAGCAGCACGGCCTGTGCGCCGAGTTCTTCGAGGAAGACTTCGCGCACCAGGCGCCCGGCGCGGCGGGTGGGTAAATAGAGTGTCGCCTCTGCCAGCCGTTCGGGGCGCGTGCGCGCTTCAAAACCTTCGACCAGGCGGCCGTCAATAAGCGCTGCAACGACGGCGCGCAGGAACGGCACGGAGGAGGGAACGCTGAGGACGCGCATGGACCGCCTGATTCGAGATCAGGGGGAATATAGAGATTCTGGGTTGGTCATGCGCGGGCTTGACCCGCGCATCCATCGTAAAAAATTGTTTGAAGAGTGATGGGTTGCCGGGTCGTAGGCGAGTGGAAGCGACGCCGTTCTTCGAACGGCTATGCCCGGCACTGACAACCCGTTACGCCACGCTTTCCAGAAAGGCCTCTTCGGCAGCTCCAACGGCATCCGGCGTTCCGACATGCATCCAGCTGCCGTCGAGCCTTAAGCCAAACAGCCGCTCCTGCTCGTTGGCGGCGTCGAACATCTTGGTCAGCGAAAATTCGCCGCTCGGCGCGCCGGCAAAGATCGTGGGCGACATGATCGCGACGCCCGCATAGACGAACGGAACCACTTGATGCTCTTTTTTCTTGCGCAACGCCCCATCGGGCAGCATCGCGTAATCGCCGTTGCCTTCATATCCGGTTGAGCCGGCGGTCGGCGCCATCAATAGCAGGATGTCCATCCGCGCGGGGTCGAACGCTTCGGCAAGCCGCGCCAGGTTCGGCCGCACGCCGTCGATCCACAGCGTATCGGCGTTGAGGTGAAAGAACGGCGCATCGCCGAGGAGCGGCAGCGCCTTGAAGACGCCGCCTCCGGTGCCGAGCACCAGGTTGCGCTCGTCCGAAATGATCACGCGAGGCCGCTTGCGGCTTCTGACATGCTCGATGATCTGGTCCGGCAGATAATGAACGTTGACGACCGCTTCACTGACGCCGGCGTCGCCGAGCTTGTCGAGCACGTGATCAAGCAGCGGACGGCCCGCCACCGACACCAGCGGCTTCGGCATCCGGTCCGTCAGGGGGCGCATCCGCACGCCGAGACCGGCGGCGAGGACCATGGCTTTGTCGGGCTTGACGGGCATTACGGAGGGTTCTCGAACTCTTGGTTCCCGAGGGGGCAGCCCTGGAGGAGCAAATCAGGATGGCGGGGAATCATACCATGGCGATTCGGGCGGGACACTGGCTAGTGGAGTGGATTTGACATTCGCTAACTTCCTAGCCGCGAACTCGTAATGCGAATGTCAAATCCTAAACTCCACTAGAAACTCACATTTTTGAGTGGTCCCATGATTCTAACATTCGCAAAAGTGCCCGCTGCGAAGGGATGCGAATGTTAGAATCGGACCACTCGCCGACCGCCATAATCGCCCGATATGACGGCGATAAGACGAACCCCGGCGACGAATTCAGGCTTCAGCGGGGCGGCGCCCCTTTTTCCTCTTGTCGCCGGTCTTGAGAAAATTGACTCCGATCTGGTCGCCATTGACCCAGGCAAGTTCGCATCGGCGATAGGCAAGCCCCGTCGACGACAGCAGCAAAAAGAATTCCTTCAAGTGCAATCCCTCGACCGAGCCCTCGATTGTCAGCTTGGCCCCGGTCTCGGAAACGTCTTCCATGACGCAATCGCGGCGCCACGTGCCGTCGATGCCCATCATGTGCGCGTTAAATCCGCGCTCGAACGTGACACGCTCACCTCTGCGTCGCTCTGTCACTGACATGGTCTCCGCCCTTGAGCAGCACGGCCCTGCCGAAATGAACAGGATCATCATCGCATGCAGGGATACCCGGCAGATTAGACGCCAGATGGCTAATATCCGGTAAATTACCGGCGCAATCCCATCAGCTTTGGGGCGGCGGCACGTGGGCCTCGTACCAGCCGCGCAGGCGCGCCATTACCGGATGCGCCAGCGAACGCGTCAGATAGGTCCAGATCCGGGGCTGATGGCGCAGATATTGCGGCTTGCCGTCGCGCCGGTTGAGGCGAGCGAAGGTGCCGAGCAGGCGCGTGTTGCGCTGCGCCGACATGATGGCGTAGCTCTCGGCAAATCCGGCCGGATCGAAGGCGTTGTCGGACGCGTGCCGCGCCTTGATGTAGCGCGTCAACAACGCCAGCTCGAGCTGTTCGGGCACGTCGATCCGCGCGTCCTGCAAGAGCGAGACAAGGTCGTAGGCGGCCGGTCCCAGCACCGCGTCCTGAAAATCGATGATGCCGACTTTTTGAACCCCCGATCGCTCGGCGAGCCAGATCAGGTTCGGCGAATGAAAATCACGCAGCACCCATGTCTTTGGTAGCGCATCCGTCTTGCCGAGCAGCTCGCGCCACTGCCTCACGAATTCGTCGCGCGCATGGTCGGGCGGCGACGCGCCGCAATCCGGCAGATACCATTCGATCATCAGGCCGATCTCGACCAGCATCGCCTCGATGTCAAAATCAGGAATAGGGTAGGCGAGTGCCGGTGCAAGCAACAAAGCGCCGGGAAGTGGTTCGCGATGCAGTGCCGCGAGCGTGTCGGTAGCGGCCTCGTAGCGCTCGGTGACTGGGCCCGGCGGCTCGCCTTCGACAAAACTTTCGCGGCCGAAATCTTCTGTGATCAGGAAACCGGCATCGAGATCGGCGTGATGTATAGCCGGCGCTGAAAGGCCGCGCTCGCGCAGGCCTTTATCGATGGCGACAAACGGCTTGACGTCTTCGGCGAGATGCACCGCCGCGCTGTACGACTTGCCGTCGTAGATCGCTGGTCCGTCGGGCCGGCGCGGCGAGTTCATCAGGATGACGGCTTGATCATCCTGATAGAGCCGCGCGTAAGAGCGTGTCGAGGCGTCGCCCGGCATGCGCTGGCGTTTCGCGTCGATAAAGCCGGCGCCGGTCAGGAATTGCCGCAGGCCGTCCAGCCGCGCGACCTGGGCGGCCGCCTTGCCATGGCCTGTGATCTCGGCGGCGCGCGCCGTCGATCCCAGCGCCGGGCGATGGCTGAGTGCAATATCGATCCGGTCGGCCGGCATCGCGTCAGACGCGCGCTCCGGCCACTCGATCAATGCCACAACGCCTTCCGGCAGAGGCGACAGCCCGATCTCTTCCAGCTCGCTCGCATCGTTGATGCGATAGAGATCGGCATGGATCAGCGAGAAAGCCGGCAGGTCGTAGCTCTGCGCCAGCGTGAAGGTCGGGCTCGGAACTTCGATGGTCGGGTCGTCGGCGAGATAACGGATCAACGCGCGGGCAGCCGAGGTCTTGCCGGCGCCGAGATCGCCCGACAGCGTGATGACGTCGCCCGCGCCGACGAGAAGCGCCAGGTCGGCAATCAGATTTGCGGTTGCGGTTTCGTTCGCCAACGCAACGACGAATGAGCAAGGATTCGTCATTCCGCGGCGTTGCGATGCGCCGCCTGGTCGATTGGGAAATCACAGGTCACGGTCGTCCCCTTGCCGATGACCGAGTCGACACGCACGCGGCCTCCGTGCAGTTCGACGAAGGATTTCACGAGCGGCAGGCCGAGTCCAGCGCCGCGGTGGCGCGATCCGTTGGAGTGACTCTCGAACCAGTCGAACACCTTGTCCTTGACCTCCGGTGGAATGCCCGGGCCGCGATCGGTCACGGCAAAAACCACGTGATGATCGGTGCGGCGGGCGCTCAGCGTGATCGCCGAATCTTGCGGCGAAAATCCGACCGCATTGGCCAGCAGATTGTACAGCACCTGCACGACGCGTCCGCCATCCGCGACAAAACTTCCGATATTCGGATCGACCTCTATCTTGAGCTCGATATGATTGTGGGCGAGCCGGTCCTGGATGCCCTCGGCGGCATTTTCGATCGCCTTGCGGATATCCACCGGACCGATTTCGAGCGTCATGGCGCCGGCGTCGATGCTGGCGAGATCGAGAATATTGTTGATCAGGGCGAACAGCGAATTGGTCGAGGCCGTGATGTAATTGAGATACTCGGCCTGCTTGGGCATCAACGGCCCGGTGGTCGGATCGTTCAGCAGATGCGCAAATCCGATGATGGTGGTCAGCGGCGAGCGCAGCTCGTAGGACACGTGGTGGACGAAATCCACCTTCATCTGGTCGGCGGTCTCCAGCGCCTCGTTGCGCTCGCGCAGCGCGCGTTCGACATTCTCGGTGTCGGTGATGTCCTGGAAGGTCAGCATGGTGGCGCCGTCGGGCAGCGGCATGGTCATGCAGTCGAGCACGCTGCCATCCTTGCGCTCCAGCTTCAGCGGCACTGCGACGCGGTTGCCGATCCGCGTCACCGCCTCGCGGATGACGCGCCATGTCTGGGCATCGTCGAACAGCGGCTTGCACCAGGTCTCGACCGTGTCGATGTGCGGCTCTTCGCCGAGCGCCTCGGCCGAGAGCTTCCACATCGTCGCGAAAGCGGGATTGAACAGTTGGGCGCGGCCGTTGGAGCCGAACACGGCGACCGCTTCGGCGAGATTGTCCAGCGTTTCGCGCTGGACACGGATCAGGCCGTCGAACCGCCGTGCGAGGTCGAGGCTCTCGGTGACATCGTCGAACAGGTAGGTGACGCCGCCTTCCGGGTTGGGCGTGGTGACGACGCTGAGCGCCCGGCCGTCGGGCAGATACCACGTGTCTTTTTCGGCCTCGACCGCACGGTAAGCCTCGTGCAGCTTGACTTTCCATGCGCGGAAATCCGGCTGCTCCGGCAATTTGCGCGCGGCGCGCAGCCGGTCGAGCACGCTCGAATCGTCGGGATTGCTGTCGAGGAAGACGCGGTCGAGGCCCCAGAGCCGGCGATAGCTGTCGTTGTAGAACGCAAGCCGCCGCCGGCCGTCGAAGACGGCAACCCCCGACGACAGTTGATCGAGTGTGCGGCGATGGCCTTCCATCATGCGCGCCAGCGAATCGGAGAGCGCGTTGGCTTCCGAGACGTCGACCGCCATGCCGACGTTGCTGCCGCCGATATTAAGGGCCTGCACGTCATAGAAGCGGCGCTCTCCGGCGACAACGACCGGCAGCCGCGCTGAATAGGTCGCCGCCTCGCTCAGCGCGCGCTCCATATCGGCGCGATCGCCGCTATCGAGCAGCTCGACCTTGCGTTCGATGGCGTCCTGGATGTTGGCGGCGTCCGCGGCCCTGGCGTAGGCCTCGTTGGCATATTGCAGACCGCCGTCGGCGCGTTTGGCCCAGATCGGCCAGGGCACTGCCTGCGCAAAGCCGCGCAGCATTTCGGTTTCCTGCAACAGCGCCTTCAGGCGGTGATTGGTCTCGGCCAGTTCCCGCCGCACGCTGGACAACTCGCGGATCCGCACCACCGCCTGGCCGCCGATGGCGCGGCCGAGCACTTCGACGGGGGTGCCGTTCGACGCGGTCAGGTTGAGCCAAAATCCCTCGCCGTTTTCGCGCAAGGAGTCGATGGCATGATCCATCTGCAGCGCCGCTCCCGGCGCAAGCCAGGTCCCGAACGCCAGAATGCGATGCGCGGACTCCTGGCCGGTCAACGACGAGACGTCGCCGCTGACTTCGGGGCGATCTTCGCCCGCAGGCCAGGCGATCAAGACCTGAGGCTCGGCAAACAGCAGCGCGCGATAGCGGTCGGCCTCGCTCTGCAAGCCCTGAATTTCGCCGCGCAGCCCGGTTTCGATCCGCGCGGCGCGAAGGCGTGTTCGCATCAGAAGGATGGCGGCGACCACCGAAAAGCCGAGCAGCGACAGCGCCGTCGTCAGCACGGCGAATTCCTGATGGTTGACGCCGAGGAAATGCAGCAACGGCAAGTCAGCCGCATAGGCTGGCTGGGCCAAGCCCAGGCCGATGGTGCCAAAGACAGTTCCCTGGGCTGCTGCCCGTCCGCCGTGTGCGAGAAAGGTGCACGACAGCAAGGTCCGGCGCATCGCCGCGACTACGCCCGACATGAATACCCCAATCCGCACGACATCAAGCCCGGCGAATTCCCCCCGCCGTGCGCGAATCAAGCGACAATATCGCCAACCGGACTCGGCGGGTAAGAGTCCATTTCGTGAACGTGAATCGTGCCAGCAAAAAATGGGGGATTAGGTCACCGTCCGAACATTTCTTTTAGGCAAATGCAGCCGGACTTTTACCGACTGACGGATTATCGGCCGGTCGAGCCAAAACCGCCGCTACCGCGCGCGGTGGGAGATAGCGTCTCAACCGGCACAAGCTCCGCCTGGACTACCGCCGCGATCACCATCTGCGCGATGCGTTCGCCGCGCCGGATCGTGAACGGCACATCGCCGTGATTGATCAGGGGCACGCCGATTTCGCCGCGATAGTCGGCATCGACAGTTCCCGGCGCGTTCAGCACGGTGACGCCGTGTTTTGCCGCAAGTCCTGAGCGCGGCCGCACCTGCGCCTCGAAGCCCGGCGGCAGCGCGATCGCAAGGCCGGTCGGAACCAGCGCATATTTTCCCGGCGCCAGGACAACAGGCGCGCCTTCCGGCACCGCGGCGAGCAAATCGAGGCCGGCGGCCAGCGCGCTCTGATACGCCGGCAGAGCGAGACCGATTCCGTTCGGCAATAGCTTGACTTCAACTTTGACGGCACTGCTCACGATGGCTGGCTCACGGTTTTGGCGACATGCACGATCAATGCGGCCGCGACTTCTTCCTTGGTCATGACGGGCCAGGAATCGACTTCGATAGTATCGCCGTGGCGGGTCAGCAAGTGGACCGTGTTGCGATCGCCGCCCATCACGCCGGTGGCCGGCGAGACGTCGTTGGCAACGATCCAGTCGCAGCCCTTGCGGGCGAGTTTCGTTTTGGCGTTCTCGATCAGGTGCTCGGTCTCGGCGGCAAATCCGATCACCAGCGGCGGCCGTCCATCTTTCCGGTGCGAGATCGTCGCCAGAATATCCGGATTTTCGACCAGCTGAAGCGGCGGCATGCCCGAGGCTGTTTTCTTCAATTTCTGCTCATCTTCATGAGCGACGCGCCAGTCGGCCACCGCTGCGGCAAAGATGGCGATGTCGACAGGGAGCGTGGCTTCCACCTGTTTCAGCATGTCGCGCGCCGATTCGACATGGATCGCCTTGACGTCAAAGGGATCGTCGAGGTCCACGGGGCCGGAAATCAAGGTCACATCGGCGCCTGCGGCCTGCGCGGCCGACGCGATCGCGAAGCCTTGCTTGCCGGAAGAGCGGTTGGCGATGTAGCGCACGGGATCGATCGGCTCATGCGTGGGACCTGCCGTGATCAGGATGCGCTTGCCGGCCAGAGGCCTCGGCTGCGGCGGGCGCAACAGCCGTTCAACCGCGGCCGCGATTTCCAACGGCTCCGCCATCCGCCCCATACCCGCTTCACCCGCTTCGGCCATTTCGCCGGCATTGGGCCCGACCATAACGATGCCGTCGCGGGCAAGCGTTGCGACATTGCGCTTGGTGGCGGCATTGTTCCACATCAGCGGATTCATCGCCGGCGCGAGCAAGATCGGGACGCCGGCTGCGAGCAGAATGGCGCTGGCGAGATCGTCGGCCGCACCGTGCGCCATCTTGGCCATCAAGTCCGCGGTCGCCGGCGCCACCACGATCAGGTCGGCCTCGCGCGCAAGTCTGATGTGGCCGGCATCGAACTCGCTGCCGGGATCGAACAGGTCCGTGTAGCAGCGCTCATGCGAGAGGGCGCTGGCGGCGAGCGGTGTGACGAAGTGCTGCGCGGCTTTCGTCAGCACGCAGCGGACCTCGATATGCCGCTCCTTCAGCCGGCGGATCAGGTCGAGCGACTTGTAGGCCGCGATCCCGCCGCCAATGATTAATGTGACGCGCGCCCCCTCAGTATTGGCGCGAGGCGATGGGCTTGCGCTCGCGGCACGCAAGGCGGCCTGAGAGGCGACGGGGTGGCTCTCCAGCGAGGCCTCCCGCAGGATGACCCGAACCTCATCCTCGACTGAACGGCCGCTGCGGGCGGCCCGCAGCCTAAGTGCGTCGCGGATGGCATCGTCCAGTTTGCGGATGGTCAGGCTGGCCATCGCCGCCTCCATTCAGCGGGAGATTGATAGCAATGCTATCAAAATTGTGATTGCAGTGCAATCACAATTGGCGGATGGCAAACAGGATGCCGATGAAGGTCAGTGCGATGACCCAGAGCGCAATGGCCCGCCAGCGGCTCTTGCGGCCTTCGGTGCGCCCCATGGCGGCAATGGTTTCTGCCGACAGAATAAGCCCGTCGCGCGTCATGGTCTCCAGCTGCTCCAGCACGGTGATCGCGCGGGTCGCCAGCGACGGGAGACTGGCGGCGACCCGGCCAAGTTCGCCAGCGCCGGCCATGGCGCCCTGGATTCGACCTACGGGGCCGAGATTGCGTTCGATCCATTCGCGAACCACGGGGTCGGCGACCTTCCAGATGTCGAGCTTGGGATCGAAGCCGCGCGCGACGCCTTCCACCACGACCATGGTCTTTTGCAGCAGGATCAATTCGGGACGGGTGCGCATGTCGAACAGGCCGGTGACCTCGAGCAGCAAGGTCAACAGCTTCGCCATGGAAATTTCTTCGGCCGTGCGGTTGTGGATCGGCTCGCCGATGGCGCGGATCGCTTGCGCGAAATTGTCGACCGAGTGGTGCGCCGGCACATAGCCGGCCTCGAAATGCACTTCCGCGACGCGCCGATAGTCGCGGATGATGAAGCCAAGGAGAATTTCGGCGAGGAAACGCCGCTCCTTCATTCCCAACCGGCCCATGATGCCAAAGTCGACGGCGACCAACCGTCCTTGCGGATCCAGGAACAGATTGCCGGGATGCATGTCGGCGTGGAAGAAGCCGTCGCGCAGCGCGTGACGCAGAAAGCTCTGGATCACCTTGCGCCCGAGATCGGGCAGGTCGACGTCGGACTGTTCGAGCCGCGCATGATCGGATAGCGCAATGCCGTCAATCCACTCCATGGTCAGAACGTTATGGGTGGTGCGATCCCAGTCGACCGTCGGCACGCGAAAATCGGGATCTTCGCGGGTGTTCTCCGCCATTTCCGACATCGCCGCCGCCTCGAGGCGCAGGTCCATCTCCATCGCGACCGAGCGCGACATGGTGTTGATGACTTCGACCAGCCTTAAGCGTCGCGCCTCGGCCGAATAGATTTCGGCCTGACGCGCCACGAAAAAGAAATCGGTGAGATCGCGGCGGAAGCGCGCAGCCACGTTGGGCCGCAGCACCTTCACCGCCACGGCGCGGCGTCCGCCCTCATGGGCGACCTGGCCGCGGTGCACCTGCGCGATCGAGGCAGCGGCAACGGCGGGACCAAGGCTCGCAAACGCCTGTGAAACAGGGCGTTCGAACGATGTCGCGATGACGGCCTCGGCCTCTGCTTGCGGAAATGGCGGCAGGCGGTCCTGTAGACTTTCGAGGTCGCGCGCCAGCACCACGCCGACCACGTCTGGCCGGGTGGCGAGAAATTGCCCGAGCTTGAGATAAGCAGGTCCAAGACGGGTCAGCGCCCGCGACAGCCGCGGGCCGGACTTGGCGCCCGATCGTTCGAACATCCGGGCGAACTTCAGCGCCAACTGTCCGGGCGGCGGCACCAGAGACGGGTCGACAGTGCCGAACACGCCCTCGCGCGCAAACACGAACGCGGCGCGGACGACCCGCGTAATGTGCATTGTCGCCGAAATCACAGACGCCAGCCCGAATGCAACGCCACGATGCCGCCCGAAAAACTTTGCCAGGTCACGCGTGAAAAGCCGGCCTGGCCGATCATCTCGGCGAAGGCCCCCGGCTTTGGAAATTTGCGGATCGATTCCACCAGATATTGGTACGACTCGGCGTCGCCGGTCACCGCGCGGCCGAGCGGCGGGATCACCTTGAACGAAAACAGGTCATAGAGGCGATCGAGGCCGGGCGTGTCGACGGTCGAAAATTCAAGGCACAGGAAACGGCTGCCCGGGCGCAGCACGCGATAAGCTTCAGTCAGCGCGCGGTCGATCCGCGGCACATTGCGGATGCCAAACGCAATCGTGTAGCCGTCGAAGGTGCGGTCGGCAAAAGCAAGTTCCTCGGCATTGCCTTCGACGAACGACACGCGGTCGTCGAGATGACGCGCGGCGGCGCGTTCGCGCCCGACGTTCAACATGTCGGCATTGATGTCGCACACCGTCGCCTTGAAGCCGCCTCCCGCCGCGGCCGCGGCGCGGAAAGCGATATCGCCGGTGCCGCCGGCGACGTCGAGCAAAGCAAATGGAATATCGGAGCGCGGCGGATTGAGCGCATTGATCATCAGGTCTTTCCAGAGGCGATGTAGGCCACCCGACATCAGGTCGTTCATCAGGTCGTAGCGCCGCGCCACGCTGTGAAAGACGTCGTTCACCAGCGTCTGCTTGTCGCCTAAGGGGACGTCCCTGAAGCCGAAATGCGTGGTTTGGTCCGGCTCACTCATCACATACTTCTCCACATCCGGACCATAGCGCCCCCGCCGTAATGGCGCTATCACGTCACTGTTTCAAGGTGAATATGGATGCCTGAATTACCTGAAGTCGAGACCGTTCGCCGCGGCCTGCAGCCGGCCATGGAGGGTGCAAAGATCAAAAAGGCCGAAGTCCGCCGCAAAGACCTGCGGTTTCCCTTTCAGAAGGATTTTGTCGCGCGGCTGGAGGGGCAAACCGTAACCGGGCTTGGCCGGCGCGCCAAATATCTGATGGCCGATCTTGCCTCCGGTGACGTGCTTTTGATGCATCTCGGCATGTCCGGATCTTTTCGCGTCGTTAACGACGACAACGGAGATAGGCCTGGCCGGTTTCACCATCCTCGCAGCGAAGATCGCGCCCACGATCATGTGGTGTTTCACATGTCGTCAGGCGCCGAGATCATCTTCAACGATCCGCGCCGGTTCGGCTACATGAAGGTGATCGCGCGAAACGCGATCGATGAAGAGCCGCTGCTGGAAGGTCTCGGTCCCGAGCCGCTGGGCAATGAGTTCGATGCCGACATGCTGGCACGCGCGTGCGCCAACAAGAAAACCAGCCTGAAGGCGGCGTTGCTCGACCAGCGCGTGGTCGCAGGCCTCGGCAACATCTATGTTTGCGAGGCGCTCTTTCGCGCACATTTGTCACCGCGCAGACTGGCCGCAACGCTCGCGACCAAGAAGGGCGAGACCACCGATTACGCGCGGCATCTGGTGGAGGCGATTCACACCGTGCTCAACCAAGCCATCAAGGCCGGCGGCTCGTCGCTGCGTGACCACCGTCAGACGTCAGGCGAACTCGGTTATTTCCAGCACTCGTTTCAGGTCTACGACCGCGAGGGCGAGAAGTGCCAGACCAAAGGCTGCGGCGGCATTGTGCGCCGGTTCAACCAGAACGGCCGCTCGACCTTCTGGTGCCCGAAGTGTCAGAAATAGTGTGCGCTCATGGATACTCCGACCCTGCAGACTTCACGGCTGATCTTGAGACCGCTCGCGGTGACCGATGCACCGGCGATCCAGCGGCACTTCAACAACTGGAACATCATCAAGAATCTGGCGACCGTCGTGCCGTGGCCCTATCCGGAGGACGGCGCCGAGAGCTTCATCCGGCAGCAGCTGGCAAAGGTCGCAGCCGGCGAGCAAAGCTGTCATTGGGTTCTGGTGCTACGATCAGGCGACGATCAGGCGATCGGTGTCATCAGTTTTCGGCTACAGGCGGAAAGCCTCAAGGGCAACCGCGGCTTTTGGCTCGCAGAACCCTACTGGAATCAGGGATTGATGACGGAAGCGATCGAGGCCGTGAACGATTTTGTGTTCAAGACGCTGGGTCTCGACAGTTTCCACGTTCTGAACGCGCCTTCGAATGTTGGCTCCCGCCGGGTCAAACAGAAGACTGGAGCCGAGTTCGTCGGCTATGCCGAGCTTCCGCATCACAACGGCGAGCGGAAAGCCGAAAAATGGAAGGTGACCCGCGCAAGCTGGCTGGCAAGATCCTAGAGGCAAGCGTCCCACGGAGTGAGGCCTTCGCCCGACGGCGGAAGCGGTTGCGCGGGCGTATTTTCCGTGCGTTGCGCCACGCGCGGTGTCAGCGCAGGCGGAAAGGTCGCCTTTGCAAGCGTATCGCGTTCACGCGTCGCACCGTTGAGCCGTGCTTCCGTCCAGCGCCAGAGCTGACCGATCTCTTCTGCTGCTTTGCTCGTGGGCGCGTATTCGCCGACCGCAAGACCTGATGCGAGCGCATCCTGGTGATCATTGCGCATCGAGATGAAGGGGCGCGCGACCATCTCATTCATATCGGGCGCATCCTCACCACCCAGCGCGCTCGCCGCGTTGTCGATGCGGCGGCCACGCACGGGTGTCTGGTTGAGCACATAAGCGAAGGGCTTTTGCCAGGCGCGAACGGCTTTCAGCGTCGCGGCGCTGGACTCGATGTCGGTGATGGTGGGGCGCGACGGGATCAGGCACAGGTCGGCGCAACGGATGGCGGCCGCGGTCACCGCGCTGACGCCGCTTGCGGTGTCGATAACGGTAAGCGTGATGCCGCCGCGCTCGAGCTGCTCCAGGCGGCTCTCGATGCGGCCGACATTGTAGATGGTCTCGACCATCGGCTCGGCGGTACCGCGCCGGCTTTGCCAGTTCGACAGCGTGCCCTGCGGGTCGGTTTCGATCAGCCGCACGGTGTGCCCGGCATTCCTGGCCGCAAGCGCCAGTCCAATCGCCAATGTGCTCTTGCCGCTGCCGCCCTTTTGGGTAGCCAATACAATCGTGTGCATTCGTCAACGATTCCTGTGGGTGTTTTTGGCCCGCGGATACGCTGAACAAGGTGCATCGGTTCTGGATGCGGGAGCCGGTCTCGTCTGCGACGCGCTGGCCGACAACGGATCGAAGGGATCGTTGTTCGAATCACGCGACCGTCGTTAACGACGATGCCAGTATGACATGTCTATCGCCTTTGCGGCACCCGGACGATTACCGAAGTGTTAACCGGGCGTTAACCAATGCGGCGTTGCAAACTCGATTCCATTATTTGCGCACGCAGATCACGCGGACGACGGCGGCCGCCGCATCATTCGAATCCTGTGCGGCCACAACGCCGTTGGCTTTCAGGAAATCGCGCACGGCTTCGGCGCGCACCAGCACGGACTGCGCCGGCGCTGTTGCGACAGTTCCCGCGACAACCGCTGGTTTCAACAGCGCGAGCCCTGCAAACCTGCCGCTCTCGTCGCGCGCCGCTGCGCCGGAGAAGCCGACGGCCGGTGCAGGCGACAATGCGAGATCGCCGCCGCTGCCGACCGGCGTGACGGTCGCCTTGACGGTGGATGCGGCACGACCACCGCCCTGACTTTGCGGATCGGAGATACCGGTCAGCTCCACACTGGTTTTGCCGGCCTGATCGGACGCAAGGCCAAGCGGCTTCAATCCACGCACGCCGTAAATGTGCAACAACGCCAGATCATGATCCTTGTCCTCGGCGACGCGATCGGCATTTCCGTACGGAGGAATCGTGATGGCGAGGCAGCCATCGGTGATCAGGCGGTCGGCGACGATTGCGCCATCCTCGCTCACGACAATGCCTGTGCCGTACTCGACGGTCTTCTTCGCCGGCGGCGCCGTGTTCACCGGAAACGGATTGAAAGCGCTCGACATCGCGATCACCACAGGCTCGACCGTGTTCTCGGTCGCCTGATCGTAAAGGATCGTGAGGATGCGGACCTCGTCGCCCTTGAAGGTGCCGCGCACGTAGAATTTCTTCTGGCCTTGCAGGCCGGACAGCACAAAGAACTCCGGCTTGATCACGGTGTAGTCGACCGTGCGTCCCATCGGCTCTTTCTTTTCCCGTTCGGCAAGCTTCGCCGTGGTCGGGTTCGCTTCCTTGCGGCGCGTCAGCAGCACCTGGATGGTGCCGGTCGGCGAACTCCATTTCGTGCCGTTGGCATCGGTGGTCTGTTGTGGGACGAGCTTGGTCGGAATGCCGAGTTGCACGCCGGTCGGCACATCGGTCACGATCTTCCAGCCGGCATTTTCCCGCCGCCGTCGTCCGGTCTCGGCGAGCGCGCCGCGTTCCTTCGGATTGAGCACGCCGGTCGGCTTGCCGCCATTGGCCTTCTGGAATTCCTTGATCGATTCGACCATCCGCTCGCTGACGTCGCCGGAGATCGCGCCGTTATACTGGCCAACCCAGGCAAGGTCCGACTGGATCGCCAGCCGTTCGCCCTGGCCCATCGCGCCCGCCGTATCGGCCGGGGATTGCAGGGCAGGGCGGATCGGGACGGTCGTGACTTGTTTCGGCTTGACGGCTGGGGGCGTCGTCGTCTGGGCTTGCGCCGAAGCTGCCGCAGCCACGAATATCAATGTTGAGGTCAGCATCGATCTCATGACAACAACTCTCACATCCATTGACGCAGCCCCAATAAAGCACATCTGTTGGGTCGAGACCAACGGCTAGTGTGGCGGTCCAGAAGTCCGCATCAGTAGTGCCGCGAGTCCTTCATGCGGACTTCTGAACCAAAGCCACACTAGATCAGTAGGTTTGCTAGTGTCCTTCCGATTCCGAAGTTCGAAACGTGGCTCCGAAAATGCTACGAACTTCGGAATCGGGACACTAGCCGGTTCACGGCCGAGCAAAGGTAAATTTAGGACATGCTGAGTTCTGAAGAACTCGAACGTTATGCCCGTCATATCGTGCTGCGCGAAGTTGGCGGGCCCGGGCAGGCGGCCCTGAAGGAAGCTTCCGTATTGGTGATCGGCGCCGGCGGTCTCGGCGCACCTGCGCTGATGTATCTGGCGGCCGCGGGTGTCGGCACATTAGGCGTTGTCGATGACGACGCCGTGTCGCTCTCCAATCTGCAGCGCCAGATCATTCACGACACGTTTGATATCGACAAACTGAAAGTCGATAGCGCAGCCGAGCGCATCGGCCGTCTCAACCCGCATGTGAAGTTTGCCGCGCACGCCGCGCGCTTGAAGGCAACCAATGCGCTCGAGCTGATCGGCGGTTACGATCTGGTGCTCGATGGCTCCGACAATTTCGAAACGCGCTATCTGGTGTCCGATGCGTGCTTCCTTGCCGGCAAACCGCTGATCACGGCGGCGCTCGGCATGTTCGACGGCTCGCTGACGACGATCCGCGCCCACGAGAGAAACGCTGACGGCGAATTCAACCCGACCTATCGCTGTCTGTTTCCGGAGCCGCCGCCGCCGGGCACGGTGCCGACCTGCGCGGAGGCCGGCGTGATGGGCGCGCTCGCCGGCATACTGGGTTCGATGATGGCGCTGGAGGCGATCCGCGAAATCGTCGGCTTCGGCGAAGGCCTGGTCGGACGGCTGTTGATGGTGGACGCGCGCAATATGCGGTTTGAAACGTTGCGCTACGCACGCGATCCGCTCAACCCGCTCAATGGCGATGTGCTCACGATCACCGATCTAAGCGGACATCGGTGAGTCGTTTTCGAACCTCCCCTTGAAAAAGGGAGGTCGCTTTGCTCCGCAGGAGCAAAGCGGATGGGGATCAATGCGCCCAGCGAGACGAGGGTGACCCCCACCCCAACCCGCCCCCTTGCAGGGGGAGGGAGCGCATTTGCATCACGCCGCGCCGCGCTTCTCGCTGTCCATGTGGGCCAGCTGGGACTCCGGATAGCGGTGACCGGCAGCCACGCCGGGCGGAAACAGCTTCGCCAAGCTTGCGAGATGCATGCTGGTGAGCTTGACGTTGACCGCGCCGAGCGCTTCGTCCAGCCGCTCGCGCCGCCGCGCGCCGACGAGCGGAACGATGTCGGCGCCTTGCGCCGCCACCCAGGCGATCGCGACCTGTGCCGGCGTCGCGCCGATCTCCTCCGAGATCGCACGCAGGGATTCCACCAGCGCGAGATTACGGTCGAGATTTTCGCCCTGGAAACGCGGGCTCATGCGGCGGAAATCCTTTGCCTCGGAGCGATCCTTCGACCAGTGGCCAGAGATCAGCCCGCGCGACAACACGCCATACGCCGTGATGCCGATGCCGAGTTCGCGGCAGGTCTTCAGGATGTCGCTCTCGATGCCGCGCGAAACTAGCGAGTATTCGATCTGCAAATCCGAGATTGGGTGCACCGCATGCGCGCGGCGGATGGTCTCGGAGCCGACCTCGGAAAGGCCGATGTGCTTGATGTAGCCTTTCTTCACCATCTCGGCCATCGCGCCGATGGTGTCCTCGATCGGCACGTCCGGATCGAGCCGCGCGGGCCGGTAGATGTCGATCGCCTCGACGCCGAGCCGTTGCAGCGAATAGCCGAGGAAATTCTTCACCGCCGCAGGACGGCCGTCGTAGCCGTGCCAGTTGCGTTCGACATCGCGTAGCGCGCCGAACTTAACCGAGATCTGCACTTGGTCGCGATGACGCGAGGACAGCGCCTCACGGATCAGCATTTCATTGTGGCCCATGCCGTAGAAGTCGCCGGTGTCGAGCAGGGTGATACCGGCCTCGAGCGCGGAGTGGATGGTTGCGATGCTCTCGGCGCGATCGGCCGGTCCGTAGAAGTCGGACATGCCCATGCAGCCGAGGCCGATGGCAGAGGTGGTGGGGCCGGATTTGCCGAGCTTGCGCTGTTCCATGAGGGGTCTCCCGAGCGTGAGGCGCGGAAGTCCGCGCCGTTGAAGGTGCGCCCCATATGGCCTGACGTCGTCGCAACGATAAGATAGACAATCGCAAATAGATTGTTCATTATATTGAACAATGAGCGAGCTGGATCTCCGCGATCTCGATGCCTTCGTGGCCATTGCCCGTGCGAAGAACTTTCGTCGGGCGGCAATGGACCAACACGTTTCTGTGTCCAGCCTGAGCCAGCGGCTGCGGACGATGGAGGAGCGGCTTGGCGTCAGGCTCTTGAACCGCACCACCCGCAGCGTCGCACTCACCGAGGCGGGCGAATTACTGCTGTCGCGCGTGGGGCCTGCGATGGCGCACGTCAACGGCGCGCTCGACGAGGTGCGGGGACTGCGCGGCGTGCCGTCAGGGCGTCTGCGCATCAACGCGCCACCGCCTGCGATCGACCTGGTGCTGGCCCCGATGATCGCGCCGTTTCTCGCTGCGTTCCCGCAAGTCGAGCTCGAGATCGTCGGCGACAGCACGTTCGTCGACATTGTCGCGCAGGGCTATGATGCAGGCGTGCGTTATGGCGAGCACTTGGCGCAGGACATGATCGCAGTGCCGCTTGGCCCGCCGCAGCGTTACGCCGTTGTGGCGTCTCCCGGTCACATTGCAAAACACGGCAGGCCGAAACTTCCGAAGGATATGCTCAATCACCGCTGCATCCGTATCCGCTACGGCAGGGGGATGCTGCCGGACTGGGAGTTCGAGAAGGCCGGCCGCGTGGTGAAGGTATCGCCGCCGGCGAAATTGATCCTCAATTATCCGGGCGCCGCGCAGCGCGCCGCACGCGACGGCTTCGGTTTCTGGCTCACGCTCGAAGGCTATGTGCGCGAGGCGATCAAATCCGGCGCGCTGGTCAGCGTGCTGGAAGACTGGTGCGAACCGTTTCCCGGACCGTTTCTGTATTACCCCAGCCGTCGCCAGACGCCCGCCCCGCTTGCGGCCTTCATCGGCTTCGTCGGTGAATGGCGGAAGCGGGAGCGTAAGTCTCCGTCGTCGTCCCGGACAAGCGAGCGTCGATCCGGGATCCATAACCACAGTCAGGAGTTTGGCGAAGGATAACTGCCAATCCGCTTCATCGATAGATTCCGCGGTATGGGTCCCGGCGCGCGCCGGGACGACAGCCTTGGCGCGCGCCTAGAGCATGCTGGGCAGCACGCGATCCGGTGGCTTGTGATTGTCGAGGAAGGTGCGGATGTTGATGATCACCTTCTCGCCCATCTCGACGCGGCCTTCGATGGTGGCCGAGCCCATATGCGGCAGCAGCGTCACCTTGCCGGCCTTGGCGAGCCGCACCAGTTTCGGGCTGACCGCAGGCTCGTGCTCGAACACGTCGAGGCCGGCGCCGGCGATCTCGCCCGTCTCGATCAGCTTGGTCAGCGTTTCCTCGTCGATCACCTCGCCGCGCGCGGTGTTGACGATGTAGGCGTCCTTGCGGATCAGTTTTAAGCGCCGCGCCGACAACAGATGGAAGGTCGCCGGGGTGTGCGGACAATTCACCGAGATGATGTCCATCCGCGCCAGCATCTGGTCGAGGCTTTCCCAATAGGTCGCGCCGAGCTCCTCGGCGATCTGCGGGGCGACGGGCCGGCGGTTGTGGTAGTGGATCTGCAAGCCGAAGGCATGTGCGCGGCGCGCGACCGCCTGGCCAATCCGGCCCATGCCGACGATCCCGAGCCTTTTGCCCCCGAGGCGATGGCCGAGCATCCAGGTCGGCGACCAGCCTTCCCAATTCTTGCCGTCGGTGAGCACGGAAGCGCCCTCGATCAGCCGCCGCGGCACCGCCAGGATCAGCGCCATGGTCATGTCGGCGGTATCTTCGGTCAAAACTTTTGGTGTGTTGGTTACCGTGATGCCGAGCCCATGCGCCGCGGTCACGTCGATATTGTCGACGCCGTTGCCGAAATTGGCGATCAGCTTCAGCCTGCCTTCGGCCTGCTTGAGTACCTCTTCGTTGATGTGATCGGTGACCGTCGGAACCAGGATTTCCGCAGTGCGGACCGCGTCGATCAGCTGTTCCTGCGTCAGCGGCGTATCGTCGAGATTGAGCCGGGCGTCGAACAACTCCCGCATCCGGGTCTCGATCGAGTCCGGCAGTTTGCGCGTGACGACAACGAGAGGCTTCTTCTTAACCGACATGTCCTGCCCTCATGAGGTTGTTCAGACCTCATTAACCCGGGTGTTCGACACTGCGCTGCCGCGTGGTCCGGGCGTTTCCGCCGAGTACCCGACGTCACCGTCGGAGCTCTCGCGGGACTTTTTCGGGTCTTTCGTTCTGGCTTTCCGTCCTCTCTAGCAGAAGGCGGGGCCAAAACAAGAACCAGAGAGGGAACCGGATTCAAGCCGAGGGCAATCGGGCGGCAGGGGTTTTGGGGTCTTACGGGTACAGGTGTCGCAGCTCGACAAATTTGAGCTGATCTCGGCGGGAGACGCGTTGATGGCGTTGGGGCGTTTTTGTTCGCGGGTGCTTTTGGTTTGCCTGCTCTTTGTATCGGCGAGTAGCGCCGCTTCGGCCAAGGATGGCACCTCCACCAGCGGCTTGCCCGTCCCGCGTTATGTCAGCCTCAAATCCGACCATGTGAACGTCCGCGCCGGTCCCACCAAGGACAATGACGTGGCCTGGGTCTATACCCGCTCGGGCCTGCCGGTCGAGATTACCGCCGAGTTCGAGAACTGGCGCCGGGTGCGCGATTCCGAAGGCGCCGAGGGCTGGGTCTATCACTCGCTTTTGTCCGGCCGCCGCACTGCTGTCATTACGATGAAGAACAAGGACGACCTCGCCTCGCTCTACGAACGCGCCGATGCGACGAGCGCAGTCAGCGCGCGCCTGCAAGCCGGGGTCGTCGCGCAGGTCAAGCATTGCGCCGCCGGCTGGTGCCATGTCGCAGGCACCGGCTTTGACGGCTGGATCGAGCAACAGCGGCTCTGGGGCGTCTACGCCGACGAGAAGGTGGATTGATTTCTGCTGTCGTCCCCGCGAAGGCGGGGACCCATACGCCGTGACTTTGCGATGAGGCGCGGCGGGAGACACCTTCCTCGAACAATCGGCTTTTGTGGTTATGGGTCCCGGCGTTCGCCGGGACGACGTTTGGTGGAGATCAGCGCTTCTTGCGCAGCCGCACGACCATGTCGATCCGGGCGATCTCGTAGCCCTCGGGCACTTCGGGCATCTTCTGCAACACCAGATGCGGGTCTTCGATGTCGACCAGCTCGTGGTTGTTCTCGAGATAGAAGTGGTGATGCGCCGAGACGTTGGTGTCGAAATAGGTCTTCGTGCCGTCGACGCTGACCTGGCGCAGGAGGCCCGCATCCGTCAGCTGATTGAGTGTGTTGTAGACGGTGGCCAGCGACACCGGCACCTTCGCCAGCGTGGCCTCTTCATAGAGCATCTCGGCGGTCAGGTGCCGCGCACCCTTGCCGAACAACAGCCAGCCGAGAGCCATGCGCTGGCGGGTCGGCCGCAGGCCCGCAGCCTGCAGCATTTCATTGACGTCGTGCCACGGACAGCCGGTCAGCGCCGGCTCGCGCCCGGTTGCCCTGGGTTCGGAACCCGCATCGTTCAATATTGACCCGTTGTCGCTCATTTCCACGTCAGACTCTGAAAACAACCACGATATTCCACCGAAATATAAGGAGGATCAGCTACAGATGCAAGTTCCTCGCAACTAGAACGGCCCCAAGGTGAGGCCCTTCCGGGACTTGGTAAAGCGGCTATTTGCCTCGGTGTCACGCTTTGCCACATGACAGCCCTGTGATAGAGAGCGGCCGATTTCGACGAATGCGCGATTGGCATGGCTAACGCCCGCTGCCGCAGGGTTTCCCGGCTCTGTGGGGCTCAGGGCCAATCCGCCCAACAGGCGCCGATTCCCGCTTCCAGCGGGTTTCGCCCCGCCACTGATCGGGACTTTTAGCAAAGGCTGGCACATGCTGGATCGGCGCAGTGTTTACGAATACGAGGATTTGCTGGCATGCGCCCGTGGCGAGCTGTTCGGTCCCGGCAATGCCCAGCTACCGCTGCCGCCGATGCTGATGTTCGATCGCATCACCGAAATCACCGAAACCGGTGGCGAGTACGGCAAGGGCCTGATCCGCGCCGAGCTCGACGTGAAGCCGGACCTTTGGTTCTTCGGTTGCCATTTCAAGGGCGATCCGGTCATGCCGGGTTGCCTTGGTCTCGATGCGATGTGGCAGATGGTCGGCTTCTATCTCGGCTGGACCGGCGGTGAGGGACGAGGCAGGGCGCTTGGGCTCGGCGACCTGAAGTTCTCCGGGCAGGTCATGCCGAACGTCCGCAAGATTGTGTACAACGTCGACATCAAGCGCGTGATGCGCCTAAAGCTCTGGCTCGGTATTGCCGACGGCTGGCTTTCCATGGATGGCGAGATTATCTATCGCGCCAAGGATTTGAGAGTTGGGCTGATCAAGCAGGGCGCTGCATTGCCGGGGGCGTGAACTTTTCGTCGGATCGAGACGACTTCCAGTTTTGGCGACAAACATCGCAGAAGAAGACAACGACAGGTGAGGCGGATATGAGGCGGGTTGTGATCACCGGGATGGGCATTGTCTCATCGATCGGAAACAACACCCAGGAAGTACTGTCGAGCCTCCATGAGGCGAAGTCCGGCATCTCCCGCGCCGACAAATATGCCGAGCTCGGTTTTCGCTCGCAGGTGCAGGGTGCACCGTCGCTCGACCCGTCGACCGTGATCGATCGCCGCGCGATGCGCTTCCTCGGCGAGGGCGCCGCGTGGAATCACGTCGCGATGGAACAGGCGATCCAGGATTCGGGCCTCGAGCCGTCCGATGTCTCCAACGAACGCACCGGCATCATCATGGGCTCGGGCGGTCCGTCGACGCGCACGCTGGTGGAAGCCGCCGACATCGCGCGCACCAAGGGCCCGAAGCGGGTAGGACCATTTGCGGTGCCGAAAGGCATGTCGTCGACCGCGTCGGCAACGCTCGCGACCTGGTTCAAGATCAAGGGCGTCAACTATTCGATCTCGTCGGCCTGCGCGACCTCCAATCATTGCATCGGCAATGCCTACGAGACCATTCAGGTCGGCAAGCAGGATATCATTTTTGCCGGTGGCTGCGAGGAACTGGACTGGAGCCTCTCGGTGCTGTTCGATGCGATGGGCGCGATGTCGTCGAAATATAACGACACGCCCGCGACCGCCTCGCGGCCCTATGACATCAGCCGCGACGGTTTCGTCATCGCCGGCGGCGCTGGCGTCGTCGTGCTGGAAGAACTCGAGCACGCCAAAGCGCGCGGCGCACGGATCTACGGCGAGATCGTCGGCTACGGCGCAACGTCTGACGGCTACGACATGGTCGCGCCGTCAGGCGAGGGCGCCGAGCGCTGCATGAAGATGGCGCTGTCGACCGTGAACACCAAGATCGACTACATCAATCCGCACGCCACCTCGACGCCGGCCGGCGATCCGCCGGAGATCGAGGCGATCCGCAAGGTGTTCGGGACCGGCGACAAGTGTCCGCCGATTTCGGCGACCAAGGCGCTCACGGGGCATTCGCTCGGCGCCACCGGCGTGCAGGAAGCGATCTATTCGCTTTTGATGATGAACAACGGCTTCATCTGCGAGAGCGCCCATATTACCGAACTCGACCCGGTGTTCGCCGACATGCCGATCGTGCGCAAACGCATCGACAACGCCAAGCTCGGCACGGTCTTGTCGAATTCCTTCGGCTTCGGCGGCACCAACGCGACGCTGGTGTTCAAGCGGCTGGACGCGTGACCAAGCTATTCAAGACGGGGTGGACATGATCATTGAACCGCGCGTGCGCGGCTTTATCTGCACGACTGCACATCCTGTTGGCTGCGCCCAGAATGTCCGCGAGCAGATTGCCTATGTTCTCAAGCAGGGACCGATCGCGGACTGTCCGAAGCGCGTCGCCGTGTTGGGCTGCTCAACCGGATATGGTCTGGCGAGCCGCATCGTGACGACCTTCGCCGGCGGCGCCGACACCATCGGCGTGTCGTTGGAGCGCGAGCCGACAGAAAAACGGACGGCCAGCGCCGGCTGGTACAACAATCGTGCCTTCGAGATCGAAGCCAAAAAGATCGGACGATCGCCTCTGACTCTGGAAGGCGATGCGTTCTCCGACGAGCTGAAGAAGACCTTTATCGAGCGCGTGCGCGAAAAATTCGGACAGCTGGACATGCTCGTCTACAGCATGGCCGCGCCGGTCCGGACAGACCCCGTGACAGGCGAAACATATCGCTCGGTCATCAAGCCGCTGGGCGCGCCTGTTCAGATCAAGACCCTCGATACCGAAACCGGCGAAGTCTTCGAGACGACTCTTGAGCCGGCGAGCGAGGATCAAACGACGGCCACGGTCGCGGTGATGGGCGGCGACGACTGGAAACGCTGGATCGACCAACTCGCGGACGCCGGTGTCCTCGCGCCCGGCTTCAGGACGTTCAACTACACCTATATCGGCAGCGAGCTGACCTGGCCGATCTACTGGAACGGCACCCTCGGTCGCGCCAAGGTCGATCTAGACCGCAAGGCGGAAGCGATCCGTGGCCGGCTCGGCCCGGAGGCCGCCCGCGTCGTGGCGCTGAAGGCCGTGGTGACACAGGCGAGTGCGGCGATCCCCGCGGTGCCGCTCTACGGCACGGCGTTGTTCAAGGTGATGAAGGAGCTCGGGCTGCACGAGGGCTGTATCGAACAGATCGATCGCCTGTTCCGGACGCGCCTCGGCAAGGAGGCCGCGCTCGACGATGCGCAGCGCATCCGGGTCGACGATTGGGAGCTTTCGCCTGAAGTTCAGACGGAGATGTTGCGGCGGTGGCCGTTGCTGACCACCGAAACGCTCGGTGAGTTCGCGGACCTGGATGAACACAAAAGCCAGTTCCTCCGGCTGTTCGGATTCGGCATCGACGGCGTCGACTACGCACAGGACGTGGATCCCCGCGTCGTCCCGGGCTAACTATCCCATCACCAATGCACCGGCGCGCTGAAACGCCGGCCGCGCCGCGCAACGGTCGAGATAGCGATCGAATGACGGGCGCGCAGGAATCATCTTGAACAGGCGCACGGCGAAGTTCAGTCCGGAGCCGATCACGATATCGGCGGCTGAAAAATTCTCGCCAAGAATCCACGGTCCCCTTTCCAGCGCCGCATCGAGCACATCATAGACGCGTTGCGCGTCGCCCCAGCCGGCGGCGACCGGGTTCATTTCGATCTTGGTCGCGACCTGGACCATCGCAGGCTCCATGCAGCCGGGTCCGAAAAACAGCCAGTAATAATACTTCGCGCGCAGCGCATCGCCGATCGGCGGCGCCAACTTCGCTTGCGGGTAGCGTTCGGCCACATAGGCGCAGATCGCCGCGGCCTCGGCGAGCGTGGTATCGCCGTCCTTGATCGCCGGTACCTTGCCCATCGGATTGACGGCGAGATATTCCGGCGTCTTCTGCGCGCCCTTAGCTATGTCGGTCAGCACGCGTTCATACGGCTCGCCCGTTTCTTCCATCAGCCAGAGCGCGGTAAACGAACGTGACTTCGGCGACCAGTAGAGTTTCATCATTGTGGCCTATCCTTCAGTGATATCGCTTCTCGGGCGAACGTCGCGAGAGCGCCAGCTATTGGGCGGCGCCATTATCATTAAGATATGCAGGCAATTCTTTGTCCAGCTTCGCAGCAACCATGGCGCGCGCGCCGTCCCGCAATCGGCTATTGCCGGCTACTGCTTCCGGCGTTGCCGGAACCTCGAAGTCCTTCAGCGGTTCGAAGAACTCGCTCTTGAACGGATTCGAAAGGTGGGCGGCGAGCCTTGCTCCAACTCCAATCGGGTCTTCATGCTTGGCAAAGGTTTTGCCGTCGTAGACGACGATGCCAATGAAGGAAAACAACTGAGCGTTCTTGAAAGCACCGGAGGCCCAGTTGGTCAGAAGGCCAATGCCGTGTGCAGTTTGATTTGTCCCGGAGACTTGCCCGGTGAATCGGACGGCCACCAGATAGCGCTCGCAACTGCTGTTCGCAGCAATCCGCCTGATAACGTCGACCAGATCGTGGCTCGCGTCGCGGAAAAGCTCTCTGGGAGGATGATAATAGGGTTCGAATGCGTCTTTCGCGTAAGCGATCCGTCTGACCGACTTGCCAGGGGCGGCGGCGCGAGCGCGCGCGACCACCAGATCGTCGAGGCCCCAGGACTCGATCGGCGCGTCGGTGAACTCATTGCCGAAGACGGTGAGGCCGATATGCTCCAGCACGAACTTGTCGCCGATCGCGGAAATGACCCCGATCTGGCAAGGGCCGCTCTCGGCAGCGGCCGGCTTCGGCGCCGCCTTGGCTTTCGGCGCAGGCTTTTTGGCAACGGACGTCGCAGGCGGTGGTGCTGATGCGGGCTCCGGTGACTGGCCCCATCCCTCTGTCGTGACGCACGACAGGACAATCGCAGCGACAGCGAAACGGTGGAGCATGGGAGGGAAATCGTCAGCCGGGATGAAAGTTGAAGATGTGAAGCTAGAAAACTAGAGCGTGCGCGCGATCCAAGCAAGGGCGCCAAACGATTTTATGTCGCCGTCTTCCATCGATAGCATTTCATCGTCAGGCCATTTTCCGGCGAGATATCTTCGTGCTCGAACACAAAGCCCTCCCGCTCGTACCAGCGCCAGGCCTTTTCATTTTCAAGCGCGCAGCGCAGCGAGATTTCGCCCGGCAATTGCGTTCGCGTGAAGGCAAGCAGCCGCCGGCCGATCGAGCGGCCCTGGTACTCCGGCGCGACAAAGAGCTGGTCGAGATATTTTTTCGGTATGTTGATAGCCAGCATCGCTGCCAGCCTGCGACCATCGTCCGCAACAAACAGACTCCAGCCTCCATCGATCTCGCGCGGGATGCGTGCGGTCAACTTGTTGAGAAGGACGTCGCTTGCCGTGTCGAGCCCGGTCGAGACCCAACTGTCCATCCACAGGCGGGCGATCGCCTCGTGTTCGCTCGCCTGGGCAGGGCGAATAACAAAATCGAAGGTTCTCATGCCGCCCGCCGCCCGCGCGTCTTGCCCGCGGCGAGGCACACCACCTCGGAGATCTGTGCAAGCTGCCGCGCGAGCGGGCTGGTCTTGCGCCAGACCATGCCGATGGTGCGCGAGGGCTGCGGATTCTTGAAGCGCGCGACCGACACCGAGGCCGAGCGCGTCTCGACGGCGACCGCCATCTCCGGGATCAGCGTCACGCCGATGCCGGCGCCGACCATCTGGACCAGTGTCGACAGCGAGCTTGCATCGAGCACTTCCCGCGGCGGCGCCTGCATGTTGCAGAACGACAGCGCCTGATCGCGGAAGCAATGTCCCTCTTCCAGAAGCAACAGCTTCATTTCGCGCAAGGTCTCGCGGCTCGGCACCGGCGTTCCGTCCTGCTCGCCTGGCCTCACAAGCAGGAAATTCTCCTTGAACAGCGCGATCTCGGTCAGCGAGGGCTCGGACACCGGCAGTGCCACGATCGCGGTGTCGAGCCTTCCTTCTGCGACTTCCTTGATCAGTCTTGGCGTCAGCGTTTCGCGAACATGAATGTCGAGTTCGGGATGCAGCCGCGCCAGATTCTCGATCACCCTGGGCAAGAGATACGGCGCGATCGTCGGGATCATGCCGACGCGCAATCGTCCGGCGAGGCGGTCGCGCGAGGCGCGTGCGAAGTCGCCGAGTTCGTCGACCGAACGCAGGATGTCGCGGACGCGCGTGAGGAGTTCCTCGCCGAATTTCGTCAGCGCCACCTGCCGCGCGTTGCGCTCGAGCAGCACGCCGCCGAGCGCCTCCTCCATTTCCTTGATCTGCATCGACAGCGCCGGCTGCGAGATCGCGCAGGCCTCGGCCGCGCGTCCGAAATGGCCGTGACGCGCCAGCGCGTCGAAGTAGCGGAGCTGCCTGAGCGTGATGTTGATCATGGCGCGTCAATCATCAGATTATCCTATCGCTGTCATCATTAATCTCTATTTTACCTGATGGAAAGCGCTGCGTAGATTAGCGGCGGCTAGCGCTCCGATTCCGATGTTCGCAATCCATTGCGGCGACCTCCCATGCGAACTTCGGAATCAAAGGAGCTCTAGCAAGCTATTGTTTCCAGTGCGGCTTTGAATTTGAAGTTCCTGTGACGAATTCGCAGCAGCACTGATAGGAACTTCAAATTCGCCGCACTGGCCCTTCAGGGCGGAACTCCCACACCACAAGAGGAGACGATCATGGACGACAAAACAAAGTGCCCGTTTACGGGCGGGGCACAGGGCTACACCAACCGCGACTGGTGGCCCGATACGCTGGATATTTCCCGTCTTCACAAGAATTCGACGCTGTCCGATCCGATGGGCGAGGCGTTCGATTATGCCAAGGAGTTCAAGACCCTCGATCTCAACGCCGTGGTCAAGGACCTCACCGCGTTGATGACGACCTCGCAGGATTGGTGGCCGGCTGACTTTGGTCACTATGGCGGGTTGATGATCCGCATGGCCTGGCACTCTGCCGGAACCTATCGCATCACCGACGGCCGCGGCGGCGCCGGCGCCGGTCAGCAGCGCTTCGCACCGCTCAACAGCTGGCCTGACAACGCCAACCTCGACAAGGCGCGCCGATTGCTGTGGCCGATCAAGCAGAAATACGGGCGCAAGATTTCCTGGGCCGACCTGATGATTCTCGCCGGCAACGTCGCGCTGGAATCGATGGGCTTCAAGACCTTTGGATTCGCGGGTGGCCGCGCCGATGTCTGGGAGCCTGAAGAGCTTTACTGGGGTCCCGAAGGCTCCTGGCTTGGCGACGAACGCTACTCCGGCGAACGCCAGCTCGCCGAGCCGCTCGGCGCTGTGCAGATGGGCCTCATCTACGTCAACCCGGAAGGGCCGAACGGCAATCCGGACCCGCTCGCGGCCGCCAAGGATATCCGCGAAACCTTCTTCCGCATGGCGATGAACGACGAAGAGACCGTGGCGCTGATTGCCGGCGGCCATTCCTTCGGCAAGACGCACGGTGCCGGCGATCCGTCGCTGGTCGGAGCTGCGCCGGAAGGAGGCGCGATCGAGGATCAGGGCCTTGGCTGGAAGAGCGCGTATGGCACGGGCATCGGCGCCGACGCGATCACCGGCGGTCCGGAAGTCACCTGGACGCAGACGCCGACCAAGTGGAGCAACGCCTTCTTCAAGAACCTGTTCGAGAACGAATGGGAGCTGACCAAGAGCCCGGCCGGCGCCAAGCAGTGGAAAGCCAAGGGCGGCGAGGCTTCGATCCCCGACGCCTTCGACAAGTCGAAGAAGCATGTGCCGACCATGCTGACCACCGACCTGTCGCTGCGTTTCGATCCGGCCTACGAGAAAATCTCGCGGCGCTTCTATGAGCACCCGGATCAGTTCGCCGACGCCTTCGCGCGCGCGTGGTTCAAGTTGACCCACCGCGACATGGGACCTCGCGCCCGTTATCTCGGTCCGCAGGTGCCGAAGGAAGTCATGATCTGGCAGGATCCGATTCCCGCCGCCGGTTCTTCGATCAGCGAGGCCGACATCGCCGCGCTGAAGACGAAGATCCTTGGCTCGGGCCTGACTGTGTCGCAGCTCGTGTCGACTGCGTGGGCGTCGGCTTCGACGTTCCGCGGCTCCGACAAGCGCGGCGGCGCTAATGGCGCGCGCATTCGCCTCGCGCCCCAGAAGGACTGGGAGGTCAACCAGCCGGCCGAGCTCAAGACCGTTCTTGGCAAGCTAGAGGCGATCCAGAAGGAAACGGCCGCGAAGGTTTCGCTTGCCGACCTCATCGTTCTCGGCGGCTGCGCTGCCGTCGAAAAGGCAGCCAAGGATGCCGGTATCGACGTGAAGGTGCCGTTCACGCCGGGACGCGCCGACGCGTCGCAGGATCAGACCGACGTCGAATCCTTCGCGCCGCTCGAGCCACGGGCCGACGCCTTCCGCAACTACATTGGCAAGAAGCAGCAGTTCATGGCGCCTGAAGAGGCGCTGGTAGACCGCGCGCAGCTGCTGCGGTTGACGGGGCCCGAGATGACGGTGCTTGTCGGCGGTCTGCGTGTGCTCGGCGCCAATGTTGGCGGCTCCAAGCACGGCGTCTTCACCGCGAAGCCGGGAACGCTCTCCAACGACTTCTTCGTCAACCTGCTCGACATGGGCACGGTCTGGCAGGCGGGCGCGGACGGCACCTACACCGGTCACGATCGCAAGACGAAAGCGCAAAAGTGGACCGGCACGCGCGTCGACCTGATCTTCGGCTCGCACTCGCAGCTGCGCGCCTTTGCGGAAGTCTACGCGAGCGCCGACGCGAAGGAGAAGTTTGCGAAGGACTTTGCCGCCGCCTGGGCCAAGGTGATGAACGCCGACCGATTCGATCTGGCGGCGTAACGCGAAGACGCAAAGCCAAAACAAAAGGGCGGCTGAAAAGCCGCCCTTTTTCATTTGCGCGTTGTAGCGAAATTACTCGCCGGCAACAGCCGCCGGCGCGGCGTCGGCCTTGGCTTCGGCCTTCTGCTTGGCCTCGAGGTCCTCGCCGGTCGTTTGGTCGACCGCCTTCATCGACAGCCGCGTCTTGCCGCGATCGTCGAAGCCGAGCAGCTTGACCTTGACCTTGTCGCCTTCCTTGACGACGTCGGAGGTCTTCTGCACGCGGTTGGCCGCGAGCTGGCTGATGTGAACGAGGCCGTCCTTGGCGCCGAAGAAGTTCACGAACGCGCCGAACTCCATCACCTTGACCACGGTGCCTTCGTAAATCTGGCCGACCTCGGGTTCCGAGGTGATCGACTTGATCCACTTGATCGCGGCCTTCATCGCCTCGCCGTCGTTGGAGGCGACCTTCACCGTGCCGTCGTCCTCGATGTTGATCTTGGCGCCGGTCTTTTCCACGATCTCGCGGATCACCTTGCCGCCGGTGCCGATCACTTCGCGGATCTTGTCGGTCGGGATCTTGAAG
>NZ_DASREO010000073.1:0-101468 GCF_035652035.1 Bradyrhizobium sp.
ATCTGTCCCTAGCTCCCCGTCAGGCTCTTGCGGCCTTTGAGCACGTACGGGCTCAGATCCAGCGACGGGCGGTTGGTTAGAACCGCCCGTTCGCACATTCTGGCAGATTTTGCAGACACAAGAGCACGTATAAGCCGTAAAACCATCGCGCAGGGAAGGCCGGTGTGATCACCGCCGTACCCTAGGTTCTTGCGCTTGCGCAGTTTTTTCTGCGCGAGAGCCCCGGGTGCAGCGGCCACCCGGCCTTCCCTGCGCCCTCGGCATGTGTCCGGAGGGTGGTGCTGAGCAAGACTCGGGCGAAACGCGCCGCGAGAACGTAAACTTGCGTCAGTAACCTCCGCATGTCGTCCCGGCGAAGGCCGGGACCCATAACCCCAGGACAACATTGTTGCGAAGATCGTCTGGCACAGAGCGCCGCCGAGAGATTCCGCGGGTCAGGGTCCCGGCCTTCGCCGCGACGACGGCGGAGCGAGTGGCTCTTGCCGGCAACGCAATGCAGACCGCCATCTCCGCTGTTGAGCATCACGCCAACTCACCCTACTCTCAACCCACCAACCATAAGCTCGCGACGGAAACGCAAGGAGCCAGACGCCATGTCCGCACCGCAAGATGACCAGTTCGGCTTTGCGCCCGACTATGATTCACCCGTTCCCTATATGCAGCGGACCCGCGATTACTACGCCGCAATCGGCTACACCACGCCCTATCGCTGGGCGCATTATGTCGATGCGCCGTTCCAGCCGCTGACCAGGCCGTTGTCGCAGAGCCGCGTCACCATCATCACGACCGCCGCGCCCTATGATCCCGCCAAGGGCGACCAGGGGCCGGGGGCGGCCTATAATGGCAGCGCCAAGTTCTACCAAGTCTATGACGGCGACACCTCGAAGCCGCACGATTTGCGCATCTCGCATATCGGCTATGACCGCAAACACACCAGCGCAACTGACAGCGGCACCTGGTTTCCGCTGCCGCAGCTCTTGAAGGCCAAAGCCGCAGGCCGCATCGGCGAGGTCGCGCCGCGCTTCTTCGGCGCGCCGACCAACCGCAGCCACCGCGTCACCATCGACACCGACGCGCCCGAGATTCTGGCGCGCTGCCGCCAGGACAAGGTCGATGTCGCGGTGCTGGTGCCGAACTGCCCGGTCTGCCACCAGACCACCGCGCTGGTCGCGCGTCACCTTGAAGCGAACGGCATCCCGACCGTGGTGATGGGCTGCGCCAAGGACATTGTCGAGCACGCCGCCGTGCCGCGCTTCCTGTTCAGCGATTTCCCGCTCGGCAATTCCGCCGGCAAGCCGCATGACGAGCCCTCGCAGGCGCTGACCCTGGAGCTCGCGCTGCGCCTGCTCGAAAGCGCGGTCGGCGC
This sequence comes from Bradyrhizobium sp., assembly GCF_035652035.1. Classification (GTDB taxonomy): domain Bacteria; phylum Pseudomonadota; class Alphaproteobacteria; order Rhizobiales; family Xanthobacteraceae; genus Bradyrhizobium. Next base: position 1,367 of record NZ_DASREO010000073.1, read on the forward strand.
GCGCACCACCATGCAGTCGCCGCTGCGCTGGAGTGAGGATGCCTCCTGGAAGCTGGATTACAACAATGTCGCGCAGATGAGCCCCGAGGAGCTTGCCCGCCGCCGCGCCGAGTTCGACCGGCAGAAGGAGATCGCCCGCGGCAATCGCGCCGCGTGATCTCGCAGGCCGCAACACGACGGCCTTCAACAACGCGCCTATGCCGACAACAAGAACAATGCCCATCAGGAGGACATCGCGGTGACCCGACCTTTCGAGGGCGTGAAGATCCTCGACTTCACGCAGGTGCTGGCCGGTCCTTATGCGAGCTACCAGCTTGCTTTGCTGGGCGCCGACGTCATCAAGGTGGAGCGGCGCGAGGGCGAGGACATGCGCCGCACCCCGCTCAGCCGTGAATGGGCCGAGCGGGGTCTCGCCCCGGGCTGGCAGGCCATCAACGGCAACAAGCGCAGCCTGACTCTCGATCTGTCCAAGCCGGAGGCGATCGAGATCGTGAGGAAGCTCGCCGCGACCGCCGACGTTGTGATGGAGAATTTTCGCCCCGGCGTGATGGACAAGCTCGGTATCGGCTGTCAGGCGCTGTCGGCGATCAATCCGCGGCTGATCTATTGCGCGGTGTCCGGGTTCGGCCAGACCGGCCCGGAGCGGCTCAGCGCCGGCTATGACGGAAAGATCCAGGCGATGAGCGGGATCATGGCGATCACCGGGCACGAGGAGACGGGACCGACGCGCGCGGGCTTTGCCGTCTGCGATGTGCTGTCCGGGGCCACGGCTGCTTTCGGTGTTTCCAGCGCGCTGTTCCAGCGCAATCACACCGGCAAGGGGCAGCTGGTCGACGTCTCCATGCTGGAAGCGACGTTGGCCTTCCTGTCGGGCCAGATTGCGGATTATTCGGTGGCCGGCCATCGCCAGCAACTCTCCGGCAACCAGGCCGTCAGTCGCAAGCCGACCGCGAACCTGTTCAAGGCGGGTGAGGGCTATCTGCTGCTCGCGGTGAACAACGAGAAGCAATATCGCGCGCTGATGGCGGCGCTGGGTCGTGAAGATACGCTGAAGGATCCGCGCTTCGCCGACTGGTTCGCGCGGCAGGAGAACGAGCCGGCGCTGCGCGCCATCATCGAGGAGGCGCTGTCGAACAAGAGTGCGCGCGAATGGGAAAAGATCCTCGAAGCGGCGGGGGCGCCCTGTTCGTCGATCTGGAAGATCGAGGAGGTGATCGACCATCCCCAGATTGTCGAGCGCGGCGCCATTCAGGAGATCGAGACGCCCTATGGCCGGCTGCGCTTTGCCGGAAGCGGCTTCCGCCTCGCGCATGGCGGCGGCCGGCTCGACCGCATGGCCCCTGAACTCGGCGCCCACACCGACGAGGTGCTTGAATCGCTCGGTTATGACGAGGCGGCGATCGCGGATTTGCGAGCGCGGGAGGTGATCTGAGCAAGGCTAGCCCTGAAGCAGCTTGACGCCGCCGAACGATGTCACGCGCCCGTCCTTGAGCAACACGATCTGGGTCGCAAGTTGACGCAATTCGGCAGGGTCGTGACTGACATAGACCATGGGGATGCGGGCCTCGTCGCGCAGGCGCACGAGGTACGGCAGGATCTCCGCGCGGCGTCTCTCGTCAAGCGCGCCCAGCGGCTCGTCGAGCAGGAGAAGACGCGGCTTTGCCAGCAGTGCCCGCCCCAGTGCGACGCGCTGGCGCTCGCCGCCGGACAGTTTGCCGGGCCGGCGGTCGAGCAGGTGGCCGATGTCGAGCAACTCGGTGACGCGCGTGCGCTGGGCGGGATCGTCCGCGAGGCGGTTCATGCGCCGGCCATAGTCGAGATTCTGCGCGACATCGAGATGCGGAAACAGCCGCGCGTCCTGGAATACATAGCCAATGCGCCGCTGCCAGGCAGGCAGGTGGAAGCCCTTCGCCGTATCGTCGAGGACATCGCCGTCGAGCGAGATGGTGCCGCGATCGGCCCGCAACAGGCCCGCGATCATGTTGACCAGCGAGGTCTTGCCCGCGCCCGACGCGCCGAACAGCCCGGTGACGCGGCCCTGGCTCTCAAATCTCGCGGAGAGGGTGAAGTCCCCCAGTTGCTTGTCGATGTCGACGCGCAGCATGGGTCAATTCCCATGCAGCCGCGCGGTGGCGCGGCGGGCAAACCATTCCGAGCCGATCAGCGCGGCAACCGCTAGGATGACGGACACCATGACCAGCCGCAGCGCCGCGGCATCGCCGTCCGGGGTCTGGATCAGCGAGTAGATCGCCGAGGAAATGGTCTGGGTCTCCCCGGGAATGTTGGAGACGAAGGTGATGGTGGCGCCGAACTCGCCAATCGCCTTGGCAAAGCCGAGCACCATGCCGGCGAGTACGCCCGGCAAGGCCAGCGGCAGCGTCACGCTGAAGAACACCTTCAGCGGTCGGGCGCCCAGAGTCTCGGCCGCCTGCTCGAGCTTCTGGTCGACCGCCTCGATCGACAGCCGCATCGGCCGCACCAGCAGCGGAAACGACATCACGCCGCAGGCAAGCGCCGCCCCGGTCCAACGGAAAGCGAATACGATGCCGAGATGATCAGCCAGCCAGCCGCCGACCAGCCCCTTGCGTCCGAAGGTGAGCAGCAGGAGATAGCCGGTCACCACCGGCGGCAGCACCAGCGGCAGATGGATCACGGCGTCGAGCAGCGACTTGCCCAAGAAATTGCGCCGCGCCAGCAGCCACGCCAGCGCAATGCCGAGCGGCGTCGCAGCCAGGGTCGCGACGGTGGCGACCCGGAGCGAGAGCCGGATCGCGATCCATTCCGTGGGTGTGATCTCGAACATCTGGACCGGTCAGGCAGGCGGCAATCAGGAGGTCGGCTTGACCAGATAGATGAAGCCGTACTTTTCCAGCACCGCCTTGGCGGCCGCAGAGTGCAGAAAATCGAGATACTGCTTCGCCTCCGGCTTGGCATTGGCGGTCGCCGCCACCGGATAGATGATCGGCGGATGCGTATCGGCCGGGAAGGTGCCGACGATCTTGACGCCGGGCTCGACCTTGGCATCGGTGGAATAGACGATGCCGAGCGCGGCTTCGCTGCGCGCGACCAGCGTCAGCGCCGCGCGCACGCTCTCGGCCATCGCGAATTTCGGCTCGGCCGCCGGCCAGGCGCCAAGTTTCTCCAGCGCCGCCTTGGCATATTTGCCGACCGGCACCGACTTGACGTCGCCGGTTGCGATCCTGCCGTCGCCCGCGAGCTTGGCCAGGTCGAAGCCGGGCCCAATGGTGACATTGTCGATCTTGGAATCCTTCGGCGCGATCAGCACGATCGAGTTGCCGAGCAGGTTCACGCGCGTGGACTCGTTGATGTCCTTCTTGCCGACGGCGTAATCCATCCAGTCCGTATCGGCCGAGACGAAGATGTCCGCCGGCGCGCCCTGCTCGATCTGCTTTGCAAGCGTCGAGCTTGCCGCATAGCTGGCCGACACCTTGACGCCCGTCTTGGCGGTGAACGCCGCGTCGATATCGTCAAGTGCATTCTTCATGGATGCGGCAGCAAAGACGGTGAGGACCTTGTCCTCCGCGGCAGCGGGAGACCAAGCCGATCCCGAGAGGATGACAAAGGCGGCGAAAATCCCGGAAAGACGATGCATCGAAGCGCTCCATGCATGTTCGCGACGCGCAGAGCGGTGCACGCGCAAATCAGGCGTTGGTTAAATCTGGGGGCGACAGCGGAAGCGCCGTTCCGGCCATCCCTTGGGACTTACGGTCATGGGGGATGTCGCGGGCCTGACCATAACAGGCTGGGACTGTGGGTAAAGCCGGCGGCTGCCGACTTTCGCCTATTCCGACGGCAGGATCGCGATCGAGATCGAATCCTCCCTGGCCCCGGAGATCTGCAGCACGAAAGGAGCCGCGGCGAGGTCGTACTTCATGGTCTTGCGGATCCCCTCGCAGTCGGTCGCGCCGCTGAAGCCCTTCGGCTTGAGGACATGGCCGTCCTGGACCACGTCGACCCAGGCGCCGGCCGAGAGGCTGATGGTGTAGATGCCGGCCTTCGGTGTGGCCTTGAAGCTGGCGAAGCCGGCAAACGTGCCCTCCTTCGGTGCGCGTTCAGGGGGCGACGGCAGCCCGGCCTCGGACGGCGTGCGCAACGCCAGGATCATGCCGGTGGAAGGTACGGCAGCCAGTTCGGTGCCCGAGGTGAGCTTGGCGCGATCCGGAGCCGTGAGCGCGACGCGCTCATGCTCGATATTCCATTTGAACCTGTCACAGCCGCTCGGCTCCTCCGCCGCCAAAGCGGGCCCAAACAACGCGGGCGCAAGGGAGACCAAAAGGAGAGTAACCGTCATCACGCCACGCATGATCAATCCATCGTTGCTGCATGAGGATCATTCCGCGCCAGCACGACGGCCTCGCGTCGGCGAAGGCGGGAATGGAGAGGACCAGGTCCTGGCCCGAGGCTGGAGCGCGCTTACGGCGCGTGGCGCCATCTTAGCGGAACGCGCGGCGGAATGAAGACACCGTCGCGTTATTGCTTGGCGGCGGGTGCGTTGAGCACCTTCCTGCAATCGGGCGGCAGTTGCGCCAGCGTGATGCCGTGCGACGGCTTGGCAGGCTCCTTGGGTGGTGTGGGATGAATGATGGAATCCTTGAACCAATAAGCGAGATCGGAAGGCTCACAGGCCTGGCCGCCTTCCTGATCCTTCTGGCCCTTGCATTCCCTGTCGCCGGATGGGCAGCGCATGCGGATGTGGAAATGATAGTCATGTCCATACCAGGGGCGGATCTTGCTGAGCCAGCTGCGATCGCCCCTGGCGTCGCGGCACAGCGCCTTCTTGATCGCGGCATTGACAAAGATGCGCTGCACAGCCGGCTCCTGCGCCGCGTCGCGCAGCACCATCCAGTGCGTCGGCGTCCAGACCTTGGGATCGATGTCGAGCCGGTCGTCGCGCACCATCATGGTTGCCGACATCTCCTCGCGCTCCTCGCGCGACAGCAAATGATCCGGCATCGGCGTCAGCCAGATGTCGGCGTCGAGACCGAGCTGGTGGCTGGCATGCCCGGAAAGCGCCGGGCCACCGCGCGGCTGGCCAATATCGCCGACCAGGATGCCCGGCCAGCCGGCATCCTTGTGCGCCTTGACCGACAGGCGCTTGAGCAGCGCGATCATGTCGGGGTGGCCCCAGTTGCGGTTGCGCGACAGCCGCATCACCTGCCAGGTATCGCCGGTGACCGGCATCGGCTCGGCGCCGGCGAGGCAGCCCGCAGTATAGGAGCCAATCGCGTTGGCGGGACCGGCGGTGGGCTTGAGCTTGCGGGCGAACAGCTCCTTGGCGGGGAGCTTGGGATCGTTTGGATGTTCGAGCGGCGGCAGCGGCTTGGGGTTGACCGTGCCGAGGTCCTGCGCAAGCGCTGTCAGCGCGGTGGCGCAGACGAGACCGAACAAGAGCGGGATCAGAATCGGGCGGGCTGGCATCGCATCACTCTATGCGCCGGCGAATCTAACACGGAAGGCCTGCTGGGTCCCGATCGCAATTCGTTGATCTCCACCCGGCAGGCTGCCCGAAAGGGCCTCAGGACGCCGGCAGTCGACGGCCTGCGTCAATAATGGTTACTGCTCGGCCGGTGAGAGGATGCTCGATCTTGTGGTCGGAGTCGCATTGCTCCTGATGATGGCGTTGATCCTCACCATGGGTTGGAGAGGCAGGCTGCGCGGTGCTCGCCGGGCTGACAGATCCCGACCGGGTGCCATGCATCAACACATCGTTGTCTCAGGCCGCGTTGCGCAGTCCGGCGAGGAACGTGTCGACGCTGTCGGACAGCGCGGTGGCCTGGCGGCTGAGCTGGCCGGACGCCACCATCACGCTGTCGGCCAGCGCGCGGGAGCGGTCGGCGGCCTGGCTTGCGCCCGCCACGTTCCGGGTGACCTCGCCGGTGCCGGCCGCCGCCTGCTGCACGCTGCGGGCGATCTCGCGGGTGGCCGAATCCTGCTCTTCCACAGCAGCCGCGATGCTGGCGGCGATGCCGCTGATGTCGCGGATGGTCTGGCTGATGCCGCCGATTGCGGTTGCGCATTCCGAGGTCGCCGATTGGATGGCGGTGACCTGGCCCGCGATCTCCTCGGTCGCCTTCGCGGTCTGGCTCGCCAGCCCCTTCACCTCCGCGGCAACCACGGCAAAGCCACGGCCTGCCTCGCCGGCGCGCGCCGCCTCGATCGTGGCGTTGAGCGCGAGCAGATTGGTCTGGCTTGCGATGGCATCGATCAGCCGCAGCACGTCGCCGATCCGCTCGGCGGTGGAGGCGAGGCTTGCGACCATCTCGGTGGTCTTACTGGCCTTCTCGACGGCGCCGTTGGCGACGTTGGAGGAGTGCGTCACCTGGCGGCCGATCTCGGCCACCGAGGAAGCCAGCTCCTCGGTCGCGGCAGCCACCGTGCTGACACTGGTGGACGCCTGTTCGGAAGCCGTGGCCGCGGCGGCGGCGCGCTGGGATGTCCCGGTGACGCTAGCGGTGATCTCGCCGGCCACGCGCTGCATCTCCCTGGTCGCCTGCGCCACCTGGGCCACCACGCTTTTCACATCCGCCTCGAAGCGATCGGCCATCTGGCGCTGCAGCGCCTGCTTCTCGACCTCCGTCGCCCGCTTGGCGGCCTCCTGCTGCTCGCGCAAGCCGCGCGTCTCGATCATGTTGCGGCGGAAGACGTCGACCGCTTGCGCCATGGTGCCGACCTCGTCCTTGCGCTCGCCGCCGGGAATTTCGACCGAGGTGTCGCCGCTCGACAGCCGGTTCATGACCTCCGTGATTGCGACAAGCGGACGCGACATGCCGCGGCCGAGCAGGAATGCCAGGAGCGCTGCGCCAGCGAGGATCGCCAGCGTCATAACGAGCAGCGTGGTCTGGGCGCGGCTCGCCGCCGCCTCATAGGCAGTCGTATCCTTGATGATCTCCAGCACCGCCAGCGGCTGGCCGGCGTAATTCTTGATCTGTCCGATATAGACAGCGGCGGGATGGCCCCGGAATGTGGTGTCACGCAGTTGCACTGCGCCGTCGAAGGCCGCTTTCAACTCGGCAGGCGTCGCGACCTCGGTGTCGCCGAAGGTGGACGACAGCTGCTTGAAGCTCGTGCCATCGAACCAGTGGACCGCGAGATCGATGCCAAAGCGCTGCTTGGCGCGCTGGACGAATTCCTTGCCGAAAGCCGCGCCGATATCGACATTGCCGAGCACCTTGCCATCGCGCAGGATGGGCGTCATTCCGAAGATGCCCAGCGATTCCAGCGCGGGCTCGGCACCGACAATCTGCCGTCCGGTCCTCATTGCCTCGGCCACCGTAATCCGGCGCTTGGAGACATCATCGCCGAACGTCTTGGGATTGTGGACCCGGTAAAAGGTGATCGCGGGCGGCGTCTGGAACGAGATCAGCGGGATGTCCAGCGCCTTGAGCGCCTTGTTGGCGCCGAGCAGCAGGGCGCCCAGCGCCTCGCGGTCGCCATTGGCAATCGCGTCAGCCACCGGCGGAAGTCCCGCGATCGTCGCGCTGACGGCGAGCGTCGAGCGGCCCTCATAATCGATCGCTGCCACGACGCTGTCATATTGCAGCTTGAGCTGCTCTTCGAGCGCAAGCTGGGTCAGCGAACGCTGCTGCAGCATCGAGAAGGTCCCGAGGATTCCGCAGGCTGCGGCAACCGTTAACGAGATGGCAAGGATCAGGCGGGCGGCGATCGACCGTAGCTTGAACATGGGGGCATTCCGAACTGCGCGTGGCTGGTTTCCGAATACCCGTGATTGTTTAATATTGGCTAATACCACCTGCGCGCAGAGCATGACTGCAGACCAAGCCCTGCATTGGCTGGTTCATCTTCGGTCTCATCGGGCCGTTGGCGGCGCCTGCAGCTTGTCCGACAGGATCGCCCGGCCGGCGTCCTCGTAATGGGTGTCGCGCGCCTGGATCTGCTGGGCGATGGTGTGCATGTCACGAAAGCGCCGCTCGAACGGGTTGGCCGCGAATACGGCGGTGGCGCCGGCCATGTGATAGGCCGTGTCGACCACGGCAGTCGACCGGTGAATGGTCCATGTCGCGGCGATGCGCATGGCAATACGATGGGCTTCGGTCACGGGCGCGCCCGCCTCGAGATCGCGCCAGACCTCGGCCGCGGTGGAATAGAGATAGGCCCCCGCGGCGCGCAAGGTCGCCTCCGTGCGGCCGATCAGGCCCTGGACGGCATTGTTCTCGCGCATCGCCGACAACCCCTGCGGGGTCTTCCTGCGGGAGAGATCGATGGCCGAATCCAGCATGGCGCGGGCGAGGCCCACGGAGGTTGCCGCAAACCCCATGGCGAAGACGTAGTGGGTCGGGATCTTGTAAATCGGCCCCGGCTCGCGCAAGGCGGACGGCTCATCGCGAAGGGCTGCGAATTTCTCGGGAATAAACAGATTGTCCACCGAATAGGAATCCGTGCCGGTGCCCTTCAACCCGATGACGTCCCAGACGTCATGCATGATGGCACTTGCAACCGGGAACAGGATGGTGCGGATTTCCGGCGTGCCGTCCGGCTTCCTGCGTGGCGTGCCGTCCTCCTCGAGGATCCTGACATGCGCGCCGAGCCAGCTTGCCTGCCGCGAGCCGGAGGCAAAGTCCCAGCGCGCGCTGGCGCGGTAGCCCCCGGAAACCACGCGCACTTCGTGGGCAATGGCGCCCCAGGCCAGGATGCCGGGCGGCTTGTTGAAGATTTCCTCGGCCACATCGCGATCGAGATAGGCCGCGACCATGGCGCAGACGCTGCATTGGCCGAGACACCAGGCGGTCGATGCATCGGCCTTGGCGATCTCCTCCTGCATCTGCATGAAGATGGCAAGCGGCGCCTCGGCGCCGCCGAGGCTCTGCGGCAGCAGCGCACGGTAGAGCCCGTTCTCGATCAGCGCCGCCGTCACCGCCGGCGTCAGCCGCCGCGTCCGCTCGATCTCGTCGGCTTCGTTGCTGATGAGCGGAGCCAGCGCGCGGGCGCGCTCGACGAGGTCAAGAGCGGCAGGCTTGCTCATGGCGGTCCCTCTTATTTATCGATTTATAAATTAGAGGAAGCGATGGTGATCTATCTGGATGGCAAGAGCAAGACGGATTGGAAGGCAGTCATTCCGGGGCGATGCGTCAGCATCGAACCCCGAATCTCGTGCCACAATCTCCAGATTCCGGGCTGCTCGCTGATGCGAGCGCCCCGGGATGAGAGTGCCGTGGATCAGCTATCCACCTTCAGCGCGGCAATGAAGGCTTCCTGCGGGATGTCGACCTTGCCGAACTGCCGCATCTTCTTCTTGCCTTCCTTCTGCTTCTCCAGAAGCTTTCGTTTGCGCGTGATGTCGCCGCCGTAGCATTTCGCGGTGACGTCCTTGCGCAGCGCGCGGACCGTTTCGCGCGCGATCACCTTGCCGCCGATCGCCGCCTGGATCGGGATCTGGAACATGTGCGGCGGGATCAATTCCTTCATCTTCTCGACCATGGCGCGGCCGCGGCCCTCCGCGCGGGTCCGGTGCACCAGCATCGAGAGCGCATCCACCGGCTCGCCATTGACCAGGATCTGCATCTTAACGAGATCGGCGGGCTTGTAGTCGGTCAGGTGATAGTCGAACGAGGCATAGCCCTTGGAGACGGACTTGAGGCGGTCGTAGAAGTCGAACACCACTTCGTTGAGCGGCAGGTCGTATTTCACCATGGCGCGGTTGCCGACATAAGTCAGCTCCTTCTGCGCGCCGCGCCGGTCCTGGCAAAGCTTCAAGACGCTGCCGAGATACTCATCCGGCGTGAGGATGGTCGCCTCGATCCAGGGCTCCTCGATCTCCGCGATCTTGACCACGTCGGGCATGTCGACAGGATTGTGGATCTCGATCATCGAGCCGTCGGTCAGATGCATCTTGTAGATCACGCTCGGCGCGGTCGCGATCAAATTCAGATCGAACTCGCGCGAGAGGCGTTCCTGGATGATCTCCAGATGCAATAGGCCGAGGAAGCCGCAGCGGAAGCCGAAGCCGAGCGCGGCGGAGGTCTCCATCTCGAACGAGAAGCTGGCGTCGTTGAGACGCAATTTGCCCATCGCCGCACGGAGCGTTTCGAAATCGTCGGCATCGACCGGGAACAGGCCGCAGAACACCACGGGAATGGCCGGCTTGAAGCCCGGCAGCATTTCCTTCACCGGGTTCCTGTCGTCGGTGATGGTGTCGCCGACGCGGGTGTCGGCGACTTCCTTGATCGCCGCGGTGATGAAGCCGATCTCGCCGGGGCCGAGCTCGTCCACCTGCTGCATCTTGGGGGTGAAGAAGCCGACGCGCTCGACGTCATAGGCCGCCTTGGTGCCCATCATGCGAATGCGGCTACCCTTCTTCATCACGCCGTCGACGACGCGGATCAGAACGACAACGCCGAGATAGACGTCATACCAGCTGTCGACCAGGAGCGCCTTCAAGGTCGCATCGCGATCGCCCTTCGGCGGCGGCAGGCGGGTGACGATCGCCTCCAGCACGTCGGGAACGCCGAGGCCCGTCTTGGCGGAGATCATCACGGCATCGGACGCGTCGATGCCGATCACGTCCTCGATCTGCTGCTTGATCTTCTCGGGCTCTGCCGCCGGCAGGTCGATCTTGTTCAGGACCGGGACGATCTCGTGGTTGTTGTCGAGCGCCTGGTAGACGTTGGCAAGCGTCTGGGCCTCGACGCCCTGGCTCGCGTCCACCACGAGTAGCGAGCCTTCGCAGGCGGCCAGCGACCGCGAGACCTCGTAGGCGAAGTCGACATGGCCGGGCGTGTCCATCAGGTTGAAGATGTAATCCTTGCCATCCTTGGCATGGTAGTTCAGCCGGACGGTCTGCGCCTTGATGGTGATGCCGCGCTCGCGCTCGATATCCATGGAATCGAGCACCTGCTCCTTGCCCGCCATCTCGCGATCCGACAGGCCGCCGGTCATCTGGATCAGCCGGTCGGCCAGGGTCGACTTGCCATGGTCGATATGGGCGACAATGGCGAAGTTGCGGATGTTGGAAATGGGGGCGGTCGTCATGGGCGGCGGGATAGCATTGGCCTCTCGGGGCGGCAACCTTATTGCTTTGTTTTCAGGGCTTTTGTTCACGCCAAGCTGATTCCAAGCCAATTCCTCTTGGCCTGAAAAAGCGCTACGCGTGGGGCATGTCGACTGCATCATTGTTACCCACCGCCTCCCATGTGCGGCGCTGGCGTTTTGTCCTGCGCCGTCCCGCCGCGTGGCTGATGGCGCGGGTGCGGGATCCCGAGACGGGTCTCTGGCTTGTCATCACTTTTGCCCTGCTGCATGCCCTGATCTGGACGCAGACCCTGATCAAGCTGAAGGCGGCCCAGGACGTCCATATGGATGTGGCCGAGGCCTTTGCCTGGGGCCAAAAGTTCCAGTGGGGCTATGGCAAGCATCCGCCGCTGTCGGGCTGGATCGCGGGCCTCTGGTTCAGGTTCTTTCCGGTCGCGGACTGGGCCACCTATCTGCTGGCGATGACGGTGCTCGGGGTGGGGCTCGTGCTCTGTTATCTCGTCGCGCTTCGGGTGGTCGACCGCCGCCGTGCCTTTTTCGTGGTGGTGCTGCTCGCGCTCTATCCGATCTTCAATTTCAAGGGATTTAAATACAACCCCGACCTGCTGCAGCTCGTCACACTGCCGCTTTTGGTGCTGGCTTATCTTGACGCCTTCAAGAAGCGCACTTGGCCGTCCGGTGTCTTCTTGGGCCTCGCCGGTGCGCTGGCGCTGATGACCAAATACTGGGTGCTGACCATGATCGGCGCCATCGGGCTTGCGGCGCTGATCCATCCCGATCGGTTGAAATTCCTGCGCTCGCCGGCGCCGTGGGTGGGGATTGCGACCATGGTCGTTGCGATGATCCCGCATCTGATCTGGCTCAAGAGCGTCGATTTCGTGCCCCTGACCTATGCTGACGATGTCTACGGACACCTCGGCCCTGCGCTGAGTGCCCAGCAAGTGCTCGGCTATGTCGAGCACAATCTCGGTCTGCTGGCCGTGCCGGTATTGCTGGGGCTTTTGGCCTTGCTATGGCGCTCGCGATTTTCGGCGATTTGGTCGCGCGGCCCCAATCCAGGCGTCGATAGCGCGCAGGCGCTCAATGTCTGGATCATCCAGATCATTGTCGCGATCGGCCCGCCGCTCGGCGGCCTTGCGCTGGCGGTCTACATGAAGACCGATTGGGGTATCTCGCTGTTCTTCCTTGTGCCGCTCGCGCTGGTCGCGCTTCCTCGGCTGCGCGTGCCCGGGCTCGCCCTGTTCCGGATTGTCGTGATCTGGTTCGTGCTCTCGCTTGCCGCGCTGCTCGCCGCACCAACCATTGCGGAGCGCGAGATGGCCGAGAATCCGAACTCGGCCAACAGCTACGCGGCGCGCTCGCAGCTCGCGCGTGAATTGACGCAGGCCTGGCACGAGCGCTTCGGCTCGCGCTGGGCGGTGGTCGCCGGCACCACCGAAATCGGCGAGCCCATGACGTTCTACAGCCCCGACCACCCGGCGCCCTTGACGCCGGGTGAATTGTGGTCGTCCGGGCTGACTTCGCTGGATGAGGCCAAGCGTCTCGGCTTCATCGGCATCTGCGACACGACAGATAACCGGCTGCCGGAATGCGAAGCCTGGATGAAGCAGAACGCGCCCAATGCAGAGCAGCTCGTGATGACCACGCAACGCTTCTTCCAGGGCCATCCAGGGCCGTCGGTTGCGTGGAAGATTTTTATTCAGCCGCCGAGCAAATAGCTCTCCGTCGTCCCGGCCGAAGAGCAGTGATCTATAGCCCCAAGCCGCGATGAGGCAGGAGATTGTTGCCTCAAGTCGTCATGGCCGCGCAGGCGGGTCAAGCCCGGGCATGACGAAGGATAGGGACGCTATGCCAATTCCGCCCGAGGTTGCGGCTCGCGCTGCGCTTGGCCAGGACGACAGGGCCTCACGTGCCTTCTTCGTTGAACTTGCTCTCCACGAGCTCGGTGATCGCGGCGAGCGCGGCTTCCGCTTCAGCGCCCTTTGCCGAGACTACAATGGTGGTGCCGGGCGCCGCGGCGAGCATCATCAATCCCATGATGGATGTGCCGCCGACAGTCTCGCTGCCGCGTGTCACCCAGATTTCGGCGTTGAAGCGTTCGACGGTCTGGACGAATTTTGCAGAGGCGCGCGCATGCAGGCCGCGCTTGTTGATGATCAGAAGCTCTTTGGAGATGGCGTCCTCGGGCACCCGCGGCCCGGGAATATGCTCGATCGACGTTTCGTCGTCGTCGCTCATTTGCCGGCAAGAACACGGCTGGCGATGGTGACGTATTTGCGCCCCGCTTCCTGCGCCATCGCGATCGCGTCGGGCAGCGAGCGCTCTTCACGCACCTTGGCGAGCTTCACCAGCATGGGAAGGTTGATGCCCGCGAGCACTTCGACCTTCGGGCGGCTCATGCAGGAAATCGCGAGGTTGGACGGCGTGCCGCCGAACATGTCGGTGAGGATCGCGACACCATCGCCGGAATCGACGCGGTTGACCGCTTCGATGATGTCGCTGCGACAGAGATCGGAATCATCTTCGGCGCCGATCGTGACCGCTTCGATTTGTTTTTGCGGACCCATCACATGTTCAAGCGCCGCCTTGAACTCGTCGGCGAGGCGCCCGTGGGTCACCAGTACTAGGCCAATCATCGGAAACTCCTCGCGGGTGCCATTGGTGCACCGCACGAACGCGCCACTTTGACCATCCAGCGCCCCCGCGCAAGAGGGGATGTTTGCGGTTCTCCCGGAATCTGGCGGCAGGGGAGAGGGAGCCGCGACGGTCTATTCGGTCGCGAGTGTGGGACTGATATGGTTACCAATTCCCTTCTCACAATGGCCCCAATGGTTAACGGAAGATGAACTAGCAGTTGTCGTCAGCGCGGCGACAACCAGCGGGAGGGGATCATGGCCGGCTGCAACAGGGATTCGCGGTAGCAAAACACCAGAAAGCACGATCTGGAGGGCTTCGGAAGGCGGCAGTCGCTCGGCATCTCTCGCCACAAGATCGACCACAAGCCCAATCGGGGCCGCATTTACATAGTCGCAGCGGCGAATGCCGAGCCCGAAAATCTCGATCAGGCCGGCGAGCTCCGGTATCGCACGGGCAATTAATTCTTTGCCATCTGTGTCCAGCCGGACACGGTCGTCGGCGACCAGGACGGCCGGAGGGAGCAGTCCCGAGCGTCCCGCCAGGATCAGATTGAAGGCCAGGCGCGACTTGCCGGCGCCGGAGGGGCCGCGGATCAGGACCGCGTGGCTGCCGACCTTGACGGCGGAGGCATGCACGCTTGGCGCGGCATCGCCGGTCATAGGGCCGGCAACCTGACGACAAAGCGGGCGCCAACGACCGTCGGCTCGCCGTCCTCGTTGGCCGGCCCTGCGCGATTCTCGGCCCAGATGCGCCCGCCATGCGCGTCGATGATCTGTTTGGAGATCGACAGGCCCAGGCCCGAGTTCTGGCCAAAGCCCTGATGCGGACGGTCGGTATAGAAGCGCTCGAACACGCGCTCCAGCGCGTCGGGACGAATGCCGGGCCCGTCGTCATCGACCACGATCTCGATATCGGCGCGGACGCGGCGGCAATGGATGCGCACCTTCTGGCCGGGCTCGGAGAACGACTGCGCGTTCGACAGCAGGTTGGTGATCACCTGGCCGAGCCGTGAATCGTGGCCGGGCACCGAGAAGGTGTCGGAGCTCTTGCCCTCGAAGCGCACTTCGACGCCGACGTCGTGGCCGAGCTTGGTCTCGTTGGCGACGGACGCGAGCGTCGTCAACAGTCGCCGGATATCGACCGGCACCATGTCCTGGCGCTGCAATTCGGCATCGAGCCGGCTCGCGTCGGAAATATCGGAGATCAGACGGTCGAGCCGCTTGACGTCGTGCTCGATCACACCAAGCAGCCGGTTGCGGCTGTTCTCGTTGCGCGCAAGCGGCAGCGTCTCGACCGCCGAGCGCAGCGAGGTCAGCGGGTTCTTCAGCTCATGGGCGACATCGGCGGCGAACATCTCGATCGCCTCGATACGGTTATAGAGCGCGTCCGTCATGTCGCGCAGCGCGCCGGAGAGATGACCGATCTCGTCGCGGCGGCGGGTGAAGTCCGGGATCTCGACGCGGGTCTTGATGCGGCGGCGGACGCGCTCGGCGCTGTCGGCGAGGCGCCGCACCGGGCCCGCGATGGTGCTCGCAAGCAGCAGCGACAACAGCATCATCACCGCTGACGCCACGCCGCCGACCTTCAGGATCGCCAGCCGCTCGGCCGTGACCATCTGGTCGATGTCGTCGCCCTGTGTCGACAGCATCAACGCGCCGTGGATGGTGCGGTCGCGCTGCACGGGCACCGCGACCGAGACGATCACCTCACCGCGGGCATTGACCCGCACCATGCTGCGCTTCTGGCCCTTCAGCGCATCGGCGACCTCTTCATATTTGTCGCCATTATCGTATTCGCGGTAGAGCGGCAGGTCGCCGCGGTTGAGCCAGGTGCGCACCGCAGTGGTCGCACGCTCGTAGAGGCCGGGCTGCGAGGGCGGCGGCAGTTCGAAGCGCAGCACATTTTCCAGGCTGCGGCTGTCGAGGATGATGCCGCCGCTGGGGTCAAAGATGCGCGCGCGCGTCTTGGTCGGCGAGATCAGGGTGCGCAGTACCGGCGCGACCCTCTCCGGATTGATCGGGAAGTCGAGATATTCGTCGGGCGCGCCAAGGCTCTCGCCGGGCTTGAGGCCGAGCAGCCGGTCGGGATCGATGGTGATGGAGTTGGTCTGCACCGTCGCGGACGCCGCAATCGCGCCGGCGATGATCTCGCCCTGCACCAGGAGGCTCTGGGCGCGGGCGTCGATCAGGCCGGCGCGGAATTGCGACAGGTAAAGGATGCTCGCCACCAGCGCGAGCAGGCCCGCGATGTTGAGCGAGACGATGCGCCGGGTGAGACTCGAGAAGGAGAGGGTGAAGAGAAACTGGCCGGCCCGGCTCAGCCAGCTGAGCGGACCACGCCATCCCTTGGCCGGCAGCGCTTCCGCTTCCGCAGCGTCCAGAACCACGGAAGAGGACACGCCCGGATCGTTCAGTCCGGAATCGGGCTGCGTTCGATCAAGCACGGCGGTTGTTTCTCGTCTTATTCCCCCGCCATCCTACCCCAAGACCCTACCCCAAGTCCTGTGATGGCGTCGCAAAGGCACGTCAAACAAAATGCAGATCAGGCTTCCTTGAAACGATAGCCGACGCCATAGAGCGTCTCGATCATCTCGAACTCCTGGTCGACCACCTTGAACTTCTTGCGCAGCCGCTTGATGTGGCTGTCGATGGTGCGGTCGTCGACATAGACCTGGTCGTCATAGGCCGCGTCCATCAGGGCATTGCGGCTCTTGACCACGCCGGGACGCGTCGCGAGCGCCTGCAGGATCAGGAATTCGGTCACGGTGAGCGTCACCGGCTCGTTCTTCCAGGTGCAGGTGTGACGCTCGGGATCCATGCGCAAGAGGCCGCGATCGAGCGCCTTGGCGTCATTTTCCTTTGGTGCTGCGGCCGGATCCTTGGGCTGCGAACGGCGGAGCACGGCCTTGACGCGCTCGACCAGCAGCCGCTGCGAGAACGGCTTGCGGATGAAATCGTCGGCGCCCATCTTGAGGCCGAACAATTCGTCGATCTCTTCGTCCTTGGAGGTCAGGAAGATCACCGGCAAATCCGACTTTTGACGGAGGCGCCGCAGCGTCTCCATGCCATCCATGCGCGGCATCTTGATGTCGAGGATGGCAAGGTCGGGCTGGGTGGTGCGGAAACCGTCAAGCGCCGACGCACCATCGGTATACGTCATGATGCGGTAGCCTTCCGCTTCCAGCGCGATCGAGACGGAGGTGAGAATGTTGCGGTCGTCGTCGACCAGGGCGATTGTGGGCATGGGCCTGCTTTCAGTTTAGTTGGCTGAACGACGGGCGATCCAGGTGATGCGCCGTATGAGAATGGGTTTCGAATGTAGCCAGCGAGCATTGCAAGCTGGGCTGAAGTGTGACCGAGTTCCCGGGGACGACTCGCGTCCGACCCATCTAAACGCCCTTTAGCCGAAAAAAGGGCCTCTTTGCAATAAGATGACGAGTTAAAAACAATGCAACCGACGGCCGATTTCGACCCCTCGAAAGTGACCCGTTCCCTGCTCCGGCGGCGCCGTCAGGGGGCTTTGGCGACTCTGATGGCCGGAACAGGCGCCCCTTACTGCTCTCTGGTCAACGTGGCGAGCCACCCCGACGGTACCCCCATCCTGCTGATTTCCCGACTCGCCGTACATACAAGCAATATCCTGGCGGATGGGCGCGTTTCCCTGATGCTGGACGAACGTGCTCCCGGCGATCCCCTCGAGGGTGCGCGCATCATGTTGCAGGGGCGGGCGGAACGGGTCGGAGCGGAGGAATTGGACCTGGTGCGGCGGCGCTATTTGGCAGCCCATCCCAGTGCCGAAGGTTATCTCGATTTTCCGGACTTCTCCTTCTTCCGGATCATGCCGAGCGGCGTCCATCTGGTGGCCGGATTTGGCCGGATCCTCGATCTCAAGCCGGAACAATTCTTGACCGACATCAGTGCGTCGAAAGGCTTGATCGAGGCAGAGACGGGTGCGGTCGAGCATATGAACACCGATCATCGCGAGGCACTCAATCTCTATGCAACCAGGTTGCTTGACGGGGCGAGCGATGACTGGCGTTGCACCTCGATTGATCCTGATGGCATCGATTTGCAGGCGGGCGAGGCGACGCTGCGGCTCGATTTCCCCGCGCGCGTCACGAATGCGAGTGAATTGCGAAAGATGCTGGTGAGACTGGCGGACGAGGCGCGCGCAGCCTCCTAAGCAGCCATTTGGTGAACGCTCACTGGCGTTCTCGCGACCAAAGGCAAGCTGGCCAACTCGCGCGAGAACGGTGATGAAGTCTGCCTGTCGATCTGTCGTGCTGCTGTCGCTCGCGCTTGGCGCCGGTGTGTCCTTCAATGTCGCCGCGGCGGCGCAAGGCGGCCTGTTCGCGCGCAGCGGCAAGGTCATCGCACTCAGTGAGGCCGGAAAATATGCCGAGGCGATCGCGCTGGCGCAGGCGATGGTCGCCGAGCTCGAGAAATCGCAGCCGAACAGTCGCGATTACGCCGGCGCGCTGAACAATCTCGCCCAGCTCTATGGCCAGATGGGGCGCGATGCCGAGGCCGAGCCGCTCCACAAGCGCGCGATCGCGGTCATGGAGAAGGCTGGCGGTCTCGACAGCGCGGATGCCGCGCCGGAATTGACCAATCTCGCCGCCCTTTATCAGCGGCAGTCGCGTTATGACGAAGCCGAGCCCTTGTTCAAGCGCGCGCTTGCGCTGTGGGAGCGGGCGCATGGGCCCAACCATCCCGATGTCGGCAAGGCCCTCAACAATCTTGCAACGCTTTATGAGCGCGAGAATCGCCACGCCGATGCCGAGCCGCTGTTGCGCAGGGCGCTTGCGATCTACCAGAAGGCGGCCGGTCCGGAAAATCCCGCGGCTGCGACGGTATTGAACAACATTGGCCAAGTGGTGAAGAGCGAAGGCCGCTACGCCGAGGCCGAGCCGCCGATCCGGCAGTCGCTTGCGATCCGGGAAAGGCTGCTTGGACATGAGCACCCCGATGTCGCGCGTTCGCTCAACAATCTCGCCGATCTCTATGAGCGCGAAGCCCGCGCCGCGGATGCCGAGCCGCTTTACCTGCGGGCGCTTGCCATCCGCGAGCACGGCTTCGGCCCTGCGCATCCCGATGTCGCGACCTCGCAAAACAATCTCGCCGCGTTCTATCAGGCGCAGGGCCGCACCGCGGACGCGCTGCCGCTGGTCGACAAGACGCTCGCAACTGGGCAGGCGCAGCTGCGCAGCGCGCTTGCCGTCCTGTTCGCGGCGCCCGCCAAGCAGCTGATGCCGCGGGAGAGGGCGTTGGATCAGGCGCTTGAGGTGATCCAGCGCGGGAATCAATCGTCTGCGGCCTCAGCCGTGAACAAGCTTGCGGTACGGCTTGCGGCAGGAAGCGATCACCTGGCCGAGCTCGTGCGCAGAGATCAGGACCTCGCCGCTGAAGCGGACGCGCTGGACAGGGCGATCGTGGCGGCAGCTTCCAAAGCCGGCGGGCATGATGCGGCTGCGGGAAAGCGCGAGCGGGAACGGCTCGCCGCGATTGCAGTGGAGCGCTCGAGCCTGCAGCGATCGCTTGCGAAGGAGTTTCCGGATTACGCCGCGCTATCGAACCCGCTGCCGCTTGCCGCAAAGGACATTCAGGCGCTGCTGGCCAGCGATGAAGCCATGGTGCTGTTTGCACTGGCCGAGAAGGAGAGCTACGTCATCGCGATCACGCGTGACGGCTCCGACTGGAGGCAGATCCCGCTCGGCGCTGACGCGGTCTCGCAAAAGGTCGCCGCATTTCGCAAGGGGCTCGATGTCGGCCGCGCCAGCGACGCCTCGGGAAAATCAGGCCTGTTCGACCTTGCCCTCGCCAACGAGCTCTATGCGACGCTGCTCGGTCCGGTCGAGCCGCTGGTGAAAGACAAGCGGAGCCTGCTCGTGGTGCCGCAGGGCGCGCTGACCGCGTTGCCCTTCCATCTCATGGTCACTGAGAAGCCTCAGGCTGCGATCCCCGAGACGTTCGACGGCTATCGCGATGCCGCCTGGCTGATCAGGTGCCATGCCGTGTCGGTGCTGCCGTCTGTTGCGAGCCTGAAGGCGCTGCGGGGCTTTGTGCAGCGGGACCAGGCGATCAAGCCTATGACCGGTTTCGGCGACCCCTTGTTCAACCCGAATGAGGGTGGCGCCGGCAAACGCGCCGCCGTGACTGCGTCACGCAGCCTCGCGACTATCGCCTACACCGATTTCTGGCGCGGCGTCGGTGTCGATCGCGGCAGGCTCGCGCTCGCACTGCCCCAGCTTCCCGATACCGCCGACGAGCTGAACGCTGTGGCAAAAGACCTGGGAGCAGCCGCATCCGATATCCATCTCGGCAGTGATGCCAGCGAGACCACGCTCAAGCGCGCCAGGCTTGCCGACTATCGCATCGTCTATTTCGCAACCCATGGGCTGGTGGCCGGCGACGTCAAGGGCCTCGCCGAGCCGTCACTTGCGCTGTCCATTCCCGCGCAGCCGAGCGACATCGAAGATGGGCTGCTGACCGCAAGCGAGGTCGCGCAGTTGAAGCTCAACGCCGATTGGGTGGTGCTGTCGGCCTGTAATACCATCGCCGGCGACCGGCCCGGTGCGGAAGCGCTGTCGGGACTGGCGCGCGCCTTCTTCTATGCCGGCGCACGCGCGCTGCTGGTGACGCATTGGGCGGTCGATTCCGCAGCTGCCACGCGGCTTGCGATTTCGACTTTCGATCGTTTGAAGCTTGAACCGAAACTCGGACGCGCGGAGGCGTTGCGGCAGGCCATGCTGGCCTATCTCGCGGACACGTCTTCACCACGCAATGCATATCCCGCGATCTGGGGACCGTTTGCTTTGATCGGGGAGGGCGCGACCCCATAGATCTTTGTGCGCCGCAAAAATCTGCTCATGTTGCAGGCTGTTCGCGGCGTATTGTCGCGCAGTTGTGCATGTAATTCATGCCGTATCGTGGCAGGTGTCGAGCGCCGATCGGTTTAACTTATGCAAGTAAACCAATGCCGTGGGATCGGCTTGGCAAGCCGGGCGTTCATCAGTAATAGGTCGCCGGACCCAGGCCGGTGGGGCTATAGTGGTGGCACCGCAAGAATGCGGCGCGTCGGCAAGACCGCGCTCAAGCTATGCGGGACTCGAGGAGGAGCCTTCGTGCAAGAAACAGGCGTGCGTAACGGTGCCTTCGGCGCCGACAAATTCGGTTTAAAGAATCTCAAGCAGGTGCACTGGAATCTCCGCGCGCCGCAGCTTTATCAATATTCATTGGCGGCCGGCGAAGCGGTTCTTTCGGCCGATGGCGCGTTATGCGCCGACACCGGTGAATTCACCGGGCGCAGTCCGAAGGACAAGTTCACGGTCCGCGACGCGACCACCGACAAGAAGATGTGGTGGGCCGGCAATCAGTCCATCACATCAGAGCAATTCGAATCGCTCTACCAGGATTTCCTGAAGCATGCCGAAGGCAAGCGGCTGTTTGCTCAGGATCTCTATGGCGGCGCCGATCCGACCTATCGGATCAAGACCCGCGTCTTCACCGAGCTCGCCTGGCACTCGTTGTTCATCCGCACGCTCCTGATCCGCCCCGAGGCGATCGAGCTGTCGACCTTCGTGCCCGAGCTCACCATCATCGACATGCCGAGCTTCCGCGCCGATCCGAAACGTCACGGCGTGCGCTCGGAGAATGTCGTCGCCATCGATTTCGCCCGCAAGATCGTCCTGATCGGCGGGTCGTATTATGCCGGCGAGATGAAGAAGAGCGTGTTCACCACGCTCAATTATTATCTGCCCGCCCGCGGCGTGATGCCGATGCACTGCTCGGCCAACGTGGGCGACAAGGGCGACACCGCGATCTTCTTCGGCCTGTCCGGCACCGGCAAGACCACGCTGTCGGCCGATCCGAACCGCACCCTGATCGGCGATGATGAGCATGGCTGGGGACCGGACGGCGTCTTCAATTTCGAGGGCGGCTGCTATGCCAAGTGCATCAAGCTGTCGAAGGAGGCCGAGCCGCAGATCTACGCAGCGTCCAAGCGCTTCGGTGCGGTGCTCGAGAATTGCGTGCTCGACGAGGACACGCGCGAGGTCGATTTCGACGACGGCTCCAAGACCGAGAACACGCGCTCGGCGTATCCGCTGGAGTTCATCCCCAACGCTTCGCGCACCGGCCGCGCGCCGCATCCGAAGAACGTGGTGATGCTGGCGGCCGATGCCTTCGGCGTGCTGCCGCCGATCGCAAAACTGTCGCCGGCCCAGGCGATGTATCACTTCCTGTCGGGCTACACCGCCAAGGTTGCCGGCACCGAGCGCGGTCTCGGCAAGGAGCCGCAGCCGGAATTCTCCACCTGCTTCGGCTCGCCGTTCCTGCCGCTCGATCCCTCGGTATACGGCAATATGCTGCGTGAGCTGATCGCCGACCACAATGTCGATTGCTGGCTGGTCAACACCGGATGGACCGGCGGCAAATACGGCAGCGGCAGCCGCATGCCGATCAAGGTGACGCGCGCGCTGCTGACGGCCGCGCTCGATGGCAGCTTGCGCAATGTCGAATTCCGCACCGACAAGTATTTCGGTTTTGCGGTGCCGACTGCGTTGCCCGGCGTGCCGAGCGAGATCCTCAACCCGGTCAACACCTGGAAGGACAAGGACGAGTTCGACAAGACCGCGCGGGCGCTGGTTGCGATGTTCCAGAAGAACTTCGCCAAGTTCGAGGAAAAGGTCGACGCCGACGTGCGTGCGGCCGCGCCCGAGGTGAAGCTCGCGGCGGAGTGAGTGGGCAAGCGTCAACACATCCGAGGTCGTCCCGGCTAAGGCCGGGACCCATACCGCGGAATCTATCTGCGGCGCTTGGTCGTAGATGTTCTTCGCAAAACTCCGTCCTGCGGGTTATGGGGCCCGGCCTTCGCCGGGACGACACCGCCCAGAGACCGCAGCCTAAGCCTTGAAATAAGTCATCTGCGTCGTGGTGGCGAGCAGCCGGCCTGAGGGCGACCACAGCTCGCCGTTTTGATCGCCATAGCTCTTGTGAAAGATCCTGGCATCGGCAACGCCGAGCACGTGGCTGATGTCCTCGCGCGCAAGATCCTCGGCATCGGCATGGAAATAGGTCGTCAGCGACACGGTCCCGATCGGAACGATCTCGCCGCGCGCGTGGAAGATGCGGGCGAAGAACGCATCCGACATCGCGAGCAGCGACAGCGCGTCGATCTTGCGCGGCACGCGATCGCCGATCCAGAGCTTTGAGAAGGCGCTGCCGGGCTGCGGCCGAACGCCGGCACCTGTGTCGATAAGCCCCTCGATGAAGCGGAAGTCATATTGCCGCGTCCAGTTCGCCGCGACGTCAGGATAGCGCCTGATCTTTTCGAACGGTTTCGCTTCGGGCATCTTGACCTGCGCCTGCGACCACGACGGGCGGCGCTCGGCCAATACGGCGGTCGCAAGCGTTGCCGGCTCGCGGCCGTCCTGCGACAGCTCCACGCACCAATGCTGGCTCGATCGGTTGGCCTTGACCAGGCGGAGGTCGAGATCGAACGCGCCTTCAGCAATCGGCGCGCAGAAATTGACGGTGAGCGCGAGCGGATCGCCCGCGCGTTGCGGATGCTCCATCAGCGCGCGCAGGATCGCCGCAGCCGTGAAGCCGCCGAACGGGCCGACGAAGGCCCAGTAATCGGGGCTGGTGCGTCCCTGCCAGCGGCTGTCACCGGCGGTGATCCGCGTGGCGTCGTCGAAGAGATGCGGGGATTTGCTGTGCATTCCGTGCGATTCACTCCGTCATTCCGGGGCGGTCCGATAGGACCGAACTATGGTGCGCAGTTGCGCACCTGAGAATCTCGAGATTCCGGGCTCGATGCTTTGCATCGCCCCGGAATGACCGAGTGAATATCGGCGGTGCCACCTGAAATTCAATGACGCCGGAGGTAATCGCGTTCCGCGCGACAGAATTCACCGAGCGCCGCGCTGCGCGCTTTCGGCCATCGTCGACGGCGTCGGGCGCACC
Organism: Bradyrhizobium sp.; assembly: GCF_035652035.1. Taxonomy (GTDB): domain Bacteria; phylum Pseudomonadota; class Alphaproteobacteria; order Rhizobiales; family Xanthobacteraceae; genus Bradyrhizobium. The sequence goes on from NZ_DASREO010000073.1 coordinate 24,976, forward strand.
GGCACGTTCCAGATCTCCTTGGCATATTCGCGGATGGTGCGGTCGGAGGAGAACCAGGCCATGCGCGCGACGTTGAGGATGCTGGCGCGCGTCCAGGCCGGCATTACCTGCCAGCGCGCATCGATGGCGCGCTGCGCCTCGTAATAGGAATCGAAATCGGCGCTGACCATGTAGTGGTCGAGATAGCGCAGCGCATGCGTAATGGATTCGAAGCGGCCGGGCTCGCCGGGCGAGAACTCGCCGGCGCCGATCGCATTGATGGCGCGCCCAAGCTGCGGCGATTTGCGGATCACGTCGCTGGCGTCGAGCCCCTGCTTGCGCCGCACCAGTACGTCCATCGCTTCCATGCCGAAGATCGCGATGTTCTCGGGTCCGACATGCTCGCGGATCTCGATATTGGCGCCGTCGAGCGTGCCGATGGTCAAGGCGCCGTTGAGCGCCAGCTTCATGTTGCCGGTGCCGGAGGCTTCCATGCCGGCCGTCGAAATCTGCTCGGAGAGATCGGCGGCCGGAATGATCACCTCGGCCAAGCTGACATTGTAGTCCGGTAGGAAAGCGACCTTGAGCCGGTCGGCAATCGCGGGATCGTTGTTCACGACCTCGGCGACATCGTTGATCAGCTTGATGATCAGCTTGGCATAGCGATAGCTCGCCGCCGCCTTGCCGGCAAAGATCTTGACCCGCGGCACCCAGTCGCGTTGCGGATCGTCCTTCATCGCCTGGTAGAGCGCGACCGTTTCCAGGATGTTGAGCAGCTGGCGCTTGTATTCATGGATGCGCTTGATCTGCACGTCGAACAGCGCCGTCGGATCGACTCGGACGCCGAGCTTTTCACCGATCAGCCGCGCCAGCGCCAGCTTGTTGTGGTGCTTTACCTTGCGGAATTCGGTCTGGAAGACGTTGTCGCTGGCACGCGCCTCCAGCAACTGGAGTCGCGTGGGATCGTCGAGCACCGCCTCGCCACAGACTTCGCGCAGCAGATTGGTCAGCTTCGGATTGGCCAGCATCAGCCAGCGGCGGAAAGTGATGCCGTTGGTCTTGTTGGTGATGCGGCCGGAATAGAGATGGTTGAGATCGTGGAATACGGTCTCGCGCATCAGCTCCGAATGCATCGCCGAGACGCCGTTGATGCGGTGCGAGCCGACAAAGGCGAGCTGGCCCATGCGCACGCGGCGGCCGCTCTTCTCGTCGATCAGCGAGACCGAGGCGCGGAAATCGATATCGCCGGGGCAGCGATGCTCGGCAAGCGCCAGATGCTGGCTGTTGATGCGGTAGATGATCTCGAGATGGCGCGGCAAGAGCCGCTCGAACATCTCGACCGGCCAGGTCTCCAGTGCTTCCGGCAGCAGCGTGTGATTGGTGTAGGACAGCGTGGAGACCGTGAGCTTCCACGCCTCTTCCCAGCGGAAATTGTGCAGGTCGACCAGGATCCGCATCAGCTCGGGCACCGCGAGCGAGGGATGGGTGTCATTGAGCTGCACCGCGACCTTCATGGCGAGGCTGCGCATCTGGCCGTCGGAGGCGAGGTGCCGCTTCACCAGATCCTGAAGCGAAGCCGACACGAAGAAATATTCCTGCCGCAGCCGCAGCTCGCGCCCGGCCGGGCTCTCGTCATTCGGATAAAGGAATTTGCAGATCGCTTCCGCGCGCGACTGCTCGGCGCTGGCACCGAGATAGTCGCCCTTGTTGAAGACGTCGAGCTTGAGCGGATCGGGCGAGCGCGCCGACCACAGCCGCAGCGCGTTCACATGCTGGCCGCGCCAGCCGACGATCGGTGTGTCATAGGCGATCGCCTGCACGGTCTCGGCTGGATGCCAGATCGCGCGGTCGCGCCCCTTGTCGTCGACATGCTCGACGCCGCCGCCGAAATGGACGTGATAGACCACCTCCGGCCGCTGCAACTCCCAGGGATTGCCGAAGGACAGCCATTCGTCGGGATATTCCTGTTGCCAGCCATCCTTGATGATCTGGCGGAACAGGCCGTAATCATAGCGGATGCCATAGCCGATTGCCGGGATCTGCAGCGTCGCCATGCTCTCCATGAAGCAGGCGGCGAGCCGTCCGAGGCCGCCATTGCCGAGCGCGGCATCCGGCTCGCATTTGCGCAGTTCGTCGAGGCCGACGCCGAGATCGCCGAGCGCGGTCTCGAACACCTGGAACAGCCCCATATTGTTGAGCGCGTCGGTGAACAGGCGCCCGATCAGAAATTCCAGTGAGAGATAATAGACGCGCTTGCTGCCGGCATCGTAGCTCTCTTTTTCTGCCGTCAGCCAGCGATGGACGATGCGATCGCGCAACGCCAGCGCGGCGGCCTTGTACCAGTCGTGCCTGGTCGCCATGCCGGCATCCTTGCCGATCGCAAGGCGGAGCTTGGCCAGTATGGCGCTCTTGATCTCGGCCAAAGCGAGCTCGTCGACAGGCTGGCCGGGCGCGGGATAGTGGAACGGTTGGTCTGCCAACTTGCAATCCTGACAGTAAGACTCACCGAAATGTAAGCACGTTGCGCCACGAGCCGAAACCCGGAAGGGCCCGGTTGTGCGACGCATGCACGATTTTTATGCAAGGACCGGGCCGATTCAGCCTGCCATGGTTCCAGTCGGCCTCGCGCCTATACTGGGGTATACTGCGCGACAAAATCTCGGGAGGACTGCTATGCGACTGACCATCGAGATCATCGCGGCCTTGCTGCTGCTCGTCTGCATTTCCGCAACAAGCGCGGCCTTCGCCGCGGGCAAGCTCGGCCGCAGTGCCGATGGCCTGGGCTGCGCCTTCAGCCTGCCGCAGAATGCCTCACCAGCCGCCCGCTGCGCCGCCATCCGCCGGCAATGCGGCGGGAAGTTCTATGCCAATTACTGCGGCGACCGGATGCTCGCGGATATGTGAGGGGTTACGTACGCTCTCTCGTCGCCCCGGCGAAGGCCGGGGCCCATAACCCCAGATGTCAGAGAAGGGCCGACAGGTCGTCCCAATCGGGATTTTCCTGTTCGATTAGCCGAATCTTCCAATTCCGGTGCCACTCCTTCAGCTGCTTCTCACGCTGGATGGCCTCTTGAGGCGTGGCGTACTCTTCCATGTAAACAAGTCGCGTGACGCCATACTTCTTGACGAATTCAGAGCCTTTGCCTGAGCGATGCAACTCAAGCCGCGCACGGATGTCGTTGGTGACGCCGATGTAGAGCGTGCCGTGCTTCTTGCTTGCAAGGATGTAGACGAAGTAGGCGCTGGGTGTACCCATCTGACCAACAGCCTGCCCGATACCAAGTCCTGGGGTTATGGGCCCCGGCCTTCGCCGGGGCGCCGAGAAATACACGCATTGGAACAAATTAAGAACACTTTAGCAAGTATCTGATATATCGTAGCGATTCGGCACGTCGCCAACACAACATCTATGGTCTGTCCGCCCTGTGAGGCCTACATGTCCACCATTGCCTTTGATCAATTCGCGCTCACCCGGATTGCCGATTTTGCGCGCTCGCTGTCGCGGCTGCATCAGGCGTCGCGTCGACGCTTTATCGACGACGACGAGATCGACCGCGAGTTCAACGCGGTCTGCGCCTCGATCTGGGGCTACACCATCGATGACATTTCCGATGAGCTGTTTTCGCCTGCCGATCACGCCTTCCTCGATACGCTGGATGAGGCGCAGGCGCGCATCTTTGCCGCCGAACAGGGCTACGATCTCGTCGACGACACCGGCATGCTCACGGACTGGTGGGGCTACTGCTGGATGATCCTGGCCGAGAAGCGCGGCCTGCTCACGCCGGAAAATCGCGCCGCCGCCCGCGCCGCGATCGAGGAGAAGTATCTGGCGGCGCCGAACGTGATCGGCGTGATCGTGGGGCGGTGATCTCGTCCGTCATTCCGGGGCGCGTCGCAGACGCGAAGCATGATGCGCAATTGCGCACCCGAGAATCTCGCGCCACAACCTCGAGATTCCGGGTTCGATGCTCCGCATTGCCCCGGAATGACCGCCCTTAATTCGCTTCCGCGCGCTTGTCTCGCGCGGGCAAAGGCTTCGGCGCGATGGTTACCGGAGGCAACGGTGCGCGAGTGATGTCAGCGGCCGGCGCATCGTTTGCCGTCATGTCCGCCCGCACCGGCGCGACCTTCATCTCGTTCAGCCGGGCGCGCACTTCGGGCGTCAGCCCTGGATAGGACGCAACAGGCGTGAAATCCGGGGCGAGATCGTTGCCGGTGCGCACGCCGGAATAGGCGACGAGCCCATCGGAGGTCGCAATGACGTCGCCCGGCCGCAGCGAAGCGTCGAGCGCGAGGTCAATCGGCGCGAGCCCCGCCGGATCGCGGCCGTTGCAGGTGCAGTCGGCGCGCAGCGCCTTGCGATAGGCATAGGCGTTCTCGCTATCGGCGTAGCGCTCGCCGCTGGCCGCAGTGGCGCCGTCGATGCTGGAGCCATAGAACACTTTCGTTGCGCTGGCCGGACAGAAGGCCTGGCACATCTGCACAGGCGAGGCGCCGCCGCGCGTCAGCGGAAAATATCTGCCGTCGCAGCTGCGCACGCAGAACGCCGGGCCCGAGCTTGCCACGGCCGGCCGCGGCGGCGCCGGCGGATTATTGTCGGACGGATCGAAGAACGAGCCCTCCGGCGCTGTCTGATGCTGCTGCTTCTGGAAACCGCCGAAAAAGAAATCGAACAGGCCTTCGGCGGAGGCCATCTGCGGCGCGAGAACGAGCGCGCCGGTGACGGCGGCGGCAGCAAAGCTGCGGTGCAGCTTGCGCTGAAACAACAACTCCATACGCAACGCGCGAACTCCACCCGACGCAACTGAGCTGCTTGCCGCGCAAAGCTCGCAGCAAGCGTGGATTCACCATAGCCGCGGATGGTAAATGAGGTCTAAGCGTGTGAGGCGGCGTGGAAGAAATGTGCGCGAAGCGCGGTGCTCGTTGTTGTGCCCTCGCCCCTTGTGGGAGAGGGCGGCTCGCTGGCAGACCGAGGTCCGCTTGGGTGAGGGGTCTGCCTCCGCGGATCGATCTCTGCAGCAGTTTTTCATTGTACCCGCGGAGAGAAACCCCTCATCCGTCGCGGGCTTCGCCCGCGCCACCTTCTCCCACAACAAGGGGAGAAGGTTGGAGCAGGTCCCTCACGCCTACAAAAATTCGGAAGCCCTGTAGATCGAGCGGAACGGCAGGCCGGCCTGTGCGAAGGTGTCGTTGGCGCCTTCCTCGCGGTCGACCATGGTTAGAACCAGCACGACATTGGCGCCAACCTCGCGCAGCGCCTCGACCGCCTTCATGGCGGAGCCGCCGGTGGTGGTGACGTCCTCGACCACGACGACCCGCTTGCCATCGAGCGTCTCGCCCTTGGCGAGCCCTTCGATGGCAAGCCGCGCGCCGTGTTCCTTCGGCTTCTTGCGCACGAAGAAGGCTGCGATCGGGTGGCCCTTGAGCCAGGACAGCTGCGCAATCGCGCCCGCCAGCGGAACCGCGCCCATTTCCAGGCCGCCGATATAGTCGATCTCATCGTCCCGCAGCGCCTCGTAGGTCACTTCGGCGAGCAGGGCGGCGCCTTCCGGATCGAGCATGGTCGGCTTGAGGTTGAAATAGAAATCGCTCTTGCGCCCCGAGGCCAGCGTGACCTCGCCCCGGCCGAACGAGCGGCGGCGGATGATGTCGTGGAGCCGGGCACGGGAGGCGGATTTGGACAAGGTTGTTCTCGCGATTTCAGCAGCGGCGCAATTTATCGGCGGTCCGGCACACATTCCAGAGCCGATATCGGCTCGTCAACAGCGGGAATGGCTGTCATTTCCGGCCCTCCGGACCGGGGGAGGGCGGGGCGGCAGCTTTGCGCTACCCGTTTGTCAGATGCTAGAGACGCGCATCTGAACAAGAGCTGAAGGGCCGGCAGAAGGCGCGAAAAGGGAGCACATGACAATCGAACTTCACACCTGGAACACGCCGAACGGCCGCAAGATTTCCGTGGCGCTGGAGGAAATGGGCCTGCCCTACAGGGTGGTGCCCGTGAATATCACCAAGGGCGAACAGATGTCGCCCTCATTCCTCGCAATCAGCCCGAACAACAAGATCCCGGCCATCATCGATCCCGAGGGACCCGAGGGCAAGCCGGTCAGCGTCTTCGAATCCGGCGCCATCCTGCTTTATCTCGGCGAGAAAACCGGAAAGTTCCTGCCGAAGCCCTTGGCGGAACGCATCCCGGTGTACGAATGGCTGATGTGGCAGATGGGCGGCTTCGGGCCGATGCCGGGCCAGGTGCATCATTTCATCGCGCTGGAGAACGAGCAGGACCGCGCCTACGGCCTGAAACGTTTCATGGCGGAGACCCGCAGGCTCTACGGCGTGCTCGACCGGCGTCTCGCGGACCGTGACCATGTCGCCGGCGAGCTGTCGGTTGCCGATTTCGCCATCCTCGGCTGGGCCTGGCGCCATCCCCGCCACAAGGTGGATCTGGCGGACTTTCCCAATGTGCAGCGCTGGTACAACGCCCTGATGGCGCGCCCCGCCGTTAAGCGCGGCATGGAGGCGAAGCTGGATTGAAGTTTTGGCACTGTCATTCCGGCTGTGGTCCTGCGGACTATCCGGGAATGACGGTGCAAGTTCGGCGCTAAGCCCACCACCTTCCGCGACACGCATGGTGGGCACGGCGCAAGTGCGCCTTTGCCCACCCTCAATTCGATCAATGCGCCTCGTCCCAATTGGTCGCGGCGCGGGCATCGACATGCAGCGGCACCGACAGCAGCACGGCTGGGAACGGCGCGTCCTGCATCACGTGCTGCACGACCGGCAGGGTTGCCGCGACTTCCTCGTCCGGCACCTCGAAGATCAATTCATCATGCACCTGCAGCAGCATCTGCGCCGACAGCTTCTTCTCGGCGAGTGCCTCCTCCACCCGGGTCATGGCGCGGCGGATGATGTCGGCCGCTGTGCCCTGCAATCGCGCATTGATCGCGGCGCGCTCGTTGAAGGAGCGGACTGAAGCGTTGCTCGCCTTGATCTCGGGGTAGTGGCATTTGCGGCCGAACAGCGTGACGACATAGCCGTTCTTTCGGCAGAACTCCTTGGTCTCGTCCATGTAGGCGCGGATGCCGGGGAAGCGCTCGAAATACTTCTTGATGTAGGCGGACGCCTCCTCGCGGGCGATGCCGAGCTGGTTGGCCAGCCCAAACGCGGAGATGCCGTAGATGATGCCGAAATTGATGGCCTTGGCGCGGCGGCGCACCTCGCTCGGCATATCCTTGATCGGCACGCCGAACATTTCCGACGCTGTCATGGCGTGAATGTCGAGCCCGTCGCGGAAGGCCTGTTTCAGCACGGGAATGTCGGCGATCTCGGCGAGCAGCCTGAGCTCGATCTGAGAATAGTCGGCCGAGACCAGCTTGTGGCCGGGCGTTGCAATGAAGGCGCGGCGGATCTTGCGGCCGTCCTCGGTGCGGATCGGAATGTTCTGCAGGTTCGGCTCATTCGACGACAGCCGCCCCGTGGTGGTTGCCGCCAGTGCGTAGGTGGTGTGGACGCGATGGGTCTGCGGATTGACGTAGGTGGGCAGCGCGTCGGTGTAGGTTGATTTCAGCTTGGAGACCTGGCGCCATTCCAGGATCTTTTTCGGGAAGTCGTAGCCCTGCTCGGCGAGGTCATCCAGCACCTGCGCCGAGGTCGACCATGCCCCGGTCTTGGTCTTGCTGCCGCCGGGCAGGCCCATCTTGCCGAACAGGATGTCGCCGATCTGCTTGGGACTGCCGACATTGATCGGCTCGCCCGCGAGCTCCTGCAACTCGGCTTCGACGCGCGCGGCGGTCTGCGCGAAATCGCCTGACAGCCGCGATAGCACCTGGCGGTCGATCGAGATGCCGCGCCGCTCCATCCGCGCCAGCACCGAAACCAATGGACGTTCCAGCGTCTCATACACCGCGGTCATGCGCTCGGCGATCAGGCGCGGCTTGAGAAGGTACCACAGCCGCAGGATGACGTCGGCATCCTCGGCCGCATAAGCGGTTGCCCTGTCGATGGCGACCTGATCATAGGACAGCTTGTTCTTGCCGCTGCCGGTCAATTCGCCGAAGGTCAGCATGGCATGGCCAAGCCAGCGCTCGGCCAGCGCGTCGAGCGCATGCGAGCCGCGGCCGGCGTCGAGCGCATACGACATCAGCTGCGCGTCGTCGTAGTTGCGCAAGGTGATGCCGGCCTGCGCGAGCATGACCGCCGTGAACTTGATGTTGAAGCCGATCTTGAGGATGCCCGCGGATTCCAGGAGCGGCCTCAGCAAGCCGAGCACGTCCTCCTGCTTCATCTGCCCCGGAGCAAGCCCGGTGTCGAACAGGCCGGCGCCGCTGCCGGGCTGCTTGTGCGCGAGCGGGACGTAGCAGGCGTCGTTCGGCGCCAGCGCCAGCGCGATGCCGCTGATATCAGCCTGCATCGGGTCGATCGAATGGGCCTTGGCTTCGATGGCGAAATGGCCGACATCGTGGATGCGCGCGATGAAGGCGCTGAGCTGGCCGAGGCTCTCGATGGTCTGGTACTTCGTGCGATCGACGCGGATGTTGCGCGCGGTCTCCGCGCGTGCATTGGCGAGCGCCAGCGGCGTGCCTTTGAGACTACCGGCCCGGTCGCTCTTGTCGGGCGCTGCGCGGTTCGGGCCAGCCGCATTGGCGCGCGGACGCTCCTTGGCGGTCGCGGCTCCATTGGCGGCAGCAGGCGCGGAAGCACTCGGCGCCGGCGCGGCTTCGCCATTGCCGCCGCTCTTCAAGAGCTCGTCTGGCGCGATATCGGCCGGATCGATCTGCGAATAGTCGGCGACGCGTCGCGTCAGCGTGGAAAACTCCATCGCCTTCAGGAAGGCGATCAGCTTGCGTGCGTCGGGCTCATGCACGGCGAGATCGTCGAGCGGCACCTCGAGATCGACCTTGTCGTCGAGCAGCACGAGCTGGCGCGAGATCCGTGCCTTCTCGGCATTCTCGATCAGGGCCTCGCGCCGCTTCGGCTGCTTGATCTCGCTCGCGCGGAACAGCAGCGATTCAAGGTCGCCATATTCGACGATCAGCTGTGCCGCCGTCTTCACCCCGATGCCGGGCACGCCGGGCACGTTGTCGGTGGAATCGCCGGCCAGCGCCTGTACCTCCACCACCTTCTCCGGCGGCACGCCGAATTTTTCCACCACCTCGGCAATGCCGATGCGGCGGTCCTTCATGGTGTCGTACATGGTGACGCAGTCGGTCACGAGCTGCATCAGATCCTTGTCCGACGAGACGATGGTCGCGGTTGCGCCGCGCTCGCAGGCCTGCCGTACATAGGTCGCGATCAGATCGTCGGCCTCGAAGCCGGCCTGTTCCAGGCAGGGCAGGTCGAAGGCGCGCACGGCAGAGCGGATCAGCGCGAATTGCGGAATCAGATCGTCAGGCGCCGGCGGCCGATGCGCCTTGTAGTCCGGATAGATCTTGTTGCGGAACGTTATCTCGGACTTGTCAAAGATGATCGCGAGATGCGTCGGACGGTTGTCCGGCGGCATGTCGCGCAAGAGCTTCCACAGCATGTTGCAGAAGCCGAGCACGGCATTGACCTGCAGCCCGTCGGACTTGCGGTTCAATGGCGGCAGCGCGTGATAGGCGCGGAATATGTACGAGGAGCCGTCGACCAGGAAGAGGTGGTCGCCTTTGCCCAGCGCTTTGGCGGCGACGGGCTTTGCGGCAACGGGCTTCTCGGCGGCGGCAGCTTTGGGGGAGGTTTTCGGCATGGCGGCAATGTAGGGATTTTTGTCCCCGATAACACCCATTTCGGCGAGGTCGCGCACCGGATTTTTGCGCGTCATGGCGGCTGCAGGCAGTGGGCCAGGAACTCCATGACGGCCCGGATGGCCGGTGCCTTGCGGAGATCGCGATGGACAACCAGCCAGACATCGCGCCTGACCTCGCCGGCATTCACCTCGTGCCGCGCAAGAAGCGGATCACCATCGCCGAGGAAATGCGGCAGGGCCGCCATGCCCACGCCAGCGCGTGCCGCGGCCGCCTGGTTTTCCAGGTCGCTGGTGCGCAGCACGATCTCGCGCTTGCCGGCAATCGCCTTCAGCCAGAGCTGCTGGGGCGCGTCGTCCATGCTGGCGTCATAGGCGATGAAGGCATGCGCGTGCTGCGGCGTCTCCTTCAGATAGCTTGGCGCGCCGTACAGGCTGAAGCCGAAATGCCCGATCTTGCGCGCGATCAGCCCCGGCTCGGTCGGGCGCGACAGCCGCAGCGCAAGATCCGCCTCGCGGCGGGTGAGCGAGGCACTGCGCTTTTCCCCGATCAGCTTGATGTGGATGCCTGGGTGCTGGCGCCGCAGCTCGATCAGCCTTGGTGCGATCAGCGCGTTGGCGAGCGATGGCGGCGCGCTGATCGCGACCTCGCCCGATAGTCCTGGACTCGCCGCCCGCATCGCCCGTTCCACCGCAAACGCGGCTTCCTCCATCGGCGAGGCAAGTGCGGCGACGCGCCTGCCATCCTCGGTCAGCCGATAGACGCGGGCGCGGCGATCGACGAGCTTGAGCCCGGTTGATGCCTCCAGTGCGGCGACGCGGCGGGCGACCGTGACATGGTCGACGCGAAGCGCGCGAGCCGCCGCCGACAACGTGCCCTCGCGGGCCAGCACGACGAAATAGCGCAGATCGTCCCAGTTCAGCATGTGCAGAAATTCACGAAGAATGTGAGCAGCTGGGCAATTTCGCATGGTCGCCGCTATCAGCACAATGGCTGTGTTCATAAGCAAGAGGAACGACGTCATGGCCGAGATTGTGCGATTGAAGGCGCCGGGAGGCGTGGAGCAGTTGGAATTGGCACAGGCCGACCTGCCGCCGCCCGGTGCAGACGAGGTCCAGCTGCGCCAGAGTGCCATCGGCGTCAATTTCATCGACATTTATCAGCGCATCGGCCTTTACCCGCTGCCGGCAGCAGCCATTCCCGGCGTCGAGGCCGTTGGCGTGGTCGCGGCTGTCGGCGCCCATGTCAGGGGGCTCTCGGTCGGAGATCGCGTCGCCTATGCGGGCGCGCCGGTGGGCGCCTACGCGTCGGAACGAAACCTGCCGGCGTGGCGCGCCGTCAGGCTGCCGGACGGATTGTCCGACGAGGCAGTGGCTTCGAGTTTCGTCAAGGGCATCACCGCCCACATGCTGCTGCGCCGTATCTTTCCGGTCGCTTCCGGCACGGTCATCCTCGTGCACGCGGCAGCCGGCGGTCTTGGCCAGCTGCTGACGCGCTGGGCCTCACGCCTTGGCGCAACGGTGATCGGTACCGTCGGCTCGGACGCCAAGGCTGCGATCGCCCGAGCCGCTGGCGCGCATCATGTCGTCGTCGGTCGTGACGCCGACTTTGTCCGCGCCATATCAGAGCTTAACGATGGGCGCGGCGTTGACGTGGCCTATGATGGCATCGGCGGCACGACCTTGCGGAAGACCATCGCCTGCGTCAGGCCCTTCGGCGTGGTCGCGAGCATCGGCCAGGCCGCAGGTCTAATACCGCCACTCGACGTCGAGGAACTCGGGCCGCGCCGCAGCCTGATCTTCGCACGGCCAAGCGTGATGGCTTACATGAACGATGCGGTCGATTATCGCGCCGCCGCCGACGCGGTGCTTGCGGCTTTGGCGAGCGGCGAACTGGAAGGGACGGGCACCGCCTATCGCTTGCGCGACGTGGCACAGGCCCACGCCGATCTCGAGGCGGGGCGCACCAGCGGCGCGCTTTATCTCAGGCCGTGATCACTCCGCCGGCTGCAGCGCCGCGGCCGGCTTCCTCGGAGCGATCCAGAAGGCATCGGGCCGCTCGAACAGGAAGTTCCAACGTGCGGCCAGCGCCAGCCGCCAGATCGCGAGTGCGCCGACGACGCCGACGATGGTGACGATCAGCGAGATGGTGCCGATGTCATGGATCACGCCAGCCTTCAACAACAGCGTTCGCGTCGCCGCCATCGGCAGGAAGAAGGCAAGATAGATCACGATCGAATGCTCGCCGCAGAAGCGGATGAAATCGAGCCTCCGTGCGCGCGCCAGTAGCGTGCCGGTCGTGATCACCGCGCATGCGCCGGCGAGCCCCAGCAGCAGCGAGACCCCGCGCAGCTCGCTCCAGCCGAGCGCAACAAGGCTTGCTTCGACGAGCGCCCAAATTGCCAGCGCAGCCAAGGCTTGCGTCGGGTAGCTGCGTGCGCGATCCGACAGCGCGAACACATAGTCGGCGAACAGATAGCCCGAATAGATGTAGACGAATCGCGCGCAGAACTCGTCGATGACGGTCCACCCCGTCGCGACCCGCGCCGTTTCCAGCAGCGCTGCGACGGTCCAGATCACGAGCGGCGGTGCGTTGCGTGTCAGTTTTATGACGACGAAGAAGATCGGCAGCAGGTAGATGAACCACAACGTGCCGAACGGCTCGATGAAGGATTCCAGATACAGATAGCCCGCATGCGCCCAGTTGGTCTCGGCAGCGAAGGCGGGGGCCTTGAAAGCGAACTGGATGGTCACCCACAGGACGTAGAAGTAGGCGAAATGCACCACCTTGCGGTCGACATAGAGCCGCCAGTCCCGGCCGATGACAAGCGGCAGAAACAGTCCTGAAATCAAGAAGAAGTCGGGCATCCGGAACGGCTTTGCGAAGGCCACCAGAAGATGCATGAAGCCGGTCTTGCCGGATGCGAGTTCCACGCCCAGCACCGAATGCATCATCACCACCATGACGATGCAGATGCCCTTGGCATAGTCGACCCAGTCGACCCGTGCGGAGGCGGTCGCGGCGGAGCGGCGATCTGTCGGCGCTGTGCCGTTTCCCGTCATGGCTGTCCCTTTATGAGGCGGTATTTTTGCATGATGGCGCCAATCCGTTGCCGTCCCCTTTACCCATACAATTGACATGCCGGATTGAAGGGCTTTCCTTTGCGACGAAATGCGTTAAGAGGCGGACGCGTTAACCATACGGAGACGGCTATCTCATGCGAATCGCGATGATCGGCACGGGCTATGTGGGTCTGGTTTCCGGCGCCTGCTTTGCGGACTTCGGCCATCAGGTCACCTGCGTGGACAAGGATGCGGAGAAGATCGCCGCCTTGAAGCGCGGCGAGATCCCGATCTTCGAGCCCGGCCTCGACACGCTGGTCGCAACCAACGTCAAGGCGAAGCGGCTGGACTTCACCACTGACCTGTCGGCGCCGGTCGCGGAAGCCGATGCCGTGTTCATCGCGGTCGGTACGCCCTCGCGTCGCGGCGACGGGCACGCCGATCTCTCCTACGTCTACGCAGCCGCGCGGGAAATCGCGAGCGCGCTCTCCGGCTTCACCGTGGTCGTGAACAAATCGACCGTGCCGGTCGGCACCGGCGACGAGGTCGAGCGGGTGCTGCGCGAGACCAATCCGCAGGCCGATGTCGAGGTCGCCTCCAATCCGGAGTTCCTGCGCGAGGGCGCGGCGATCCGCGACTTCAAATTTCCCGACCGCATCGTGATCGGCACCTCGGACGAGCGTGCGCGCAAGGTGCTGGCCGAGATCTACCGGCCGCTGTCCTTGAACCAGGGCCCGCTGATGTTCACCGCGCGGCGCACCGCCGAGCTGATCAAATACGCCGCCAACGCCTTCCTCGCCACCAAGATCACCTTCATCAACGAGATCGCCGATCTCTCCGAAAAGGTCGGCGCCGACGTGCAGGAGGTCGCGCGCGGCATCGGGCTCGACAACCGCATCGGCAGCAAATTCCTGCATGCGGGGCCGGGCTATGGCGGCTCCTGCTTTCCCAAGGACACCCGTGCGCTGATCAAGATCGCGCAGGACTATGACGTGCAGCTGCGCATCGTCGAGGCCACGCTCGGCGTCAACGACATCCGCAAGCGCGCGATGGCGCGCAAGGTGGCGAACGCGGTCGGCTCCAGCCTGCGCGGCAAGACCATTGCCGTGCTGGGCCTGACCTTCAAGCCCGACACCGACGACATGCGCGAGGCGCCGTCGATTCCGCTCGTCACCGGTCTGCTCGACATGGGCGCCAGGGTGCGCGCGCATGATCCGGTCGGCATGGAGCAGGCGCGCAAGGAGCTGCCCGAGATCGAATATTGCGACGACCCCTATCTCTGCGCCAAGGGCGCCGATGCCCTCGTGCTGGTGACCGAGTGGGTGCAGTACCGCGCCATGGACCTCGAGCGGTTGCGGCGGGAGATGGCCCAGCCGGTCATCGTCGACCTGCGCAACATCTACCGCATGGACGAGATGGCCGCGCACGGCTTCACGTATGAAAGCGTCGGCCGCACGCCCCTGAAGCGGACGTGATGTCGTCACCTCGCCCCGCTCTTTGCGGGGAGAGGTCGCCGCGCTCTTGCGCGGCGGGTGAGGGGGACGTTCCGCATTTGAACTGCCTGCCGGATTCGTGGTAGCGGCGCCTCACCCCAACCCTCTCCCCGCAAGGGTGGGGAGAGGGAGCGCAGTGGGGGATCACGGATTTCATCATTGCCCCGTAGCTTCGACACGCCCCTTCCCATCGACGCGGTTCTTGACGAGCTGTCCGACACGCTCGACAAGACCAACGCCGCCGTGCTGGTGGCTCCGCCCGGCGCAGGCAAGACTACGCGCGTGCCGCTGGCGCTGTTGGATGCATCCTGGGTCAGAGGCAAGAAGATCATCGTGCTGGAGCCGCGGCGGATCGCGGCCCGCGCCAGCGCCGAGCGCATGGCAAAGACGCTGGACGAACGCGCCGGCGAGACCGTCGGCTACCGCGTCCGCTTCGGCTCCAAGGTCTCGCGCGCGACGCGGATCGAGGTCGTCACCGAGGGCATTTTCTCGCGGCAGATCCTCGATGATCCCGAGCTGTCCGATGTTGCCGCGGTGCTGTTCGACGAATTCCACGAGCGCTCGCTCGATGCCGATCTCGGCCTTGCACTGGCACGGGATGCGCAGACGGGTTTGCGCGAGGATTTGCGCATCCTGGTGATGTCGGCCACGCTCGACGGCGCGCGGGTCGCAAAGCTGCTGGGCGATGCGCCGGTGGTTGCCAGCGAAGGCCGCGCCTTCCCGGTCGAGACCCGCTATCTCGGCCGCAAGCCAGACGTGCCGCTGGAGCGGCAGATGGCGGACGCGATCGCGACTGCGCTGCGCGCTGACCCCGGCTCGGTGCTGGCCTTCCTGCCGGGCGCCGCCGAAATCCGTCGCACCGAAACATTCCTGAAAGAGCGCATCCAGGACGCGGGAATCGAGATCGTGCCGCTGTTCGGCGCGCTGGATGCTGCCGTGCAGGACCGTGCCATCGCGCCGGCGCCGAAGGGCAGCCGCAAGGTGGTGCTGGCAACCTCGATTGCGGAGACCTCGCTGACCATCGAAGGTGTGCGCATCGTCGTCGATTCGGGCCTGGCCCGCGTGCCGCGCTATGAGCCCGACATCGGCCTGACGCGGCTGGAGACGGTCCGCGCCTCGCGCGCCGCGGTCGACCAGCGCCGCGGCCGCGCCGGCCGCACCGAGCCCGGCATCTGCTACCGGCTCTGGGACGAGCCGCAGACGGCATCGCTGTCGCCGTTCACCCAGCCCGAAATCCTGAGTGCCGATCTGTCGTCACTGGTGCTCGACACAGCGCAATGGGGCGTGACCGATCTGACCACGCTGCCGTTCCTGGATCCGCCCCCCGCACCGGCGCTGAAAGAGGCGAAAAGCCTGCTGCATGAGCTCGGCGCCCTGGAGGAGGGCGGCCGCATCACGGCGGAAGGCAAGAGCCTGCGCGCACTGGCGCTGCCGCCGCGGCTCGCGCGCATGATCGTGGATTCCGCGCGTTTCGGTGCGGCTGGTCCTGCGGCTGAGGTCGCCGCCATTCTCACCGAGCGCGGGCTTGGTGGCGACAGCGCCGATCTCACTGCGCGGCTCGACCAGTTCCGCCGCGACCGTTCCCAGCGTGCGCAAAGCGCGCGCGACATGGCGCGTCGCTGGGCGTCGCAGGTCAGGGCTGACAATCCCCCCTCCGCCGAGCCCGACGAATTGTCCATCGGCGTCATGCTGGCCTTTGCGTTCCCCGATCGCATTGCGCGCAACCGCGGCAATGGCAGTTTTGTGCTGGCCAATGGCCGCGGCGCCGCCATTGAGCAGACCTCGGCACTGGCACGCGCGCCCTATATTGCCGTCGGCGAGCTCACAGGCACGGCAGCCAGCGGCCGCATCCTGCTGGCGGCGCCGATCACGCAAGATGAGATCGAGGAGCGCTTCGCCGACCAGATCGAAACCGTGGACGAGGTCACGTTCGATCGCGGCTCGATGGCCTTGCGGGCGCGGCGCCGGCGTAGCCTGCATGCGGTGACGCTGAGCGAGGCCCCGCTGGCGCTCACGCCCTCCGCGGAGACCGCGCGCATCTTCGCCGCCGGTCTGGTCACCGCCGGCCTCGACAGATTGCCCTGGTCAAAGGCCGCTATCCAATGGCGCGACCGCGTGATGTTCCTGCGCAAAGCGGAAGGCGAGCCGTGGCCGGACCTCTCGGATGATGCGCTGGCCGCGCGGCAGGAGGATTGGCTGGTTCCGGCGCTCTACGACAAGACTGGGCTAAAGGACGTCTCGGCCGGCGATCTGTCGGACGCGCTGATGGCGCTGTTGCCGTGGGACTTGCGTGCGCGGCTCGATCGCGAGGCGCCGACCCATTTCGAAGCGCCGACGGGAACGCAGCTGGCCATCGACTATGAGGCCGAGCAGGGACCAACCATCGCCGTGCGGCTGCAGGAATTGTTCGGCCTCAACACCCACCCCTCGATCGCCGGCGGTGCCGTGCCGCTGGTGCTTGAATTGCTGTCGCCGGCGCAGCGCCCGGTCCAGGTCACGCGCGACTTGCCCGGTTTTTGGCGCGGCAGCTACGGCGCCGTCCGCTCCGACCTGCGCGGCCGCTATCCGCGCCATCCGTGGCCGGACGATCCGGCGAATGCACTGCCGACCCGCCGCGCCAAGCCGCGCGGAACGTGAGGCATCGGCACGGCGTTTGCTTCTCAGACTGGCGAGGCGCGCGAATGCGTGCTTAAATTTCGTGTCGCAGGCGCCCGTCCGAGGAGGCTGTCTTGGAAATCCAGAACGCTTCGCCGTCGCTTTACAACGAGGACCTGGCTCCGGCGACCGTCCGCAACTGGGGACCGTTCAGCATCTTCAATGTCTGGACGTCGGACGTTCACTCGCTCTGGGGCTATTACCTCGCTGCCAGCCTGTTCCTGCTCTGCGGCAGTTTCGTCAATTTCATCCTGGCGATCGGACTTGGCTCGCTCGTGATCTATTTTCTGATGACACTGGTCGGCAATGCCGGCGTCAGGACCGGCGTGCCCTATCCGGTGCTGGCGCGCGCCTCCTTTGGAGTCTGGGGCGCCAATATTCCTGCTCTGGTGCGGGCGATCGTCGCCTGCTTCTGGTACGGCGCGCAGACCTCGGCGGCGTCGGGCGCGGTCGTTGCGCTGCTGACCCGCATGGACAGCTTCAGGGCGTTCCACCAATCCACGCATCTGCTCGGCCATTCCGGTCTCGAAGTCATCTGCTTTGTCGTGGTCTGGGCACTGCAGCTCCTGATCATTCAGCGCGGCATGGAAACGGTGCGCCGCTTCCAGGATTGGGCGGGACCGGCGGTCTGGGTGATGATGCTGATCCTGGCGATCTTCCTCTGCGTCCGGGCCGGCGGCATCTCGCTGACCTCGCCGATCCCGCAGGACGTGCTGCTGGAGAAGACCAGGGATGCCGGCGTTCCCGGCGAGCCGGGATCGCTGGTGGCCGTGTTCGCCGTAGCGGCCACCTGGATCACCTATTTTGCCGCGCTCTATCTCAATTTCTGCGATTTCGCCCGCTATGCGCCGGATACGGCCGCCTTGCGCAAGGGCAACATCTGGGGGCTTCCCGTCAACCTGATCCTGTTCTCGCTGGTCGCCGGCGTGACCACCATCGCAGCCTTCGACGTCTATCACGAGGTGCTGCTGCACCCCGACCAGATCTCGGCCAAATTCGACAGCTGGTTTCTGGCGCTGCTTGCCGCGCTCACTTTCGCCGTGGCGACCCTCGGCATCAACGTCGTCGCCAATTTCGTCTCGCCGGCATTCGATTTCTCGAATGTCTTTCCCAAATATATCGACTTCAAGAAGGGCGGCTATATTGCGGCCCTGATCGCGCTTGTCCTCTATCCCTTCGCGCCATGGGAAGGCAGTGCCGCAACCTTTGTCGGAGTGATCGGCGCAACCATGGGGCCGATCTTCGGCGTCATGATGGTCGACTATTATCTGATCGCCAAGGGTGCGGTGAACGTGCCGGCGCTGTACCAGGAGAACGGCGAGTACCATTACCAAGGCGGCTGGAGCGTTCGCGCGCTGGTTGCCGCCGGCATCGGCGCATTGTTCTCTTCCGTCCTGCCAAACTTCACGTCGATCCTGCCATCCTGGTGGGGTGTCTATGGCTGGTTCTTCGGCGTCGGCATCGCGGGCGCCGTTTATTATGGGTTGCGTGTTGCCGTGCCGAGCCCGGTTGCAAAGACGGCCTGAGAATCTCTTGGGCGCGATCACGCCCGCATTAACCTTTCGCTCATCCTTTTCGCGAAAATGGCGGGGTTTGGACCTCGCCGCCGTCAAAGACTGTGTTCAAATCAGGCGGTCGTCGAGCGGTGAGTGGTGGCCTCATGCGTAACCTGATGATCTTTGCGGCGATCATGATCGCGCTCGGCAGCTTCATGGCCGAGATGGCGGACCGGATGACGCCGGCGGCCGCCGCTCCGAACCCGGTGAAAGTCGCCGTTGCCTCCGAGCCGGCCGCGCAGCCGCAGTCCGGCTCCCGCAGCCTGACCCTCGATCGCGACAGAAGCGGTCATTTCCTGACCGAAGCGCGGATCAACGGCCAGCGCGTCAACTTCATGGTCGATACCGGTGCCTCCGTGGTGGCGATCAACGAAAGCTCGGCCGCGCATTTCGGCCTCTATCCCTCGCGCGGCGATTTCACCGCCAATGTCACCACCGCCAACGGCACCATCAAGGGCGCCCGCACGCGTCTTGCGATGGTCGATGTCGGCGGACTCGTGCTGCGCGATGTCGATGCGCTGGTGCTGCCGGACGAGGCGCTGTCGGAAAACCTGCTCGGGCTGTCGTTCCTGTCGCGCCTGAAGCGGTTCGAATACAGCAACGGGCAGATGGTGCTGCAGCAGTAGGCTCGGGGCGCCGGTGAACCCTTCCACCCTGCCCGAATAATCATCGCCCCCGCCGCGATCCGGCCTTCCGCCGCGGCGATTGATTCGCTATGGCAGGTTCAACCTGCCGTTCCAAGTTCCCGACGAGGTCGTTTTCCGAATGTTTCCGAAACCGAAGCCTGCGCTATCCCCCAATACATACGCGTTCGAATCCGAGCCGATGGTGAAGCCGACCGGCTTTCGTGAATATGACGCGCGCTGGCTGTTCAACAAGGAAATCAACCTGATGGGCGTGCAGGCGCTCGGAATGGGGTTGGGCGCCTTGATCAGGGAGCTCGGGGTCAAGCAAGAGATCGTCACCGGGCACGATTTCCGCGGCTATTCGGCCTCGATCAAATATGCGCTGATCTCCGGCCTGATGGCATCGGGTTGCAAGGTGCACGACATCGGGCTCGCGGTGACGCCGATGGCCTATTTCGCGCAGTTCGAGCTCGATGTGCCCTGCGTTGCCATGGTCACCGCGTCCCATAACGACAATGGCTGGACCGGGGTCAAGATGGGCGCCAACCGCCCGCTCACCTTCGGCCCCGACGAGATGACGCGCTTGAAAGAGATCGTGCTCAACGCCGACTTCAAGACCACGGTCGGCGGCTCTTATCAATTCCATGAAAATTTCCCGGCGCGCTACATCAAGGACCTCACCAGCCGGCCGAAGCTGAAACGCAAGCTCAAGGTCGTGGTCGCCTGCGGCAACGGCACGGCGGGCGCGTTCGCGCCGCAGGTGATGGAGGCGATCGGCTGCGAGGTGATCCCGCTGGATACCGAGCTCGACTACACCTTCCCGAAATACAATCCGAACCCGGAAGACATGGAAATGCTGCACGCGATCCGCGACGCGGTGCTGGCGCACAAGGCCGATGTCGGTCTCGGATTCGATGGCGACGGCGACCGTTGCGGCGTGGTCGACAACACCGGCGAAGAGATCTTCGCCGACAAGGTCGGCGTAATGCTGGCGCGCGACATGTCGGCCATCCACAAGGACGCGCAATTCGTGGTCGACGTGAAATCGACCGGCCTCTTCATCACCGATCCGGTGCTGCAGAGGCAGGGCGCCAGGACGGCCTATTGGAAGACTGGCCATTCCTACATGAAACGGCGCACCAACGAGCTCGGTGCGCTCGCGGGCTTCGAGAAGTCAGGCCATTTCTTCTTCAACAAGCCGTTCGGCCGCGGCTATGACGACGGCCTGGTTTCGGCGATCGCGATCTGCGAGATGCTCGACCGCGCGCCGGGCAAGTCGATGGCGGACCTGAAAAACGCGCTGCCGAAGACCTGGTCCTCGCCGACCATGTCGCCGCATTGTGCCGACGAGCTCAAATACGGCGTGGTCGACGCCGTGGTGAAGCATTTTGAGAGTTTGCAGAAAAAGGGCGAGCCGGTCGCGGGCCAGAAGATCCGCGACCTTGTCACCGTCAACGGTGTCCGCGTCACAGTGGAAGACGGCAGCTGGGGCCTGGTGCGCGCGTCGTCCAACAAGCCGGAGCTGGTGGTCGTGGTGGAAAGCCCGATCTCCGAACAGCGCATGCGCGACATGTTCGAGGCCGTCGATTCGGTGCTGCGCACCCATCCCGAGGTCGGGGAGTACAATCAGAAGATCTGATATTCCCCGCTCCGCGTCTTGCGCGGAGCGGGTCACTCACCTCAGGCCACAAGCAGTGAGCCGAGGAAGTTGGCGACCTCGGCCTTTAGCTGTGCGGATTGTGACGAGAGCGCGTTCGCTGCTTCCAGCATGCTGGACGCCGCGACGCCGGTCTTGTCGGACGATCGGCCCGCCGTCTTGATATTCCCTTTGACGTCGCGGGTGCGGCTTGCTGCCTGTTGCACGCTGCTTGCAATTTCGCGCGTTGCCGCACCCTGCTGGCTGACGGCGGCGGCGATATCGTTGGAGATGCCGTCGATCTCGGCGATGGTGCCGCCGATCGCCTGAATGGCACTAACCGCCTCGCCTGTGGCGCTCTGGATATCCTGAACCTGTGCGGAGATTTCTTCCGTCGCTTTTGCGGTCTGATTGGCCAGCGCCTTGACCTCGCTTGCGACCACCGCAAAGCCCCGACCATGCTCGCCGGCGCGAGCGGCCTCGATGGTGGCGTTCAATGCCAACAGATTGGTCTGGCTAGCAATGCTTTGGATCAACGTGACGACCTCACCGATCTTCTGCGTACCCGCCGCCAGACCCTCGACCACAGTGTTGGTGCGGCGCGCCTCGTTGGCCGCCTTGGCGGCGATCTCGGCCGAGCGAGTGACCTGTTGGGCGATGTTGTTGATCGATACGCTGAGTTCCTCGGTGGCAGCCGCCACGGTATCGACATTGACCGATGCTTGCTCAGAAGCGTCGGCGGCCGAAGCCGTCAGGCGCGCGGTTTCGGCGTTGCTCGTGCTCATTGTGGAGGACAGGCCCTGCATTTCGCCGGCCGTGTCTGCGACGGCCTCGACAATGCTGCCCACTGTCCGCTCAAAGCCGGAGGCAAGCTCGCGGCGAGCGGAGTCACGGTCCTGCCTGGCGCGCTGCTCGCTCTCGCTGCGCTCCCGGAGAGCGTTGGCTTCGGCGGCACCGGCAGCTTCCGCTTCGGCGGCCTTTTGCGCGGCTGTCTCAAACAGCTGCGACAGCTTGTGCGCAAGTCCAATCAGCACGCCTGCCTCGATCAACAGGATGACCGCATGCAGAACCACCCGACCGAAGTCGGTGCCGCCGGGATAGATCGCGGCCGGCAGGATGAAATTGAGCGCGAGATGATGCAGGGCAACCGCGACAGTGCCGGCGATGATCGGCCGGTAGTCGCAATAGGCGACCAGACAGGCGAGCGCGGCGAAAAAGTACATGTGCACGTCAATTTGCCAGGGATGTCCCTGGAGCTGGTAGACGAACATCGAGACGTCGCCCATCAGCGCA
This sequence comes from Bradyrhizobium sp., assembly GCF_035652035.1. Classification (GTDB taxonomy): domain Bacteria; phylum Pseudomonadota; class Alphaproteobacteria; order Rhizobiales; family Xanthobacteraceae; genus Bradyrhizobium. Next base: position 46,995 of record NZ_DASREO010000073.1, read on the forward strand.
ACCGCAATGGTCAGGCGTGTCGAGAGTGCATCGCCGGCTGCTTTCCAGGACAGGCTTGCGGCAAGCGCCATGGCTGCCATGAATGCCGTCGGGATCAGCCAGTCTCCGCGCATCATGCCGATGACGAGGGAGATCGGAACGTGCAGCCAGAGCACTGCAAGCAGCGCCTTGCTGGTCGTGTCGCGCAAATTCGCCAGATCATCGCTTTCGATGGTCATTCCCAGCCCCTCACAACATCATTGCAAAAAACATGCGGTGATGGCTTGCGGGTCCAGCACAAGCCAAACCCCGGCCTCGCGCAGCCGCGCCAGTCCGTCGTGCCGGTCCGGCCGCACCACCAGAAGGGACGGAACCGCCGTCATCCTCACGATTGCAGCGTCTGCCGAGCCCGCAGCGAGAAAGGCTCGCTGGGAGTCCCACCATGGCGGAAAAGCCACGGCGACGACCTCGGCACCCGGACGGACCTGTAACGACAGTGCTGTGATCGCGATAAAGCTTGCGATCAGCAGCGCGGCAGCGTTCAGCCAGGCAGGCCATCGCAATCTCGGGATGGTGTTTGCCCGCTCCATCCCGGCAAGAATATTTCGTGAGACCTAACCGTCGGTAAATGATCGGCAAGTTGCCGCAGCTGGACCTTACGCCACCGCCGGCACGGGCAGCGCGGTGATCGACTTGATCTTCTCCATCGCAAAGCGCGAGGTGACGTTCTTTAGCGTCACGGTTGCGATCAGCTTCTTGTAGAACACGTCATAGCTCTGCATGTCCGCGACCACGACGCGGAGCATGTAATCGACGTCGCCCGCCATCCGGTAGAATTCCATCACCTCGGGCATGGCGCTGACGGCTTCGGCGAATTTCTTCAACCAGGCTTCCGAATGGTCGGCGCTCTCCACCGAGACGAACACGGTGATGCCGAGCCCGATCTTGTTCTGGTCGACCAGCGCGACCCGGCGCAGGATCACGCCGTCGGCCTCCAGCCGCTGGATCCGCTTCCAGCAGGGGGTCGAGGACAGCCCGACCCGGTCGCCGATTTCGGCCACCGAAAGCGAGGCGTCCTCCTGCAGCACCATCAGGATCTTGCGGTCGATGGCGTCGAGCCGGCGGTTGGTTTCGTGGGGGGTGACCTGAACGGCGAGCTCGTTCATGAGAAAAATGTTCCATAGCTTGCGCTGTCACAACAAATATATAGAAAAATCTTCTATAGCAAGCCCCTCAAACGGGTGTGCGGAGCCAGAAAGCACCTGGGTCGTCCAAAAATTGCTTCAGCAACAATGAGTTGCGCCGCGGCGAGGCGGCCCGCGAATATGCATATAAGAAGATGTTCTAAGGGCGCGCGGCCACTCCTCGCCGCCTAGCGATCCCCGCTTTCCCCCACATGCACCCAGCGCCCGAGCAAATGATGGGCGATGGCGAAGGGATGCGGGCCGGCCAGCCCGTCCGGGTGCTTCCGCGTCAGCATCAACCGCGCTTCGTCGCGGTCGAACCAGCGCGCATCTTCCAGCTCGATGCGGTCGACCACGATGTCGTCATTGAGAGCGCGCGCCGTGCAGCCGATCATCAGCGACGACGGATAGGGCCAGGGCTGGGTCATGTAATAGGCGACGTCGGTGCAGCGGATGCCGGCCTCCTCGAACACCTCGCGCCTGACCGCGTCCTCGATCGTCTCGGCGGCTTCGACAAAGCCGGCGAGGCAGGAATACATGCCGGTGGGAAAACGCGATTGGCGGCCCATCAGGCATTTGTCGCCCTTGGTCACCAGCATGATCACGACCGGGTCGGTGCGGGGGAAATGCTCGGCCTTGCAGCTCGGGCATTCGCGCTTCCAGCCGCCTTCCCGCATCGCAGTCTTGGCGCCGCAATTGGCGCAGAAGCCGTGGCGCTGGTGCCAGTTGACCAGCGATTTCGCCATCGCCACCGCTGACAGCTCCTGCGGCGGGATCGCGCCCTGCATGGCCATGCCGCGCAATTCGCTCACCGCGACGTCGTCGCGGCCGATCAGCTTCTCGGCTGCGGCGGCTGCGATGCCCATGCCGAATACCGCCGCGCCATCGCGCAGCCCCAAGAAGATCGTCCCGGGATTGGCGCCGAATTTCAGGGCCTCGTCGATGGTGAGCAGCGCCCGCGTGGCTTCGCCGTCGCGCTTCACCACCAGCGAATCGCGGAACACCACGTAAGCGCGGGTTCTGGAATCGCTTTCCAGCGCCATCAGTCTGTCGTCCTTGGTGCGCAGATGCGCGGCACGGTCGAGCACATGGTTCACGAAGGCAGGGTGACCGAGCGGAAAAGCATCAGAAGAAGACATGTCTGTTCAACCCAACCAGATCTTGCGGCGCAATGCGCTGATGAAATGTTGTACCTCTTGGGCGTCGTGGTCGATCGGCGGCACCGCGCCCCACACCGGCCGCGGCCAGGCGGCGTCGGTCTTGCGCCGCGCGATCACGTGCACATGCAGCTGCGGCACCGCATTGCCGAGCGCTGCGATATTGAGCTTGTCGCACTTGGTGATCTCTTTGAGCGCACGCGCCACGCGCGAGGTTTCGGTCATCAGCTGGGCCTGCTCGATCTCGGAGAGGTCGATGATCTCGACCGCGCCCTCGTGCCGCGGCACCAGCAGGAGCCAGGGGTAATTGGCGTCCTTGATGACCAGCACCCGGCACAGCGGCAGGTCGCCGATGTCGATGGTGTCCTTCTTGAGCTGGGGATGCAGCGACCAGGCGGATTCGGGCATCGTTCTTCCCGGCATTGATTCGCGATGTTGTTAGCGCCGTCATTCCGGGGCGGTGCGCAGCACCGAGCCCGGAATCTCGAGATTCCGGGTTCGATGCCAAGGCATCGCCCCGGAATGACGGTGCAAAAAACCACATGCCCGGGCAGGCAAACCCGGGCACGGCTGCAGCTAAAGCCATTCCGTGTTCCGGCACAACCCCCGCAAACGCAGCCCCGACTCCGCTTGCTTTCTCGGTCTTTTGGCCCCAAATAGGGGCCGGGAGATTGGCGGTGGACGAGCCACTCGCCAACCGGGTCAGGTCCGGAAGGAAGCAGCCCTAACGAGGTCCGGATCGGGTCGCTCGTCAGTCTCCTACCTAATTTCTGATGCGAATCGCGCGGGAACGACGATATTCCGCCTGTGTTCGCGTCTTGGCGCGTGAGCCGTCATCTCGGCGCGCCAACCAGCCGATCGAAGCCGGCCGAAAGACGTTCATTTGCGGATCGATCGATGACCGACGCCGGCGCCCCTCCCGTAAAGCCCGATCATGCTGCCTCCGGTGGCCTTGATCTGGGCAATCCGGAGAGCGGCGCCAAACCCTATCGCGTCCTCGCTCGGAAATACCGCCCGTCCAGCTTTGCCGACCTGATCGGCCAGGATGCCGTGGTGCGTACGGTCTCCAATGCCTTCGAGACTGGCCGCATTCCGCAGGCCTGGATCCTGACCGGTGTGCGCGGGGTCGGCAAGACCACCACCGCCCGCATCCTCGCCCGGGCGCTCAATTACGAGCTGCCGGACGGCTCCGTGAAGGGGCCGACCATCAACATGCCGACACTGGGCGTGCACTGCCAGGCGATCATGGAAAGCCGGCACATGGACGTGCTGGAGATGGACGCCGCCTCCCATACCGGCGTCGACGATGTCAGGCAGATCAATGACAGCGTGCGCTACGCGCCGGCCAGCGCCCGCTACAAGGTCTACATCATCGACGAAGTCCATATGCTCTCGACGGCGGCGTTCAACGCGTTCCTGAAGACGCTGGAGGAGCCGCCGGAGCACGCCAAGTTCGTCTTCGCCACCACCGAAATCCGCAAAGTGCCGGTGACGGTGCTGTCGCGCTGCCAGCGGTTTGATTTGCGCCGGGTGGAGGCGGATGTCCTGATGAAGCATCTCGCCAATATCGCCGGCAAGGAAGGCGTCGCGATCGAGCCTGAGGCGCTCGGCATTATCGCGCGCGCGGCCGAAGGCTCGGTGCGTGATTCGCTGTCGCTGCTCGACCAGGCGATCGCGCACGCCGCCGGCGAGGTGCGGGCGGATGCGGTGCGGCAGATGCTCGGGCTCGCCGACCGCACGCGCGTGATCGACCTGTTCGATGCGCTGATGCGTGGCGACATCGCCGGCGCGTTCGGCGAGTTCCGCGAGCAATATGATACTGGCGCCGATCCGATCGTGGTGCTGTCGGATCTGGCCGAGTTTGTGAACTTCGTCACCCGGGTCAAGGCCGTGCCGGCGACCGCTGACAGCGTCGCCTATAGCGAGACCGAGCGGCTGCGCGCGCGCGATTTTGCGACCAAGCTGTCGATGCGGGTGCTGTCGCGGGCCTGGCAGATGCTGCTCAAGGGCATCACCGAGACGCAAGCTGCGACGCGGCCTGCGGCGGCTGCCGAAATGGTGCTGGTGCGGATCGCCTATGTCGCAGATCTGCCGACGCCGGACGAGGCTATCAGGATGATCGAGCAAAACGGCGGCGCCTCCGCGACGATTGCACCCGGCGCGGCCCCGCGCGGCGCGCCGGCCTCGACCGTTTCCTCGATGTCCGCGCCTGTCGCGCGCGCACCTGCGCCGGCGGCGCCGCGCGCCGAAACCTCGGCTCGCGCGCAGCCGCAGATGGTCGCACCAGAATCGGCGGCTGCGCCGGCGCTGAGGATCACGAGCTTTGCGCAGCTCGTCGCCCTGGCGGGCGAGAAGCGCGATCTCCTGACCAAGTCGGCGCTGGAGGCCGACATGCGCCTGGTCCGCATCGAGGATGGCCGGCTCGAGGTCGCACTGGAACCCAACGCCTCGCGCACCATGGTCACCGAGCTCTCTCGCAAGCTGGAGCTATGGACCGGACGGCGCTGGACGGTCGTGCTCTCCAACGAGGCGGGACAGCCGACACTGCGCGAGCAGAACCTGGTCAAGAAGAACGAGCGCGAGCGCGCCGCCGAGGCCGACCCGCGCGTCAGGGAAGTGCTGGCACGTTTCCCGGGCGCGCGCATTATCGAGGTGCGCAAGCTTGCCGCCGAGCCGCCGGAATCCGATATTAGCGCGGGCGGCACAGGCGACGACGAGTTCGGCGGCGATGGTCCGGCCGACTTCGACGACTAATTTCAAAAGGAAACACCGATGCCCGATTTTCTCGGCATGATGAAGCAGGCGGCGCAGCTGCAGTCCAAGATGCAGGCGATGCAGGAAGAGCTCGGCAATGTCGAGGTCGAGGGGCTCGCCGGCGGCGGGCTGGTGGCCGTGCGCATGACTGCCAAGATGGACGTCAAGGGCGTGAAGATCGATCCTTCGCTGCTCAAGCCGGAAGAGGTCGGGATCCTGGAGGATCTGCTTGTAACTGCGCACGCCGATGCGCGGCGCAAGGCGGAGACGGCGATGCAGGAGAAGATGCAGTCGCTTGCCGGCGGCCTTGGGCTGCCGCCGGGACTGTTGGGGCTCGGTTCGTAACGCAATGCCTGCCGCCGTTGCCGGTCCTGAAATCGAGCGGCTGATCCAGCTCCTGGCGCGCCTGCCGGGGCTCGGGCCGCGCTCGGCGCGGCGTGCCGCGCTGCATCTGATCAAGAAGCGCGAGGCGCTGATGACGCCGCTCGCGAGCGCGCTTCAGGTTGCGATCGACAAGATCCAGGTCTGCAAGACCTGCGGCAATATCGATACCCAAAATCCCTGCACCGTCTGCACCGATCCGCGCCGCGACGGCGCGATCATCGTGGTGGTCGCCGACGTCGCCGATCTCTGGGCGCTGGAGCGGGCGACCGCGACCAACGGACGATATCACGTGCTCGGCGGCACGCTGTCGCCGCTCGATGGCGTCGGCCCGCAGGACCTTACCATCGATGGGCTCATCAGACGCGCCCACGAGGCCGAGGTGACAGAAATCATTCTCGCGCTCAATGCAACCGTGGATGGGCAGACCACCGCGCATTACATCACCGACCTGCTTCAGGACGCCAATGTCAGGGTGACGCGGCTCGCCCATGGGGTGCCGGTCGGCGGCGAGCTTGATTATCTCGACGAAGGCACGCTATCTGCCGCGATGCGCCAGCGCACACTGTTCTAGCCAAAATAAAACGGAAGACTGACGAATGACGAAGCGACGATTCGCCATGGGCTTGGCCTTTGCGTCCATTTTGCTGGCAAGCTTTCCGGCCTCGGCAGGCCGGGCGCAAGGACAGGACGAGGTGAAGCCGGACAATGCACCGCTGAAAGCCGGCAAGCCGATCAATGCCGGCGACGTGCTGTCGGGCGAGCTCAACACCATGCATGTGCGCGACCCCAAGCAGCAGGGCAAGCGGATCGCGACGTTCCAGATCACCACCGAGCCGCGCCGCCTGCCGGCGCCGAGCGGGCTCTGCAACCTCGAGACCGGGCCCGAGACCTTTCAGCTCGTCACCACCAGCAGCGCCCAGGCGAGCCAGCTGAAATCGCTGGTCGGCAAGGAGATCTCGGTCAAGGTCGACGAGGTCACCTGCGCCCAGGACGCCGGGCAGATGAGCGAAGCGGTGATCACCAAATGGAGCCTGGTGCGGCACTAATTTTTGTCATCGCCCGGCACTCGACCGCGCGATCCAGTACGCCGAGGCTTCTCGGTTCGAGCGCTGAAGCCTCTGGAATACTGGATCACCCGCTTTCGCGGGTGATGACGACCGAAATGATGGCGGCCGCGACCAATCAAACCTTCACCGGCCCCAACGCCTCGAAATGCCCGCGGCGATCGAGCCAGGCGAGCAGGATGAGGCTCGGGACCGCGACCAGAACGCAGATCACGAAGAACAGCGGCCATCCGGCGGCTTTTGCGACAAAACCCGCGCCTGACGACAGGTAGGTGCGGCCGACTGCGGCGAGTGCGGTGAGCAGCGCATACTGGGTCGCGGTGTGCAGCGGGTTCTGGCACAGCGCCGAGAGATAGGCGACGAAGATCACGGTGCCGATGGCGCTGGTGAAATTCTCCGTCGTGATCGCGAGCGCCAGCGCCCAGTGGCTGGTGCCCGACAGCGCGAGCCAGGAGAAGGAGAGATTGGCGACCGCCTGCAGGCTGCCGCCGATCAGGAGGCTTGCCGCAAGCGAGTAACGCCGCGCGACAAAGCCGCCGGCAAAACCGCCAATCAAAGTCGCAGCGAGCCCGACGCCCTTGACGATGGTGGCATAATCGTTGCGGGAGAAGCCGAGGTCGATCACGAACGGCGCGGTCATGGTGCCGGAGAAGGCGTCGGTGAACTTGAACAGCACCACGAACGCAAGCGCTGCCATGGCATCCTTGCGGGTGAGGAACTCGGTAAAGGCACCGGTCGCCGCATGCAGCACACGGACAAACGCCGCCTCCGCGTGGGTTTTTGCCTCGGCGCGGATTGATTGTTCCGGCTCGGTCGCCAGCAGCGCGGTGACGGTGCCGATCAGCACCATCGCGGCCATCACCACGTAGCCCCACATCCAGGCCGCGCTGCGTGCGAGCCCGGTGGATTCGAATCCGCTGACGATGAACAGCGCGCCCGCGGTCGAGACCAGCATGCCGATGCGGTAGGCCGCGACATAGGAGGCCATGCCGGCAGCCTGCTCGCTTTCGGGCAGGCTCTCGACGCGGAAGGCATCGACCACGATGTCCTGGGTCGAGGACGCAGTCGCGACCAGCAGCGCCGCCAGCGCGACGAAGGGCGGCGAACGCGCGGGATCGGTGATCGCCAGCAGCAGGATGGTTGCGATCAGCAGCAGCTGCGAGAACAACAGCCAGCCGCGGCGACGACCGAAGCGCGTCGTGAACAACGGCACATGCAGCGCATCGACCAGCGGCGCCCACAGGAACTTCAGCGTGTAGGGCGTGCCGACCAGCGCGAACAGCCCGATGGTGCCGAGATCGACCCCGGCCTCCCGCATCCACACCAGCAATGTCGAGCCGGACAGCGCCAGCGGCAGCCCGGAGGAGAAGCCGAGGAACAGCACGATCAGCACCCGCGGCTGCAGGTAGACGGCAAAGCTGTCGCGCCAGGAGGTTTTGGCGGCGGGGGTGGTGTTTGTCTCGCTCGCGATCTCGGGTGCGGTCATGCGATCCTAAAGGCTGTCATCGCCCGGCTTGACCGGGCGATCCAGTATCCCAGAGACCGAAGTCATGGGCTACCGGCAATCCCCGGATAAAGATCGTTCCAATCAGGATTGTCTTTTTCGATCAGCGAAATCTTCCACGAGCGGGTCCATTTCTTGAGCCGCTTCTCCCGGTGAATCGCCTGCTCGATGTCATCGAAGCACTCAAAATAGACCAGTCGGGCAACTCCATACCGTTTGGTGAAGGCCTCGGCGCTCTTCAATTTGTGTTCCCCGACGCGCCGAATGAGATCATTGGTCACGCCGATGTAGAGCGTGCCGCCGATTTTGCTGGCGAGGATGTAGACGTAATAGGTGCGTGCTCCCATCTGCAGCCTCTGGGATACTGGGTCGCCCGGTCAAGCCGGGCGATGACACCTGAATTTGCGGTTCACTCCCCCGCCTGCAGCTTGCGGACCGGGAACAGTTCAGGTGTCCCGGTCTTCACCAGCTTCGGCCCCTCGGCCGGAGCGTCGGTCTTGCTGAAATCCAGTTCCTCGATTCGCCCCGCGCGCTTCTCGATCTTGTCGGCGGAGATCAGGATCTGCCTGATGTCCTCGTTCACATCGCCAAAATGCTTCTGCAGCTTGAGCACGCGCTCGCGCAGGCGTCCGAGGTCGTCGCCGAGATTGATCAACTCGGTGCGGATCTGGTCGGTGGCGTCGCGGATGCGGGCGTCCTTCATGATCTGCTGCATCACCTGGATCGCCAGCATCAGAAGCGACGGCGATACCAGCACGACGCGGGCGCGATAGGCCTTCTGGATCACGTCGTCGAAGCCGTCATGGATTTCGGCATAGACCGATTCCGAGGGCACGAACATCAATGCGGAATCCTGCGTCTCGCCGGCAATCAGATATTTCTCGGCGATGTCGCTGACATGCTTCAGCACGTCGGTGCGCAGCCGCTGCGAGGCGAGCTTGCGCTCCTCGTCGCTGCGCGCATCGTGCAGCGCCGTCATCGCCTCCAGCGGGAATTTCGCGTCGATGCAGAGCGGGCGCTGGTCGGGCAGGAACACCACGCAATCCGGCCGCTTGCCGCTGGAGAGGGTGTACTGGAACTCGTAGGCCCCCTTCGGCAGGCCGTCCTGCACGATCGCTTCCATCCGCGCCTGGCCGAAGGCGCCGCGCGACTGCTTGTTGGCGAGCACGTCGCGCAAAGTCGTAACCTGGGTGGTGAGATGGGAGAGGTTCTTCTGCGCATCGTCGATGATGCCGAGCCGCTCATGCAGCACGCGCAGGGAATCCATGGTGTTGCGCGTGGTCTGCTCCATCGACTGGCCGACGCGATGGGTCACCGAATCCAGCCGCTCATTGACCGCGCGCGCCATCTCGGCCTGCCGTCCGGCGAGCGCCTGTCCCATGGCGTCGGTGCGGACATTGGCCTCGCTCTGGGCGCGCATCAGCTCGGTGAGCCGCTGCTCGAGCTCGTCGGCGCGCAGGGCCTGCTGCAGCGCGAGGTCGGCGCCGCGGCGGCCCGACCGCGCAACCACGATGACGATGGAAAGCAACAGGACGAGCACAAGCGCGCCGAAACCGAGCAGCGCCTCGCCGGCATGGACGGGCCAGCCGTCGATCATGAAAAGAATCTGGTTCATGCGGTCCTCTCTAACCCGATTCGCAGCCCAAAGCGAACGAAGAGAGAACGTTTATGGTTAATGGCCGGTGAAATTTGATGGTTAATGCAGCGTTAAATTTCATGGTTAGCGGGACGTTAACGGGTTCCCTGGCGGATTGACCGCCTGGCGCGAAGTGCCTAAATCGCGGCCATGGCCCTCAAGGAAATCATCATCCTGCCGGACAAGCGGCTCCGGCTCGTCTCCAAACCTGTCGAGAAGATCACGCCGGAGATCCGGAAGCTGGTCGACGACATGTTCGAGACCATGTACGACGCGCCCGGCATCGGGCTCGCGGCGATCCAGGTTGCCGAGCCGCTGCGGCTCATCACCATGGACCTTGCGAAAAAGAGCGAGGACGGCGAGACCAACCGCGAGCCGCGCGTCTTCATCAATCCGGAAATTCTCTCCTCGTCGGAGGAACTGTCGACCTATGAGGAAGGCTGCCTGTCGATCCCCGAATATTACGAGGAGGTCGAGCGTCCGGCCAGGGTGCGCGTGCGCTACACCGATCTCGACGGCAAGCTGCATGAGGAGGATGCCGAAGGGCTGTTCGCCACCTGCATCCAGCACGAGATCGATCATCTCAACGGCGTCCTGTTCATCGACTATCTGTCGAAGCTCAAGCGCGACCGCGTGAACAAGAAATTCGAAAAGGCCGCCAAGCGCGCGGCGGAATAGTAATAGGCAACAACGTAACCCCGCGCTCGGTCGGCCCTCTCCCCCCTTGCGGGGGAGAGCTGGAGAGGGGGGTACCACACGCACCGATCGTGGGGCTTACCCCCCTCCCTAGCCCTCCCCCGCAAGGGGGAGGGAACGCAGCGAGCAAGCATCATGCCCCTTCGCCTGATCTTCATGGGCACGCCGGATTTCTCGGTGCCGACGCTCGCCGAGCTCGCCGCGCATGGACACGACATCGCGGCGGTTTATACGCGTGCGCCGAAACCGGCCGGACGCCGTGGCCTGACGCTGCAGCCGACGCCGGTGGAAGAGGCGGCGCGGCGGCTGGGCATTCCGGTATTCACGCCAAAGACCCTGAAGACGCCGGAGGCGATTGACCAGTTTCGCGCGCACAATGCCGATGCCGCGGTGGTCGTCGCCTACGGCATGATCCTGCCGCAAGCCATTCTCGACGCGCCAAAGCTCGGTTGCTTCAATTTGCATGCCTCGCTCCTGCCGCGCTGGCGCGGGGCTGCGCCGATCAATCGCGCCATCATGGCCGGTGATGCCGAGACCGGCGTCATGGTGATGAAGATGGATGTCGGGCTCGATACCGGCGATGTCGCGATGGCCGAGCGCGTCGCCATCACCGACGAGATGACTGCAGCCGATTTGCATGACCGCTTGTCGCGGCTCGGCGCCGATCTCACCGTGCGCGCGATGGCTGCACTTGAGCGCGGGCAGCTGCAGCTCACGAAACAGCCGGACGACGGTGTGACCTACGCCGCCAAGATCGACAAGGCCGAGGCGCATATCGACTGGAGCCGGCCCGCGCACGCGGTGCTGCGCCACATCCATGGTCTGTCGCCGTTCCCCGGCGGCTGGAGCGAGCTGCAGACTGCCGGCGAGCCGGCGCGGATCAAGATCCTGCGCTGTGCGCTTGCCGATGGGGCCGGCACGCCGGGCGAAGTTCTGGACGATCAGCTCACCATTGCCTGCGCGCAAGGCGCGATCCGGATCATCGAGCTGCAGCGCGCCGGCAAGGCCCCGATGAAGGCGGCGGAGTTCTTGAACGGCACGCCGCTGAAGCGCGGCGCGCGGTTCGCCTGATGCCCCGCTACAAGCTCACCATCGAATATGACGGCGCGCCGTTCTGCGGCTGGCAACTGCAGGAGCATCTGCTCTCGGTGCAGGGCGCGCTGGAGACCGCGGTGGAAGCGATGTGTGGCAAGCCGGTTCGCGTCCATGGGTCGGGACGCACCGATGCCGGCGTGCATGCGCTCGGGCAGGTCGCGCATTGCGACATCGCAAAGCCGTTTCCGGCCGATCGTCTGCGCGATGGTTTGAACGCGCATCTGCGCCCGCATCCGATCGCGGTGCGCGAGGTGGAGATTGTGCCTGAAACCTTCGAGGCGCGCTTCTCCGCCAAGAAGCGCCACTACCTCTATCGGATCAAGAACACCCGCGCCAATCTCGCGCTCGACATCGGCCGGGTCTGGCGCGTGCCGCGGCGGCTCGATGCGGAAGCGATGCACGAAGCCGCACAGCGGCTGATCGGCAAGCATGATTTCACGACCTTCCGCGACACCGAGTGCCAGGCGAAATCGCCGGAGAAGACGCTCGATCAGCTCGACGTCACGCGTGAGGGCGATGCGATCAATATCGTGACCTCGGCGCGCTCGTTCCTGCACAGCCAGGTGCGCTCGATGGTGGGCTCGCTGGTCTGGGTCGGCGAAGGCCGCTGGAGCGCCGATGACCTCGCCGCAGCGCTAGCCGCACGCAACCGCGCCGCCTGCGGCGTGGTCGCGCCGCCGGAGGGGCTGTATCTGGTGCGGGTGGAATACTAGCCGTGTCTGCGCAGCACGATGTGGGTGGCAGCCGGGGTCGCCACATGCTCGGCCCGCTGATAGCCGATGCGAACCAGATCCATGTCGGCGAACAGGCTCTCGCCCGATCCAAGCAAGGTCGGCGCCATCACAAGATGCAATTCGGCGACCAGGCCGGCGCGCAGATATTGCCGAACCGTCGCAACGCCGCCGCCAAGCCGGACGTCCTTGCCGCCAGCGGCTTCCCGCGCGCGCTGCAACGCGACCTCGATGCCATCAGTGACGAAGTGGAATACCGTGCCGCCCTTCATTGCGATCGGCGCGCGGGCGTGGTGCGTCAGCACGAACACGTCGCAATGATAGGGCGGCTCATCGCCCCACCAGCCCTTCCAACTCTCGTCCGGCCAGGCGCCGCGGACAGGGCCAAACATGTTGCGCCCCAAAATCCAGGCGCCGATATTCTCAAAGCCGCGCGCGGCGAAACCATTGTCGAGCCCGGTCGTGCCGTCATCCTTGCCGGCATGCATCTTTTGAAACGTTCGGGTCGGAAATACCCATTCATGCAGCGCCATGCCGCCGACGCCCATCGGGTTGTTGATGTCCTGGCTCGGACCGGCGCCATAGCCGTCGGCAGACACGCCGAAACAGCGGACCACGAGTTTGGCTGGCTTGCTTGATAGCGTCGTCGACATGGTTGGCTCCCGGAAATTGGTGTCCTTCCATGGACGAATGAGGCGGGGGCGATCCTACAAACGTGAGGCGATGGTCTGCCGATTTTTTGCCTGACGCGCGGACCTTGTCAGGCGAAATACCGGTCCAAGATCCCGCGGTAGATCCTCGTCAGCTGCTCGATATCCTTAACTGCCGCGCGCTCGTCGACCTGGTGCATGGTCTGGCCGACTAGGCCGAACTCGATCACCGGACAATAGCTCGCAATGAAGCGCGCGTCCGAGGTGCCACCCGTGGTGGAGAGCTCCGGCCTGCGTCCCGTTACTTCTTCGATTGCGGCGACCGCGAGATCGGTGAACGGCCCCGGCTTTGTCAGGAACACGTTGGAGTTCGACGGCAGCCACTCGATCCGCGCGCGGATGCGGTTGCCGGCGGCCTTTGCTACGCGCGCCTCGACCAGCTTGCGCAGCGACTCCTGCGTATGCAGGTCGTTATAGCGGATGTTGAATTTCGCCCGCGCCTGGCCCGGGATCACATTGGTCGCGGTATTGCCGACATCGACCGAGGTGAACTCCAGATTGGACGGCTGGAACTGCGCACTGCCGCGATCGAGCGGCTGGTCGGCGATCGCCACGATCAGCCGCGCCATGTCAGGCACGGGATTGTGCGCGCGATGCGGATAGGCCACATGGCCCTGCACGCCTTCGACAATCAGCGTGCCGGATTGCGAACCGCGGCGGCCGATCTTGATGCAGTCGCCCATCGCCTCCTGATTGCTCGGCTCGCCCAGCACGCAATGGTCGAACTTGTCGCCGCGCGCGGCGACCCATTGCAGGAGCTTGACCGTGCCATTGACCGAGACATCTTCCTCGTCGCCGGTGATCAGGAACGAGATCGAGCCCTCGCCATCGCCTCGCGGTCTGCCGCCATTGGTCTTGAGATAGTCCAGCACGGCGGCGACGCTGCAGGCGATGCCGCCCTTCATGTCGACCGCGCCGCGGCCGTAGACAAAACCGTCCTTCACCTCGCCCGAGAAGGCACCAACGTTCCAGGCACTCTCGTCGCCCGCGGGCACCACGTCGGTGTGGCCGGCGAATGTGATATGCGGGGCGCTGTCGCCGATGCGGGCATAGAGATTGTCGATGTCGGCCGTTCCGGGCTCGCTGAAGGTGACGCGGTGCACCGCGAAGCCGGCGGCCTTCAGAAGGTTTTCGAGGACGCCGAGCGCACCGGCATCAGCAGGCGTTACAGACGGGCAGCGGATGAGATCGCGGACGATCGAGAGAGCATCGGTCATGCCCCTCGATTAACACGCGGCTACGGCGGCGGGCTACCTTTGTGGGGCACAAATTCGATCTCCGTGTCCTACGTCCAGCCCGTCCCGCGCCCGCTTGCGTGAGCAGAGCGCGACCGCGATTGCTGCTTGCCCAGCGGATTGGGGCCGAAGCGGTTCGGCCAGCGCGTGCCCTTGAGGATGTACATTTCGATGCCGCCCCAGAGGTAGAGCAGGCTGAAGACCCAGGTGACCAGCAGGTATGGGTCGTACGCGCCGACCCGGTCGGAAAACTGGCTGAGGAGCCCCGGCAGCACAAAGAACGGCACCATCCACCAGCCGCTGCGGTCGCGGTCATGCAGCCGCTTGATCGAGGTGGCGAAATAGATCCACAGCAGGATCGGAAGGCCGATCAGATAGCCAATGATCGCAACCAGCTCGCCGCGCGAGGCCATGCGATAGGTCGCCGGATCGAGCAAAGTGAAGACTTCCTCGACGCCGAAATGGAAATACTTCGGCTGCTCCGCCAACAGCCCCGCGCGCGACAACAGCTCGATCACGAGAACCAGCATCCAGATGGTGAAAACCATCCAGCCGGCGCAAACCAACATCGCCAGCCAGTATTTGGCGCGGTTGATGCGGCCGCGGAAGCTGAAGAGATACCAGTTCCAGTCCATGCGCGAGCTCCGGAGCGGGCATAGCCCGGCCCGGAAGATTGGTCGCGCGGAGTCAGCTCCCGGTTCGAGGTTAGTCCCGCAGCAGCTCGTTGATGCTGGTCTTGGCGCGGGTGCGCTCGTCGACGCGCTTGACGATGACGGCGCAGGCGGTCGCAGGACCCGGCTGGCCATTTTTCAGCGGCTTGGCAGGCAGTGTGCCCGGCACCACCACGGCGTATTCCGGCACCTCGCCAACAAAGATCTCGCCGGTCTCGCGGTCCACGATCTTGGTCGAGGCGCCCAGGAAGACGCCCATCGAGAGCACCGCGCCCTTGCGCACGATCACGCCCTCGGCGACCTCGCTGCGGGCGCCGATGAAGCAATCGTCCTCGACGATCACGGGCTCGGCCTGCAGCGGCTCCAGCACGCCGCCGACGCCGACGCCGCCGGAAATGTGCACGCGCTTGCCGATCTGGGCGCAGGAGCCGACGGTCGACCAGGTGTCGACCATGGTCGCTTCATCGACATAGGCGCCGAGATTGACGAACGACGGCATCAGCACGACGTTCCTGGCGATGAAGGCCGAGCGGCGCACGATCGCGCCCGGGACGGCGCGAAAACCCGCATCGCGAAAACGGCTCTCGCCCCAGCCCTCGAATTTCGACGGCACCTTGTCCCACCAGGCGGCCTTGCCCGGGCCGCCCGGGATCACACTCATGTCGTTGAGGCGGAACGACAGCAGCACGGCCTTTTTCAGCCACTGATTGACCTTCCACTTGCCGCTCGCCTCGCGCTCGGCAACCCGTGCCTCGCCCTTGTCGAGCAGCTCGAGCGCGCCCTCCACGGCCTCGCGCACCTCGCCCCGGGTCGCGGTCGAAACGCCGTCGCGCGCATCGAAAGCGGCGTTGATGGTGGATTCGAGAGCGGACAAGGACATCGCGGGTGATCCCTGATTTTGGGAGGAGGGAAGGCGTTTTTCGGGATTTGGGGGGACGGTGTCAAGCCGCACTGCCACGTCGTCCCGGCGAAAGCCGGGACCCATACCGCGGAATCTATCGATTTCGGGCGGTGCTCGACGACGTCCTTCGCCAAACTCCGCCCTGGGGTTATGGGCCCCGGCTTTCGCCGGGGCGACGGCTAGCTGTTAGGTTGCGCCAGCGTTTCCAAAAACCCCGTCAGATCATCCGTCACATGGTCCACATGGGCGGCGTCGCGGCCTTCGAGCTCCCAGTCCTCGCGGATCACGTCCTTGGTGCCGTCGGGCACCACAAGCACCGTGGTCATGCCGAGCTGATGCGGGATGAGGAGGTTGCGGGCGAGGTCCTCGAACATCGCAGCCTTGGTCGGATCGACGTCATGCAGCGTCAAGAATCGCTCATAGGTCTGCGCCGCGGGCTTCGGCTCGAGCTCGGCGGCGATGATGTCGAACACGCCGTCGAAATGGCCGCGCAGCGCCAGCCGTTCCAGCACCTTCTCGACATGGTCGACCGAGCCGTTGGTCAGGATCAGCTTGCGGCCGGGCAGTTTCCTGATAGCCGCGCCCATCGCAGGATTGGGCTCGAGCGGCGAATGGTCGATCTGGTGCACATAAGCGAGATAATCGTCGGCGCGCACACCGTGCAGCGTCATCATTCCGCGCATGGTGGTGCCGAAGCGCTGATAGTAGTCCTTCTGGATCAACCGCGCCTGGTCCTCGGTGATGTTGAGCCAGCGGCTGACATATTCGCTGATGCGCTTGTCGACCTGCTGCCACAGATTGACGTGATGCGGATAGAGCGTGTTGTCGAGGTCGAACACCCAGGTGTCGACATGATCGAAACTGCGGGGCGGATGTTTAGGTGATGGCATCGCTCTCTCAAGTGGTCGTCCCGGCGAAGGCCGGGACCTATACCGCGGAATTTATCAATGTGGCACGCTTTGCGATGACGTCCTTCGCAAAACGCGGTCCTGGGGTTATGGATCCCGGCCTGCGCCGGGACGACAGCGGAGCAAAGAGCAACACCTGTCACGGCATCGCAAAACGCAGGGTCTTGCCGCCGCTGGCCATGTCGACCGCGGCAAAGCCGGTGGCGGCAAAGCCGCGACTGGTGCACTCGCCCTGCTCGTTGGTTTCGAACTTGCTCTCGCGGGTGCAGAGTTCTTTTGTCCCGCCCCAGTTCAAGGGCTTGTCCTTCAGCTTGATGGTGTGGTTGTCGGCATCGACGGCTTCCGCGAAACTGTAGACCTGCTTCGGCTGGCCGCTGATGTCGGGATGCAGGCATTTGCCGGGATCGATGCGATACCAGCCGCGGCTGACCACGCTCTTGCCGTCGTCGGTGCCGACCGCCGCCATCACCTTGTGCGGCGTGTCGTTGCACCAGGTCAGCCCGGTGGCGGAGGGCTGTTGCACCGCGTCGATCATGGTGGCGAAGAAGTTCGGCGACTGCACCGTGTCGGCGGGCAGGTTGTGGCTCTTCAGAAACGAGGACAGCGCGCCTTGCGTCTTCGGTCCGTCGACGCCGTCGATGGGCGCGGCATCGTAGCCCGCGATCACCAGCAGGCGCTGAATGCCCGCGAGCCGCGCCTGCTCGTCATCATATTCGGAATCCTCGGCGAGATAGGCCACCATATTGCCGTCGTCGGTCTGGCTTGGCGTGACCTGGGTGAACGGCACGGGAGTTTGTCCCGAACGGCACTCGCGGGCCGCCGCGATGACGAAATTGCCTGGCGCCACGCACAGCGTATCGCTGCCGTTCTGCGGCAGGGGCGAGGCGCCATAGACGCCGAGCGCACGGGCGTTGAGCAGGATGCGGTCGGCGGTCAGCGTGCCCTGCACCACGACGCGGCAGGCGGCGGGATCGATGCGAAACCAGCCTCGCGTCGCGGTCGCCGCCTTGTCGTCGATGCCGATCGCGGCCTCGACGACATAGCTCATGCGGTTGCAGATCTTGAGGTCGGCGAAGGCCGGTGCGGAGGAGACGAAGAACGAAACCATCGCTGCCGGCACCGCCGGCAGCAGGCGCATGAGATGGTTGCGTGCCATCACTTGTGGATCAGCGTGCCGGTGCCCTGATTGGTGAACAACTCGAGCAGCACGGCGTGCTGCATCTTGCCGTCGATGATCACGACGCCCTCGACGCCCTGTTCCAGCGCATAGATACAGGTCTCGACCTTTGGGATCATGCCGCCGGAAATGGTCCCGTCGGCGATCAGATTGCGCGCGTCCTTGACCGAGAGCTGCGGGATCAGCTTCTTCGACTTGTCGAGCACGCCGGGCACATCGGTCAGCAGCAACAGCCGCTTGGCCTTGAGCGCGCCGGCGATGGCGCCGGCAAAGGTGTCGGCGTTGACGTTGAAGGTCTGGCCCGTAGCCGAGGTTGCAAGCGGGGCCAGCACCGGGATCAGCTCATAGCCGATCAGCTGGTTCAGAAGCGTGAGGTCGACCTTCTCGGGCTCGCCGACAAAGCCGAGATCGATCACCTTTTCGATATGCGAGCCCGGGTCGACCATGGTGCGGTTCGCCTTCACCGCGCGCACCATGTTGCCGTCCTTGCCGCACAGACCGACGGCCTTGCCGCCGGCCTCGTTGATGTAGCCGACCAGCTGCTTGTTGATTGATCCGGCCAGCACCATCTCGACGATCTCGATGGTCGCGGCGTCGGTGATGCGCAGGCCTGCTGCAAATTCCGACTGGATGCCGAGGCGCTTCAACATGGTCGCGATCTGCGGCCCGCCGCCATGCACCACCACCGGGTTGATCGCGGTCTGCTCCAAGAGCACGATGTCGCGGGCGAACTGACGGGCGGTCTCCTCCGCGCCCATGGCGTGGCCGCCATACTTGATGACGATGGTTTCCTCGTCATATTGCTGCATATGCGGCAGCGCTTCGGACAGGATGCGGGCCTGATCGAGCGGGCTGATGTCGGGCGCGTCGGTCATGGAATGAATCTCTTCACGGAGTGGGATGCGGCGAAACCGGCCGCGGTTCTATCCGATTGGTACGGACAGCGCAAAGCGTCAGGCGGGGCGGGGCCAGGCAGCGGAAACCGCCAGCAGGAGCCAGCTCAGGATCAGCAGCGTGCCGCCGGTCGGCGCCGCGAAGGGAAACAGGCTGTGGCCGGCAAGGTGTCGTACCGTCAGATCGCCCGCGAACAAGAAGGCCGCCACGACAAAGCCGGCGGTTGCGACCAGCCCGACCCTCGCATGGATGAGGCCGCGCTCGGCGAGCGCGACGGCGCCGATCACGGCGCTGGCGTGAAACAGCAGCATGGAGGAGGCCGGCGCAAGCAGCGCGGCGTCGCCGCCATGGGCCGACAGCGCAGCCAGGATCACGCCGTCGGCGCCCATCAGGCCGGCCAGGATGACAAGAATACGACCGAACTTGCTCACGAGCTGCGCTCCTCCAGAAGCCGCATGATGGCTGCGCGCAGTTCGGCCATGCCCTCGCCCGAGCGCGAGGATGTCGCGAGCACGTCCGGGAAGGCCGCCGGATGTTTTGCCAGAGCCGCCTTTGTCGCCTCGATGCATGCCGCGAGCTCGGCGGGCTTCACCTGGTCGGCCTTGGTCAGGACGAGCTGATAGCTGACGGCCGCCTTATCCAGCGTCTTGAGAATCTCCGTGTCGACGTCCTTCAGCCCATGCCGTGAATCGATCAGCACGTAGACCCGCGCCAGCGAGGCGCGTCCGAGCAGGAATTTGTGGATCAGCGTGGTCCAGGCCGCGACCTTGGTCTTCGGCGCCTGGGCGTAGCCGTAGCCGGGCATGTCGACCAGGCGCAGCCCGCCCGTCGGCGGGCCCTCGAAAAAGATCAGCTCTTGCGTCCGGCCCGGTGTGTGCGAGGTGCGCGCGAGCGCGTTGCGGCCGGTGAGCGCGTTGATCAGCGAGGACTTGCCGACATTGGAGCGGCCGGCAAAGGCGATCTCGACCGCGCCCATCGGCGGCAGCGTCTCGATCGAGGGCGCCGCATAGGCAAAGCGCCAGTCGCCGGCGAATAGTTTCCGCCCGGCTTCGATCAGCTCCGTATCCGGCTCGGTCGTCATGAAGGCCCTCACCACCGTCATTGCGAGGAGCGAAGCGACGAAGCAATCCAGAGTGGTGGGCGTGGCCCTGGATTGCTTCGCTTCGCTCGCAATGACGGTGTCCCTTGCTGCGTCCTTTCCCGGACGGGTGGGTTACGCCGTCTTCTTTTTAAGACCCAACGTCCCGCGGATGTTGTCGAACAGCTCCACCTTCACGCCATTGCGGCGCATGATGAAGCTCTGCTGGAGCACCGAAAGCGTATTGTTCCAGGCCCAGTAGATGACGAGACCCGCCGGAAATCCGGCCAGCATGAAGGTGAAGATCAGCGGCATCCAGTCGAAGATCATCTTCTGCGTCGGGTCCGGCGGCGTCGGGTTCAGCTTCATCTGGAACCACATCGTGATGCCCATGATGATCGGCCAGATGCCCAGCGCGAGATAATGGCCGAACACCGGGATCTGCGTGGGATCGCCGGGGATCAGCCCGAACAGCGTGAAGATGTTGGTCGGATCCGGCGCCGAGAGGTCCTTGATCCAGCCATAGAACGGCGCATGCCGCATTTCGATGGTGACGAACAGCACCTTGTAGAGCGAGAAGAACACCGGGATCTGGATCAGGACGGGAAGACAGCCGGCGATCGGGTTGATCTTCTCCTTCTTGTAGATCTCCATCATCTCCTGCTGCTGCTTCACCCGGTCGTCGGGATAGCGCTCCTTGAGCGCCTGCAGCTGCGGCTGCACCGATTTCATCTTCGCCATCGAGGCGTAGGACTTGTTGGCGAGCGGGAAGAACAGAAGCTTCACGATCACCGTCACCAAGAGGATCGAGATGCCGAAATTGCCGAAGAAGCGATAGAAGAAGTCCAGCGCCAGGAACATCGGCTTGGTGATGAAGTAGAAATAGCCCCAGTCGATCAAGAGATCGAAGTGGTTCAAGCCGAGCTCGCGGTTGTAGCCGCCAAAGCCGAGGATCGGGAAATTGAGGCCGACCACGCTTGCTTCCTTGGCGCCGGCAAACAGCCGGGTCGAGGCCGAGGCGCTGCCGCCGATCGCAACCGTCTGCGGATCTTCGAGATAGTCGGTCTGGTAGTCGTGGCGGGTGCCGACCTGGCTCGAGGAGAAGCGGGCCTGGATCTGGGCGCTGGTGTCCGGCAGCAGCGCCGAGGCCCAGTATTTGTCGGTGATGCCGAGCCAGCCATTGGTGACCTTCCAGCCGACCGACTTGGCCTCATCGATCTTCTTGTAGGTGTATTGCTGCAGGCCCTCGTCGCCGAGATAGCCGATCAGGCCCTCATGCAGGATGTAATAGCCGGAGACCTGCGGGGTGCCGTGGCGCGAGATCAGCGCGTAAGGATAGAGCGTGACCGGCGCGTTCCCGACATTGTTGACCTCGTCCTTGATGGTGAAGACGTAGCGGTCGTCGATCGAGATGGTGCGGTGGAAGGTCAGGCCTTCGCCATTGTCATATTTCAGCTTGAGCGGATTGGTCGGGGTCAGGCTGCCGGTGCTCTCCTGCTGCCAGAGCGTGTTCTGGTCGGGCAGATGCACATTGGTGCCGGCCGCGCCCACCCAGCCGAACTCGGCGTAATAGGGCGCAGCGGTGCCGGAGGGAGAATAGAGCACGATCGGCGGCGAATGCGGATCCACGGTCTCGCGGAATTTCACCAGCGACAGATCGTCGATGCGTGCGCCTTTCAACGAGATGCTGCCGACCACGCTGGGCGTTTCGATCTTGACGCGGGGGCCGGCTTCGATCGCCTCGTCGCGGCTGACGGAGGGCGCGTTGGCGGCCGCCGACGGCGCGCTCGCGGGAGCATTGCCGCCCTGCGGCTGGGTCGCGGGCGAGGCGGCCGGCGCCGGCTGCGCCGGGCTTTGGGTGGATTTGGCGAGTTCGGCCTGCTGCTGCTGGAGCGCGCGCTGCTTCTCCATCTGCGGAATGTTGTAGAAATATTGCCAGCCGATCAGCACGATGCCGGACAGGATGATGGCAATGATGGTGTTGCGATTTTCAAGCATCAGTCAGGATCTCGTCGTCCAATCCGATTGGTCAGGCGCGCGCCTTGGCGTTGTGCCCAGCTATTGTGGTCGGTGCAGCCTGCTTCGCAGCCTGCCGATCGAGACGACCCAGCGCGTTGCCGAGATCGTCGAGCATAGTGGTGAAGTCGCGCGATAGCGCTGCGCGCCGCCCGATCAGCACATAGTCACTGTGCGGTCGCAGCGCCATGACATCGAGCCGCCGCACCAGCTCGCGCAGGCGCCGCCGGATGCGGTTCCGCTCGGTGGCGGTGCCGTTTTTCTTGGATACGGTGAAGCCGACCCGGACCGGACCGGAATCCTGACGGGGGCGGCTTTGCAGCGTAAATGCCGGAGCGGATACCCGCGCGCCAGTGGCGACAGCGAGGAAGTCCGCCCGCTGCCTTAGCCGCTCCATGGGGGAATCTCCGGCGAGAAACGCCTTGGGATAGGATCAGGCGCTCAGGCGCTTGCGGCCACGGGCACGACGTGCGGCCAGGACCTTCTTGCCGCCGGTGGTGGCCAGACGGGCGCGAAAGCCGTGACGGCGCTTGCGCACCAGTTTAGAGGGTTGATAAGTCCGCTTCACGGGTCGTTCTCCGCTGACCGGGCAATCTGCGTCTTGAGATGCCGTTGAAAGAGTTGAGAGCTTAACGGTCCGGATGCTTCAGGCCCAAAAACGGGCCGCGTCCGGCCCATCAAGACCGGCCCTGGTAGAGGCCAAGGGCATCACGGACAATTTGGCGCGGCTTATACGGGAGGCCGCCGGCCGCGTCAATTGTTCGGGATTGCCGGAAAGACAGCAAAGATGCCGAATAATCCGGCTTTTTCGGGGTTCTAAACCCAAAGGATGGCGTCCGTCGGCAATTAGGGGTAGATCAGGGCTCTGGCGGACATTAGCGATCCGTAATTTGACCGGCGCAGGCGGCGAGCCGCATGCTGCGCCGCGGTACAATAGGTGCATCAGAGGCTACTCCGAGCGTGTCAGCGACTGCCGACGAGCCGGCCACCCAAATGCCCCCGCGACGACTGCCGCGCCGGCTCGGTCTGTCCGGGAAACTCCTGCTTCTGACTATTCCGCTGGTCATGATCGCGGGCGTGCTGATGTATGTGCCCGCGATCGCCAATTTCTGGACCAACCGCCTGAACGACCGCCTCGCGGCCGCCAATACCGCGGCGCTGGTGCTCGATGCCGCGCCGCTCGGCATGGTCCCGGATTCGCTGGCGCGGCAGATTCTCACCAGCATCCAGGCCCGCGCGGTGGCGATCAAGATGGGCCAGCAGCGGCGGCTGCTTGCCAGCGCCGACCTGCCGGCCTCGATCGACCACGACATCGACGTTCGCAACATGACGGTGTGGCAGGCGATCACCGGCTCGTTCGAGATGATGTTCGAGACCGGCCACGAGGTGATCCGCATCATCGGTCCCGCCTCGGGTGATGCGCAGTTCATCGAGGTGGTGACGGACGAGCGGCCGCTGCGCCAGGCGATGTTCCGCTTCTCCCGCAATCTCCTGGTGGTGTCGCTGGTCATCGCGATCCTGACTGCGGCACTGGTCTATCTCGCTTTGCATTTCCTGTTCGTGCGGCCGATGCGGCGGCTGACCGCGAGCCTGATGGATTTCCATGAAAACCCGGAGAGCTCGGCGCGCATCATCGTGCCGAGCCAGCGCGGCGACGAGATCGGGGTCGCCGAGCGCGAGCTCTCCGACATGCAGCGCGACCTCGTTTCGATGCTGCATCAGAAGAGCCGGCTCGCAGCCCTTGGCCTCGCCGTCTCCAAGATCAACCACGATTTGCGCAACCTGCTGGCCTCGGCGCAGCTGATCTCCGACCAGCTTGCCAGTGTGCCCGACCCGCGGGTGCAGCGCTTTGCGCCCAAGCTCGTGCGCTCGCTGGAGCGGGCGATCGCGTTCTGCCAGTCGACCCTCTCCTATGGCCGCGCCCAGGAGGCTGCGCCCGATCGCCGCATGGTCCCGATCGAGCCGATCGTGGTCGAGGTGCGCGAGACCGCGGGTCTTGCCAACGATGCGTCCATCAGCTGGATCACCGCGATCGAGCGGGGCCTGACGGCGGATGCCGATCCCGACCAGCTGTTCCGCGTGATGCTCAACCTGGTGCGCAACGCCGCCCAGGCGCTGGAGAGCAATCCGAACAGCGACCGCTCCTCCATGCAGATCCGGGTCTCCGGCCGTCGCGAGGGCGCCGTCACCATCCTGGAGGTCTCGGACACCGGCCCGGGCGTGCCGCAAAAGACCCGTGAGCATCTGTTCGAGGCGTTCCAGACCTCCGGCCGCCCCGGCGGCAGCGGGCTCGGCCTTGCCATCGCCGCCGAGCTCGTCCGCGCTCATGACGGCGACATCCAGCTGGTCGAAGGCACCATCGGCGCCACGTTCCGGATCGTGATACCGGACCGCCCGGTGGAACTGTTGTCCATCCGCACCGAGCGTCAACGGGCGTAAGGTCAACCAGAGGTTAAAGGTCTCCGGTCCCGTTCGTCTCCGTCATTCCGGGGCGGTCCGACAGGACCGGACCCGGAATCCCGAGATTGCGGGCTCGCCTCTTCGAGGCGCCCCGGAATGACGCTGTAAAATGGCTGGCAGAACTCCGAAACCGGACCTTGCCATTTGCCCCCGGAGCCGTTAGGAGGGGGCCGCTTTCGCCGCCGCCCCGATCTTCACGGACGGCCGCGGGCTTCACGCCCGCACCACTCACGCGAAACACGCGCCCGTAGCTCAGCTGGATAGAGCATCAGACTACGAATCTGAGGGTCGGACGTTCGAATCGTTCCGGGCGCGCCAGCAACTTGCTGAACATCATGGGCTTTTTTGGATATCGAAAGAGTGTAGCTTCCATAAGCGACCTTCATGGAAGCAATATGGAAGCGCGGCGATGCCCTTAACGTGGGTCCTTTGACCGAATGACGTCCTTGCACTGCCTTGCTCGCTAGCCAAGCGCGACGAAGACACCGCGTTCCGATACGCTGAATAGCTACTCGGAAATGGCCCGCGCGCCGCCCCTTCAGGCGCATGACCGCGCCGGCGGAAGTGCCAGAACCATCCGGAATCCACCCTGCCGAACGTCTCGAGCGATCGATCGGCGTAGAACACCTCAATGCTTACCCCCGTCACGGGGTCGACATCGAAGAGCGGCGCGAACCTGGGGTTCCGGTGATCGAAGCTGTGCGTTGTCATGCCGCAGCCTCCGCGTCCGCAATGGCCAAGCCGCGGAGATAGTCGGCGGCCTTTGACGCTTGGCTGCAGGCGGTGAAGAACGCTCGCTTGTCGGCCCTCAAGAGTTCGATCCAGTGGCTAATGTAGCCCGCGTGCCTGAGATCACCATCAAAGCCGAACTCTGCGCACAGGAACGCGGCGCCGAGTTCCGCAACAAGTTCTTCTGCCGCGTAATTCCGGGAGCCAAAGCGGTTCTTCAAATCTCGATCAAGGCGAGAACTGTGCGCCGTCCAGTGTGTCAGCTCATGGAATGCTACATTGTAGAACTGGTCCGCGCCTTTGAACGCCTCGAATGCCGGCATGGAGATGAAATCTCGGCTCGGCACATAGAAGGCTTCGCCATGTCCTTCGCGTATGTCCGCTCTCGTGGAGCGCAAGAATTGATCGGCCAAGTCGTCGCGTGCATCTGGATTGCGAACGCGCGCCGGCTTACCCGCGGTGACGCTTTCCTGCAGCCCTTCGCACTGACCGACGTTGAACACGGTGTATTCCCGCATCATCGGGACCAACCGCGCCGGTGAGTTGTTGTCCGCGTCTTCTTTGACTTCGAGCTGCTTGATGAAATACACCTTCGTGCCGCGCTCGCCCTTGCGAACATGTCCGCCCAACTCCAAGGCCTGTTTGAACGTAAGATAGCGAGGCGTTCGATATCCCGCCGCTTGCGCCATCCACAGCAGAACGACATTGCACCCGGAGTAGGGTCGATTGGTCACTGCGTTGCATGGAACATTCCCGGGCGTCGCCGACCATGGCTTGATCCATGGCGCCGCGCCGGCTTCAAGCTCGGCAACAATGCGCGCCGAGACTTCCGCATAGAAGTCGCGTTTCATGAGTACCCGCTTGTGGCTGAAGCGACCAAGGGAGGTCGCGTTGTTACAGCCGTGTCGGGGCGCTCAGGGCGGGCGCTTCAAAATTCACCCCCCGGGGTACTTGGACAGGCGGGGGGCCTCGCGCGCGCCGAGACATGGGTCGAAAATATGTAGTCCCAGTTTTTCGCGCGTTAAGACTTCTTAATCGCGTTCGCCCACGAGGCCTCAAGTATTGGGGTCAGACCCGCTTTCTTGTCCTGCAACTAAACGCATTTTTGCGCGCCGACGCCGACCTTGCATTGCGGATGAAAGTGTCATTCAATTCTGGATCAAAAGGCCCCATGCAAAAAAGGGCGAGTAGTGGCGATAACAGATCAAGCCATCGATCAGGCTTATTCCGACCTAAGGCGAACGTCCGGTGGTCAGCGCAACGACTATTTCGCGCTGCTATATCTGATTCAGGAATTTGGCATCGAACGTGACATTGCTATCGAGCAAGTGGCCTTCGGTGGGAACGATTATGGCGTCGACGGTTTCCACTTTGATGCTGAGAAGCGCAACTTTTATCTATTCCAGTTCAAATGGTCGAATTCGTACGAGCAGTTCAAACCGTCGTTCAAGCGGCTAACCGATTTTGGTATGGAGCGAATTTTCGGAGCGCAAAAGCAAGATCAACATCAGAATCAGCTGCTGTTGCAGATCAAAAGCTGTCTTTTGGAGAATGAGGCGATTATCGATCGCGTTTACATTCACTTCGTTTTCACAGGAGATCCGGCAGAAGCTGAAAGAAGTCAGGTGCTGGATAAGTTGCGCGAAGATTTAGAGAACAAGAAATACCTAATCGACCAGCGCTTCGGCCGCCCGGTCACCATGGTTATTGAGTTTCGTTCAGCCCGGACGCGGAAAGTTGGATCAGCGGCTCACCTGCGCAAGACCCACAGCTATCCAATTGAGCTGGATGCCACGATATCTCGGGAAGGGCCCCACGGCGAGTTGATGACGGTAGGATTCATGCGGCTAACCGACCTTCATGCGATGCACAAGGAGATGGGAGAGCGCTTCTTTGAGCGGAATATCCGCGCCGCTTTGCCAGAAGATAAAGCGGTAAACCGTTCAATCCAGCAATCTATCAAAAGAATCATAATTGATGGCAAAGAGAGCGCAAAGGTGTTCGCGTTCAATCACAACGGCGTCACCTTGTTTGCGGAAGACCTGCATCAGCAGAATGGCGCGTTCAAGATAACCGAGCCACGGCTCCTTAACGGAGCGCAAACTGTAACCACGTTTGGGCGCTTCATAAAAGCAAATGAAGGAAATCGGAAGTTTTCGGAGCATAAGGAAGCCCTGGATGAGCTCCGTGTCATGTGTCGCATTATTACAGAGGCGACCCCCGACTTCGTGACAAATGTCACAATCAATAACAATCGACAGAATCCGGTTGATCCTTGGAATTTGCACGCAAACGATCTGATCCAGCTTGAACTGCAAGATAGATTTCGAGATGAACTCGGGATCTACTACGAGCGGCAGGAGCAGGCTTTTACCAACCTGAGCGACGAGGAGCTTGAGGAGCAGGGAATCACGGAGCATAAGGCGCTAGAACTGACAAAAATCGCTCGTGCGTTTCTAGTGGTCGATGGAGATATCGATAAGCTTGCTCGGTTTAGAGAAGTGTTCGAGGACGAGCGGATTTATAATCAGTTGTTCAATGAGAGCCGGTTAAGGTCCGACCTACGAAAAATCGTGCTATGTTATAAGATTCAGTTCAGGCTCGGGCGTCTCAGTTACGACATCGTCGATAAGGGTGCGAATAAGTACGCCTATGTTCTTCGTTCGCGCAATCTGCTATGGGCATTGCTCTGCCAAGCGATCCTGAACGATCAAAAATTGGAAGAACGTGCAGAAAAATTCGGCCGGGGGCTAAGTCTCGAAGCTCAATACACGGAGTGGCTTTCAACGCTTGCTACGACGCGATGTCGCTTCATCTTGGCGGACCTTGTGGCGGACAAGGCATATGCAGCTAAAACTGCGGAGGGAAATTTTAGTTTCATGCGCACCAATGCCGCTTACAAACGAGCCATGGAAATTGCGTACAAGCGATGGCGATGGGTGGAAAAGCGGCTGAAATAGCCGCCAAGCTTCCGAAAGAAGTTGAACCATTAAACTCAGGTTGGTTGTAGGCTTGAAATGGTCAAGCGTTGGGCTAGTGACACGCCGGAACCAAAAGACGCCTACGAGGCCCTGCACGAAGGCCTGACTGTTGATCTAATCTGTACCCCAGTCGCGTCCCTGAAGACTTGCAAGCCTGACGATCTAATTTCAGACGTAATAAAGCAGAACCCTGACGATTTCGATTTCCTGCCGGTTGTTGACGAGAACAATCGGTTCATCGGGATGTTTTGCGCGGCTGAGCACAGGCACCATCAAACTTTGGACACTGTGTGGCGTTGTTTTTCGCCGCTTTCGGAGAAATACCTCATTGGTGCTGATGCGAGCATTTTGGACTTCCTTCTCGATGCGGACCAACGCCAATGTCGACTTGTGCTCTCACGGTCAAAGATCGTCGGCTTGGTTAGTCTTTCTGATTTACAAAAATTGCCAGTCAGAGCTGCGATATTTGCGCTGGTTACCGGGCTTGAAATTACGATGGCGCAGCGCATTCGGGAGTTTTACCCGGCAGACGCGGACTGGTTGTGTCATTTAGCGAGCCGACGGCAAGAGAAGATCGAAGAGGAGAGGAGGAAGGCTAAGGACGACGATAGTTACGTCGACGCGCTATTGTTCACGCAATTCTGTGACAAGAGAGATATTTTGGAACAACACCTTCCCAAGGAGCGGAGGCGTGTCTTTAGTGAGGCATTGAACCGAATTGAATGCCTGAGGAACAATATCGCCCACGCAAACGAATATGCTTCCTCGCTAACCGAAGCAAAGACCGTATGCGAGGTGATTCGGGAGTTGCTGCTTTTGAGGAACGAGCTTCGGAGGCTTGATTGAGACAATATCGCTTTGTTCTCGGGTGGGCTGACAAGGTAAAACCCTCAAACGGTGGGGCGCTCGTCTGGTGTGCGGGGTTTAGGTTGTTAGGCCTCGATTGAACCCGTTAGAACTGACTGAGGCTTGGTAAAGAGTGCCGATTGATTAGGAAATTAGTCCTTTCTTTATGGAGTTTGGAGCGCTTCTAAGCCGACTAGATTCTTGATCACATGAGAACGCATGTGTTCAGCGCTCCGCGGGCGAAGCGCATTGTCGATGAACTTCCTCCTGCCGGGCTCGTCATCGCTGCCACGGCCTCATCCTAAAAAGCAACCAATGGCCCTACCTAGCAGGGTTGAGTTCTGAAGCGGCTAAGTCAAAACGATCCAATCCACAAAGTCGCGTCGCTTCTCGTGGACCCTGCGTAGCGCATCCGGGACGAAGCCAGATTGGCCGGTGATGTTGATCACTAACGTATCAATCGCGCGCGTGAGTGGAATCATCACCCAGCGCGACGCATGCTGTAAGGCGGCGTCTTCGGCGGTGCGGTATAGGTCATCAACGATGTGACCTTCAGAGAACCACTGACCGTGTTTGTAGTCCCAAAGCGTGTCGAGTTGATAATTAATTACGATCCAGCCCTCAAGCCCGCGGCAGGAGTCGTATTGCACGAAGCGGAGTTGATCGCGATGAGTCGGAAAATGCTCTCGGACATCACGGCTGGTTCCGTCCCAAACACTGCCGCCGCTGCGCTCATAATGGAGCGCTGGCCAACACAATTGTCCGGACTGCTTGGGTTCGATCAGAGTCGGTGGAAGGCAGGCAAGCATATCGACTGGGGCATTGCCCAGCGCACTGGCATCGTTACACCAGCCTTGTAAGAGGTCTGGCCTGCTTGCCAAATCGCCCTCTACGACGATCACGCGGCCGCCCGGCGCGTCGGTGTTCGGTTCGAGATCCCAATCATCAATTCTGAGGCTTGAAGCCATATCGCTGACAAATGCAGCGAGGTTGGCCTTCATGCGCATGCAGCGAGTGAGCCGTCGTGCCCGCAACGATGTTCTCGAAACGCCTTGCGACCAGTCGGCCACTGACTCCCGCACATATTGGTCGATGCCGTCCGAAACGACTAGCCGCTCTGGCCCGTAAAGATGCCGTAAGATTGCGATCTCGTCAGCCGGCCAGTCCTGTGCCTCATCGACGAATACAAGATCCCAGTCGAACTCCGCCCCGTGCTGTTTCATCAGCGTGTCGAGATCCCCTCGGCTCACTGCGCCCGATCGCAGATAGTCGAGCAGCGCCTCTTTGTGTTCGACAAAGCGATCGAGGAAGCCCTCATAACTGTCGATGATGCCCAATTGCCGCATCACGCGACCGAAGAATGCATGGACCGTGTCGATCGCGATTCCGCCTGATTCGAGGCTTCTGGGAACACCGAGTAGAGCCATGGTGCGCCGAAGATCGGCGACGAGGGCCTTGTTGAACGTAAGCAGCAGCGATCGTTGCTGGCGCATTTCATAAGCGCGATATGCCATTTGCAGCAGGATGACTGTCTTGCCTACGCCCCCGCGACCTCTGAGGATCACCTGACGCTCGCCGAGATCATCGAGCCACGCATCCGACATTCCACCTTTAGCGATCATATCCATTCGCCGCCGATCGAGCGGCGTTGGCTCGAGCGTGTCGAAAAGCTCGAACTTCGTCGATAGAATGCGCTCGAAGGCATCAATGGCGCCGAACACGAGGTCCACTCGATTTCCGTTGCGGTACGGGCGCGCGATCTGGCCGAGTACGTTCAGCACGCGCTCGAAGCTGGCGTCGCCGCCTAGACAATTGTGCGGTCGTTTCGGCAGATCGCTTTCGCGGAGGCCGGTAAATAGAATAAGGTCTTGAACATGAATTTGATCGACTCCATGCCGGCCGAGATACTTTTTGAACTCGAACATTTGCAACCGGTTCTTCTCGGTCACGCACTCCCATGTAGCTCTTCCGTTGCGGATGTAGCGGACGGAAGCAACCTTTCCGGCGAAGCGAACCCCCGATGCGTCATGCGATTTGACTTCCATCACGAGAGCGAAATTGCGGACGCTTGCAGTTCGGGGAACGAACGGCTCCGCATCGCGCGGATAGAATTTCCACTCGACATCAAAAGAACGCGGCGCTGCTAGCTGGCCGATCACGATTAGATCGAGATCTTCAACCTTGTATCCATACATCTTGAAGCCGACAAAGATCTTGACGATGTCCTCGCGGCTCTGCGCTAAATCCGGCCACAGCTTAAGGAGCAATCGCCGCACGTGAACTGCCGCCTCGTACTCCTGCCCCTCCAAAACGCCTAGAATCTCGATCACCCCCGCGGCTCCTCTTTATTGGCCGAGCGCGATTTGTACGTTCCTAGTCGCTGCCGGCAAGTTTCCGCGGACGAGCAACTCGTTTACGGGAACGACGGGTATCTCGCCCCACTTCTCACGCATATTTGCGATGACCGGATCAGCCGGATGGTCGCCTGTCAACGCCCCTGAGAGAGCGATCGCGAAGCGCTTCCCATCAGCACGTGTGGCGAGGATTGGAATCGTCACCGGCCCGAGGCCGGGAACGTTGACTTCCTCATTTGCAGCGAATGTGACGCCATCCGTCTGACGCTCAAGATCCTGGTGAAGGAGGCGGCTCGATGCCCGGATTCGGCGGGCGTCGAATGGCTGCATCTCACCGCTGATGAGATAATCCAGCAATTCAGCACCAACGTGTCGATCGAGGAGTCCGTGCTCGAATTTGTTCTTGAAGTTCCTAAGACAGCGATAACAGGATGCGTCACAGTCCTCAGGACAAGTTTTCATGAGGGTCAGTGCCCGCTCGAAAAGTTCGCTGCCGCGGTGCGCGACTTGACTGGCGAATCCAGCGCCGCCCGGCAGCGTGTCATAGAGGAAGATCTCTGCCTCCAGCCCACTCGTTCCGGCAGGAGTAAGGGCCGGTCGATACTCGGCCATCAACTCACCTGGTTCGATTTCGAGCATGGATGATGCAGACTTCGCCAATGCTTCACTGACCGACCGCAGCGCTACATCCGTGGGGTAGAGGCCAGGTCTGAGCTTGAGCGGTGCAGCGACCCTGAGGGAGAATAGGGCGATGTCGGTAATGAAGTCCGTGCCAAGCACAAGCCCACGCGTGGTGCCGCTCCCCGGACACTGCGGTTCCTTCTCGTCTGGGAACGGCTTTTGGTGGGGACCTCCGAGCGCTCCCGATGTCTCAGCTGACGCCTCGATCCGTCCGCATTTGGTGCAGTAGTTGTAACCCTCTTGCTTGGGCCCCGTGTTAGAGACTAGGAGATGCTTACGGTCGGGCATTGCTCGGAGCCGATCGTTGATCGATATCCACTTCTCGTCGTCGGCTGGCGTCGGCATTGTCAGTTTCGCCCGCGTGGCGTGGGCAGTCTCGGGCATATCGTCCGGTGAGGTCATCTCCTCCTCATAGACCGGATGTGCAAAGCCCGGCGGACGCATCCAATAATGGGTTGGACCAAAGGTGCCTTCGCCCCCGCAAGCATGACAGTCATGCGCGACACCAGGCTTTAGCCCCGAGTCGAGTGGCACGGTTTCGGCGAAATGGCACTCCGAACACTCTCGATAGAGGCGCCTATTTTGCCAAGCTTCGAAGCGGTCATCAGCCATCGGCGTGTAGATTGCGCCGGAAGTATAGCATTTGCCGGAAATCCAAACAGTCTTGCCGGGTGCGTATTGAGACAGGGCGACAGGCAAGGACTGCGAAGGCGCAAATTTCATAACGGGCCGGAACGACGTCGAGCGATCGACATCGAAGACGTTGAAGGTCGCGACGTCGGTTGGAAAGGCGTAACGCGGGAGCACGCCGCGGTATAGCAAGCGGTCGAGTAACTTACCCGTCAGAGCTTTGTTGGGCAGCGTCTCGTCACCTTCCTCATCAGGAACCTCGGGCGGCTCTTCCCCATCTTCCTCGAAGATTTTATCGCCACCGATAGATTTGGAACTCAAAGCTTCATCGACTGCCTTGAGAACGTCGTGCACCATTTCTTTCAGCAGTGCCTCACGGTCCTCGGCTCGCAATTCGTCTGGGATCCAGTCCGCAACGCGCGCCTTCAGTTCCGCTTCATGCTCCTTGAGCCATTGGGCGAAATCGCTCCTGTTGAGGATTTCGCCCCCAGACTTGAACCCCTCAACTGTACCGAGCACAGAGAAGAGGCTGGGGTCGGCATCTGGGTCGAAGCCGGGTATCCGGTCCTGGTGATAGCCTTGCAGCAGGAACGCCCGGATGTGTCGTTGCACGATATCGCGATTGTCGAGCGTCAGCTTTGGATCGACGACAGGCCCGGCGATCATGGCGTCGGGCTGACTAAAATAATGTTCGTCGTGACTGTCGGCACTGCCGAACGCCACCACTGTCGCCACTGCATTACCTCGACGTCCAGCTCGGCCCGCGCGCTGTTGATAATTAGCACGTCCCGGCGGCATATTGCGCAGAGCCACGCCTGACAGTGCGCCAATATCAATACCGACTTCCATTGTTGTCGTGCTCGAGAGCACGTCGATCGCGGTTGATCTCTTGGCTGCGGCCCCCCAGTCGAGTGCGACGTCCTGAAACAGCAACTCATTTTCCTCGGCGCGCGAGAAAACGTCCTCGCTTTGCGGCGCGTTCAATTGAGCGGTGTGCTCCGCTGCGATGAGCGCCATCGGTTTGCGGTCGGGGTCGGTGAGCGCAGCCACGACAGGGTTGCGATAGTAACCCTTGCGGGCGGTGAAGACGGGGTCAGCAGCTGGATCAAGAGGCGCAATGTTGGTGCTTGCGCAATCGAGGCAGTGCGCTATCCGCGACATCGGACGATGAACGGAACGGCAATCGCCGCATCGAACCCAAGGACCACGGAGTTCAAGAGAAAGATTCTTGCCGGCAAGCCGTTTGTAGCCGGTCTCCATCTCTTCGGAGAAGATGGCCATCAGTTGCTGTTGCCACGTCTTGTCGAACGCTTTGCGAATAGTACTATCGGGAATCACACGCTGCATTGCCCTGAACGAGCCCTTCTGCGCGCGGACGCTCGTGCCACGTCCTTTCGGACGCTTGTACCAGGTGGGAGGCATGGCGTTCAGCCAGAAGCCGTTCGATCGCCAACAACGTAGCCACGCGCGCGCAAGTCCGATCTTCTCCTCGTTTGTCTCAGCGATCCCTGGGATGACGGGCAGCGCGTGCACCGCGGCGACCTTGTCCGCGCTCTCGCGAAGTGATGCGAGTGCCAGAGCTTCGAGGCCGAGGTAGCGATCCTGAACTGTCTTTACGATATCGTCGAGCAGCGCCTGAGGCACCGGATCACTTCTGTGCTTGACCCACAGCATCATCATCTTTGTGGGATCCTCGAGTGCGCCATCGAGCACGGCTGCGGCAATCTCAGCATCCGTGGCGAAGGTCTCGCCGGGCTTCAACTCGGGCCGTAGGCGTACGCCCAGCGCCTTTGAGGCGAGGATGACAGCAACATAGAGATCGCCTAGGTTCAACATCGAGGCAACCATCGGCTGCTGGAGAAATTTGTCAAATCCCCAGACGATCAAAGAACGCAGCGCGTCGCGCACTGAATAAAGTTGGAGATTGGGAGCCAGACGCGCGGCGACCTGCCGCGAGTCAGAAAAAACTAGCACCTTGCGTCCTCGCAAGGGCGCAAAGCTAGTTGCCTCCTGCGGTCCTGGTGGTTGAACCTGGATCTGACGTGCGACGAGCGCTTGGAATGGTTGATCCCCCTTCGTCTGGTGGTCTTGAACCGAGGTTCGCCCAAACGCAGCGGTCTCTCCGCACACCGCACAGGGTGTAAATTGCCCGCGAACCTCCGCGCGGGTATCGGTTTCGCCGTCCTCATCTGTCGCAGGGGTAGTGCGGTCCTTGCGTAGGTAGACGGTCCGACTGCGTGCGCCGGGGACTGGAGGATTGATCCGACCGGTTTCGAGGTCGTACTCAGCAACTTCCACGACATCCGTTAGCCGTGGTTCGGCGAGAAGCAGATCTAGATCGAGCAGTGGCGTCGTCTCCAGTCCAGCCATTTTGAGCCGACGACCGGGCTCAGGCCAGAGCGCGTTGGGCGTATCGACATCATCCGAATGCGCGCGTGCATGCGCGGCACCACAGTTGCGGCAGGTGTAGAATTCTAATACCCGCGAACCGCATCCACAAATCTCGCGCGGCTGGCTGTACATGCGACCGCAGACGCCTGAGCGATCTTCCGGCGCCAGTTCGGTACAGTTGGGATCCATGCAGACCCATAGTCCGGGTAGACCACGATAAAAATTGTGGATCCGGCATGGCAATAAGCCGGCCGCCTCAGGCGACTCACGCGCCACGCTGCCCAGCGCAAGCAAAGTTGTCACCGCTTGGGCTGCGAGATCCGGGGCGTCCGGAAACAGCGCCGCCCCTAGATCTGCCACAGGGCGTGCTGCCTTCATCGTCATGTTTACGAGCAGACCCAACGGCGCGAAGGCTTCAAGCGAAGCGTATAAGGACTTCTCCAGATCGGTCGACGGCGCAACCTGTCGGTGTGCCAAGAGCGGAGCGACGGCTGCTTGGCGTTCCGTCGCGTCAGATGCGTAAAACCGATCCAGATCAATCGCAGCGAGAACTTCGGCGTCTGCGGCGGTGCCTGGGGCTGCATGCGACCGCAAATCGAGGTCGCCTGTAATTGGTACGAAAGTCTCAGACGGCGCACCAGACAATTGCCCGCCGAACTCGCCGGCTTTCTCAGTGTCCGAAAAGCTCGCGGTCGCACAGATGACCTGAAATCGTTCCACAGGAATGCCAAGCCGAGCGCGCAAGCGGCGGAGAAGCAGGCCGACTTCGGCACCGGCGGCACCACGGTAAAGATGCGCTTCGTCGAGGACGACCGTAAATTTCTCATCCGGATTGTTAGCGAGCCAGGCGCTAGTTTGATCGAATATCGTCCGTTCTATCGGACGCATAAGCATGTATTCGAGCATCGAATAGTTTGTGACGAGAAGATCGGGCGCCGCAGCTTGCGCTTCGTGCCGGGTAATTAGTTCGCTATCATGCGGCAACGTCACGGCACGGAGCGGTTCACCGGTCTTGCGGTCGGCCCAGGCCGTGCCCTTGGCGCCGAACCATTTTTGAAGGTCGGGTTTGGCGGGCCATTTGCCGCGCTCCTGCAACTGTCGGCGCAAGTTTGCTGCGCGCTCCTGGTCGTCCGAAGGTCGCACTGATGCTTGGCGTTCAATCTCGACATAGAAGCTCTCAAAAGAAGCGAATTTCTTGCTGTCGCGCTTTCCTGAACGGACACCGGCGTAGGGTGTACGGCTAGTATAGCGCGCAAACGTAGCGGGACGACCCGCCCACGAAATGAACATCTTGACGAGCCGCGGATCGCCGAAAATCGCGCGCAATCGCCCCAATTGGTCATTCACAAGAGCGTTCATCGGATAAAGCAGCAGGGCGCGAACGCCATGTTGATCGCCGAAGGCCTTCGGGTGCTCCGCCGCTTCACGGGCAAATTTGCCAAGGATCGGCAGCAGGAAAGACTCTGTCTTACCCGAACCGGTACCCGTCATAATTACCAAGTTGCTGTGGTCAATCAGCGCATGATGGACGGCATCACTCTGATGGCGATATGGCGGATCGAAGAGAAGGCGCGCATTGTGGCCGTCGCGTTTGGACAGCGCAGAGTAGACAGCCAGCGCCGCTGGCGGCAGGCCCTTCATATCTCCGAACCGTTGTCCAACCTTATATTTGGGCGTCGATTCTATATAAGGAATCTGATGAGTGACACCTGGACGATCGAGCAATGTCCGGCGCTGCTCGATGAGAGCGGGGTCGCCGATGTGGTACGTCGCCTCGATGTAGTCCTTAAGCGACGTATGTAGTTCATCGATCGTCTCTTGAATGGTCCGCGTCATTTGCGTCCTGTCCCGATAGATTCGCTGTCGAAAAAAGATAATCGCGCAAAAATGCCTGTTCTGCATCAGCTTCATTCACGGGCACGCGAAACGACATCAGGCAACTCTCCGGGCTTAGCTCTTCGCCTACAACGCTGAGGCGTCGCCGAGCCCAACTCGGCAATGGGAAGAAGAAGTCGAAATGCGTGAACTCGTCGGTTGAATGGGTACGATAGCGCTGCGGCCGGCCCGCGCGTGCGTCCAGCGCCAGTTGGAGTCGCCACGCGCTATCACAACCCCGCCAGCGACTCCCTGGAAGCGGCAAGTCGATCAGCGCCTCGAGTTGACCAAGGTTAAACCGGCCGTAGCCCCACAGGTCGGCGCCGTAAGCTTGCGGTCGACGAATGATGAAGGAACCTGTTTGCCGCAGAGGGGCGCACCAGCGGTCACGGTAGCGGCGCTTGTCCAGCGTCCAGTCGAGGAGACGCATATCCGTCGCATCGGCAATCGGCGATCGCTGCACAAGCCTCGCATCCATGCTCGCGATGTGAGCAGCCGCGTCTTCCTTCTTGGGATGCTTGAGCCAAGTTTCGATCGATAGCTGACGAAACCCGATGCGGTTTAGCAGCAAGGAAAGATCTTCGCCTTCGATCGGGGCGATCGTCCGTATTGCCCCACGCGTCTTCACTCGCTCCAATAGTTCCGCGGGGAGCGGCAGTGGATCGCCGCTCGCAAGACCTGCAAGAAAGGCCGTCCCTGACGGATGGACGATGAAAGTTGGCGGAGCGGCAAAAAGCCAAGTTGCCTTAACGGTCTCGTCAAGCGTCGTAACGTCGCTCAGTTCCAGAAGGTCTCCCGCCGCAAGGAGAGAATCAATCAGACGCTCGATATGCTCTATCAAAGTGTCATCAACAGCAACAAGGTTCCGATGACTCTCGATAGCGGACGCGATCAATGTTCGCGGCGAGCACGGACAGTGACACCCCGCCAATCGGCGCAGGGTGGCAATCCAATACGCATCATCCGCATGGGCGCCCACTGGCAGGCGCAGTGCTTGCCGAGCGGTCTCCACAACAAGGGCTGGCGAGACCACGGTGATCATCGACGGCCATGCTCCACCAAGCTGGCTGGCGGCGCCGCGGGTACCGCGGTGGCAAGTACTCGCGCCGCGCGAAGCACAAAGGGCACGCTTTGCACTGTGCTGAGGTGGGCCGCAAGTGCGTCGTTCCAAGGCCCCGCCTGTTCGAGCCACCGTACCAGCGCAAGAGAGGCCGCCCCGGCGCCTTTAGGAACTCTACCGTCGTAGCGCCGAGCGAGCGCTTCAAACTCAGCAACTCGCTTGGCAATTTGCATCGAACGAAACTTCTCTATGTCCCGCGCGATTACGAAGTTAAAGGCCGTTTTGGCACCAGTTTGCGCCGTAAGCTCTTTTAGGTCCTCCCAGCCCTTCTGCGAACGCGAGTAATGGGCTTCGGCGGCAGCCCAGTCCGAGCCTAAGACCAACGCTGCCAACGCGCGTTGAAACGCATTTATCACCGAAAGTCGGCGCGGCGACACAAGCGGGCCGACAAGCTTTGCGCGCTTCCATAGCTCCATCATCCTGCATAAATGCCTGATCGGATCTTCGGCACCCGTGCCCAGAGCAATTTCCGGCTCGATCACAAGTCCAGACAAGCTATCAAGGGTCTGAGGCATGCTGACCACCAGCGCTTCGCACCTGTCACCATAAGAGGCGACACAGAGGCCTCCTTGCCCAGTGGGACAGAAATCAGCTTCCAGTTCCTTTGAGTCAAGAATCCTGGGGTTGGCAGGCTGCGCAAACGAAAAAAACTGCGCAAGAACCGGGTCGTCGCCGCCATGATCGTCGATCAAGCGGAGCGCTGTGCGATTGACGCCCCGATGCCAGACCCATCGCAAGGGCGCTACGTCCCGCTGAAGCGGCAGTCGCCAAGAACCGCTCGTTTCACCATCGATCACGAGCCTGCCCGACGCTGCGCTAAGATACGCCCATGGGTCTGACTCCTTTTTTAGGAACGCGGCCAAGGCGCGGAACCAGGTATCTGACGTCACAGGTAGCGAAAGCGTTGCGACCTGTTCGATTGCCAAAACGTCGCCAGCAGCATTCAGTAGTTCGACGCAGATCCGCACTTGCTGCTGAGCGGGACCGAGGGCCTGGATGCTCACCTCGCCCTCCCAGAATTGGTCGAGGCTCGGCTCAGCCGGATCAGCGGTGATCGCCAAGCCGCTGTGGCTGGTGGTGCCGGCGATCCAGGGCTGAGGTGGACGAATCGTAAGTGCTATGTAGCCGGTCGCTGTCTTTGTGGCGTCGCCGATCCGCGATCGCGCTTCTACGGAAACAGTGTGCCGTCCGACATCCAAGTCCGTGAGTTTCAGGAAGACAGGCGATCCCTCATTCCCCAGGACCTCAAGCGGGAAGCCTCCATCAAGCCGAACTCTATAGCTTTCGATCGAATGGTCGGCCTCGAGGGAGAGACAGGGACTTTCACCTTCCATCCACTCGGCAAAACCTTCCCCATCCCAGCGCCTTGCTTCCAACCCGGCCGGCGCGATCCGGATTGATTGCCCAACACCCAGTC
This sequence comes from Bradyrhizobium sp., assembly GCF_035652035.1. Taxonomy (GTDB): domain Bacteria; phylum Pseudomonadota; class Alphaproteobacteria; order Rhizobiales; family Xanthobacteraceae; genus Bradyrhizobium. The sequence goes on from NZ_DASREO010000073.1 coordinate 86,253, forward strand.
CGAGGGCACGCAAAGCAGTCATGGCATCTTCCGAAAGGTGCTGAGGTAGTTCAAACCCAATAGCTGTCACACCTGTGGCTAGGACCGTCACAGACGTCCCAATCGGACCCATCGCGATGGGAGCGTTTGAAACAAGCACATAGCTTTCACCAGGCCGCACCATGCGGCCAATGATTTCGTGGGCCAGACCATCCGCTGCAACGCGAAACAGCCAAATAGGACCGTTCGTGATGCATCCGTCCGCGGTTAGCAATTGCGCGAGGATAGGCGGTGGATCGGTGAACTGTACGAGCGGCTGGTGTGAAGGGGGCCACGCCGCTAGAACCCGACGCTGGTCCCCCAACATAAGCCAGCCTGGGGGTAACTGACCCGGTGAGCCGAGGACGCTACAACGTGCGCGTCGCAGATAGGCACTGAGGTCAAGGGAAAGGTCCGCGATCGGTCGTAGCGTGGGTAACTCAGCCCATACCTTCCATTCTCCAGGCGCCGTGCGTCGTAATGTCAGGGCAGGTCTGATGTACGGGTGGGAAGCGCTCTCGCCGACCCGAGGGACCGTGCTTCTGCCAATACCGTCCGGTAGATGGCGCGTGGTTCCCTTGAATTGGAGCCGTTCGACGGTTTGGCGCGCGTCTCGAAGCCAAGCCCTCGCGGCGCCCGCTTTCTGAAGATCTTCAACGATACGCTCCAAGGTGATTGGAAGAATGAACTGCGCGACCGCCTCGGTTTGACCGCCGAGGAGCGCCATCACGATCCGGCCCGCAATCTCCTCCTGCTCGAGAAAATTCCGAAAGCGCGATGGGGCATCTCCAGACGTGCTCGCCAAGAAACGACCGATCTTTGCCGGATCGCCCCCCAGCATTTTGGCGAGTTGATAACGCCACTGATACAACGCGCGAGCCAGTTGAGATTGCAGATCGCGCGGCAGAAGAGCGTGACTGATAGGCCACGCGATGATGGAGAACCACTCTGCCCAAGGCCCTGTGGGCTTTAGACCAGCATACTTTTCGTGGAACCGCCTGAACCAGAGCCGGAGCGTGCGCCGATCAACGTGATCTCGCCATTCTGGTGTTCGCCGCTCAAAAGTCGTCCAGTATTCGTCGCCGTCATATTCGTAGCCTTGCTCGGCAGCGTAGACGACCCAGACAAGCCAAAATCGTCCTGGCTGCTCGCGACCGCCAAGCGACCGATTGAGCAGTTTACCGAGGCTACTCCGTTCGTCGGAACCCAGACCATGTTCAATCGCAAAAACAGGTAGGCCCTTCGCGCGCCGCGCTTTGGCGAGGGCCGCGAAGTGTGCCTCAAGACGCTTCTGCCAATCATCAAGGGTCGCGGCTGAACCGACGACCATTGCGCTAACCGGCGGCCGCATGGAGCGGTCGCGGCATGTGCTCGTTCAAGATATTCCCCCGCCAACGTCCCCTTTTTGCCGCGTGTGAATCCGTTTGATTATCCACAGGCGAGTTATGGCAAATAGCGCAACCAATACTGGTCCCACAAGCCGATTCTTGCAGTTTCCGACTAAGGTAGCGCCGGCACATAGGATAGCTTCCTATTGAGTTGGTCTAGAACCCGCCGCGCGGATCGCCGGCCCCGTCCGGCCGAAGATCTTTGGCATCTCCCAAGTCCCGTCCCGTCAGTTCAGATTGTGCGTCCCTCCTTCGGCCCGCCCTAGATGGGGCGTTTTCAGTGGATCGTTGCTTCTCAGGGGGGCGGCATTGTTAAAAGGAGCTGACGGACCCGTCGGATTGCTTTATCGGTTAGCGGCGAAGTCACCGGCAGTGTGGAACAGAGATAAGAGAGATGTCGAAAGTTACCGCAATCCGAAGAGGGGCCGGTTTGGAGCCCGACACCTCGATCATCGCCCTGGATCGCTTCATTCAGTCAACGCGGGACTCCGGGTACAAGGGCACCGTCAGCGCCATCGCCGAACTAGTCGACAACGCGCTGGAAGCATCCGCCCGGCGTATCGATATCCGTGTCCGGAAGTCGGCAAACGGGGATGACTTCGAGGTCTCGGTTCTGGATGACGGCACCGGTATGGACGCCGAGACACTGACGGAAGCGTTGCGCTTCGGAGGGACGACAAGATTCAACAGCCGCAAAGGACTGGGCCGATTCGGCATGGGATTGCCGAACGCCTCGCTTAGCCAAGCCCGACGTGTGGAAGTGTACACGTGGCAGCAGGGCGAGGCGCCGATCACCAGTTATCTCGACGTTGATCAGATCGTCGCCGGCTCCCTGTCGGCTATTCCGAAGCCCATACGTCAATCGCTTCCAAGCCACGTCAAGGCCAAGAAGTCCGGCACGCTTGTAGTCTGGAGCCGTTGCGATCGCCTCGACCATCGCCGAGTTTCCACGGTCGAAAAGCGTTTGCATACGGGCTTGGGACGTATCTTCCGTCACTTCCTATGGGCCGGGACGGTGATCGCGTTGAACGGCAAGGCAATTGAACCCGTCGACCCGATATTCCTCCAGACCTCCTTTGAAGACGGCGGCGCCAAGAAATTTCAAGATGTAATCACGGTCGAGGTCGCAACGGACCCTGAAAATCCATCAGCCGCTGCAGGCGAAGTTGAGGTGCTCTTCACCGAGTTGCCAGTCGCCGAGTGGCACGAACTCTCGAATGACGAAAAGCGTGCTCGCGGTATCGCGAACGGCGCCGGTGTGTCGATCGTGCGCGGCAAACGTGAAGTCGATTTCGGCTGGTTTTTTATGGGAGCCAAGCGCCGAGAGAACTATGATGATTGGTGGCGCTGCGAAATCAGATTCGATCCTGATCTGGATGACGCATTCGGCATCACTCACACGAAACAGCAGATTCGAGCGAAGGAATATCTAATTGAGGCGCTTCAGCCGATCGTCGAGGACACCGCCAAGGCGCTCAATTCGCGAGTGCGGCAAAAGTATCTGAATCTAAAGACCGAGAAGACTGGTATCGAAGCGGAAAAATTGGCGACCAAGCGACATGATCGCCTGCGTCCGATTCCAAAATCGAAAGGGCACGTTGCCGACACAAAAGCGCTCTCCGACCTTGCAGACCGTCATGCGCGAGTGAAAGAGGCGTTGATGGAGAAAAGCCCCAATACGAAATATCTTCTAGTCCAAGATGAGCAGGACGCTGGACCGTTCTTTAAGCCGTTGGTCGCAGACGGCGTTCTCGTCGCGGTTCTAAACTCTAATCACCTCTTCTTCAGGAACTTCTATGAATCGCTCGTCGCTCAGAGCGGGTCGGATTCGAGCAAAGCATCGCACGTGATCAACCTCATGCTTTTGGCCGCGACACGTGCCGAAGCGCTTTTCAGCAACAAGGACGAACGAAAAACTCTCGCTAAATTCCGGAAGGAATGGAGTGAGGTGCTGGACGCTCTCCTGCGTTCATAGGACGGAAGTGAGCGCGATTGACATTACACCTACGGCGGTCACGACGACGGCTTCTAAGCGACTGCTTGCGCGGTTTGTAGCCGACCTGTCTGCCGCGGATGGGGACCCTGAGGAAGTTAAGTCGCAGCGGCTGCGCGCGCGAGGCCGCTTGATTGCTGATGTCCAGAAACTGAAGAAGAAGGACAAACTCGGTCTCATTGCGTCAGCCTCAGTTATCGCCGATCTAGTTGACCAAGGCTGGCTCATCAAGATCAGCAGGAATGAGAGAATTATCGCTCACCGCCCATCCGACGACGACGAGGAAGTACGTGCACACAAGCGACGCCGTTATCTGGCCGCGCGCGATGCTCAACTTAGGCAGCCGGCCACCCGCGAATTCATAAACCGTATGGAGCGCGGCGTGCTTACGAGCACCGGACGCTACTCAATCTTCTCGTTAATGCGGGATGGTCGACATCTCCAATTTGAGATCGCCGGTGCACTATCAGGCACGTCAGAGAAGACACTTGCCGATCTTGTGCGGCCTTATATCCAGTTCGTTCAGTCCACATCGAATTGTGCCATCACCGGCTTGCCGCTGCAGGACATTTGGCGCTACTTTCGTCACACTTGGACAAATCCCTATGAGAGCGTGCCCGGACGGAGCATGCTGTTCCTCGTGCGCGATGGAGCAGCCCCCAATCATCCGGTCATGGGTATTGGCGCTATAAGCAGCGCTGCTGTCCAACTCGATGCGCGCGACCGCTTTATTGGGTGGCTCGGCGAAGATATTATTGCCGACTGCCAACAGAATCCCAATCCGGAATATGCTGATTGGGCACTCGCAACGATCGACAAGGCCCTGAAGGCAATCTATCGGCAAGACTTCCTCGAAAAGGGTATCTTGCCTGCGAAACTTCCGAAGCACATCCCGCAGTCCGTTATCGCGAAGTTGCAGAAACTTGCGGCGAAAGCGCGCGACGAACACTACGCGCGCGCGGAAGCGACGCACAACAAGGCGAAGAGTGACGGGTTGGGAGTAAAGGCAGCAGATTGGCAAAGATACGCGCGCTCGTTGCTTTTTACCTCTAAACGCGCACGAGAACTGGCGGCCCTTCTCGATACTCGTAATACCTTGCAAGCGGCTTTCAATGGCGCGGCCAACACCAAACGACTCGAGGTCCTACTTGCATCTGGAGCCGGCCGGGCGGCTTTTTCAAAAGTTGTGCGCCTTGCCCGCTCGATGACCGTTGGGACGGAAATTGCTGACCTAACGGTGTGTGGCGCGGTGCCACCCTACAACGCGCTTCTCGGCGGCAAGCTAGTGGCGATGTTGGCCGCGAGCCCCGAAGTCGTTCTTGAGTACAGACGGCGGTATCAGTCGCTTCCAAGCATCATCGCTTCCTCAATGGCCGGCCGTGCGATCGTGCGCCCTGCGAATCTGGTGTTCATCGGAACCACAAGCCTCTATGGCGAGCGTCCAAACCAATATGACCGAACATCGTATCCCTGCGGGGTCGTTGGGGGCTCGGAAGGTGACTCTGTTCGTTATCGATATCTCACGAGCTATGAACGTAACCGCACGTCGGGTGTCGGTACGTTTCAGTTCGGGCGCGACACGAAAGCCGCGATCGAGAAGTATCTGTCGAGCACAACGAACGGACGCCGGGTTAACAACGTGTTTGGTGAGGGTACCAGTCCGAAGCTTCGCTCGCTCCGTGATGGCCTGGATGCTCTCGGCATGAGTTCAGATGAAATGCTCCAGCACGGCATAGAAAAAGTGGTCTATGGCGCTGCATTGGTCTCAAACAGTGCCAGGTATCTCCTTCGATTAGATGACATGCCCCATTACCTCTTCTCGCTTGATGAGGCACAAGCGAGCACCGCGAGGATCGCGCGACATTGGTTTGAACGTTGGGCTTCGTCGCGTATGGAGCGAATCGATACAGGGCAAAGGTTATTGGCTCATACGCTTGTGCGCCCGATCCGCCACGGGGCCCGCGTATTGCTTCCTAGCGATGACATGGATCAACTGTCGTTCCGGATAGAGTGAGGACTTGTAACGGCTCTTTCTTCGATCTGGCTCAGAGGCTGGGGCTGATCTGATTTCTGTGTCTCCTTCAAAATATTCATCTCGATAGTAACGACCGCCAGTGTTGCGCCGATTTCCATGAATCCTGGTAGGCTGGTTCTTAAACGCAAGACCCAAATCGAATTGTCGATACGATAGTCGAGGTCTCAGTAGGGCGAGCAAGAAAAGGCAGGTGACTGTCATCGCGTCGAGGCTCAAGCTGACTCTGGGGCAAAACGCGCGAATTGCTCGGGCCGAAGGGAAGTCCGAAGGACGAGACAGCGCCCGTTAGCTCGGGTAAAACTGTGGCGGCTAACTAACTTGAGATCTGGTCATGGAATTGCATTGGCGCAAAGCGAACTCATCTGACTTGCAGAGAATCAACGAAATCGCTGATCGGATTCACACTGGGCTTCCTGAGCGCCCAGAGGTGTTCGAGGAAAAAGTCCGCTTGTGCCCAGAAGCCTGTTTGGTCCTGCTCGCCGGGGATGAAATCGTCGGGTACGGAATTTCCCACCCCTGGAAATTACACCAAATTCCACCGTTGGACACGTTTTTAGAGAATCTGCCACCAAATCCCGACTGCATCTATGTGCACGACGTGGTGGTGTTGCCGGAATTTCGCGGTAAGCTAGCGGTGGGGATGTACATTGAAGTAATTGCTCAGTTGGCTAAGGCCATGAATATTGGCTCTCTCGCGCTGGTCTCGGTTTACGACACGGATCCGCTCTGGTCTCGGTTCGGGTTTCGAGTGGTACCTCCGGATACAACATTGAGCGCGAAACTTCAGTCGTACGGAGAGACAGCCAAATACATGATATGCGATCTTATAAGGTGAAATCTTAGTTGCGGAGTGCCTGAGTCAGGGGAGCAAGCATGTTCCGATGGAAACGCGGTTTCACGGGAGAATCCCTAGTAATTGCCATCGAGGCGGCACTAGCCAGTACTCGCGAGGGACCGACCAACGATGAAGCGTTAGCGAAGTACGCGAATAAGATTGTCCGAAAGGAGCTCGACAAGAGAGCGATCTCGTACGAGGAATATCGCGCCTGGCGCAAGCACAATCGTCTCGTGTTCACAAGCATAGTAGACGACAGCGGCACTCTCATTGGGTTTTTTGACATTTTTCCGCTCACAACGGGGGCGGGGGAGAAGATAATAAATGGAAGCTTAAGTGAGCGGTCGCTCTGCTTGGAACATATAGAGCCGTTTAGCTCGTCCAGCTCTGCCACACACCTTCACCTTGCCACCATTTTGGTGAACTCGAGGCAAAAAAGCCTGTCGCCGATCGTCGCGCGTGAGGTGCTCATTCTAAAAATGAAGGAGTTTCTGGACCGCAACTACTCGCCTGCCAGCTCTAGGACATTCACTGCATTCGCGCAGTCGAAAGCCGGCGAAGCATTTCTAAAGCGTTGCGAGTTTTCGATGGAATTGTTCCCAAGAGATAACGAGCAGCGGCTGCCTTTGTACGTTCTTCGCCCCTCAGAATCGGAGAGAGCCATTTCGCGCCTTCTGCAAGCTGAGCGTCGGTTCGCGCGCCAGAGTTTTCGTTCTGCCGAGGTGGCACGAATGGATTTGCGCATCGAATCTGTGGAGCTTTCTCTTCGAACGTGTATCGCGGGTGCGCTTCAGGGTGAGACCAACAAACTTCCGTCGCACGTGACGCAAAAGATCGAAGAGAGGATGCGTAGTACGATTAAGAAGGATCCTTCAGCAGATCACGAGCGGTACAAACGTCTTGAAGCTCGACTCGAATTCTGCGATTTGCGAGAGCTGCAGGACGCGATACTTGGCAAAGCTCTATGGGGTTCATTTGAGGATTCATTTGGAACGAAAGAGTTGCTGCAGTCCCGCTTCGGCAAATTGGCCGACCTTCGCAATGCCATTCGCCACAGCCGAACTGTCGATGAAGTGATTTACATGGAGGGCGAGGCGGCTGTTATTTGGTTCGAAAGATCGCTAAGCAAGAGACAGCCTCGACAAAGCCCCTACTAATTTAGTTTTGAGTTGCCAATGTCCTGGTTTCGATTGGGGTGTCAGATGGACAACGAGGATGATGCCGATAATGGTAGCATGAGCGAGAGACCGCTGAGGCGGTAGCCGAAGGTCCAGCTGAACCTTTCGACCTTGCGTTCGCCGGCTGGATTGAGCGCGGCCTGCAGTTCGATGTTCAAGGAACGGGCGCCCACACCGCCCCGGTTCATCGGGCATAGAATCTGGATGTCGCGAATGGGATCGAGACCGAAGCGCTTGGGGATGCGTGTCTTGACCAGCTCAATGATGCGAGCGACCGCGGTTTCCGGATCCTCGGCCCGATCGCCTTCTCACCGCTTTACCTTTGACCCGGCGGCTTTACATAGGTTCGCGTCAGCTTCACGCCCTTTGACTATAAGTGCGCGCACTCGAGCTCTACCCTTCTTAACGAGGCGGAATCCAGCCGCGTGTCGTCTGTCTTGGAATTTGTGGCGCTTTGCCGTGGGCCAATGTGCAAATCCCGGCGGCAGGTGAGTGTGCTTTGGCGGTCCTAGTACCGCGGCAGCCTGTGCTTCGGTCACGACTCCAATCAGGTGCCTACGGAAATTTACTACGCGATCCCAAATAGCTTCCTCGCGTTCGTTACGTTGGCTGAACTGGTCGTAGCGATTGGGTTCGATCCGGTAGCAATGACCAAGCGATCTTTTGTCGAGCACAAGTATGCCGGGTGATCGTCTCTCACTCGCGTGGCCCAGCAAGCATGCAAAGTAGGCGGCCACCTCGGCAGACCGGGAGAAGAAGACTGCGCGCTCACCCCACAGCGGTGGTATGAGCTTTCCCGTTTTCAATACTGCCGGGAGCTGGCGCGTACCATGATAAACGACCTCACGGCCGCGACTGATCCTCTTCGCGATTCGAGCCATAATGCGCTCGCGATCAGTTAGGTCATCGATCTCATAGTAGATGACGGGCCGTGGCTTTCTTCTTCGTATTTCACGAAGGTGACGGTTTATCGAAGAAAGAAGGTGTTTGAGCTCGTCACGCCCGTGGTCGTTTTTAGCGCCCTTTAATGCTTTTTGGACGATGGGTCGCGCTGCGAGGAGTTGTTGCTCTACCGCCGCTGGGCCTTTTAAGACGAGACGCTCGGGATCATTTTTCAATGGCGCCTCCGCCGGTGCTGAACGACTCTGTTGCCGCCGGCTAGCGACATCTCGCGAGGACTGAAGGGCGCGGCGGAACTTGAGTGGGCACGGCTATACCTTACGAATTCGTATATTGCCGACGCGATCACAGGTTACCGTCGCGGTAAGTCGCGGACTACCGAACGGCGGAAGCAAGCCGGACGTACCCGCGGACCTGCTCCTTGTACCCGCCACGTGTGAAGTCGCGAATGCGGACCGCGGTTCAGCCTAGCTCCGCCATAAGTTTGGAAAGGTGCCGAAACGCACAATCGTCTGCTTGGGGCCGGAGCAGCTAACGGCTTGCGTGATGAACCGCGCTCATTTTCCGCGAACCACCTACCAATTCATTCGCCCCGGACCACGTCGCTGTGCAATTTCAAGAAAATCACAGATCGGGCGACTAAACTGCGACAACTACCATGGCTACTTCCAAAAGCGTCGTGCTGTGCAGAACAAAGGTCAACATCGCAGCAGCAAGCGATGGCACGTAATGATCTTCCAGCTTGCGGCTGCGAGTGCTACCTTTTCACCTTGCGCGCTCGCCCGCTCCGACCGGCGTCCGAGCCCACCACGAGTTTGGGGAAAACCCACTACAGTGCCGCGCGCGACGCTGAGGATACCCTGGTATTTGGCGATGCTTCGGTCGGCACGAGCCGATCCAGGCCACGACGATGAAGGAACGCCCAAGTAAGCTTTACTTTACAGGTTAACTTCCATTCCAATTTGACGAAATCCATGGCTTCTGTAGTGGTTTGCTGAATTTCTATCAATTCGGGCCGGCTACATGGTTAGAAAGAAAACAGCTCCCGCCGAAGTAAGGTGCGACGCTTGTAACGGCACGGGGTTCACGCCCGTGATTCAACCTGCCGGCCAGGTCGGAGGATTTATCCGCCGTCGTGCAGGGTCTGTGGTGGAAAGGGGCGTGTCGCGACTCCAGCGGCGAAGCAGAAGGAGCCCCGTCGCCATTAGGCGTGTCCTGAAGGGTCGTGCCCACCTAGCTGCCGAGGGCGCGCAAAGCCGCCGGGGCCTCAAGTAGGTTAGTGCGGCTTTGATTTGGCTGTCGCTGTACGAACGGCCCCGCTGTTCCTGATGTTGCCACCAAGGCGCTGTGGCTCATTCTCATCACCCCGCTCGCAACAAAGCCCGTCCTCTCGAATTGTCTTGAGTGTGTACGGACACCAGCCGTTTAACTCAGCCGAGCGAAAAGGTGGGACGTATGGGTTCGGCCGTTGCAGGGGCTTTCATTCTTTTGAGCATTGGCATCTTGATCGCCCATGCCTTCGACGCTTTTGGTTCGGGCTCGTGGTGCGCTCTCTCGGTTGCCCTTTGCCAGCGGTAGCGTCACAACAAGTCAGAAACCATTTCTGGTCTCTGCCAACCACGCTAACGATTTGGAAAAGTGGGCGTCACAGAGTGCCGCCTAGAATGACGGAGATGCTCTTGTGACTTGGGAAGCTGTTTTGGAAACCGTGCGGCGGTATCGTGCCAACGCCTCTTTGTGTCGTCAGGCGGCGGCATTTCGTCCGGTTCAGAAAATCTCACTCCTACAGCAGGCAGATGACTGGGAGCGCCTTGCGTTGTTCGAGCTTGAGGGCTGCTTTGATCAAAGTGATGACGCTGAAGAATGTTTAGATAAGCCAGCAGATCCGCCAATCGAAACGCGCTGGTGGTTGCCAAGGCGTGAAGGGTTATTTGCCAACCTTGAAAGTTCACAGCCAGCAGAGCGTTTTGCTTTCGACAGAAATCGGAGTTCGCCAACAGGGAGTAGTGATCGGCCTTAGGCGCGGTGCGCCGGTTGGCTTGCTGATACCGAATTTGGCAAGTGGAACCCTCAATCTGCAATTCCACAGCCGCCCGTTTCTGGCAGGTCACACACGTGTCCCCCGACGAAAGCGACCTTACAACCGTCCTTACGATGAAACCTCGCTGACACCGCCTTGCTGCAAGTGACCGTTCGGGCCACACTTGGAGTGCTTGCTGCGAGCACGGCGGTCCAATCGAACTCGCTTGCAGTCTGAAACAGCAGCCATTTTTGGGAGTTTGATCAGATGCCGTGGACACCAAATGATGCCGAAAGGCACACTCATAAGGCTACATCGTGGGACCTAAAGGAGCTTTGGGCAAAAGTCGCCAACGAATGCTTGGAACGGACTGGCGACGAAGGCCGCGCGATCCGAGAGGCGAATGCCGTGGTCGCGCGCCGGGTGGAAGAAGGCTAGCAGTGGAGCGCAATCTGGCGCTTAGTGCGTACGTATTCTGTTTTCCACGTGAGCAATTCTGTCCAGGGGCCGCATCTCAACTGCGTTAGGCCTGCCCACCAATCGGCGTGCTTTGGCCCGGAGCAACTAATGGAGGTCTCTTCCACGCAGGGATCGGATCGAGTGGCGTGCGATAGAGTTCTTTGTTGTCGCTGTCGGTAACTCGGACCGCACATCCCTTGGCCTTCAACTCCGGCATCACCACACAGAGTTCGTTCGCAAGCTGCTCGGCTCGATCACTGGCGAGGTCCAGGTCTTCCAGGATAAGGCCGCCTTGATTTTTGTATTCTGAGCCGATGACGAGATCAAAACTAAAATAGGGCATCTGAAAGTTCCCCGTTTCGGTCTGCCAAGCATGGTACGCCTGAGTCGGGTGGTTCCCTTAGCTGAATTCGGTCAAGCAATTGACGTTCTTGCGCCGTGTTGCATTTTGGCCGGAGCGAGTCGACGATGTCGCTAGACCGACAAGCGGCTAGATCACGCGCGAAATCAGGAGACATGAAATGTTCATCGCCATGAACCGGTTCAACGTCATCAAGGGCTGTGAAGAAGCCTTCGAGCAAGTTTGGTTGTCGCGCGACAGTCAACTCGAGAAGGTCCGCGGCTTCGTCGAGTTTCACCCTCTCAAGGGTCCGGAAGCTGATGATCACAGGCTATATGCTTCACACGCGGTCTGGCGGAGCCGTGCGGACTTTGAGGCATGGACCAAATCAGAAGCGTTCCGTGCAGCACATCAGAAAGCTGGCGGTAACAAGCCGCTCTATGTTGGGCATCCGCAATTCGAGGGATTCGAGACTATTCAGACGGTAAGTGGCAACAAATCAGTCAGCGGGTGACACTCACGACCGACTGGTCGAGGAGCTATAGCCGAATCTTGGTGACGGAAGGGATCAGGCGGCAGCGGCTTGAACTTGCGGTCTGACGACCTCGAGTCCGTCGGTGAACTTTACACCGAGGATGAGTTTCGGCAACTGGTTGTGGCCGTCGAGGCGCCGCCAGCTTTTCTCGGCGGCCTCGGCGAGCTTGAAGATCATGGTGAGCGCAGTCTTGTTGGAGAGGCATCCCTTCGAGCGCACGGTGCGGTGACGAACCGTCGCGAACGCGCTTTCGATGACGTTGCTCGTGCGTAGATGCTTCCAATGCTCGGCCCGGAAGTCGTAGAAGGCCAGCAACGCATCGCGATCTTTGACCAGGCACGCGACCGCCTTGTCATATTTGACGCCCCAGGTATCGACGAAGACATCGAACGCTGCGAGCGCATCCTTCTTGGTCTCGGTCATCCAGATCTCCTGCAGCGCCCGCTTGGCTTTCGGTTGCTGGCTCTTCGGCAACTTGTTCAGCACATTGGCGGTCTTGTGCACCCAGCAACGTTGGCCGCGGGTCTGCGGCCATACTTCCTCGACCGCCTGCCAGAAGCCGAGCGCGCCATCGGCGACCGCGAGCTCGGGCGCGGTCGCAAGTCCGCGCCGCTTCAGGTCGAGGAGGAGCTCCCTCCAGGATTGCGCACTCTCCCGCACGCCGTCGATCAGGCCGACCAGCTCCTTCTTGCCTTCCGGCGTGGCGCCGAGGATGACCAACAGGCACTGCGCGGCGTCCTCGAGCCGGGCCTGCACATGGATGCCGTCGACCCAGACGTACACGTAGCGCTTTGCTGACAGATCGCGCTTGCTCCAGCGCGCATGTTCTTCCAACCAGGCGTCCTTGAGCCGTCCGACGGTCGTGGCCGACAGCCCGCCGGCGTCCTTGCCGAGCAGCGCAGTCAGCGCCTCCCCGAAGTCGCCGGTGGAAACGCCCTTGAGATAGAGGATCGGGATCAGCACTTCGAGGCTCTTCGACCGGCGTGCATAGGGCGGCAGAATCGCCGACGAAAAGCGGATGCGCTCCGAACCTTCGCCGACGCGGTCGCGCACCCGCGGACAGCGCACGGCCACCGGCCCGATGCCGGTCATGATCTGGCGCTCGGGAAGATGCCCGTGGCGTACCAGCCGCGCCCGGCCATCCTCGGTCAGCTTGTCGGCATGCGTACTGAGCAAGGCCGCAACCTCGGCCTCGACCGCCTGCGTCGGCAACGCTCGCGCGCCGTTGCGCAGTACCTCGGTCAGCGGATCGGCAAAAGTTCCTGGCTGGGCCAGTTGGAAAACGTTAGTGTCGGTCACGGCGTATCACTCTTTCGGTGGAGAAGTGGGAGGCTTCGAACACCCCCACGATACGCCGCCTCACCCCTTCATGCCGTCACCAACTTTCGCCCATAGCTCCTGGTCGAGGCCGCAGATGGGTCAAGGGTCGTTTGAACCTGAGAACGGCAGTGACGTTGCTCCGTAGCGCCCCCAACGAATACCGTCTGCTCGGCAATTCGAAAAACAAAAACCCCGCCGGCGACGGCGGGGTTTTTTCTTATTCGAGTCGGAGGAATACAAAATTCCGGGGCCTCACAATCGACCCAATATGCCGAGGGGCTAAGGCCCGCTTCTGGGGCGAGGAGATCCCATCGCAAACGGTGGCTGCGGGCCAGGTCTGACCCCGGGGCCGACATCCGCCGGATCGAAATCCGCGATGCAGCGGAACTCCTGCAGCGCCCCGAGTTGAACCTTGCCGGTGGCCAGAAGTACTCACTATTCAGAGAGACGGGAACTATGCGCTCGGTGGTAGCAGGCGTGTAGGCGTCGTGCTGAAGGCGCATCTGCCGATCAGCTGGCGCACCTCAGCTTGCATTCAGCCATGGCTTTGAATGAAAGCCAGCTATGTCGTGGGTCAAAGCGCGATGATCGTATCCCGCTGCTCGGCAAAAAGATTGTCCGCGAGAAACTGAGTCGGACAGTCCTGCAATACTTCAAAAAGGGAACAGCCATGGAAAGCATCGATCGCCGGGCCGTATTCGCCGCTGGCTTCGCAGTGGCGTCGCTTATGTCTAACACCAGTGCTTCCGCGCAGCAGCCTGCCGGGGGTTCTGCAGAAGCCAGGCTGCGTGAATTGGGGATCGAGCTGCCAAAAGTCCCAGCACCCGTCGCAAACTATGTTGAAGCGGCGCGGTTGGGGAATGTGGTCTTCCTGGCGGGACAAGGGCCAATCAAGCCGGACGGAAAGCCGTTCACAGGGAAGGTCGGAAGTGACGTCACCGTTGATGAAGCCTACCAACACGCAAGACTCGTCGGTATGGGGCTTCTCGCGGCGATGCGGCAAGAATTAGGAAGTCTTGACAAGGTCGTTCGCGTCGGGCGCGTGTTCGGGATGGTGAATGCCGCGCCGAATTTCACGGATCACCCGAAGGTCATCAACGGCTGCTCAGACCTTTTTGTCCAAGTTTTCGGCGACCGTGGACGGCACGCCCGCTGCGCCGTCGGAATGGGTTCGTTGCCCTTCAACATTACCGTCGAAATTGAGGCGGTTATCGAGGTTGCGTAAGCACGGCCTTGAGCAGCGGACCCGACTGAAACAGGTCGTCAACCTCAAGGCGGCCAAGGCCCTCGAGCTAACCATTCCGCAATTCCTGCTGGTCACAACCGACAGGCGATTAATGACGATGATGACGCTGAAGGAATACCTGACGCCCGACCCGTCGCTGCGGGCACCGCAGCCCTGCCTCGAATTCATTCCGGACACGCTGCCGAGCATGAGCAGCCGCCCGATCTCGCCGCACTCGGCGATCTCGGTACATGGCTGGGATTTCTTCGATGGCCGCAAGGTCCGGTACGAAGCCGAACTCGAACTGAACTTCGCGCTGCTAGCCAAAATGCGGCCTGATGTCACTGAGGTCGCCGAGCAGCCGTGAGCGCCGCAATCACTCTTGAAGGATGCTATCAAATATTCAATTTTGATAGCATCGCAGTCAATCTCCGGAGGGCGCCATCATGGCCGCTGTTCGCGGCGCCTCATATAATACCAATCCGCTGAGGGGCTGACTCTCGGCGGGGATTTCCAAATCAGAGGATCGATGATTCAACATGGCAACTGGAGGGGGTTGCCATGGGCCAGCCGATTGCGGTTCGAACGGATTTTACGGCGGTTGAGGTGCGACGGCTGGCACGGCGGGCGAAGGACAGCGACCAGGTGCGGCGCCTTCTGGCGATCGCAGCAGTGATCGATGGCGCATCGCGGGCGGAGGCCGCCAAGGTCGGCGGGATGGACCGGCAGACGCTTCGCGACTGGGTGATCCGGTTCAACGAGCAAGGACCTGATGGTCTGATCAATATTCCCGCGCCAGGTGCGCCGGCGAAGCTCAACAACGGGCACTGGGCGTTTCTGGCGCGGATCGTGGACGAAGGACCGATCCCGGCCATCCATGGCATGGTGCGCTGGCGGGCCTGTGACCTGATCATGCGGCTGCACGAGGAGTTCGGCATCTCGGTGTCGGACGATACGGTCTATCGAGCCC
>NZ_DASREO010000074.1:0-27450 GCF_035652035.1 Bradyrhizobium sp.
AACCCGCATGTCGCTTGCGCTCATGCGGGTTACCCCGCCGCAACGCAGTGCGTCACTTCTTGATCAGCGGGCACTCGCTCGCTTCCAGCGGCTTGGCAGCGTCTTCCGCGGAAATGGTCGCGATCAGCTTGTAATAGTCCCACGGACCTTTCGACTCGGCGGCCTTCTTCACCTCGAACAGATAGGCCGGAATCAAACGGCGGCCGTCGGCGCGCAGCGGGCCCTTGCCGAACAAGGGATCGTCGGTGGGGAGTTTCTTCATCTCGGCGACGACCTTGGCGCCGTCATGCGGGTTGCCGCCGAGCGCTTCTAGCGTCTTCAGATAATGCAGCACGGCGGCATAATTGCCGGCCTGCGTCATCGACGGCATGGCGTGATTGTTGGTCTTTTCTGCAAACCGCTTCGACCACGCACGCGTCTGATCGTTCAGATCCCAGTAGAAGGATTCGGTGAAGGTCAGGCCTTGGGCGGTCTTCAACCCCAGCGAATGCACGTCGGTGATGAAGATAAGAAGGGCAGCGAGCTTCTGACCGCCCTGGACGATGCCGAATTCGGCGGCCTGCTTGATCGCGTTGGTGGTGTCGCCGCCGGCGTTCGCAAGGCCGACGATTTTTGCCTTCGAGCTTTGCGCTTGCAGCAGGAATGACGAGAAGTCGGCATTGTTGAGCGGATGCTTGACGCTGCCGAGCACCTTGCCGCCATTGGCGACGACCACCGCGCTGGTGTCGCGCTCAAGCGCCTGTCCGAACGCGTAGTCGGCGGTGAGGAAGAACCATGTATCGCCGCCTGATTTGACCAGCGCCTTGCCGGTGCCGTTGGCGAGCATGTAGGTGTCGTAGACCCAGTGCACCGTGTTGGGCGAACACTGCGAACCGGTGAGATCGGACGAGGCCGAACCCGAGTTCAGGTTGACGACGTTTTTCTCCTTGGCGAGGTTCGCGATCGCAAGCCCGACACCCGAGCTTGCGAGATCGACGAACACGTCGACCTTCTCGACATCGATCCACTGCTTGCCGATGTTGGTGCCGACATCCGGCTTGTTTTGGTGGTCGGCGGAAATCACCTCGATCTTCCAGCCTTTGGCCAGAAGACCGGAGTCCTCGATCGCCATTTGCGCGGCAACCGTCGAACCCGGGCCGCCGATATCCTGGTACAGGCCGGATTGGTCACCCAGCGCCCCGACCTTGACCACCTTGTCGAGTTTTTCCTGCGCGAACGCGCTGCCCATCGACACCAGGCCGACAGCAAGCGCCAAAGCTGCGATCGATCGCTTCATTTCCGGCTCCCCCCGATTTTGTGTTCTCCGGGAGCCATTATGTCGCCCGTTCGCCACGCCGCCTAGTGTCCCGATTCCGAAGTTCGTAGCATTGTGCGGAGCCGCGTTTCGAACTTCGGAATCGAGAGGACACTAGGAAACTCATTAATCTAGTGTGGCTTTGGTTCAGAAGTCCGCAGGACGGACCCGCTGCAGCGAGGGTGTGGACTCTGAACCGCCACACTAGACGCCCGCGGCAAAATGGCGGGCCGTCAGTGCCACAAAAGTCGGATGCCGACGTAGACGATGGCCAGACAGATGAAGATCAGGGCGACGGGCAGTCTTGGCCTGGCCTGTTGCCCACCGTTGGTTCTCGGTCGTTGCGGAGGCGGGCGCTTGAAGGCGGTGACATTGTCGCCCGTCTGGCTTGTTCCGGTTGAGCGGGGCTTGACCTCCGGGGCCGGGCCTGCGCCGCCCATCTCCTCGTAATAGCTTTGATAGATGGACTGGATGACAACCTCCGAGGCATCGGCCTCGTTCTTTTCTTTCAAGAGTGCCTTGTACTGCTCGAGGAAGGCCTGCGCCGTCTGGGGCAGGGAGGAAGTTCCATTCAGCTTCGCCATCATGGTCCAGGTTGCGAAATCGGCTCTCGCTCTGGTGTCGGCGCGTCGCGCGATCATCATGTTGGCTGCTTTGATCAATATGGCCTCTGCTCTTTGCGGCTCGTTTTTGCGGCTTATCTAGCGGTCCGATTCCAACATTCGCATCCTTTCCCAGCGGGCTCTTTCGCGAATGTTAGAATCATAGAACCCCCAGCAAATATATTTCCAGTGGAGCTCAGGATTTGACATCCGCCATGCGAATTCACGGCCAGATGGGTGCGCATATCAAATCCACTTCACCAGTTTCCGGTGACGAAAAGTATCGCCCGGATCACATAGCCGGTCGTGGTTCGCAATATCGCTGAAATAACATCAAGATTTAGACCGAACTGCGAACCCAGCAGCGGAAGCAGGATCAGCACGCCGATCAGGATCAGCATGCCGAACGGTTCCAGCCGCGCCAGCGGCAAGGCCAGGGGCCGCGGCAGCAGCCCGACCGCAACGCGGCCGCCATCCAAAGGCGGGATCGGCATCATGTTGAAAATCGCAAGGATCACGTTGATCACAAGCGCATTTTTCAGGTTGTCGGCCAGCCATTGCGTGGCGTTGTCGGGGAACAGGCCGATGCCATGGAACGCCGCTGCGGCAACCAGCGCCAGCGCGATATTAGTGGCGGGACCCGCGAGCGCCACCAGCACCATGTCGGTCCGCGGATTTCGCAAGCCGCGAAAATTCACCGGCACCGGCTTGGCATAGCCGAACAGGAACGGCGAATGCGCCATCAGGAGTATTGCCGGCATGATCAGCGTGCCGAAGGGATCGATGTGCCGGAGCGGGTTGAAGCTGACGCGGCCGAGGTTATAGGCCGTATCATCACCGAGGCGATGGGCGACGAAGCCGTGCGCCGCTTCGTGAAAGGTGATGGCGATGACGAGCGGCAAGACCCAGACGGAGAGGGTGTAAATATCCACGTGGCTCGGTTCCGGAAATCAGGCTGATTCCGCTTCACGCTATCACGTCCGGACGGAATTGATGCCCGGCATGCGGGCTTATCGTAACCGGAATGCTAAACCGGGCCTTCCGAATATTGCGGCAGGCCGTCATCCAGGCGGACCCATGCGATCTTTTCCGAAACCCAGATGTGCTCGGTCGGCGCGAAGGCGTTGCGGTCGTCAAAGGTGGCGAGCGCCACGCCGGCCGCCGTGCCGTTGCGGCGCCAGGAAAAAAGCCGCGTGCCGCAGGCTTTGCAGAACACGCGCTCAAGATGATCCGAGGATGGGTAGCGGCCGGTGTCGCCTGACACCGTGATGGCGCCTTGGTCGTACAGCGCCCGCGCGAAGAACGGCGAGCCCATTGCCTTCTGGCAATTGCGGCAGTGGCAGATGCGCACGTTAATCGGCTCGCCCTCGCATTTGAAGCGAACCGCGCCACAGAGGCATCCTCCTTCTCGCGTCATGAAGTTTTCCGCTCCTCGCCCTCATCCTGAGGGCTTGCGAAGCAAGCGTCTCGAAGGATGAAGCCCCGACATCAATCCCACCCTTCGAGACGGCCGCTTGGCGCGGCCTCCTCAGGGTGAGGTCTTCTCAATAGGTGGCTCGCCCGCCGGAAATGTCGAACACCGCGCCCGTCGAGAAGGAGCAATCCTCGGAAGCCAGCCAGGCCGCGAGGGCCGCGAGCTCTTCGACGAGAACAAAACGGTTCTTGGGAATCTTCGACAGCATGAAGTCGATATGTTGCTGCGTCAACTGGTCGAAGATCGCGGTCTTGGCCGCGGCCGGCGTCACCGCGTTGACCATGATGTTGTATTTGGCGAGCTCCTTGCCGAGCGACTTGGTCAGCGCAATCAGACCAGCCTTGGAGGCCGAGTAGTGCGCGGCGTTCGGATTGCCTTCCTTGCCCGCGATCGAGGCGATGTTGACGATGCGGCCGTAGTTTTGCTGAACCATTGTGGGCACGATCGCCTTGCAGCAGATGAAGGGGCCGTCGAGGTTGATGCGGAGCACCTTGCGCCACTCCTCGAAGTCGGTTTCCCAGACCGTCTTGTTGACGCCGGCGATGCCGGCATTGTTGACGAAGATATCGATCTTGCCGAGCGTCTTCAGCGTTGCGTCGCGCGCCTTCTCGACGGCGGCAAGGTCGGTGACATCGACCTTGAACGCGCTAACGCTTTCGCCGATTTCCTTTGCGGTTTTCTCCGCCAGCGCCTGGTCATTATCCCAGATCGCGACTTTCGCGCCGGAAGCGACGAAGCGTTCGGTGATGGCGCGGCCAAAGCCCTGGGCACCTCCGGTGACGACCGCACAGCGGCCGTTGAGATCGATCTTGTTCACTTAAAACATCCTCCATTTCAACTCCTCATGGTGAGGAGCGCGAAACGCGTCTCGAACCATGAGGCCAATAATTGTCATCCTGCGAGACGGCGCTTTATTGTTTGCACCGTTCGCAACGGCCTCACTAGAGTTTGGCCTGCTCGGGTGCGTGCGCCTCCTCAGGATAAGAATCCCTTAAAGAGTCCAGCCGCCGTCGATGATATGGGCCACGCCCGTCGTGAACGCGCTTTCGTCGCTCGCAAGATAGACCGCAAGCGAAGCGATCTCTTCGGCGGTGCCGAGCCGCCCCATCGGCTGCCGCGCGATGAACGCATCACGACCGCCGGGGCCGGCGGCCGCCGCGCGGCCGAGCATGGAGGGCGTCTCGATCGTTCCCGGGCAGATGCAATTGCAGCGGATGCCCTTGGTGATGAAATCGGCTGCGACCGCACGCGTCAGCGCGGCGACGGCGGCTTTGGTCGCGCCATAGACGTAGCGGTTGGGCGCGGCCTTGAAGACGCCGGCGGCGGAGGAAATGTTGACGATCGCGCCGTGGCCGCGCTCCAGCATGGCGGGCAAGAAACTGCGGATCGTCCGGTGCATCGACTTGACGTTGAGGTCGAAGGAAAAGTCCCAGTCGTCGTCAGAGCAATCGAGCACGGTGCCGTGGTGCACGAAGCCTGCGGCATTCAAGAGGATGTCGACCCCTCCGACGCGCTTGGCCACGGCGGCGACCTCAGCGCTGTTGCGCGCGTCGAGGCGCGCCACGTCCTTCACGCCTTCTGCGGAGAGGCTCGCCAATCCCTTCTCGTCGATGTCGGTGGCAAAGACGGATGCGCCCTCGCGCGCAAAGGCGATCGCCGAGGCGCGGCCGATGCCGGCGGCGGCCGCGGTGACGAATGCGCGTTTGCCTTTCAGGCGGTCTGACATGGTGTTCTCCTTTTGATTTTCGGTCATTGCGAGGAGCAAAGCGACGAAGCAATCCAGACTTTCTTCGTGACGCTGGATTGCTTCGCTGCGCTCGCAATGACGAGCTTTGTTTAGTGATTATCTCTCGCCACGCCGAACGTGCCGGCGACGTTGTGGTAGCGCGTGGCAAGCTCCATGCAGGCGCCGGTCGAATGCTGGCCGACGGTTGAGCGATAGAGTTCCTGCCAGGGCGTCTGGCTCTTCGGATGGGGGAAGCCACCTTTGGCCTTCAGATCGGCGCGCCGCTTCTTCAACTCGTCGTCAGAGATCAGGATGTTGGCGCTGCCCTTGTTGAGGTCGATGCGCACCTTGTCGCCGGTCTTGAGGATCGCAAGCCCGCCATCGGCGGCGGCTTCCGGCGAGGCGTTGAGGATCGACGGCGAGCCCGAGGTGCCAGACTGCCGGCCGTCGCCGATGCAGGGCAGGGACAGGATGCCGCGTTTGATCAGCGCGGCCGGCGGCTGCATGTTCACGACCTCGGCGCCGCCGGGATAGCCGATCGGACCGGTGCCGCGCACGAACAGGATGCAACGCTCGTCGATATCGAGCGACGGGTCGTCGATCCGCTCGTGATAGTCCTCCGGCCCCTCGAACACGATGGCGCGGCCCTCGAAGGCATTGGGGTCCTTCGGGTTGACCAGATAGCGGTCGCGGAATTCCTTCGAGATCACGCTCGTCTTCATGATTGCGGAATCGAACAGATTGCCGCGCAGCACGATGAAGCCTGCATCCTTCACCAGCGGCTTGTCATAGCTGAAGATCACGTCGCCGTCGGGCTTGGCGGCCTCATGGCAATTGTCGCCCATGGTGTGGCCGTTAACGGTCACCGCGTCTTCGTGAATGCGCTTGGCCTTCATCAATTCGCGCACCACCGCCGGCACGCCGCCGGCGCGATGAAATTCCTCGCCGAGATAGAAGCCGGCCGGCTGCATGTTGACCAGCAGCGGAACGTCGTGGCCGAATTTCTGCCAGTCGTCGATCGAAAGCTCGACGCCGATATGGCGGGCGAGCGCGTTGATGTGGATCGGCGCGTTGGTCGAGCCGCCGATCGCCGAATTGACGACGATGCAGTTCTCGAACGCCTTTCGTGTCAGGATATCGGAAGGCTTCAGATCCTCCCAGACCATGTTGACGATGCGCTTTCCGGTCTCGTACGCGATCTGACCTCGCTCGCGATAAGGCGCCGGGATGGCGGCGCAGCCGGGCAGGGACATGCCGAGGGCTTCGGCGAGCGCATTCATGGTCGAGGCGGTGCCCATGGTGTTGCAGTGGCCGACCGACGGTGCGGAGGAGGCTACGATGGTCATGAACTGTTCGTAATCGATCTCACCGGCGGCGAGCTGCTCGCGTGCCTTCCAGACCACAGTGCCGGAGCCGGTGCGCTGGCCATTATGCCAGCCGTTGAGCATGGGTCCGCCGGAGAGCACGATCGCCGGCAGGTTGACGGTCGCGGCGGCCATCAGGCAGGCCGGCGTGGTTTTGTCGCAGCCTGTGGTCAGAACGACACCGTCCAGCGGGTAGCCGAACAGGACCTCGACCAGACCGAGATAAGCGAGGTTGCGGTCCAATGCCGCAGTCGGCCGCTTTCCCGTTTCCTGGATCGGGTGCATCGGGAATTCCATCGCGATGCCACCGGCGGCCCGGATGCCTTCGCGCACCCGGTGCGCCAGCTCAATATGATGCCTGTTGCACGGAGATAAGTCGTTGCCGGTCTGGGCAATGCCGATAATCGGCTTGCCGGACTGCAATTCCTCGCGGGTCAGGCCGTAGTTGAGATAGCGCTCCAGGTAGAGCGCGGTCATCCCGGGGTTATGGGGGTTGTTGAACCACTCGGTGGAGCGGAGTTTGCGCCTGGTGACGCCGGTTAGCGGCTTGTTCATGGTTTCTCCCGCAGCGCACGCGCCTTGTTTTTGTGCGATACCTTGATTGGAAGCAGCAATTTCGCACGCCAAGGTGCGGTTCGCAACGGCGACACCTTACCGCGATTTTCTACGACTTTGATCCAAGGACATGTCTGCAAAAGTCTGATATGACGCCACTAAATCAGGGCTGCTGGCGTGTGTACCGGCGGTCGGATGGCGTATTCGGGAGGAAGTGTATGTCGTCTGTGCATATCCGCGATGTGCGGAAATCGTTTGGTGGCTTTGAAGTCTTGCACGGAGTGACGATTCCGATCGAAGACGGCGCCTTTGTCGTGCTGGTCGGTCCGTCCGGTTGCGGCAAATCGACCCTGCTGCGGATGCTCGCGGGGCTGGAAAACATCACCTCGGGGACGATTTCGATCGGCGATCGCGTCGTCAACAACATCCAGCCCAAAGAGCGCGACATCGCGATGGTGTTCCAGAATTATGCGCTCTATCCGCACATGACGGTCGCCGACAATATGGGCTTCTCGCTGAAGCTTCGCGGCGCCAATCCGGCCGAGATCAAGAAGGGGGTGGCCCGCGCCGCCGAGATCCTCGCGCTGACGCCGCTGCTCGACCGTTATCCCCGGCAACTGTCGGGCGGCCAGCGCCAGCGCGTCGCCATGGGCCGCGCCATCGTGCGCGATCCGCAGGTGTTCCTGTTCGACGAACCGTTGTCGAACCTGGATGCCAAGCTGCGTGTTGCGATGCGCACCGAAATCAAGGAACTGCATCAGCGGCTGAAGACCACGACGGTCTATGTGACCCACGACCAGATCGAGGCCATGACCATGGCCGACAAGATCGTGGTGATGCATGACGGGATCGTTGAACAGATCGGCTCGCCCCTCGAACTTTACGACAAGCCGGACAATCAGTTTGTCGCGAGCTTCATCGGCTCGCCGGCGATGAATTTCCTGAAAGGCAAGGTCAAGGCGAACGGCAGCGCCACCTTCGAAGGACCAAACGGCGTGAGTTTGCCCCTTGCGACGGCGCCCTCCAATTCCGACGGAAGGCCTGTGGTTTATGGCGTGCGGCCCGAGCATTTCACGATCGCCGATGATGGCGCGCAAGCCGAGATCGTGGTCGTCGAGCCGACGGGGTCGGAAACGCAGGTATTCGCCAATCTCGGTGGCGAGCAAGTCGTCGCCGTGTTCCGCGAACGTCACCAGTTCAACCCGGGTGACAAGGTGCGGCTGAAACCCAATCCGTCGGTGGTTCATTTGTTCGACGAGGCCACCGGCAAGCGACTTTAAGACTCGGCGCGGGCAAGTTGACGACATAAAAGCCAAATCAAGAAGGGAGAAAACGGACAATGAGTGATTTCACACCGGATCGGCGCTCTCTGCTGAAGGCGGGCGGCGGCCTGCTGACGGTTGCAGCGACCATGTCGGCCGAACAGCTGCTCGGCTATGCCAAGGCGTGGGCGCAGGCCGCGCCGTGGAAGCCGGAAGCCGGCGCCAAGATCAACCTGCTGCGTTGGAAGCGCTTCGTCGAGGCGGAAGACGTCGCGTTCATGAAGATCGTCGACGCCTTCCAGAAGGCAACCGGCGTCGCCATCACCGTCTCCAACGAATCCTACGAAGACGTTCAGCCCAAAGCATCGGTCGCGGCCAATGTGGGGCAGGGCCTCGATATCGTCTGGGGTCTTTATTCGCTGCCGTTCCTGTTTCCGAACAAGTGCACGGACATGACCGACGTCGCCGATTATCTCGCCAAGAAGGGCGGCGGCTGGACCAAGTCGGGCGAAGAGTACGGCAAGCTCGACGGCAAGTGGATCGGCGTTCCCGTCGCGGCCACCGGTGCGCTGGTCAACTATCGCATCTCGGCCATGGAGAAGGCCGGTCACAAGGAATTTCCGAAAGACCTCGCCGGCTTTGCCGACCTCATCAAAGGTCTCAACAAGAACGGCACGCCGGCCGGCATGGCGGTTGGCCACGCCTCGGGCGACGCCAATACCTGGCTGCATTGGGCGCTGTGGGCCCATGGCGGCAACCTGATCGACGCCAACAACAAGGTGATCATCAATTCGCCCGAGACGGCGAAAGCGCTCGAATATGTCAAAGGCCTCTACGACGACTTCATTCCAGGCACCGCGTCCTGGAACGACAGTTCCAACAACAAGGCCTTTTTGGCCGGTCAACTCTATCTGACTGTCAACGGCATATCGATTTACGTCACGGCGAAAAAGGAAAATCCGCAGATCGCCCAGGACATGAATCACGCGCATCTGGTTCCGGGCGTCGACGGCAAGACGCGCGAAATGAACCTCGGCTTCCCGATCCTGGTGTTCAATTTCACCAAGTTCCCGCAGGCCTGCAAAGCCTTCACTGCCTTCATGATGGATCCCGAACAGTTCAATCCCTGGGTCGAAGCGGCGCAGGGCTATCTGTCGCCGTTCCTGGCTGGTTTTGACAAGAACCCGATCTGGACCGCCGATCCCAAGAACACGCCGTATCGCAACGTGGCCGAGGTTTCGCTGACCCCGGCCGGCATCGGCAAGATGAGCGAAAGCGCGGCGGCCGCGATCGCGGACTTCGTCGTCGTCGACATGTTCGCGAACTATTGCACCGGTCGCGAGGATGTGAAGACCGCGATGGCCTCGGCGGAGCGTTCCGCCAAGCGTATCTTCCGTTAGGTTATAAAGGCCGGCGTGGCTCTCACGCCGCGCCGGCCTTTATCTTTGCTGACGAACCGGGTTTGACCCGGCTTCGGAATTGGAACGAGATGACGACGCTTCAAACATCTGCCCCCGTACAGGCGGCCCGTATCGACACCCCCTCGCTATGGTCGCGGCTGAAGGTCAACCGCAACTTCGTGGCGCTGTGGTTTATGCTGCCCGCGGGCGCGTTCCTGATCCTGTTTTTGGCCTATCCGCTCGGCCTCGGCGTCTGGATGAGCTTCACCGACGAGCGCATCGGCAGAGCCGGCGTTTTCGTCGGTCTCGAGAACTACGAATGGCTTTGGGACGACGCCATCTTCTGGCTCTCGGTTTTCAACACGATCCTCTATACGGTCGTCGCGAGCACGATCAAATTCGCGGTCGGGCTTTATCTCGCGCTGCTGCTCAACCGCAACATGCCGTTCAAGGCATTGATTCGCTCGATCGTGCTGATCCCGTTCATCGTGCCGACGGTGCTCTCGGCGATCGCCTTCTGGTGGATCTATGATGCCCAGTTCTCGATCATCTCCTGGTCGCTGATCAAGCTTCATCTCATCGAGCACCCGATCAACTTCCTCGGCGATACCAACTGGGCACGCGGCAGCGTGATTTTCGCGAACATCTGGCGTGGCGTGCCGTTTGTCGCGATCACCTTGCTCGCGGGCCTGCAAACCGTGTCGCCCTCGCTCTATGAAGCGGCGACGCTCGATGGTGCCACCGAATGGCAGCGCTTCCGCCACATCACCTATCCGCTGCTCACCCCGATCATCGCCGTTGTGATGACGTTTTCGGTGCTGTTCACCTTCACCGACTTCCAGCTGATCTGGGCGCTGACCCGCGGCGGGCCGGTCAACGCGACGCACCTGATGGCGACCCTCAGTTACCAGCGCGGCATCCTCTCGGGACGGCTCGGCGAGGGCGCGGCGATCGCGACCGCCATGATCCCGTTCCTGCTCGCGGCGATCGGGATTTCCTGGTTCGGTATGCAGCGGCGCAAATGGCAGCAAGGATCGAACAATGACTGATTCCGTGCTTCCGACCAAAGGCCCGGCGGGCGGCGTCACGGCCGGCGCCAGTGTCGGCGTGACCGACGACAGCGAGGGCATGAGCTATCTGGAGTCGCTGCCGCGCCGCGTGGTGACGCTCTATATCCCGCTCGCCTTGATCCTGATCATCCTGCTGTTCCCGTTCTACTGGATGGTGCTGACGTCGATCAAACCCGACGAGCAGCTGATCGACATGAACACCTACAATCCGTTCTGGGTGGTTCATCCGACGCTCAAGCACATCGAGAAACTGTTGTTCGAGACGCAGTATCCGCGCTGGCTCTGGAACACGATGTATGTCGCGATCGGCGCCACCGTGCTCTCGATCATCGCGAGCGTGCTTGCGGCCTATGCGATCGTTCGCCTGCGCTTCAAGGGCGCGGACACCGTCGGCGTGCTGATCTTCTTTGCCTATCTCGTGCCGCCATCGATCCTGTTCATTCCGCTGGCGTCGGTCATCCAGTTCTACGGTTTGTTCGACTCGCCGCTGTCGCTCATCCTGGTTTATCCGACGATCCTGATCCCGTTCTCGACCTGGCTCTTGATGGGATACTTCAAGACGATTCCGTTCGAGCTTGAGGAATGCGCGCTGATCGACGGCGCCTCGCGCTGGCAGATTCTCACCCGCATCGTGGTGCCGCTCGCGGTCCCCGGCTTGATCTCGGCCTTCATCTTCTCCTTCACGCTGTGCTGGAACGAGTTCATCTACGCGTTGACGTTTTTGCAATCGACGCCGAACAAGACGGTGCCGGTCGCGATCGTCAACGAGTTTGTCGACGGAGATATCTACAAGTGGGGCTCGCTGATGGCAGGCGCGCTGGTAGGCTCGCTGCCGCTCGTGATCCTTTATGCGTTCTTCGTCGAGCATTATGTGTCGGCGATGACGGGCGCGGTGAAAGAATAGCGGACGGACTGACCCTCTCCCCTTGCGGGGAGGGCGGCGGTCGAAGGCTGCCGTGTGAGGGGTCCTTTGACCGCAGGGCGGGATTGCATTGCCAACCCCTCACCCAAGCGGTTATGTCGCTAGTTCTGGTGCAGCCCTCTCCCGCAAGGGCAGAGGGCGCAGCAACGGGCACCATGCGACGATGCAAGAAGCCGAGAAGGAGTGACCTCTTTGCATATTCTGGTTCTGGGCGCGGCCGGCATGGTCGGCCGCAAATTGGTTGATCGCCTCGTTTCTGACGGCCGGCTCGGCGACAAAGCCATCACCAAAATGACGCTGCACGATGTGGTCGCGGCGAAGCAGCCCGAGAAGGCGTCTTTTCCGGTCGAGATCATGGCCGGCGACTTCGCGATTGCAGGCGTGCCCGAAAAGCTGATTGCCGGCCGGCCGGACGTGGTCTTTCACCTCGCGGCGATCGTCTCGGGCGAGGCCGAACTCGATTTCGACAAGGGCTATCGCATCAATCTCGACGGCACGCGGATGCTGTTCGACGCGATCAGGCTCGCCGGCGGCGGCTACAATCCGCGCGTGGTATTCACTTCGTCGATCGCGGTGTTCGGCGCGCCGTTCCCGGACGCGATCGGCGACGAGTTCTTCAACACGCCGCTGCTCAGCTACGGGACCCAGAAGGCGATCGGTGAACTGTTGCTCGCCGACTATACGCGGCGCGGTTTCATGGATGGCGTCGGTATTCGCCTTCCGACCATCTGCATTCGGCCGGGTCTTCCGAACAAGGCGGCCTCCGGCTTCTTCTCCGGCATTCTGCGCGAGCCGCTGGCGGGCCAGGAGGCTGTCCTGCCGGTCTCGGAGGACGTGCGGCACTGGCATGCCTCGCCGCGCTCGGCGGTCGGCTTCTTGATCCATGCCGGGACCATGGACACCGCAAAGATCGGTCCGCGGCGCAACCTGACCATGCCCGGCATTTCCGCAACCGTCGGCGAACAGATCGCGGCGCTGAGGCGGGTCGCGGGCGAGAAGGTCGCAAGCCGGATCAAGCGCCAGCCGGATCCCTTTATCATCGGCATCGTCGCGGGATGGCCGCGCAATTTCGATCCCAGGCGCTCGCTTGAACTTGGCTTCACGACGGCTGAAAAGACCTTCGACGATATCATCCGAATTCACATCGACGACGAATTGGGTGGCAAGTTCGCCGCCTGACGTTTTCTGCTCGCAAGGAGACCTGCCATGACAGCCAGCATCGTCGGATGGGCGCATACGCCCTTTGGCAAATTCGACGCCGAGACCGTTGAAAGCCTGGTCGTGAAGGTTGCCAATGAGGCACTCGCGGACGCCGGTATTGCCGCTGGCGATGTCGACGAGATCGTGCTCGGGCATTTCAACGCCGGCTTCTCGCCGCAGGACTTTACCGCGGCGCTTGTCCTGCAAGCCGATCCGAACCTGCGCTTCAAGCCGGCCACCCGCGTCGAAAATGCCTGCGCCACTGGATCGGCCGCGGTGCACCAGGGCATCCGCGCGATCGCCTCGGGGGACGCGAAAATCGTGCTGGTGGTCGGCGTCGAACAGATGACGCGGACGCCGGGCCCGGAGATCGGCCGCAATCTGCTCCGCGCCTCTTATTTGCCGGAAGACGGCGATACCCCCGGCGGCTTCGCCGGCGTGTTCGGCAAGATCGCGCAAGGTTATTTCCAGAAATACGGCGATCAGTCCGATGCGCTCGCGATGATCGCGGCGAAGAACCACAAGAACGGCGTTGCCAATCCATATGCGCAGATGCGCAAGGACTTTGGCTTTGAATTCTGCCGCGCCGAGAGCGAGAAGAATCCGTTTGTCGCGGGTCCTCTCAAGCGTACCGACTGCTCGCTGGTGTCGGATGGAGCTGCCGCGCTGGTTTTGACCGATGTCGAGACCGCAAAGACCATGGGCAAGGCGGTGAACTTCCGCAGCGTCGCGCACGCGCAGGATTTCCTGCCGATGAGCAAGCGCGATATTTTGCAGTTCGAGGGCTGCTCGGTCGCCTGGGCGCGCGCATTGACGAAAGCCGGCATTGTGCTTTCGGATCTGTCTTTTATTGAAACCCACGACTGCTTCACCGTCGCCGAACTGATCGAATACGAAGCGATGGGGCTGACGCCGCGCGGGCAGGGCGCGCGCGCCATCAAGGAAGGCTGGACGCAGAAGGACGGCAAGTTGCCGGTCAATCCCTCCGGCGGATTGAAGGCCAAGGGTCATCCGATCGGGGCGACCGGCGTCTCCATGCATGTGATGACCGCAATGCAGCTCTCAGGGCAGGCGCCGGAGGGCATGCAGCTTCCGAATGCGAAGCTGGGCGGCATCTTCAACATGGGCGGCGCAGCCGTTGCCAACTATGTCTCGATCCTGGAGCCTGCGAAGTAGGGCCTTGAGCGATGAACATCGCCGAATGGCTCGCCAATACGGCCAGGCTTCGCCCCGAGGCGCCGGCGCTTCTGACCGGCTTTGATCTCGACGCCGATTACCAGACCTTTGCGCGCCGCGCGGCTGCGATCGGGTTCGCGTTATCGCGGGACCACCGCATTGCCCCCGGCGATCGCATCGCGGTGTTCGCTTCCAACTGCACGCAATATCTCGAATGCCTCTACGGCATCTGGTGGATGGGCGCGGCGGCGATCCCGATCAATGCCAAGCTGCATGGCCGTGAAGCCGCATGGATTTGCAGCGACGCCGGCGCGAAGCTCGCTTTCGTTTCGGATGACACGAGCGGGGCGTTGACCGAGGCGAAGGCCGATCTGCCGTCGTCGATGACGATGCTGTCGCTCGATAGTGACGCGTATCGAGCCATGCGCGACGGCGAGGGGGCGCCCGCGCCGCTGGAGCGCGATGTCAACGATCTCGCCTGGCTGTTCTATACGTCCGGCACAACCGGCCGTCCGAAGGGCGTGATGCTCAGCCACGGCAATCTGGTCGCGGCCTCGATGTGCTATCTCGTCGACGTCGATCCGGCAACGCCGAAGGATGCCTCGCTGTATGCCGCGCCGATCTCGCATGGCGCCGGTCTCTACAATTTCCCGCATGTGCGCATGGGTGGGCGGCATGTGGTGCCGCAATCTGGAGGATTCGATCCGGACGAGGTGCTCAATCTCGCCCGCAATCTCGAGAATGTCGTGATGTTCGGCGCGCCGACCATGGTCCGCCGCCTGGTCGATGCCGCCAAGCGGCGCGGAGAAAACGGCGAGGGCATCCGCACCATCATTTATGGCGGCGGGCCGATGTATCTTAACGATATCCGTGAGGCCATCGCGGCGATGGGCCAGCGCTTCGTGCAGATCTACGGCCAGGGCGAGTCACCCATGACAATCACCGCGCTCTCTCGCGAGTGGCACATGAAGACCGATCATCCGCGCTATCTGGAGCGGCTGGCGTCGGTCGGCACCGCGCAGAGCGTGATGTCGGTCCGCATCACCGGCAAGGATGGCGAGGTGCTGGGCGCGGGCGAGACCGGGGAGGTCGAAGCCAAGGGCACGGCCGTGATGCTCGGCTACTGGAACAATCCGAAAGCCAATGCCGAGACGCTGAAGGATGGCTGGCTGCGCACCGGCGATGTCGGGCGTCTCGACGAAGACGGATTTCTCACGCTCTCCGACCGGTCCAAGGACGTCATCATTTCCGGCGGCACCAACATCTATCCGCGTGAAGTGGAAGAGGCGCTACTCACCCATGCGGACGTGCGCGAGGTCTCGGCGATCGGTGTGCCCGATCCCGACTGGGGCGAGATCGTCGTCGCCTGCGTGGTGCTGGAAGAGGGGGCCGCGCCCGACGATGCGAAGCTTGACGCGCATTGCCTTGCATCGATTGCGCGTTTCAAGCGGCCGAAGCGCTACGTCTATCTCGACGCGCTGCCGAAGAACAATTACGGCAAAGTGCTGAAGACCGAATTGCGGCAGATGATGCGGAAATAGAGACGGTCAGAATTGAAGAAGCCCGGCGACAGTGTCGCCGGGCTTCTTGTTTGCACTCGGAAGATGGCGAGAAGCCTTAGTGGTTGAAGGGATTCTCCCCCGCCATCTCCGCGACCCTGCCATTCAGAAGCTCAGCCTGGATGATCAGATCGAGCGTCGCACCGTCGAAACGGACGGGCTGGTTTGCGAACGCCGCGCCGTTCAGCAGCGTGATCATCCGGGACGCCAGCGCATCACGCTCGGTGGTGATCTGGCTGATCCTGGCGAGGAAGCGGCCGTAAGTCGCATCGTCGCTGGTGATAGCCTGGTTGGCGGCCACGAGGCTATTGACGCCGAGCGGCCCCTTGGTCGCGTTGATCTGCTTGTAGGCCTGGGCCAGCGCCGTGTAGGCGAACAGGCTGTCCCGCAGCGAGTCAGGCAACGCATGGGCTTCGAGGTTCTCGACCAGCACGCGGCCGTCATGGACGTAATCATCCGTCAGCCCGAGAAGGGCCATGACCGTCGGACGCAGGTCGGTGTGATCGGAGAACACACCGTCAAACCGGCCCTGCTTCGCGACGCCCGGGCCGGCCAGGCCGAACCAGGTCCGTGTGATCTGCTTCTGGAAATCGCCGTGGTTCCAGGCAAAACCTGTTTCCTCGGAAACGCAGGCCGGAGCCTGTGAACAGTCCTTGGTTTTGTTTGCGGCGCTCGATGTCGAGTTGAAGTAGTTGTCGTTGCCGAACATGGTGAAGGTCGGCACGCGGTCCGCCACCGATGGAACCATGTGCAGGAGCTTCATTTCCGCGCGGTCGGCGAGCAAGCTCGACAGCTTGTCGTTGTTGCCCGTGATCGGGTTGAGGACGGTCAGCGCATTGACGTCATGTTCCAGAGTCCGCGTCACCGGATCCGTCGGGCCCGGGTTGCCGACGATGTAGAACGTCGGTGCGTCGTCGGAGTGAACCAGGAACGGTGTCGTGTTCTGGCGTTGAGTCAACAGCAGACGATCGATGGACGTATCGATCTCGCCCTTGTGGGCGTAGGTGCAGGGCACGTTGACGCCGTCGCAGTTCTGAGGCGTCGGCGCACTGCCGACGAAATGATCGTTTTCGTCCGCGGTGACGACAAACAGCGTATTTTCCTTGGTGATGCCGTCCGCCTCGAGCCGCGCGAAGAACTTCGCGAACGCCTGGTCATAGACCTGGGCCTGCTTGACGTAAGCAGCCTCGCCCGGGCCAAACGTGTTCGCGCTGCTCAGCGACGAGCCGAGCTCGTTGTCGTGGAGGTCGGAGATATAGAAGTAGACGACGGGGACGCCGGCTTCCAGCATGGTCGCGACATAGCCCAGCGACTGCGACGCTGTCGGATCGAAGCCCGGGAAGCCGGGATTGTGGGCAGGAGTGCCGTCGGCGATCACATTGCCGTCGAGATCCTGGACCGGGCCGGCCGGATTGATCGCCGGTTGGACATATTTGTTGCCGTAGAGCGCGTTGAAGCCGCTATAGCCGCCCGGCTCGTCGGGAAGCACGTCGGGCTTTGCATGGGCACTTCCGTTGCACAGCGGGCTGTTCTTGGCGCAGTGGATCGCGATGCCTTCGAAGTCGGCGGTTGCCAGCGCCGAATTGGCCGTGACTTCAGCTGCTTCCGGCGAGTTCGCGCCAAATACGGTCGGAACGTCCGTCTTGATGTTTTCGAATTCGATGTTGGCCGTGGAGAAGCCGCCGACGTCACAGCCGGCGCGGGTGAACGGGACCCATGGCGCCGGGGCAATCTTGCCCTTTTCGTTGATCATTTGCGCGCTGCCGTCAGCCGACGGCGAGGTCCAGTACAGGAACGAGGTCTGGAAACTGACCGAGCCGTCCGGCTTGAAGAAGCCGTAGCTGTTGGCGACGGTAAAGCCGAAGCGGTTGCCGTAGAGGCCGGTCAGCGTCGTGACGATGTCCTGTGCGGTATGCGAGATCAGCGGCGTGAAATGGTTGCCGCTCACGGTGCCGTTGTCCTGCAGGTAGTTGAGCAGATGCGGCATCAGCTCAAGGTCGGACGGCACGTTCGGGTTGTCGCGGCGCAGATGGACGTTGTCGAACGTCAGAAAGACGACCCGCTTGATCTTGTTGCCTGCCGACTGGAAATGGCAGGACGCCTGAACCGGTGCGGGTTTGCCGGCTTCCGCGGAACCGGTAACGAACACAAGGGCGGCGGCGCTGAGCATCGACACGCAAATCTTTTGCCGCAAACCTGACCAATGTTTTCCCTGAAAAGCTTGACGCGATGTGGAAAGCGAAATGCTTCCCAGCATAGATCGTGATCGTTCCATTATTTTCTCCCCTGTCGGTGGGTGACCAAATTTGCCGACGGCGAGGATTATGTTGCGATGTGTTTCGGTGGATTGACGCAGCCGTGACTTTTGCAAGTCACTGCTATGAATGACTTCAGCATTACAATTTCGAGACACGCCAAAATTCGAAAAGCTTTCAAGCGGCTGGCGACTGTTCTTCATTCGGACGAAAAAGAAGGCGCGTCATCGTTCCGACGCGTATCGCACGCGCGCCGCGAAGTGACGCGTTATGACCACAACCATTCGCCACTTTTCGATTTCGGCAACCACGCTGGCGTGATGCTGAAACCAGGCCGCACAAGGCGTTGAAGACAAAGCTTTTCGCCTCAGAGCGGGCTTCAGGCGAGCGCGGGAAGCCAACGCGACCGAATCGCGTTTCCAACGCTCGGCGGGCGCGGAACCCGGCCTCGCTTTCCGAAATATCGAGGAATTTCAATCCGGTTTTGGGTAGCCAATGCATGCGCCCATACGCGGACCGGCCTTGATATTGCGAATAGCCTGTCGTTACTAGTGGTGTGGATTTGACATTCGCTGCGCACCTAGCCGCAAATTCGGAAAGCGAATGTCAAATCCTAAACTCCACTAGAATCTTGAATTTGCTAGTGGTCCTTTGATTCTAACATTCGCATAGGTGCCCGCTGAGAAGGGATGCGAATGTTAGAATCGGACCACTAGGTTGTCACAAAACAAGATCGATATGTCGCTGGGAGAAATCATGGGGCCGCTGGAGGGCGTCAAGGTCATCGACATGACGACCGTGCTGATGGGTCCCTATGCCACCCAGATGCTCGGCGACTACGGTGCTGACGTCATCAAGGTCGAAAGTCTTGACGGCGATGTGACGCGGCTGATCGGCCCCACCCGGCATCCCGGCATGGGGCCGGTATTCCTCAACACCAACCGCAGCAAGCGAAGCATCGCGCTCGATCTGAAGAAGCCGAGCGGCCGCGACGCGGTGCTTCGCCTGATCAAGAGCGCAGACGTGCTGGTCTACAACGTCCGGCCGCAGGCGATGGCGCGGCTGCAACTCGGCTATGACGTTGTCTCAGAGGTCAACCCGCGGCTGATCTATGCCGGCGTGTTCGGCTTCGGCCAGGACGGTCCTTACGCCGCCAAGCCAGCCTATGACGACCTCATCCAGGGCGCGACCGCGCTGCCGGCGCTGATGGCACAGACCAGCGACGGCGTGCCGCGCTATGTTCCGAACGCACTGGTCGATCGCATCGTCGGGCTGACGGCGGTCGGCGCGATCTGCGCGAGCCTTGTGCACCGCGATCGCACGGGGCGCGGCCAGCGGCTGGATATTCCGATGTTCGAGACCATGGCGGGCTTCGTCATGGGCGACCACATGGGCGGACTGACCTACGAACCGCCGCTCGACAAGGGCGGATACGCGCGGCATCTGTCGCGCGACCGCAGGCCTTACAAGACCGCCGACGGCTATATCTGCGTGATCGTCTATAACGACAAGCAGTGGGCCAGCTTCTTCGAGGCGATCGGCCGCGACGACCTGCGGAAAAATCCGAAATTCGCGACCTTCGCTGGCCGGGCTTCCAATATCGACACCGTCTATGCCGAACTCGCGCGTATCTTCGAGACGCGGCCGACGGCGGAATGGATCGAGCTCCTCACCAGGGCCGATGTGCCCGTAATGCCGATGCATGATCTCGAAAGCATCTTGCAGGATCCGCATCTCGTCGCGACCGGTTTCTTTCCGCTTGTCGACCATCCCAGCGAGGGAAGAATCCGCAGCATGAAGACCTCGGCGCGCTGGTCGGAGACGCCAGCCGAGCCTTCGCGGCTTGCGCCGCGACTCAACGAGCACGGCAACGAAATCCTCAAGGAAGCTGGCTTCTCGACGGAGGAGATTGCAAACCTCGTGCGCGACGGCGCTACCACGGCAGTTTGACACCATGGATTTCGCGCTTAGCCCCAACCAGGAATCGATCCGCGATGCCGTTGCAAAAATCTGCGCGCGCTTCGACGACGCCTATTGGCTGAAGAAGGACAAGGAAGGCGGATACCCGGCCGATTTCCATCGGGCGCTGGCTGACGCCGGCTGGCTCGGCATCTGCATCCCCGAGGAATATGGCGGCTCCGGGCTGGGTATCATGGATGCCGCGATCATGATGCGGACGATTGCGGAATCTGGCGCCGGCATGTCGGGCGCCTCCGCCGTGCACATGAACGTGTTCGGGCTCAATCCCGTGGTCGTGTTCGGCACCAAGGAGCAATGTACGCGGATGTTGCCGCCGATCGTGTCGGGCGCGGAGCGATCCTGTTTTGCGGTGACGGAACCGAACACCGGGCTGAACACCACGCAATTGAAGACGCGCGCAGTGCGCTCCGGCGACAAATATATCGTCAACGGTCAGAAGGTCTGGATTTCGACGGCGCAGGTCGCCGAGAAAATCCTGCTGCTCGCGCGCACGACGCCGCTGGAAGAGGTGAAAAACCCAACCCACGGTCTCAGCCTGTTCTATACCGACTTCGATCGCCGCCGCATCTCGGCTCGGGAAATCGAGAAGATGGGCCGCAAGGCGGTCGATTCCAACGAACTCTTCATCGAGGATTTCGAAATCCCGGTCGCAGATCGACTCGGCGAAGAGGGACGGGGTTTTGAATACATCCTGCACGGCATGAATCCGGAGCGCATCCTGATCGCGGCCGAAGCGGTCGGGCTTGGCCACGTTGCGCTGTCGCGCGCGTCCGCCTACGCCAAGGAGCGCAACGTGTTCAATCGTCCGATCGGCAAGAACCAGGCGATCCAGCATCCGCTGGCGAAGAACTGGATGGAGCTTGAGGCCGCCTGGCTGATGACGCTCAACGCCGCCTGGCAATACGATCAAGGCCAGCCGTGTGGGCCGGCTGCAAATTCAGCGAAATATCTGGCCGGAGAAGCCGGCTTCCGCGCCTGCGAGCAGGCGGTCATGACCCATGGCGGCTTCGGCTACGCCAAGGAGTTTCACGTCGAGCGTTACTTGCGGGAATCGCTGATCCCGCGCATCGCCCCGATCAGCCCGCAGCTCATCTTAAGCTTCATCGCCGAAAAAGTGCTGGGCTTGCCGAAATCTTATTGAGGCGGCTATCTCCTCACGAAAAATCACTGGGCAGTTTAAGGAAATACCATGACTCGTCTGAAGGCCGCGCTTGACCCGCGCTCCGTCGCCATCATTGGCGCTTCGGAAAATCCTAACAAGGTCGGCGGCAGGCCGGTGCACTACCTCGACAAGTTCGGCTTCAAGGGCAAGATTTTCCCGATCAATCCGTCGCGCCCCGAAGTGCAGGGCCACACATGTTACAAGAGCCTCGGCGATCTGCCTGAAGCGCCCGAGATGGTGATCGTCGCGGTCGCCGGCGACAATGCGATCGGCGCGGTGGAGGACTGCGCGGCGCATGGCGTCAAGGTCGCCGTCGTGATGGCCTCGGGCTTCGGCGAAGTCGATGCGGTCGCCGGCAAGGCAAAGGAGCGGCAGATGGTCGAGGCCGCCCATAAGGCCGGCATGCGCATCGTCGGCCCCAATTCGCAAGGCCTTGCCAATTTCGGCACCGGCGCGATCGCAAGCTTCTCCACCATGTTCATGGATATGGATCGCGCCGAAGGCCATGTCGCGATGCTCAGCCAAAGCGGCGCACTCTCCACCGTGCCGGTCGGATTCCTGCGCCAGCGCGGCATCGGCGTGCGCCACACGCACGCGACCGGCAACGACGCCGACATCACTGTCGGCGAACTCGCGGTTGCAGTTGCCGAAGACCCGGAAGTCAAACTGCTCTTGCTTTATCTCGAGAGCATTCCCGAGACGAAGTACCTGGAAGAGCTCGCGGAGGTCGCCTTGAAGCGTGACCTGCCGATCATTGCGCTGAAGTCCGGCCGCTCGGAAGCCGGACGGCAGGCGGCGCAGTCGCATACCGGAGCGCTTGCCAATGAAGATCGCGTGGTCGATGCCTTCTTCGAGCAGCACGGCATCTGGCGCGCGCCCGACATGCGCGGCCTGGTGGAGGCGACCGAGCTTTACCTGAAGGGATGGACACCGCAGGGCAGGCGGCTGGTCGCCATCTCTAATTCCGGCGCGGTCTGCGTCATGACCGCGGATGCGGCCACCAATGTCGGCATGCCGATGGCAAAACTCTCCGCCGAGACCGACAGGAAGCTCAAAGGGATTCTGCCGAGCTTTGCAACGACCACCAATCCGATCGATCTGACAGCGGCGCTCTTGTCGAACAGCCGGCTGTTCGGTGACATTCTTCCCGTCCTCGCTGAGGATCCGGCGGCCGATGCGTTCCTGATCGGCGTGCCCGTGGCAGGTCCCGGTTACGACGTCGAGGCGTTTGCGCGCGACGCGGCTGCGTTCGGCAAGCAGACCGGCAAGCCGCTGGTGATCGCTGCGACGCAAAAGAGCGTCGCCGATCAATTCGCGGCCGAAGGCTCGTCCGTGTTTCCGACCGAGACCGAAGCGGTCACCGCACTGCATCAGTTTTTGGCGCACCGGGAGCTGATGGCGCGCATCACGGCGCGCCGGACCCCAGCCCAAAAGGCTCCCTGGGTGCCCGCACCATCGACCACCATGCTCAACGAAGCGGATAGCCTTGCGCTGCTCGCGGGTCGCGGTGTCCCCGTGGTCGTCCATCGGCTGTGCCGGTCGAGGGCGGAGGCAATCGCGGCGTTCGAGAGCATCGGCGGTCCGGTGGTGGTCAAGGGCTGTTCGGCCGATATCGCGCACAAGTCCGAGCTCGGGCTCGTCAGGCTCGGCGTGGCGAGCCGAGAGGAGGCCGGAGAAGTCTGGGCCCAGATGGAAGCCATCATCCGCAAGCATGGCTCGCGATTCGACGGCGTCATCGTCGCGGCGATGGCGGGTGGCCGCCGCGAAATCATGATCGGCGCGCACCGCGATCCGGTTTTCGGCCCGGTGGTCGCTGTTGGCGACGGCGGCAAATATGTCGAGATCTTTCGTGACACCACGTTGTTGCTGCCGCCTTTTTCGAAGGAAGAGGCGAAGGCTGCGCTTCAGAGGCTTAAGATCGCGCCGCTGTTTGCGGGCGTGCGTGGCGAGCCGCCCATGGATGTCGATGTTCTCTGCGATGCCGTGATGAAGATTGGCGACTTGATGCTTGATCCCGAGGCGAGGGTCGTCAGCCTCGATCTCAATCCGGTGCTGCTCGATAGCGCCGGCAAGGGCTGCGTGGTTGTCGATGCGGTTGTCTTTCAGGGGTAGCGCGTGGACGGCTATTTGGCGGGGTGGTCGCGAACGCAACGAGGCAACCCCCCAAGGCTACGCGGAACCATCCGCCCCGGATTGCCTCGTCGCATTCGCTTAACCCCGCGCGGCCGGCGGTGGGTGATTTACCGCCAGTAGAAGACGACGCTGGCAATGACGATCATCGCCGTCACGGCCATCATCTGCGCAAGCACTTCCGAGGTCGCCCTCCTGGTGGCGTCCTTCATGCAGTTCTCCCTAGACTCGGGTCTGGGTGAACCCGGATTTTGGACGCGATTCATCGTTGCCCGCGAAGGCTCGACGATCGACTCGATTTACTCGGAACACCCCTCGACGAGTATTCGCTTTGATTGAGTCCCCACTCAGCGAATATCGACAATGGTAAATTCGTTGAGCAATGAGGCGGCTTTTTGGCCCGCCTGCAGCGGGTTTGTGCGGAAGCCAAGGAATTTTGGGCGCGAATTTCGGTGCATGTTGGCGGTGTCCCGCCGTCATTGTGGTATCATCAGGCCGAAAAAGGTTGAACTCCGGTTCGAAACATCCCCAAGGTGAGCCATGGCCCGCATCGATTACTGCGACACTTCGAAATCAAACGAACGCACCAAGGAAATTCTGGGCAAGAACCGCAACGCCAATATCTTTCGCATGATGGCGCACTCGCCGAGCTATTTCGAACAGTATTGCCGGCTGGGCGGTGCCATCCGCCATCGCGGCGAACTCGACCCTGTGGTGAGGGAGCTTGCGATTACCCGCACCGGGATATTGTGCGAGTCGCCTTATGAGATCGTGGCGCACAAGCGCATCGGCAAGAATATCGGCGTGACCGACGAACAGAACGACGCGCTCGAGAACTGGGAGGCAGCGACCTGCTTCAATGAGGTGCAGCGCGCGGCGCTCGCCTTTACCGACGAGATCATCCGGCTTCGCCGCCCGAGCGATGCGACCTTCAAGGCGATTGCCGCAAAACTGTCTCCGGCCGCGCTGATCGAGTTGCAGCTCGCTGTCGGCTTCTACATCATGACGTCGAAATTCCTCGAGACGTTCGACATCGACCTGCAACCGGTCGAACAGGTGGTGTGAAGAAGCTAGTGGTCCGATTCCAACATTCGCATCCCTTCTCGGCGGCCGCCTCTTGCGAATGTTGGAATCAAAGGACCACTAGCAAATATAGGTTTCTAGTGGAGTTTAGGATTTGACATTCGCCTTCTGAACTCGTGGCTAGGTGGGTAGCGAATGTCAAATCCACTCCACTAGCTCAGGTCTGAAGAATCGCGACGACCTGACCTTCGCCAACCATATCGTCGACCTTGACCAGGATCGATTTGATCGTGCCCGCCGCGGGTGAAGCGGCCGGTATCTCCATTTTCATCGCTTCGACGACAACGACATCGTCGCCTTCGCCGACGCGGGCGCCTGTCGGCGCGGCGAGGTTGCAGACGCGGCCGGCGACATCCGTGATGATCTGGATCTCTGGCATTATGGGTTCCACGTTTCGCTATGCGAACAGAGCGCGCTTTTTCTAAGCGCTGATTATCGCGCGCTCGCAGTTGTCGCGTCAGACTGCCTGAGCTAGCTTGTCGAACAAAGTGGAATTTAGTTCCGCTATGCGGAATGTGGGAGGACGGCATGGGGCGGCGCTCAGAGCGGCTGAGCAAGCAGGGAGCGCTTGCGCATGAATCGGCCGGCGAGGGCGACGTCATTCAGGTGGTGTCGCGTGCGTTCGATATCCTGCGCTGTTTCGAAGGACATGAAGCAAGGCTTGGCAATCTGGAAATCTCCTCCAGATGCGGATTGCCGCGTTCGACCGTCTCGCGTCTGACGCACACGCTGACGCGCATGGGTCAGCTGGTTTATCTGCCGCGCGATCAGAAATATCGCATCGGTCCAAGCGCGGTGGCGATGTCGACCTCGATGATGCGCGGCTTGCAACTCCGTCATCTGATCCGGATGCGCTTGCAGGAAGTCGCCGAACAATTGCCGGGCACGGTCGGCTTCGTCATTCCGGATCGCTTCCATCTCGTCTATCTCGAGGTCGGCCGCGCGGCCAACGCGATCGGTCTTTCTTCGACAGCGGGCACGCGCATCGCAATCGCGAGCACGGCCGCCGGCCATGCCTATGCGGCAGCACTTGCGCCGGAAGCGGCCGAAGCCTTGCTTTCGGATATGGAGCGCGAAATTCCCGAAAGCGCCAAGCTACTGCGGCCGCACCTCGGCGCCGACCGCTACTCGCTGCGCGAGCGGGGCTATGTGACGAGTTGCGGATTATGGAGCCCGCATATCAACGGGCTGGCTATTCCGCTCTGGTCGCCGCAATATCAGACTTATGTCGTGGTCACGATCGGTCTGCTTTCCAATATTTTCGACGAGATGCGCCTGCACAGAGAGGTCGCGCCGAAAATCCTGGAGTTGAGCGTGGCAATTCGG
This sequence comes from Bradyrhizobium sp., assembly GCF_035652035.1. GTDB lineage: Bacteria > Pseudomonadota > Alphaproteobacteria > Rhizobiales > Xanthobacteraceae > Bradyrhizobium. The sequence goes on from NZ_DASREO010000074.1 coordinate 25,541, forward strand.
GTGCTGCTTGAGGATGGCGAAAGCGCGCTGTTTGCCCAGCGCGCGCAAAGCGCCCCCGTTTAGGCGTCAAGATCGCCTCGTCGGCCAGCCGGAGACAAAAATAAAAATGAACTGGAAGCCGGAGCTCGACGAACTGGCCCGGCGCGAAGCCCTTGCCCGCCAGATGGGTGGCGCCGACAAGGTCAAGCGTCAGCACGACCAGGGCCGTCTGACCGTGCGCGAGCGCATCGACGGCCTGCTTGATCAAGGCAGCTTTCACGAAATCGGCGCGGTCTCCGGCATCGGCGAATATGACGGGAAGGGCGAACTGACGGGCGTCACGCCGGCCAATTGCGTGTTTGGCCGCGGCAAGGTCGATGGTCGCACCGTGGTCGTGGTCGGCGATGACTTCACCGTGCGCGGCGGCTCGGCCGACGCCTCGATCTCGGCCAAGCCCCTGATGGCCGAGGAGATGGCGCATGATTTTCGCCTGCCGATCATCCGCGTGATCGAAGGCTCCGGCGGCGGAGGGTCAGTAAAAACCATCGAGACCAAGGGCGCGGCTAATCTGCCCGGCGGCATCGGCGGCACGCGCTGGTACGCCTACACGACCGCCAACCTCGCGCGCGTGCCGGTGGTTGGCCTCGGGCTCGGCTCCGTTGCAGGTCTTGGCGCGGCACGGCTTGCCGCCAGCCACTATTCGGTGATGACGAAGACTTCGGCGATGTTTGTCGCGGGCCCGCCAGTCGTGAAACGGCTGGGGCAGGACCTCGGCAAGCAGGAACTCGGCGGCGCAGACATCCAGACCCGCGCCGGCGCCGTCGACCAGGCAGTGGAAACCGAGGCGGAAGCCTTCGCCTATGCGCGGCATTTCCTGTCCTATCTGCCGTCGTCGGTCTACGAGCTGCCGCCGACGCACCTTTGCACAGACGATCCCGAGCGATCGGAGGAATCCTTGCTGTCGGCCGTGCCGCGCAATCGCCGGCAGGTCTACAAGATGCGTCCCATCATCAACGCCGTCGTCGACAAGGATTCGTTCTTCGAGATCGGCGCCAATTTCGGCCGCCCGGTCATCGTTGGTCTCGCGCGGCTGGAGGGCCGGGCCGTTCTGGTGCTCGCCAGTGACCCCTTCCACTACGGCGGATCGTGGACCGCGGACGCCTGCCAGAAGGTCGTGCGCTGGGTCGATTTCGCCGAGACATTCCATTTGCCGGTGGTCTATCTGATGGACTGCCCCGGTTTCATGATCGGGCTCGAGGCCGAGAAGGCCGCCACCATCCGCCATGGCGTGCGTGCGATGGCCGCGGTCAATCAATCGACCGTCCCCTGGTGCACGGTCATCGTGCGCAACTCGTTCGGCGTCGCCGGCGTCGTGCATCAGCCGGCCGACCGGTTCTCGATGCGTTATGCCTGGCCGTCGGCCTATTGGGGTTCGTTGCCGCTCGAAGGCGGGATCGAGGCGGCCTATCGCGCCGACATCGATGCCGCCGAGGATCCGCAAGCCAAGCTCGAAGAGATCGAGGAACGGCTCAACAAGTTGCGCTCGCCGTTTCGCACGGCCGAAAAGTTCTGGGTCGAGGAGATCATCGATCCGCGCAAGACGCGCTCGCTGCTCTGCGAATTCGCGCGGCTTGCCGAGCCTTTGCGCGCGGTCGGACCGCCCGCAAAGATGACGACGAGGCCTTAAGACCTCACGCCGCCGCCGCCTTCGCCACCAGCGGCTTTGGTGCCGGCCGAGAGATCGCCAGCACGATCACTGCTGCGATCACGCACAGCGCGCCGGCAAAGAAGAAGGCCGGCAGGTAGCTTGCGAGCAGTGTGCGCGACAGCCCGGCGCCAAAGGCCGCGAAAGCAGCCCCAGTCTGGTGGCCGGCGAAAATCCAGCCGAACACAAGATTGGCCCGCTCGGCGCCGAAACGTTGCGTGGTCAG
>NZ_DASREO010000075.1:0-183114 GCF_035652035.1 Bradyrhizobium sp.
CGCAAAAATGATCGCGAAAGATCACGTCTGATCACTGCCTTGTGATCGCCTCTGGGGAAACGAAAGGCGCATTCTTACGTTTCTAGGCGCGAGGTGAGTGAACCTGCTGGCGGATGAGGACGACGAATCCGCGATAACAAGGGCAGGCGGCAGGAGGCAGGAATGAATCATTCGATTTACAGCGCCGACCGCACGACACACCTCAAGATTGTGGTGTTGGCACTGGTCGCGGGAATCGCGGTCGCTGGCTTTGGAATTTCGGCTCGCACGTTCTCAGATGACGGCTCAACGCAGACTGCGCGCGTCATCAAAGCAGGCAAGCCGGTTGTTGTAACGAGTTCGAACACGATGGTGGTGCGTTAAGTAGAGTTTTTGCGAATTCACGTGGCTTTACCAGCCCCCCAAAGTCCGCGTGGATAATGGAAGACCCAACTGTCCCCCAAGTTGGCCCCACGAAAACGCCCGCTCCCCACGGGCGTTTTCTTTTTGTGGAATCGGCTGTGATGCAACCGCTTTCGTCATCGCGAGCGAAAGCGAAGACACTCTGGATCGCTTCGTCGCACAAGCGCTCCTCGCGATGACGCTGGGCGCGTCTTATCGCGCCGGCGGCGGCACGGTCTCGATCAGCTTGCCGGTGATGATGGGCGCCGAATGCGGATTGCCGTCGGGCGATCCACCGGCCTGTTCGACCGTCACCGCGAAGGTCGCCGACTTCACCATCTCGGGGTCATAGGAGGCGAGCACGGGGCGCGAGGTGAATTCGTTCGCCCCGATCACGCCGAGCGAACGCGGTTTGCCCAGTCTGTCGGAGATCAGCCATAGCTCGAAGCTCGAGCCCGCTTCGGCCGCCGTGCCGACCTTGCGCACGGTGAAATTCCGCGTCGCGCCGTCGACGGTCAGTATGAAGGCCGGCCCGCCGCCCTCCTTCTGCAGCACGGCGACATATTGCGCCGATGGCAGTGGCGCGGCCGGCGTCTTGACTTCGACGACCTGCGTCTTCGGCTGCGGCCGCATGCTGTCCGGCAACAGATCCGGCATCGACGCACCGACGCCGATCATCACCACCAGAGCCGCCGCGATGGCCGACGTTGCGGTCGCAATCATGCGCCAGCGCCGCGCATAGGCCGCGAGCTCGACGACGTTGGACGGCGCGGTAGCAGCGATGGGCGCGGCGCCCTCGATCCCGGGCGCAATCGACGGCGGCTCGGCTTGCGGCAAAACGATCGGCGACTGCGCTTGCGAATGACCGATCGCGGCCCTGATCCTTTCCCACACTTCAGCGCGCGGCTCGACCGAACCGACCATCTGGTTGAGCGCGCCGAGCTTGTGCTCCCACGCGAGAACCATGCCCGCGAACTCCTTGTCCACGGACATCATGGTTTCGACCTGCGCCCGCTCCTCGGCATTCAGTGTGCCGAGCGCATATTCCGCGGCGAGCGCGATATGGTCCTCGCTATAGGCCATCTAGAGTCCGAGACACTCCCTGATATCCATCATGCTACGTCGCAGCCATGTCTTCACCGTGTTCACGGGCGCTGCGAATTTCTCGGCGAGCTGCTCGCGGCTCCAGCCGTTGTAATAGGCCAGCAGCACGAGTTTTTGCCGATCGGGCTCCAGCCGCCCGACACACTCCAGAAGCCGTTTCAGGTCTTCCGTCATCTCGCGCCGCGCCAGCGGATCGGGCGTGTCGGCTGCCACTTCCATGGCCGCCGGCTCTTCCTCGATCGAGGCCTCGCTGCGTTTGCGCACCACGTCGATGGCCCGATTGCGGGCAATCGACGCCATCCAGGTGATGGGCGACGACTGGCCCGGATTGAACTGTCCGGCGCTGTTCCAGATCTTGACGTAGGTCTCCTGGATGACCTCCTCGGCAAGATCCTGTCGCCGCAAGATACGCAAAACGACGCCAAAGAGTTTCGCCCGCGTGGCCGCGTAGAGCCGCTCGAACGCGGCCTGATCGCCCTTCGCGACAGCAGCAATCAGCCAGACCAGCTCAGCTGGCGTCAGCATTCAATTCCCCCAAAGTCGCGACTGCCTTACAGGCCTGCGCAAGCTGTGTCCTATCACATCTTGGGGCAAATCGGTCTGCCGGGAAAGCTGCGGCAAGGCTGAGGTTGGGGGCGCATGCGAAACGCAGCAAACAAAAAACCCGGTCCTCTTCGGGTCCGGGTTTCGGTCGTCCGATAGCGGTGTCGACGGATCAGATGAGCCTCAGGCGACCCCAAGCCGGGCGCGCATCAAGCCGATGCTATCCATATCGGCCTGCTCGCGGGCGCTCTCTTCGGCGCGCTCGCGCGCCTGGTCACGCTCGTCCAGGAGCTCGACCTTCTTGAGTTCGTCGAAGGCCTCGGCGAGAAGGCTGCGAGCTTCCTCAAGCTGAACGCGCAGCTCTTCGGCGGAGCGGGTGAGATTTTCCCGGCGCTGGATCGCGGCCTTGGCATAGGTCGGATAGGCGAAGTGCGAAGGATCGTTGATTCCGGCGCGTTCCTGTTCGGTCTGGATTTCGCGCTCCAGGTCGACCGACATCCGCTGAAAGTCGGCGATCATGCTCTCGATCTGCGAGACCCGGCGGCGCTTTTCGTCGACCTGAAATTTCTTCAGACGGATAAGCGTTTCACGTGACTTCATCGACTCATACTCCCCAGAAGTCCCAATCTGGCTAAGGGACAGCACCGGCTCCCCGTCGGGGCCCCGCCGGCATCACAACTGTGGCGCGGATGATGGCCTGACAAAGTTAGCGTTCCGTTTCCAGACCCTTCAGAATTCGATCTAATCGCCCGTAACCTTCCTTCAGGGCGGTGGATTCGTCCTTGGCCTGGCGCAAAAAGGCCTCCAGCGGCTCGTGCAGGCGAATGGCCTCGTCGACCTCGAGGCTCGAGCCCGCTTTATAGGCCCCTAACCGGATCAACTCTTCCATGTCGGCATAGGTCGACATCACCTGACGGGCCTTGGTGATGATAGGCAAAAAGGCCGGATCGGCCGATTTCGGCATCGTGCGCGAGACCGACTTCAGGACATTGATTGCCGGAAACCGCCCGCGCTCGGCGATGCGCCGCTCCATCACGATGTGACCGTCGAGGATGCCGCGAACCGCATCGGCAATCGGCTCATTATGATCGTCGCCGTCGACCAGCACCGTAAAGATGCCGGTGATGGTGCCCTGGCCCGCGCCGGGACCGGCGCGCTCCAGGAGTTTCGGCAGTTCGGTGAACACGGTCGGCGTGTAACCCTTGGCGGTCGGCGGCTCGCCGGCGGACAGGCCGATCTCGCGCTGCGCCATCGCAAAGCGCGTCACCGAGTCCATGAGGCAAAGGACGTCCTTGTCCTCGTCGCGAAAGTGCTCGGCGATCGCGAGCGTCAGATACGCCGCCTGCCGCCGCATCAATGCCGGCTCGTCGGATGTCGCGACCACCACCACGGAACGCGCGAGACCCTCGTCGCCGAGATCGTCCTGCAGGAATTCCTGTACCTCGCGGCCGCGTTCGCCGACGAGGCCAATCACTGTAATGTCGGCGTCGACGTTGCGCGCCAGCATCGACAGCAGCACCGATTTGCCGACGCCGGAACCGGCGAAGATGCCCATGCGCTGGCCGCGGCAGCAGGTAAGAAACGTGTTGAGCCCGCGCACGCCGAGATCGAGCGGGGTGCCGACCCGCTTGCGCGAATGCGCCGGCGGCGGCGTGTTGCGGTACGGCACCGGCGAGGCGCCCTGCTCCAGCGGCCCCTTGCCGTCGATCGGCTCGCCCATCGCGTTGAGAACGCGCCCGAGCCACCTCGCCGACGGCCGCACCTGATTGCCGGAATTGCCGATCACGGCGCGGCAGCCGCGCCTCACCCCGTCGAGACCGGCGAACGGCATCACGACCGCGTTGTTGCCGGTGAAGCCGATGACCTCGCAGGGGATGAAGCGGTTGCCGCCGGTGTCGATCACGATGCGGGCGCCGACGCTCATGGCGTGGATGGGACCGGCAATCTCAACCATCAGTCCGCGCACGCCGACGACGCGGCCATAGATGTTGATGCCGTCGATATCGCTGATCTGTTCGGCGAGCGCCTTCATTGCGAAAACCTTAAGTTTTCGCAGCTTGGGCGGTGAACCTTAACTTGGTGTTTACTCGCATCATTAATCATTACGTCACTGTCTTTGGTGACTGAGGACGCTCGACCTGGCTCCAGGAAGGGCGAATCTTGAGAGTCGGTTAGACCCGCCTCTTAATGTAGAGCTTGAGCGAGATCGGATACAAAAAGCTGCTTCGACGCAATATCTTAGGGCGATTCGAAAAAAATTGCACCTACGGGCCTTGCGGATCAGAATCAGATTTTGTTAACCATATCCCGTCAGGATCCGAATCAGTTGTTCAAAGGCGTTTTGAGTGCCGCAAGTGCGGCCGACCTGACGCCCGGAGCGGCGACTATAGGGGACTGGCATGCGCGTTTTGCTGATAGAAGATGACAGCGCCGTCGCGCAGTCGATCGAGTTGATGCTGAAATCCGAGAGTTTTAACGTCTATACGACGGATCTCGGTGAAGAAGGCGTCGATCTCGGCAAGCTTTACGATTACGACATTATCCTTCTCGACCTGAACCTGCCCGACATGTCCGGTTACGACGTGCTCAAGCAGCTCAGGGTTTCCAAGATCAAGACCCCCATTCTGATCCTCTCGGGCCTTGCCGGCATCGAGGACAAGGTCAAGGGTCTCGGCGTCGGCGCCGACGACTACATGACCAAGCCGTTCCACAAGGACGAACTGGTCGCCCGCATCCATGCGATCGTGCGCCGGTCCAAGGGTCACGCCCAGTCGGTCATCCAGACCGGCGATCTCGTGGTCAATCTCGACACCAAGACGGTCGAGGTCGGCGGCCAGCGCGTGCACCTGACGGGCAAGGAATACCAGATGCTGGAGCTGCTTTCGCTCCGCAAGGGCACCACGCTCACCAAGGAAATGTTCCTCAATCACCTCTATGGCGGTATGGACGAGCCCGAACTGAAGATCATCGACGTTTTCATCTGCAAGCTGCGCAAGAAGCTTGCGAATGCTTCCGAAGGCCGGAACTTCATCGAGACCGTGTGGGGCCGCGGCTACGTGCTGCGCGAGCCGCACGAGCATGAAGAGCGCATTCCCGCCTGATGCTTCGTGCGAGCCCGTAGGCTCACTCCTCCCAAGACTGAACCCCGCCGCAAATGGCGGGGTTTTTTATTTGGGGATTGAACCGGCATTTGCCGTGTCCCGACGGATGGATTGTGCGAATCTCACGCCGGTACATCACCGTCTGGCGACTTAAGGGGCCCCACGAATGATCCTGCAATCGCTCGCCGGTTTGCCGGCGTTCCTGGTCTATTTCTGCACGGCGATCTTTTCGGTGGTCGTCTACCTCTTCGTCTACACGCGCATCACGCCGCATGACGAGTTCAAGCTGATCCGCGACAACGATCCGGCGGCCGCGATTGCGCTGGGCCTGAGCCTGCTCGGTTTCACCTTGCCGGTGGTCAGCGCCGTCGCCCATTCCGCCAACGTCGTGGACTGCCTGATCTGGAGCCTGATCGCGCTGATCGTCCAGGTCATCGTGTATTACGTCATCAAGATTCCGATACCAAATCTGTCGGCGAAGATCGCGGCCGGCGAGGTTGCGCCCGCAATCTGGCTCGGGCTGTCATCGCTTGCGGCCGGCGCGCTCAACGCCGCCTGCATGATCGGCTGACATGGCGAGCCGGCCAAACCAGGAATTTGGCAAGCGCAGGCCGGTCACGCCCGACCCGTCGCCCTCGCCGCCGGTCAAGCGCTCCCGCCACGTCGCGCTGCTGCTGATGGGGACGATGGCGGTCGGCGGAGGCGCCTTTGCGCTGATGCCGCGCCAAAATTGTCAGCCGAACAGTCCCGGGATGGCCGCACCGGCCTCGCCCGACGCGGCCGCCGCCTGCAATTCGCGCACGTCGTCGGGAGGCGGTGGCCACGGCGGATCGTGGTCGCGCAGCAGCTATTATAGCGGAAACCCGACATCCTCCGGCAGCACGTCGACCTCATCAGGCGCAACCGAGACGTCGCGCGGCGGCTTCGGTGGTTTTGCGCGGTCGATTGCCGCACATTTCTCCGGCGGGTGAGCGGCCCGCTCCTGCTTCTCCGCCGCGAGAGCCGGACCTCCTGACATGATGACCGGACATCAAATAGGATTGCGTCCGGACTGAAAAATCTGGGAGTTCCAAGCATGCGCCCCGCCACGCCGGCCGCCACCACCGTTCTCGATTCCATTCTGTTTCGCGATGCGTTCGGCACGCCGCGCATGCGCGAGATCTTCTCCGACTACGCGTTGATCTCCCGCTATGCGGAGGCCGAGGTCGCGCTCGCCAGGGCCGAAGCGCGCTGCGGCGTCATTCCAGCGGAGGCGGCCGAGCAGATCGCCGCGCGGACGGACGTCGCCGCGCTCGATTTCGATCTGCTGCGGCAGGAAACCGACATCGTCGGCTATCCGATCCTGCCGCTCGTCCATCAGATGGTGAAGCAATGCGGCGACGCCGGCCGTTACGTCCACTGGGGCGCGACCACGCAGGACATCATGGACACCGCCGTCGTTCTCCAGGTGCGCGACGGCCTGACGGTGATCGAGGAAGACATCTGCGAGTTGCGAAAAATTCTCGCAGACCTGTCCAGACGTCATCGCGACACGCCGATGGCCGGCCGCACCCATCTGCAGCAGGCGCTGCCGGTCACGTTCGGTTACAAGTGCGCGATCTGGCTTGCCATGTTCGATCGTCACGCCGAGCGGCTCGCGCAATTGAAACCGCGCGTGCTTGTTGGTCAATTCGCGGGCGCAGCCGGCACGCTGGCCTCGCTCGGCGCCAAAGGTCTCGAGGTGCAACAGGCGTTCTGCAACGAACTCGGGCTCGGTGTGCCGGTGTCCACCTGGCATGTGGCGCGCGACGGCCTTGCCGAGGTTGTGAATTTCTTCGGCCTCCTCACCGGCTCGCTCGGCAAGATTGCGCTCGACATCATGATCATGGCCTCGACCGAATTCGCCGAGGTCTACGAGCCGTTCGTGAAGGGACGCGGCGCGTCGTCGACAATGCCGCAGAAGCGCAACCCGATCTCATCCGAACTCATGCTCGCGGCCGCCAAGAGCGTGCGCCAGCATGCCGGTCTCATGCTCGATGCAACCATCCAGGACTTCGAGCGCGCGACCGGCCCCTGGCATGCTGAATGGATTGCGATCCCCGAAAGCTTCGTCCTCACGGCCGGCGCCCTGCATCAGGCAAAATTCGCGCTTCGTGGCCTGATCGTCGACGAAGCGCAGATGGCAAGGAACCTCGACATCAGCCGCGGCTTGATCGTGGCGGAGGCCGTGATGATGGGGCTCGCGCCACTGATCGGCCGCCAGGACGCACACGACGTTGTCTATGACGCCTGCCGCCTTGCCAACGAGCAACAGATGTCGCTTGCCGATGCGCTATCGGCCGACCCGAAGATTTCATCGCGCATCGACCGGGCGACGATCGAGCGCCTGACGTCGCCGCGAAACTATCTGGGCCTCGCGCCGGAGATGGTCGATCGCGTGCTGGCCAGCGCTGCGCGCTAGCAAAATGATACAAACCTCGGGATCGAAACTCTAGCCATGCAGCGTGTCCCTTGCCGCGAGCGCGACGACTGGCAGGCCACGGCGGAAGCCTGCGGCTTCGATTTTCATACCATCGACGGCGCGCGCTACTGGGACGAGCGCGCCTATTACGCCTTCACGCTTTCCGAAATCGAGGACCGCATCGAGACGCCGACCGGCGAGATCGACGCGATGTGCAGGGAGCTCTGCGATCGCGTCATCAGCGACGAGCGGCACCTGAAACGGCTCCGAATTGCTGAAGCGTTCTGGCCGCTGATCCGCGACTCATGGCGCCGCAAGGAAGGCAGCCTCTATGGCCGGCTCGATCTCAGCTACGGCGGCAGCGGCGACGCGAAATTGCTGGAATATAACGCGGACACGCCGACCTCGATCTTCGAAGCGGCGGTGTTTCAATGGACCTGGCTCGAACAGGGAATCGAGCGGGGTCTGCTCACGCCGGACGCCGACCAGTTCAACTCGCTGCATGAGCGGCTGATCGCGGCCTGGAAGAAATTCGGCGAGACCAGCCGCCTGCATCTCGCAGGCCTGCTCGACAATCCGGAAGATTTAACGACGCTCACCTACCTCGAAGACACAGCCAACCAGGCCGGCCTCAAGACCACCTTGCTTTCCATCGAAAGCATCGGCTGGAACGATGCAAGAGGTTTCGTCGACCTCGACGATGAGAAGATTGCGCTGGCGTTCAAGCTCTATCCCTGGGAGTGGATGTTTCAGGATGCCTTCGGCCAGAAAATCGCGGGCGCAGCCACGCGCTGGATCGAGCCGCCGTGGAAGGCCATCCTCTCCAACAAGGGCATGCTCGCACTTCTATGGGAGATGTTTCCTGGTCATCCCAATCTGCTACCGGCCTTCTTCGAGGACGAGGCAGGCGCGAAAAGCCTGAGCTCATCCTTCGCGCGCAAACCGCTGTTTTCACGCGAGGGCGCCAACGTCACGATCGTTCGTCATGGCGACGTCGTGGCTGCCGAGCAGGGACCGTATGGCGCTGAGGGCTATATTCGACAGGCCTTGGCGCCGCTGCCGAATTTCTCCGGCCAATATCCGGTGCTGGGGTCCTGGCTGGTCGAGCACGTGCCGTGCGGCCTATCGATCCGCGAGGACGACAATCCGATCACAGGCAACACGTCGCGCTTTTTGCCGCACGCGATCCTCTGAGCAGGCCAGACCTTATCGTGCCGCCGCTGCAACGGCTGCCGGCTTTTGCAACATCCCGCCCACGAACATCGGCTTGGCGCTCCGGGTCGCGTTCGGGCGATACAGCCCGCGCCGATCCGGATAGGGCTTGAAGGCATCGGTGATGCCCACCACCGATTCAGCCGCGCCCAGCACCATGAACCCGTCGGCCTCGACCACCTTGGACAGCCGCTCGAAGATACCCGTCTTGGTGTCCTGATCGAAATAGATCAGGACGTTGCGGCAGAAGATAATGTCGAACGTTCCGAGGTGGCCGAAATCCTGCAAGAGGTTGAGCTGGCGATGCTGCACCATGGAGCGGATATCGGGATTGAGCTGCCACATATCGCCGATTTGCGTGAAGTGCTTGACCAGAAGCTGAATCGGCAAGCCCCGCTGCACCTCGAACTGGCTGAAGATGCCGGCTTTCGATTTCTCCAGAACGCCCTGCGACAGATCCGTCGCCACGATATCGACCTTCCAGCCGGCGATCGCGGCGCCCAGCCCCTTCAGACACATCGCGATCGAATAGGGCTCCTGGCCGGTCGACGAAGCGGCGCACCAGATCCGCAATGACCGCCGCGCGCTACGCGCCTGCAGGATCGCGGGCAGCATCGTATCCTTCAAGTGATCGAACGGCGTCTTGTCGCGGAAGAAGAAGGTTTCGTTGGTGGTCATGGCCTCGACCACTTCCGCAACCAGCGGCTCGACGCCGCCGCCCTTCATCTTCTGCACGAGATCGGTAATGCCGGCGAGGCCCGCCTTGCGCGCGAGCGGCACCAGCCGGCTCTCGACCAGATATTGCGTGTCGGCGGACAGATCGAGCCCGGAGCGCTCCTTCAGAAGTTTGCGCAAGAACTCATAATCCAACGGCGTCACGAGCGGTCTCCTGAAAACAACCTCACCAGTTTTGGCGCTATCTGATTGAGCGGCAGCACCGCCGAACAAATGCCGGCGTGAGCGGCCGCGCCCGGCATGCCCCACACCACGCTGGTCGCTTCGTCCTGCGCGATCACGCTGCCGCCGGCCGCGACAATGTCCTTGCCGCCGCGCATCCCGTCCGAGCCCATTCCGGTCAGGATCACCGCCAGAACCGAGCCCTGCCAGACGTCGATGGCGGAGGAAAACAGCGGATCAACCGCGGGCTTGCAGAAATTGACCGGCGGGCCGTCATCGAGCGCGACAACCGCTTCCGCGCCATGACGCACCACGCGCATGTGACGGCCGCCCGGCGCGAGATAGATATGGCCGGGCTTGACCGCTTCGCCGTCGATCGCCTCACGCGCCGGCCGGTTGCTGGCGCGCGCAAGGTGCTCGGCGAGAATCGTCGTGAATGTCGGCGGCATGTGCTGGGTGATGAGCACCGGGAAACGATCGATCACCGGGCCGATATCGGCCACCATGCTCATCAGCGCTTGCGGACCGCCAGTCGACGAGCCGATCAGCAGCACACGGGGATTTTGCTGCGAGAAGTTGCGCTTGACCACGGGCGCAGTTGGGTGTGCGACCGGTGGCGCGCGGTGGGTGACATCCCGGAGCGCAGGCGCGAACGCGGGCGCAACCGGGTGCGACGCATAGCGGCGAGCCCTGGCGCCGAGATGGCGGATCTTCTGCACCAGATCGTGGCGGAAGGTTTCGGCGGCGCCAGCTTCGCGGGTGCTTTCCGGCTTCGGGATATAGTCGGATGCGCCGAGCGACAGCGCCTTGAAGCTGATCTCGGCATTACGACGCGTCAGCGTCGACGCCATGATGACGACGAGGTTCCGCTTCTTCGCAAGCAGCAGCGGCAGCGCCGAAATGCCGTCGAGCTCCGGCATTTCGATATCGAGCACGGCGATGTCGGGATTGATGCGCTCGAGCTGGTTGACAGCCTCGCGGCCGGTCCGCAACGAAGCGGCCACGACGATATCAGGCTCGGATCCTAGCCAGCGGGAAATCATTCCCCTGATGACGACGGAATCGTCAACCAGCATGACCCGCAGCGGTTCTTGCTGATGCAAAGGGCCTGCGGCCGCCGGACTCGTCAACGCAACACTCATACTCACCAACCGAACTCAGCTCATCCGCTGAGAACAAACGCAACTCTAACAACGGCGGCGCCCGCGGCTCGCAAGCCGCCGGACCGGCGCTTCGGAAATCAGATCAGGCCGACTTCCTGGAACTTGGCGGTGACGATGTCCTTGTCGAACGGCTTCATGATGTATTCGTTCGCGCCGGCATGAAGCGCGCGCGCGATATGGGCCACATCGTTTTCCGTCGTGCAGAACACCACCTTCGGCTGGTCGCCGCCGGGCATGCGGCGGAGATTGCCGAGGAATTCATAGCCGTCCATGATCGGCATGTTCCAGTCCAGCAGGATGGCCTCCGGCAAACCGCGCTTGCAGACCTCCAGTGCCTTCTCGCCGTCTTCGGCTTCGACGATCTGGAAATCCAGGCCTTCCAGAATGCGCCTTGCGACTTTTCGGATGACGCTCGAGTCATCCACGACCAGACATGTTTTCATTGTCGTTGCCTTTATGCTCAGAAAACCAGCTAGTAGTTCCGTTACGCGTTCGTCAGTTTCAAGCGGCCATCATCTCGGGCGACATTTCCAGCACCCGGTCGACGTCCAGGACAACCATCAACTGTCCATCGAGGCGGTGCACGCCGCCGGCGAGCTTCGCCATGCGAGGATCGAGGTTGACCGGATTTTCTTCGCGGCTGTCGTCGGCCAGCCTCAGCACTTCGCCGATCTGGTCGATCAACAGGCCATAGGACTCGCCGCGCAGATCGACGCCGACCGCCATCGGCGGCTTGCCATCGTCGTTCTTCGGCAGGCCCAGGCGGGCGCGCATGTCGATCACGGTGACGATCCGACCGCGCAGATTGAGAACACCGGCGATTTCGCGCGAGGCCAGCGGCACGCGGGTCACACGTTCCGGCATGAAAACGTCCTGCACCCGCGAGATCGGGAGGCCGAACAATTGACCGCCAATCATGGCGGTGACGTATTCGACGACGGCCCCTTCGACGGTTTCGGTTTTGCTCATGATGTGATCTCCGCTCATGCCGCCGCCTTCTGCGTTTCAGAGGTTTGCTCCTTCAGCGCCGCAATCAGGCCCGGACGGTCGAACTTCGCGACATAATCGTGGAAGCCGACCTGACGTCCGCGCTCGATCGCCGCCGGAGAGATCAGTGACGACAGCGCGATGATCGGCATTGAAGCCAGATGCGCATCGGCCCGGATCGTTTCGGCGAATTCGAAACCGTTCATGTCGGGCATTTCGATGTCGGTCAGCACCACGTCGAACACCTGGCCCGAGCGCAACGCCGCGAGGCCTTCCTGGGCACTCGGCGCGACCCGAACCTTGTAGCCCGCCGCCTTCAACACCGGTGCCAGCATGTTGCGGAAGAACGCGGAGTCGTCGACGAGCAGCACCTGCTGGGCGGTCATCGACGGACGCATTTCCTTGCGATGGAGCCAGTCGGCGAACGCCATCGGCAGGAAATGAGCGACGTCGATCACTTCGGTCGCCAGTCCCTTGATTACGGCTGAGCCGAGGATGCCCTCGCTCGATCCCGCGACCTCGATGTTGAGGCGTTCTTCGACGATGTCGATGATCTCGTCGACCACAAGCCCCATGGAGCGACCATCGTCGGCGAACACCAGAATCGGCTGCGAGCCGGAGGTGCGGATGTTCACGTCGCTCATCAGCACCAGCGGCATCAACTGCTCGCGATACTGCACCATGTGACGGCCGTTGGAGAGCTCGATCTTCTCGGCGGCGATTTCTTCCAGACGCGTGACAAGGCCAAGCGGCACCGCTTTGGGCTGGCTGGAGCCGGCGCGGAACACCAGAAGCGAAGTGAGCTGTTCGGCACCGGCGGCGCGCAGCGCTGCATTCTCGTCCGCGATCTCGTGGCTCGCGCTGCCGGACGCGCCAAGCGCCTTGGCAATGCCGTTCGGGTCGATGATCATGATGACGGCGCCATCGCCGAGGATGGTATTGCCGGAGAACATGTCGATGTGACGCAGCTTGGTCGACATCGGCTTGACCACGATTTCCTCGGTGTGGAACACGCCGTCGACCACGATGCCGAAGGTCTGGCTGCCGACCTGCGTCACGACGATGAAGCCGTTTTCCGGATCGATGGAAGAACCGTCGTCGATCTTGAGCAGTTTCTTCAGATGCATCAGCGGCAACAGCTTGTTGCGCAGGCGCAGCACCGCAGTATCCTTGATGCGCTCGATGCGGTGCTCGGAATTGGCGCGCGCGCGCACCAGTTCGACCACCGAGAGCTGCGGAATGGCGAAGCGGTCACCGCCGGCTTCCACGATCAACGCCGAGACGATCGCGAGCGTCAGCGGGATCTTGATGGTGACTGAGGAGCCCTCGCCGGCCACCGACTTGATGTCGATGGTGCCGCCGATCTGATCGATGTTGGTGCGCACCACGTCCATGCCGACGCCGCGGCCGGACACACTGGTGACGGCGGCGGCGGTCGAGAAGCCGGGCGCGAAGATGAACTTGTGGATCTGCGCTTCGGTCATCTTCTCCAGTTCAGCCTCGGTGACGAGGTTGTTCTGGAGCGCCTTGGCCTTGATCCGTTCGGTGTTGAGACCGCGGCCATTGTCGGCGATGCAGATGATGATGTGGCCGCCTTCGTGATAGGCGGAGAGGCGGATCGTGCCCGTCTCCGGCTTGCCGGCAGCGGCGCGCTCGGCCGGCGTCTCAAGCCCATGATCGGCCGAGTTGCGGACCATGTGGGTCAGCGGGTCCTTGATCAGGTCGAGCACCTGGCGATCGAGTTCGGTGTCAGCGCCGTGCATCTCGAGTTCGATCTGCTTGTGCAATTCGCTCGAGAGGTCGCGCACGATGCGCGGCAGCTTCTGCCACGCGTTGCCGATCGGCTGCATGCGCGTCTTCATGACGCCTTCCTGCAGTTCGGCGGTGACATTAGACAGCCGCTGCAGCGGCACCTTGAATTCGGTGTCCTCGTTGCGGCGGGAGATTTCGAGCAGCTGGTTTCGCGTCAGCACGAGCTCGGACACCATCGTCATCAGGTGTTCGAGGGTATCGACATTGACGCGGATCGACTGGTTGGCGACGCGGTCGGCTTCGCTGGCGTCCGTTTCAACGGCGACTTTCGCCTTCTTGGCCGGCGACTTAGACGGCTTCTCAGGCGCATCAGCTTCGGCTTTGGGCGCGGGCGCGGCGCGGACTTCGGCTTTCGGGGCCGCAGCCTTTGCCGCGGGCTTCGCAACCTCGGTCTCCGTCTCGCGGAAGGCGCGCTCAAGTTCGTCGAGCGACACTTCGCCGGGCCGCAGCTCGCGCTCCAGTATCTGATAAGTCAGCTTGCCTTCGGTAACGTGCTTTTCCGGAGCCGGCGCAGGTTTAGGAGCTGCGGCCGCGGGAGCGGCGGCCATCGCCGCCATGCCCTGCTCGACCATTGCTTCCAGCTGATCGATCAAATCGCGGTCGTTGCCCTCGGGCTCCGCTTCGGTCGCCTCGAGACCGCCGAGAATTTCCTTGATGCGATCGATGCTGCTCAGGATCAGCGTCACCGCCTCGGCGGTGACCGGCATGCCATCGCGGAATTTGCCCATCAGGGTTTCGCCGGCGTGGGCGAGTGCTTCCAGCCGCGGCAGGCCGAGGAAGCCACAGGTTCCCTTGATGGTGTGAACAAGACGAAAGATGTTATCCAAAATCTTGGCGTTGTTCGGCTCTTGCTCGAACTTCACCAGCTGATTGTCGACGGTGTCCAGGCTCTCGCTGGTCTCCGTCAAAAACTCTCTCAAAAGATCGTCCATGAAATCCGGCCTTCACCCCTAGGCGTGCGCGCGACGCACTTTTCGAGTGTGGCCAGCTTCTCTGCAAACCGTTTAAGTTTGGTTGAGCAAATGGAAAAGAACGGGCTCAACAAATAGATAAGCTCGTCCCGTATAATCACGGGGAAAGCCGTATACCTTTCGTTAACCGGCAGGTCCGGCGCGGCTGCATTGAAAATGCAGTATTTTCAGCCGAACGGCCGCGCTCAGGCGGCCGTCACCACCATGGCATCGCCATCCGCCGCAAGCGTAACCTTCAATCCGCAGGCCTGCGCGAGCAGGCGCGTATAATAAGGCTGCACCGAATGGGCGTCGTTCGCGACCAGTTCGCCGGAAGCGAGAAGATCGGCGATATTTTGCGGCAGGCGCGCATTGAGCCCGTTCGCGGTGACGCGAAAGCCGAACGTCTCACCCTCGCCGACCGGATCGACCGTCAGCGTGCCGCCGCGCGGAATGGTCTGCTGCGCGATCACCATCATATTGAGCAACAGCTTGACGCGGTTCTTGGGCAACAGCAGCCGCGGCAGGTTCCAGGCGATCGTGATCTTGCCGTCCTCGATATGGCCGCGCGCCATGGTCTGCGCGTCGCCGAGATCGATCTGGGCGCCGGCGGACCCGGCGGCGCCAAACGCCAGGCGGCAGAATTGCAGGCGGGCGGACGCGGTCTTCGCGCTCTTGCGGATCAGATCCAGCGCAAATTCCTTGTCCTCGGGCTTCGGATTATCGTCCAGCACTTCGAGCCCGTTGACGATAGCGCCGACCGGGCTGATCAGATCGTGGCACACCCGCGAGCACAAAAGCGCTGCGAGTTCGAGGCTATCGGAGGCGGGACCGGAGGCACCAGACATTGAGCGTTCCTGCAAATCGGGGCTGAATAAATCGATGACAGCGCGATGGTGCGAATCAAGCTTGCTTCAAGGCTTGATACACTGCACAAGCGCGGCCTGCCAGCGTGGGAAGACCTTGATCCTCCGCTCTTTCCTTGCAACCGTTGCAAGGCGCGATCATCCTCTTGCACAGGAGTTTGAGGCTTTTGATGGGCTCGCCAGCCAACCCGCCAGTTCCGCCATCCCCGATCGATTGCAGCATGGCTGCGCGCCTGATGGCGCCGCTGACCGAGCTTGTCGCGCTCGCAGGCCAGGCGATCCTTGCCGTGGACCGCTCGCGCATGCGCGTCGACGGCAAGACCGACGGCTCGCCGGTAACGGAAGCGGATCTGGCGTCCGACCGCATCATCGCCGACGGCCTTGCGCGCCTTGCGGGCGATATCCCGACGCTCTCGGAAGAGCGGGTGGCCTCAGGTCATACAGGCCGGCTCGAAACCTTCTTCCTGGTCGATCCGCTCGACGGCACCAAGGAGTTCGTCGCCGGCCGCGACGAATTCACCGTCAATCTCGCGCTGGTTTCCAGCGGCACGCCGCTGCTCGGCATTGTCAGCGCGCCCGCGCTTGGCCTGATCTGGCGCGGCCTGGTCGGACAAGGCGCCGAGCGGCTTGCGATCAAGGGCGCCATCGGCCCGGCCGAGCCTATTCGCACCCGGCCCTTCCCGAAGGCAGGACGGCCCTGGGTCGCCGCGGTGAGCCGTTCGCACGGCGATGCCTTGAGCGAAGCCTTTATCGACGCAAGACCCGGCGCCGTGCGCGCAAAACTCGGCTCGGCCGTGAAATTCGCACGCGTGGCCGAGGGCGCGGCCGACATCTATCCGCGCCTTGCCCCGACCAGCGAGTGGGATGTCGCGGCCGGACATGCGCTGGTCACCGCCGCGGGCGGCAAGCTCACCGATGCGTCGGGCGGCGCCTTACGCTTCGGCGCGGGGAAAGATTTTATCGTGCCGGCTTTTATCGCCTGGGGCGATCCGGCGGCGGCGTGAGGAGGCGGCAATCCGGAGAGACCCTCATGGTGAGGAGCGCCTTTTGGCGCGTCTCGAACCATGAGGCCCCGATACCGGCCTCATCCTTCGAGACGCCGCTAACGCGGCTCCTCAGGATGAGGGAGGAGCTTCACTGCGCGAGCTGTTCCTCGAGCACCGGCCAGCGCGACTTCGCCTCTTTCAGATACGGCGCCGGATTGGCGGCAAAGGCGTCGCGGCTATCTTCGTAGCCGAAGAGATAGAGGCGATTGCCCGCAACGAGCCAGAACAAGGGGTTTCCGGCCACCGTGACCCCGCGCGCCAGGTCGACCGGGTCGTAGCCGCCGAATTGCGGACCATAAACCTCCGGATGCGCGACAAAGGAGGCGCGATTGCCCTCGTTGCGGAAGCGCCAGACCACGCCGCCCTCGGCGGCCTCGAAGTCCGGCAAACCCATCTCCGGGCGCCCGTCGACGAAATAAGCCAGGGGATCGAACCCCTCGATGGCCAGCCCGCTGAAGCGGTTGGTCACCACGCGTTCCGTGGTCGCGGCCAGGGCCAACGATCCGACCGCCACAACTCCGCCCAATCCGGCCAACAGGCCGAGCGCGATCAGGGCGATTCGGGGACGAAAATGCGGTCCGGTCGCGATCCGGTTTGCTTCCTGCCGTTCTGGCGTCATAGTTGAACCCGATAACTTCCGAGTCGGGGGACAAGGGATACCGGGTTCAGCCTTAATTCATGCTCGTCAGCATTGAGTTAAGGCAATCGCTCGGATTTCACGATCTAGGGGAACTTTAATGACTTTCGTGAGCCGCCTTGCTGCCATCACGTTGGCCGCGATGATGTGCTGGGCTGTGCCGGTTTCCGCGCAGCAGGCGGAGCCGCCGCCGGACGCCCCGCCCCCGCCGCAACAGCTGCCGCCGCCGCAACGCCAGCCGGGCCCGAATTATTACGGGCCGGACGAGCTGGTCGGCGCCGGCCACAAGTTCTTCGGCAACGTCTCGCGCGGCCTCGCCTCGGTGATCGAGCGAGCGGTCAGCCAATGGGGCCTGCCGAACGGCTACGTCCTCGGCGAGGAAGGCTCGGGCGCCTTTGTCGCCGGGCTCCGTTATGGCGAGGGCACGCTCTATACGAAGAACGCCGGCGACCTGAAGGTTTACTGGCAGGGACCGTCGGTCGGCTTCGACTGGGGCGGCGACGGCGCGCGCACCATGACGCTGGTCTACAACCTGCCGGCCACCAGCGCGATCTATCAGCGCTTCGCCGGCATCGACGGCTCCGCCTACATCATCGGCGGCTTCGGCATGACGGCGCTGACGGCCAACGGCATCGTGCTGGTGCCGATCCGCTCCGGCCTGGGCCTCCGGCTCGGCGCCAATATCGGCTACCTGAAGTACACGCCGCGCGCGACCTGGAATCCGTTCTGAGTTTGGAATCCGTTCCGAGTTTTCCGGTTCGGATTGCAGGCCACGGTTTCAAAATCGGAACGCACAGGCAGATTGATGTTAACGCTGCTTGATGCCGCCTTGGCACTGGCTTTCACCCCGTGCCCCGTGGCATTGTTAGTTAATAACCAGTGAAGCGGATTTGACATTCGCTACCCGTTCGCAGCGAGTTCGCCAGCGAATGTCAAATCCAAGGCTTCACTGGAGTCCATGTTTGCTAGTGGTCCTTTGATTCTAACATTCGCAAAGTGCCTGCTGCGACGGGGTGCGAATGTTAGAATCGGACCACTAGGTGAGTTGAGTGGAGGTCCCATGGTCGAGCCCGCCATGTATCTGGCGATCGGCTTTCTGGTCGCGATGCTGCTTGGTCTCACGATCGTGCCGCTGGTGCATAACCGCGCGGTGCGGCTGACCACGCGGCGGCTGGAAGCGGCGACCCCGCTGTCGATGGCGGAAATCCAGGCCGACAAGGACCAGCTCCGCGCTGAATTTGCCATGTCGGCGCGCCGGCTCGAGATGAGCGTCGACCAGCTCAAGCACAAGACCACGAGCCAGCTCGCCGAACTCGGCAAGAAGAGCGATGCGATCAATCGCATGAAGCTCGAGCTCGGCGAGAAGAACGCGACGATCTTCGCGCTGGAAGCGCGCGAGAAGGCGGTGAAGGAACAGCTTCGCGCCACCGAGGAGGAGTTCGCCACCAAGACCGAGGCGCTGCGGCAGGCCGAGAAGGCGCTGACCGACAAGCAGGGCGAACTCGGACGGATGAACGCCGAATTGACCGACCGCTCGACGATGGCCGAGAGCCGCAAGGTCGAGCTTGTCGCCGTCAATACCCAGATCGATGCGCTCAAGAGCCGCGTCGGTGACGCCGAGAAGGAATTCGCCGCCACGCAAGCCCGCCTGGAGCACGAGCGCGGCCAGTCGGCGGCCGTGACCCGCGATCTCGCCGAGGCGCGCGGCCGCGTCGAAAACCTGAGCCAGCGCGTCACCGATCTCGATCGCCAGCTGATCGCGCAGGTCAAGGAAGCCGAACTGCTCGGCAATCGCGTCAACGATCTGGAAGGGCGGCTTGCGACGCAAGGCAAACTGCTTGCCGAGCGCGACTATGAGGTCAATCAGCTTCGCCAGGCCAGGGACGCGAGCGAGCGCGCCAACAAGGAATTGCGCGACGAACTCACGCTGACCAATTCCGGTTCGTGGCCGGCGCTCGACAAGTTGAAGTCGGAGAAGGCCGCGGTCGAGGAGCAGCTTCGCGTGGCGCGCGAGGACCGCTCGAAACTGCAGCGCGATCTCAACGCGATCCAGCAGCAGGCGGAATCCTCCTGGCAGACCGAACGCATGGAGAATGCGCTGCTGCGCGAGCGCATCAACGACATCGCCGCTGAAGTCGCCAAGCTCGCGATCCAGCTCGAGGGGCCGAATTCGCCGATCGAAGCCCTGCTCGACGCCGATGCCGCCAAGCCAGCGAATGGCGCGGTGAACGGCGCGACATCCTCCGGCACGGTGGGCGAAGGCGGCGGCACGCTCGCCGAGCGGATCCGCGCGCTGCAGGCCCACGCCTCCCGCGCCCGCCAGGGGGCGTAGCGTTTCTGGCGTTCCGGGTGCCGTCGCGCTCCCGTCTTCCGTCGTCCCGGCGAACGCCGGGACCCATACGCTGCGGCGACTGTTTCGAAAAGCGCTGGTTGATGGCTTCGTGCACCAACACAACCCTGTGGTTATGGGTCCCGGCGTTCGCCGGGACGACGTGGTTGAAGTCGCCACAGACACGCCTCCTCATCCCCGCGGCACTCACGCGCCCGAGTTGATCCGAAATCATCGTCCCTCGAAAAATCAGAGGGCGCAGGGAATGCCGGGCGCGCCAGCGCGCCCATAGTCTCGCGTGAAAAGAAAACACACGAGGGTCGTGCTACAGGTTCGCCGGATATGCACCGGCATTCCCTGCGCGATGGTTTTACGGTTTCCTTCGTGCTCTCCCCGGAGATCGGGCTTGTTGTCTCCGTCGGCCGGCGCGGCGTGACGGGCGGGCCGTCATCGCCAATCGCCGACTTGATGCCAGCGTCGAGGCATCAGGACCACACGACTTCGCCGTCCGCGACCAGCGCACTCGTCTGTTGCGCTTGTCGCGTCCACCGCTCCCCGCGCCCAACGTTGGTGACGATCGGCCAAACGCCCCTCTTGATCGGGCACGGGATGCGCGAACTTGTGCCGCTGATTTGCCCGACGGCTCAATGCTGCCGCCTGCGGCGAATTGGCACGACGGGCAAATCAGGTCGCTCGCGAAGAATCGTGTCAAGAGGCAAATGATTGCTTCGTTGCCACGGCACTCAGCTGGTCACGATGCATTGGGGCGATGCGCGCTTCCGTAATGGGAACAATCGACATGCCGTCGGTGTTGTACGATAGACCACAATGCCAGGTAGTCCCAGAGAGGAATGCAATATGTCATTTCGAACCGTGGTCTTGAGTGCGGCCTTGTATGTCATCGGCATCGGGTTGGCCGCGACTGCCTCGACGGAAGCCTTTGCCCGCGTCCCAGCAGGGACGACTCGCCTCCATCACCACTATCACCATTACAGCGGTCAGATACGCCACCGCCAAATTTGGGCGGTGCCGCCCGTAACGGTTGGACGCGAACTGGTCGGCTCTCCATACTGTTGGCCGTACGACTACGCCTACAATCCCTACGAGTTCTGCGGAGCGAGCTACATTGTTAGCTGGTGAGTTTTCTTCCGGGCCGGATTTATTGGATGAATCGGAAGGCCGCGCCACGAGGCATTGAAAATGGGCAGACAGGCAGCTGTGGTCCTTTACGTGGCGGCCATGATAGCCCTCATCATCGGCGTGGATTTTCTCGTCTTCAGAGACCGATTCTGGCAACGGCTCATCGTGAATATTGGCATTGTCCTCGTATTCGCGGCGTTCTATTTCAGATTCCTCAGAGCTTGATCGGGTCTGCGTGAACGCGTGGACCCATACGCCACAGCCCTTCAATTTGGCAGGCTGGGCAACGACTTTCGCCTTTGATTAACGCTTGTGGTGGGTCTCTGCTTCCGCAGAGAGGCCGATCGGATGGAGTCTTCGCTTGACACCCCCACCTCCCGCTTCGTAAATCGCACCCTTCTGGCCATACCAGCGGCGGCCGGGCGCATAGCTCAGCGGGAGAGCGTTCCCTTCACACGGGAGAGGTCCAAGGTTCGATCCCTTGTGCGCCCACCATAAACCTCGACAAATCAGCTAGCGGCCGTTGCCACGGTTCGAGTGTACCGCGTGCGGCATGCGCGGCGCCAATGTTTGGCCAGATTTTCCGCCCGCCCGGGATGGGGCGGCATAAATCGTCAAGCAGCCCTTGCGATGCCGAATTAACCTTTTGTGACCAGCCCCGCGACCGCGCGGCGTGCTAAACTTTCCTTCAAATGGGCTGGGACAAAGCCCCAAAGGCGGAAGAGCCATGGATAAGTACATCGCCCGCGCGAACATCGACCACTTTTTGAGCGTGCTGAACAGCAGCGATCTGACCGCGCAAAATCGCGAGACCATCATGAAGCTGCTGGTCGCCGAAGAGGATAGGCTGAGTCACGATTTGGAGCAGATGCAGTTCGCCGAAGATTGCGTCGCCAAGAGCCTCAACCGCAAGAACCATCTGACCAATCTGCGTGACGCGTTTGCCGATGGCTCCACGGATCGCACACGTGCGGACGCGGTGCTCGCAACCTTCGAGGAAACTCATCAGCTGACAGTGCACTTCTACCAGCGAATGCGTGAGAAGGCGGACGGTCAAGGCATATAAAGCGCCAATGGATACAGAGCATGCCAGGCAACCAAGAACTGCCGCAGAACTGGAAGCGATGATCCTTGAGGATTTGCGCAATGTCGACGGTTGCCCGAAACAAGGGATCAAGGTGACTGTTTACGGCATTCCCTGGAATGCAATGCTCATGTTCGGTGCCACAGCGGGCCCGGTCCGCAACAAGGATGAATTGAGACAGTATTTCGAGATCATCGTCGACCGTCTGAAGCGATTGTACGATATCAAGATCGCATAATGTCGTGAGAGCGTTCTGGAGTTTTATTCTTGATCGCGCTTCAGCACTTTGCCGGTGCCGAGATTGATGAAATGGACCCCGGCACAAGCGAGGCAGCTCACCGACTCATAATTGTGATCGGATATACGTTCACACCGGTGCTGTACCTTCAGGTTGGTTACCGGGCAGGTGAAGATCAGATTTCTTATTTCGTCGCCGCGACTGCTCATAGCTCGAAGGGAAGATCACGAATCGTCCCATTGGAATACTCCGGTGTTCTACTTAGGTCTCAGACATCAATTGGGGCCGCCGCCTTTCCCTGGCCTCCTCCTTAGCTAAAACGTTTCTGGATGACCTTCCGCTTCTCCTCGTTCAGAAGCTTCTGATAGTGGCGGATTTTTGCGTTGCGAACGAACACACTTCCATCGGACTGCCCTGAAAAGGCAGTTTGCCCTGTGCTGCCGCTGCCGACAAAAAAAGGCCGCCGGGGGGGGGGGAAGCGGCCTTTGTCTTGAAGTGGGACTGCACTCTTGGGGAGGAGTGCCATCGTTAGATAGCCTACAACGGCGACAGGATATTTGATCAGGATCAAAGAGCGGCCGATCTGGGCTGACCCAAATCAAAAGTCGAAAAAACACATCCAAGATGCCGCGCCAAATAGCCTTACTTTTCCGGAACAAACTGCGCGATCTTGCGGGCAGCCTGCGCTGCACTCCACTGCAGTTTCCTCAATGGCAGGTTGACCTAGATCAACGAAGCCCACGGCCGCGCGCGAAAGCAGCCCGCTGGGAGGTGAAATTTTAGTCGTTGTCCGCGCCCGCGCCGGGTTCCACGACACCGCCATCTCCTGTATTTTGGCTACGGGCCGAACGGTGGGGACCGGCATCATGCCCGACTTTGCGAACACCGACCATTTGGATGATCCCGATCGCGCGCTGGAAAGGCACGCGGTGACCATTCGCGTTGTCGCCGAGACAGATGACAACATCCTCATGAGGACGCGGCGGCTCTCAAGAACAGTCACCGAGATTTATGATGCCAAGCTTCGGCCTTTCGGCGTCAGCGCAGTGCAATTCTCGCTTCTTGAGATGATCGGCCAGATGCAGCCAGCAACACGCGCCGACATCGCGCGGAAGCAGGAGCTGGATAAATCGACGCTCACCCGAGACTTGAAGTCGATATTTTCAGATGGATTGGTTGAAGAAGTTTGGGAAGGCGCAAATGGTCGAAGCAGGCCAATTGCACTTACAAAAGCCGGAAAGCAATTGTTGCTTGATGCGGAAGCGGCTCGCCACGCGGCACAGATAGAGGCAACGGCGCTACTGCGCCAACATGGGTTCGCGATGGAAAACTTTATAGCCCGTGCAAATATCGATCGCTTTCTCAGTGTGCTCAACAGCAGTGATCTCACTGAGACAAATCGATCCATGACCACCAAGCTGCTGATCGCTGAGGAGGACAGGCTGGGCCACGATCTGGAGCAGCTGGAGTTCGCTGAGGATCGCACTGCCAGGAGCCAAGTCCAGGTTACCCGTCTCAGAAGCCTGCGCGACGGCCTCGCCGATGGTTCGACGGAACGCGCAAAAGCCGACAAGCTGCTGGTGACGTTCGAGACGACGCATCAATTGATGGTGCAGTTCCGTGAGCGGATGCGACGGAAGGCGGACGGTCGAGGCATCTGGTAGCAGCGAAATGTCCGGCTCGTTTTGCGATACCGCCAGGTGCCGCATCAGAGCGCCGCGCGAATTGACATGGCGCAAAAGATTGAGATCGAGATGGCCGTAGAAACTGCAATAGTTGCGGAATGGGTTGTGGCGCTGGAAAACCCTGATTTGGAGTACGCAACCAGGGCGGCTGTTGGGTCACCCCTCACTAGCAGTTCGCTCGAAAAGGCCGCCTGAAATGGCGGCCTTTTATCGTATGCCAGGTTTGCGAAACTTTCTTGAGATGAAGCGCGGGCGAATTCGGCGGCTTCAAGATGGTTCGTCGGATCGCTAACATGCGGAAAGACTGCTGGCGACTTTCGAGCTCGACCACCAGTTGACGGTGTAGTTCTGTCGACGGATGCGTGGCAAAGCGAATTCCCGCCGCATCTGGATCGATAGCCGCATCGGCAGGCGCGCGGGAAGCCTGTCTGGAGCAGCTAACGCTTGTCGGTACCCTTCGCAGGTCCCGAAGCGTTGTCGTAATGACCCGGTCGAAAAATCGCATCGGCGGAGTTGCCCTGCTGTAGCATCTTCAGCAACAGGTCGCGGTGAGCGATATGCGCGGCTTGCATTCGTCGAAGGGTCGCCAACGTCTCAAATGCCAATTTGGTATCGTGGCCGCCGCGCTCCAGATCGGCGATCATTTGCTCTTCACGCGCAATATGGCGATCACCCTCTACCACCGCTTTCTCGGCGATAGCGAGATGGTCCAACTCCATCTTTCGATCCATGAATCATCCTGCTCCATCATCGGGATGCACTCCACCGCAGTTTATTCGATGGCGGGTTGACTTGGATCAACGAAGCCCCCGACCGCGCACGATAGCTTTAAACCACAGGGCTTGCAGGAGAGATTCGTTTCCCTGAGCTCTGTAAGAGGGAGGCCGCTTGAGCAGCGGCCTCTTTCGACGTTCGTTGCTGCGAGCCGCTGCCGATGCGACACGAGGTGCAAGACGGAATACGCACGGGGCGGCATTCTTCAAATCCTGTATCGCTTCTGAGGAGGTTTCAAATGTCCAGTCGCATCCTGGGACTCACGACATCGGCTCTTGTTCTGGCCTACGGCACCTTCGGCGCCTTTGCACAGAACCAAATGACACCCCAGCCAGATCAGCAACAGATGCAGTCGCATACAAGCGAGGGCGGCGCCGGCGCAATGGGGCACGGTGGAATGATGGGCGGTGGCATGATGGGACATATGATGGGGCGCGGCATGATGGGGCCCCCCTTCATGATGCGCATGATGTTCGCGCTGATGGACACCGACGGCGACGGCACAGTCTCGCTGCAGGAGTTCCAGGCCGCTCACGAACGGATTTTCAAGGCGATGGACAGCAATAAAGACGGCAAGCTCACGCTGGAAGAGATGCAGGCCTTCATGCACGGCGGCAGGTGATCGGCCTTGTGGCGGGCCGATGGAGCCCGCGCGTAGAACGAAAATCTGTCCGCCGCTCAACTTGCCACTTCAAATCTGCTCAGCGATTTTCATCAGCGCTTTGCGCCTTTGTGCGAAACGCCTCGACTTGCTCCGGCTCTCTGTCGTCGAGAGTCGTCAGCTGGCTGCGGGCGCCGCTATTCACCCGTAGCAACTCATCCAGCTTGGCGTGGATCGCCTGAGTGTCTCGATGCTCCGAACGCTGTATGAACAGGGCCATGAAGAGGGTGGCGAGACTAACGATGCCATGCCAGTTCAGACTGGCGGGATCAAAGATGATCCAAAGCACCGCATAGAGGATCACGACACCGACGGCCCAGGGACGCGACAACAATGTTCCGGCGTTGGTCAGAAACCGTTGGATGGATTTGGCCATGGCAAGAAAAGCCGCGGCAGGCCTGCCGTGTTCCAATGGGCGTGCCGTTTGCAACCTCGCCCCTAGCGTCCGCTCCGTCCACACCCGCAACCCCTAGCGGCTTCCGCCCGATGCAAATCAGCGGAATCAATGGGGCATGCCCGCCCTCACCCGCCGACGCGCCGACGATCCGCACCGGGAGATCTGGCGCGTCTTTTACGACAGCGATGTCCATGTCGGCTCGATCAGCCAGCGCGCGGGTGTCCCGCTGAGTGTCGATCAATGGGGCTGGTCGCTCGCGTTCTATC
Source organism: Bradyrhizobium sp. (assembly GCF_035652035.1). Lineage (GTDB taxonomy): Bacteria > Pseudomonadota > Alphaproteobacteria > Rhizobiales > Xanthobacteraceae > Bradyrhizobium. Next base: position 25,714 of record NZ_DASREO010000075.1, read on the forward strand.
CCGCCTCACATCGCGGCATCCGCGACGAAGGCACCGCGCCGGACTTGTTCAAGGCGCGTGCCGCCTTCGCCGACGCATGGGCTAGGATCGAACCTCAGGTGACGGGCGGCGATCTGGCCGAGCACCGGCGCGAGCGCGCATGGACGGCGTGGAAATACCGGATGCTCGATTGTGGTTGCCGGTTGCCGACGCAGACGACGTCTGGCTCGTCGACATGCTTCTGCGGTGCTGCGATCGATGTCGCCGGGATGGGGCGGCATGTCAATGCAGCGCACCTTGCGATGCGATGAAGCCAATTACGCCCGTCAGCGAAGCATGTCCGGCGAAGCTTGAGCGCCGCGAAAGCGAAGACTGGACGAGGGGATGCCTCGCAGAAGCCAAATCGGCAGACCTTGACGCAATAAACAAATCGTTTATATGTACGTCCAGCATGATCCGATCATTCGCCGATGCCGAAACCGCGCGACTGTTCGAGACTGGCAAAAGTCGGCGATTGCCGCCGGATATCCGCAAGCGGGCCACGATGCGGCTTGGTCAACTGCATGCCGCAACGCGGCTTGAGGATTTGCGGCTGCCACCGTCGAATCGGCTGGAAGCTTTGAAAAACGACCGAGCAGGACAACATTCGATCCGGATCAATGACCAGTGGCGTGTCTGCTTTCGCTTTCTCGACGGCGATGCGTTCGATGTTGAGATCACTGACTATCACTGAAGGACCAGCCAAGATGCCCGTTGCCATTCACCCTGGCGAATATCTAAAAGAGCTGCTTGAGGAACTGCGGATATCACAATCCGCGTTTGCCGATACCATCGGCGTCTCCTCGATGCGCATCTCGCATGTGATCAACGGCTCGCGACCGGTGACCGCCGAACTGGCGCTGCTGTTTGGCAAGGCGTTCGGCCAGTCGGCGGAATACTGGCTCAACCTGCAGACTGCGTTCGATCTTGCCCATGCACGCAATGCCGCCAGTCCCCGCCTCAAGCGGCTTCGTCCGCTGCCAGCCGCGCGTAGCGCGGCACAATCCTGACACACGCGGGCAGAAATCGACGTCGCCGGGATGGGGCGGCATGTCAATGCAGCGCACCTTGCGATGCGATGAAGCCAGTTACGCCCGCTATGCGACCGGCCTTAGCCCGCCAGGATGGCGAAGGCGGCCATCTCCATCATCAGAACTGTGGTGACAACGGCGAGTGCGAGATACACTTCGCCCGTTGAGGATGGTGCGACTCTCATTGCCCTGCCTCGTTCGTTCCTTGCCGAGAGAATCACTATTGCAAGTATAACCTGCGGTTGATTAAATCCGGCAGGGCGAACTTCATTCAATGACGTTTGAAATTTTAAGAATCCCTCTGAGGAAGAGGGCGAGGTCTGGATGGGTGCGCCGCGAAGCGAGGGCGTTGCAGCAACCGCCCGCGTCGTGATCCGCCGCGAGAGGGCCGCGAACGAAGGCCGGCGATCAAGATTTCAGGGCAACATGCCGGGATCGACGAGCTTCATGCGAGGATTGGATTTCAACCAGTTCTTGATGCACTCTTCCCGCGTCGCCCCGGTCGCCGCCTGGCAACGAACTTTCCGCCCCGCGCGCTGAGCCGTGACAACCTGAGAAACCCAGGAACGATCATCCATCATTGGGCCTTCGACCGAAAAGGTGCCAGCGCCGTCGTCCCTCAGGATGAGAAAGAATGGTTTTTGAGCCACCGCAGCCGGTCCCCTCGCCAAACTCGCCAGGAGATTAGCCGGAATCGCAAATCCGTCCAAGCCCGCGCCGACGCGCGCGCATGGACGGTGTGGACATGTCAGGTGCTCGAAGCGGCGGCCGGATGCGCCCTACCCGGCGCCGGCGTTCCCAAACGTGCCGTATGGTGCAGTCAGGGAGCTGTAGGACGGGTTCTCGATGATGCTGTGCAAATTGGGGCGGCGCGCGCCCATGTTGCCGCCGTCGTAGAGCGGGAAGCACATCGCATCGTTCATCAGCTCAGCCAGGGGTGCATGTCGGTGTAGCTGTCGACACCGACGATGCGCATGGCGTCGTAGACGACATCGACGCAGAATACCTTCGTCATCACCGCAAGCTCGTGTTCTGGTCTTGTGGCCTCTCGGGTCGCAGCGTGACGAATGCCTCGCAGAACACCTCGCGCCAATAGGCGACTGCTCACGGTCCGGCAGGTCTTCGGTATTCCAGATCCTCGTCAGACCCCTCCGAAAGGGACGCGCCTTCGCGCATCGTCGGGCAGAACCTGTGCGGGTGCGATCTTAACGACGTCCGGCAAATAAGACAGGGCGGATTCACATGCGTTAACGAGGGAACTCGCCCTCCGTGCTCTCTCCGGTTGCGATCAGGGGACAGGTGATTCGTGGATGGACTGATCGAACGCTGTTGCGCCGTTGCCGTATGGGGCGGGCTGCTGCTAGCCGTGGCCGCCATAGCGGTGTTGTTCCTGTAGCGACTGAGAGGGCGGGCCACATGACCTCTTTTGAGACCTGCAAGCCCCGTCAGGCGTCGAGCTATATCGCTGATGACAACAGCGTCTCGATCATGTTTCTGCCGTGCGGTGCGGTCAGCTTTGATGCCAACGAGGTGAGGGACCGCTATTGCGCGAAGTGCGACCGCTTCATCACCAAAAGCTTCGCGTTCGAACGGTCCGATCGTGGCGCTGGGGTAGCCGGCGGGCGGCGCGACGAAACGCCGGGCCATTTCTGATCCTTAACCGTTTGGAAGTCCACCGATGCCGGGATTCAGAATCAAGGTCTGATTTCACGGCGCCCGAAGTAAAGATACGCCCCGACAGTGAGGTAGTTGGTGGCGACGGCGATCACATTCCACATGATGATGTTGCTGGAGCCGATGAGCGTCCCGTAGATCACCCAGAGAATTTGAAACGTGCCCGTGATAGCCGCCATCCTCGGATTCATGCCGGCGCTCGAGCGCCGTTTCAACATGGCGAGCAGGTCGGGCAGCGCGGCGAAGGTCGTGCCCAATCCCGCCAGGAAGCCGATGATTTGAGTGCGATCCATCATGTCCTCCGCGTCTCGATCATGTTCTTGCCGTGCGGGGGGTATTATCGTGGAATGAAAGACGATCTCCTGGCCCGCGCCGATTGGGCGATCCGAGAAAGCAGGCTGATTCGAGATCAAGCCCACCAGGATCGCATGGACACGCGTATCGCCGTTGCGCGTGTTCGCGCCACGGTGCGGCTCGCGCGGGCCGAAACTGACCGGTCCGTCAGTCAGTGCGAGACGGCGAGTCAGTTTGTCTTGTCGTCAACCGATGAGTGATCGTCGCTGAACAGGATGAGTTCGTGGCGCTGCCTGCCAAGAAATGCATCCGCGCAAGGCTGCTGGAGCAACTCGACGCACCTCGCTATGATTTCACGCGAGCGGGCGATTTCGCTCTGATACCTTCCGTCGTCATGATGGATTTTACGATGCAGCACGAGGCCGCTCCCTTCCTTTATGCAGGCGGGAGCGCGATTATCTCTCAGCCACCGACGCCTACGGACAGAGCCTTGGCCGGTGATAAAAGCAGGTTGAACCTTTTCGGTGAAGCAGGCCAGCGATTTGTTCTCGCCTCCCGCTCACACTTCTCGGAAATGGCTCAATGCGCTCAAAGTGCGGAAAAAGCTCATTAACCGGACTAACCGGCAGGAGAACTTATCTGGGTCAATCCGGCCGTCCCGATCATGGCCACGCGTGCGTGAGGTGGACATTTTATAGCCCCAAATCGGGGCTTTTTGCTTTCCCAATCGAAACAGCAGCGGCGCAAGGCGACATGAACAGGCGTGGACAATTGGCTCAATGGCGCGGCGCCCTCGCCGCGGCCCTATTCGTCCTCTTCGTCCCGCCCGCCGCAAAAGCGGAATCTCCCGCGGAGCTGATTTCGAACTATCGGCATCAGCATGGCGAAGGCAAGGTGACGATCGATCCGGTTCTCAACCGCATCGCGCAGGAGCAGGCCAAGGCGATGGCCGTCACGGGTGCGCTCGATCATGGCGCGTTCCGCCCCTTCGCCGATCGCGTGGCAAACCTCAACGCGGAGCGCGCTGCGGAAAACCTTGCCGCCGACGCCACCTTCGCGAAGGCGCTGGAGCAATGGATCGGATCGTATGGGCACCGCCGCAACCTCCTGATGCACGAGGCGACGCGCGTCGGCATCGCCAGCGCCAAAAGCAAAAGCGGCGAGACCTATTGGGCGATGGAGATCGCGGGGCCGGAGCCGAAGCGCCTCGAGACTGCCAAAGGCGGGAAGCTCAAGGAAAAGCCCTGCCAGTTGATGCTGAACGATACCTGCCTGTGACGGCGGCGATGCCGGCCGGAGATCCTATCTCCAGAGCCATCGTGCCAGCGGCACCGCGACAGCTGCGCCGGCGAGCTGTGCAGCGATGAAGGCGATGACACCGGCGGGCGCGATCCCGGCAAAGGTGTCCGACAAGGCACGGGCGATTGTCACCGCAGGATTGGCAAACGATGTCGATGCGGTGAACCAGTACGCGGCCGTGATGTAAAGGCCGACCGCGTAGGGGATGGCGCCAGGCGAACGGGCCGAAACTCCGAAGATGGTCAAGAGCAATCCGAACGTCGCGACCGCTTCGGCGAACCACTGACCCGGTCCCGTTCGTATCGTCATCGATACTTGCCATATTGGAAGCTCGAACATCGCGTGCGCGGCGAGCACGCCGAGAATGCCGCCGAGGACTTGCGCAACGATATAGATGGCAGCAACGCTCACCGGCAATTCCCGGCGAAATACCAGCGCCGTGCTGACAACGGGATTGAAATGCGCGCCGGATATCGGGCCGAACGTCAGGATGAGCACAACGAGAATCGCACCGGTCGGCAACGTATTACAGAGAAGTGCAATTGCGCCGTTACCGCCCGCGAGCTTGGCCGCCATGATCCCGGAACCGACGACGGTTGCGAGCAGAAAAGCTGATCCGAGACCCTCGGCGGCGGCGCGTTGCGCAATGGTCGCCATCAGCCGCCACGCTTCAACGAGATCCGCTCGCCGTCTTCCTTGACGAATTCGCCGTCCTGCGCCGGCAGGAGGTCGAGCACGAGTTCGGACGGACGGCACAGCTTCACGCCGTTCGGCGTCACGACGATGGGCCTGTTGATCAGGATCGGATGCGCCATCATTGCATCGAGAAGCGCATCGTCAGACAGCGCCGGGTTGCCGAGCCCGAGTTCGGCATAGGGCGTCCCCTTCTCGCGCAGCAAATCGCGCACCGAGATGCCCAGGCGTTCGACGAGTTGCCGCAGCAGCGCCGGCGAGGGAGGCGTCTTCAGATACTCGATCACGTGCGGCTCAATGCCGGCGCTGCGGATCATGGCAAGCGTGTTGCGCGACGTTCCGCAAGCAGGATTGTGGTAGATGACGACATCAATCATGGTCGGTCGGCATGTCCTTTCAGGCTGGCACTTTGACGCGCTTCCGCGCGGGTTTGCAGGTGGCGACAGGCGCGCATGACGCTCCGCCGCAGCAATTTTCGGTGAGAAATCCGAGCAGCGCGTTCATGGTCTCGAACTGGGCGGCATAGATCATCGAGCGGCCATCGCGCCTGACCGTCGCGAGCCCGGCCATGCGCAGACGGTCGAAGTGAAACGTCAGCGTGTTGGGGGGCAAATCCAGCGCTTCCGCGATGGAGCCGGCTGTCATTCCGTCGGGGCCGGCCTGAACCAGCAGGCGGAAGACATCGAGACGATTGTCCTGGGCGAGCGCTGCAAGGGCGGCAACGGCGGCTGTCTTTTCCATATTTCAACGAATATCGAAATAAAGAGAGATCGTCAACCCGCCTTTTCGCACCGTGTCGATCAGGCGTTGTTGATCAGGCTTGGTCGATCACGCTTGCCCGATGCGGCCGGGCTTGCCTGCCGCACCCCGTCGCGAGCGGCGCGTCACGTCCGCGATGTCGCGCCCTCGGCAGCCGCCAGCATGCGCTTGGACGTCGCATTGCCGTGCGCGGCGGCGAGAATTTCTTCCCGCTGCCGACGGTTCTCGGAAGTAAGCGCCAACATGCGCAGGAACCGCCGGAACACCCATGACATCGTCAGCCGCCAGAACCAGCCGCTTCCCTTGTATTTGGGATAGAACGCGCAGCGCCAGGTGATCCTCGTGCCGCCGCCGTCGAGCGAATCGAGAATCGTTTCGGCGCGGTAGTCGTTCATCGGAAAGCCGCTCAGCAGAACGTAGGCGACCAGGCGATCGGGCACGAGCTCGACGACCTCCTCGTGCATGACGAGACGGCCGGTGCGGAAGATGCGCTGCGAGCCCACGCCATACGGCCCGTCCCTGCCCGGCCTGACCGCCTCGAATTCGTCAATCATCGACCAGAACGGATAGGACGCCGAATTCTTCACAAGCGAGTAGACGACGTCTCGATCCGCCGACGTCACGATGCTCGCCTCGGCATGGATTTTCTTCATCGATGTCTCCGTCACGCGGCCTCGCTTGTCCTCGTCTACTCCGCGTCCTGCACGATGGCGCGATAGGTTCGTTCGATCAGCTCGTCGACCAGCGGCGGCGGCACTTCCCGCTTCTGCAGATGCCCCTTGACGGCGGCGACGGGAACCTCCAGCAGCACGAAGGTCGATCGGCGAATCTGCGGCGCGCCGGCGCGGCCGAAGGTGTCGCGAGAAAATTGCACCAGGCATTGCTCCAGCCGCTCCGTCTGCTCGCGCACGCCCTTCTTGAGTTCGTCCGGCCAATCGCCCTGAACGAAATCGTGACGGCTGTACAGCGACAGCAGGCGAGCCTCCTGCAAATGCGCGCGCGCCCAACGCGGCATGTGCAACGCGGCCGCGAGGCCGTCGCCTGCTTCGATCGCGGCGAAAAAGCCCTGCTGAAATTCGAGCGCGAGGTCCAGCCAGAGCTGGCCCAGCAGCGCATCGCGCGATGCGAAGCGGTGATAGAACGATCCCTTCGGCGCATTCAGGTGCCTTGCGACCGAATCGACGGTGACGGCGGCGGGTCCGCCTTCATACGCCAGGGTTCTCGCCGCTTCGAGAAAGCCGGCATGATCGTAAAGCGGACGTCCCATGATGTGCTCCGGGGCCTTTTGGTCAGAACCGATTCTTGTCTTGACGCGTTTTCTTCACGCTCGAAAACACTTCATTGAACGAGCGGCTCGGGATCGGTGAAGCAGGCCTTGCGTCCCTCGAGGTTGGACTTCACGGCTTCGATCTGGTTCGCCGAGGCCAACAGATGCATCTGCTCCGCCGTTTCCTGCAAGAGAATGGTTTCCGCGTCACGCGCCGTTGCGAGGTTCAACAGCCGCTTGGCCGCGCGGATCGCATCCGGACTGCGCGCGGCGATGTCGCGCGCGATGTCCATCGCTGCGGAATGCGGGTTTTCGACCAGGCGCGAGACGAAGCCGTATTGCAGCGCTTCCTCTGACGTGAAGGTGCGTGCCGTATAGGTCAGCTCACGGACGATATCCTCGCGCGCCAGACGGCGCATGAGATGCACGCCGGCCATGTCCGGAACGAGGCCCCACTTGGTCTCCAGCACCGAGAACCTGGTTTTGGGGGCGACGCATCTGATATCGGCGCCAAGAGCAAGCTGAAAGCCGCCGCCAAAGGCGATGCCATGCACCGCTGCGATGACGGGGACGGCGAGCGACCGCCATTGCCAGACGACATGCTGAACGAGATTGGCGGGCCCGTGCGTCCGCCGGGTCAGGTCCGCGCAGGGAATCAGCGGCCGCCCGTCGGCGACCGCGGCGATCCGCTTAAGATCGACGCCCGCGCAAAAGCCGCGGCCCTCCCCAGAAAGGACGACAGCACGCAAGCCGCGATGGGCTTTGAGGCGAGCCCCCACTCTGGCAAGGGCATCGAACATTTGCGGGTCGAGCGCATTCAGTTTTTCGGGCCTCGCGAGCCTGACATCAGCGACGCCTTGATCGATGTCGAGTTTGACGCGGTTGTCCATCGCAGAATCCTTCTCTTGTTCGCGTTCCGGCGAAGAGCGCCTCAAGCCGCGCAGAGCCAGCCGCCGCTCGCGTCGCGCAAGACGACCGTCGTGCGGGCGCCGAACGGTTCGCTGGTCAGACCGCGCACCCAAAGCTCCATGCGCGTGACTTTGACCTCGATAAAGGCTGCATTCGCCCGATCCTCGTCGGTCGGAAAATGCGCGCGATATTTCTCGTGCCAGAGCGCTTGAACGCCCTCCTTGTCTTCGATCAACCGCGCGGCGCCTTCGAGCGACACGTAGGCGTCTTCGTCTTCCTTTTGAAAGGCGAGCGTCACCTGACGGGACTGCCGGAGATCTGCCGCCTTTTGCGATCGCCGGTCGGTGACGAAGCGGACCGTCCAGGGATCCTCGCCCGGCCGCACCGGGATGCGCCCCATCGGACGCGTGCGAATGCGATCTTCAGTGCGGCTCAAAAGCCAGCAATTGGCGGTGCGCGCGATGATTGTCTCGACGCCCGCGACAAGCTCGCGGGCATGCTCTGCGTCAGGTTTCGGCTCGGGCATGGGACTCTCCCAATTAAAGAACGCCAACTGGCAATATCACGATTAGACTATATAGTCTAGACTATATCGTCTAGATCGTAGACCCCCTCCCCCGGAGGGATACAGGCGCAGCGGAGCGGGCGGCGGCGATGCGCCAAAGACCGCCGCCGTAAGGCCGGCGTCGGCATCGTGATCTACGTTGTTCCGTGAATCGGCTAATGTCCTTGTGTGCCCCTGTGCCCCGGAGGACCGCCATGCATCACGCCTCGCGCTGCCTGATGGCATTTGCCGCACTGCTGCTTCTCAGCACGCCTTCGTTCGCAAAAGGCGGCAACATGAGGAGTGACGATCGCTACGATCCGCAGCACATCGAAAACCTGCCGACCGAAGTTCGCGCGCAGGTCCTGCAATTATGTCCCATGCCCAAGGCTCTGCATGAATTTGCCAGCTATACCGACCATCTTCGCAAGGTGGTGCTGCACTTCGAGCGTCTCTACTGCGGGGAGAAACCGTTCTGCGGGCCGTCCGGTTGCCTGCATCAAACCTGGGTGTCGTCCGGCGGCCATTATCGCCTGATCGAAAGCCACTACGCGCCCGAAGGAAATTGACGTCGGGCTGCCTGCCAGCGGACCGGACCAGAGCAATCAGGTTCCAGGGTCAGAGACGCTTAAGCATGTGCGCGTTTTCGGCCGGTGGCAGAGCCAGCCGCCCGCACGGTGCTGCGTTACTTTTTTAACACATGATAGCTAGCTTGGAGGCACGATTTTACCGCCGATTTTTCTTAAAATGAGCAGTTCGGGCGTATGTTCGGCGTGAAGGCATGGATCAGAGCCAGGCGGTCTGGTATCGGCACCGCGCATGTTCTCGCGCCGCGCGGCATTGCGTGCTTCGTCGCGCTGGCCTGCACCGTGCTGGTCGGCCTCGAAATCTCCCACGTCATCGCGCAACGGTCCCAGGTGGTATCGGATGCGCGACAGGACACCGCCAACCTCGCGGGCTCACTGATCCAGCACGCCGAGCTGACCTTCCGCACCGCGGATGCGATCCTGCTCGGTGTCGTGGAAAGGGTTGAGCGCAAGCCGCTGGATGCAGGATTGCGGGAACGTCTGAAGGCCTGGTTCGCCAAGGAGATCAAAAACTCCAACCAGTTCGTGGCCTTCGGCGTACTCGACGAGCACGGCACCATGGTCGTCAACATGCTTGGTGCGGAAAAGCCGGGCCAGTTCGCCGACCGCGACTATTTCATCTATCACCGCAGCCACGACGACGAGGAGCTTCGCATCGGCCGTCCGGTCCACGGCCGGACCACCGGACAATGGCACATTCCGGTCACGCGTCGCATCAACAAGGCGGATGGCACGTTCGGCGGCGTCGCGATTGCCGCGGTCAATCCGCAATATTTTCAGGACATCTACGATCGTCTCGAACTCGGCGACAACAGCGCCGTGATGCTGGCCACGACCGACGGCACGCTTCTGGTGCGGCGGCCGTTCGTCGACGCCAATGTCGGCCGCGACATCACGACGACCCATATCTTTCCGCAGGTGCAAACGGCTCGCACCGGAAGCGTCGAGATCAAGGCGTCGATCGACGGCGTGACGCGCTACAACAGTTTTGAGAAGGGAAACACCTATCCGGTCTTCGTCGTCGTCGCGCAAAACATGGAGGCGCTGCTGGCGCCCTGGCGGGAGAGCGCCATACGCCGGCTGATCGAGACGGCGGTCATGGCCGGCCTGATCCTGCTGATGGGCGCTTTCGTCTGGCGCGCAACCAGGAACCTCGCCAAAAGCTCGCTGGAGCTCTCCAGGACCAACGCCCGCTTCGATGCAGCGCTCGCCAACATGCCGGCAGGCCTCTCCATGTTCGATGCCGACGGCAAGCTCATGGTCTGGAACCAGCGCTATCTCGACCTTTACGGCATGTCGTCAGAGGTCGTGGGGCCGGGCACGGACGTCTACGACATCGCGTCCCACCGCAAGCAGACCGGCGGGCTCGACGGCGACGCCAGGACCTTTGTCAATAACTTCTGGCAGGGGCTGCGCGACGTCGGCAGGAGCGAGAACACGACGCGCCTCAACAACGGACACACGATCTCGGTCGTCAACACGGCGATGCCCGGCGGCGGCTGGGTGGCGATCCACGAGGACATCACCGAGCGCGTCAGCGACGAGGAAGCACTTTTCAACCAGGCCGCGGAGCTGGCCCGCATCAACATGCGGTTCGGGACGGCGCTGAGCAACATGGCGCAAGGGCTGTGCATGTTCGACGAGCGCAAGCGGCTTGTCGTCTGGAACCGCCGCTATGCCGAGCTGCATGACGTGCCCGAGGCGCTGTTGAAGGTTGGCACGCCTTTCGAGACTCTCGTGGCCGACCAGCTCTCCCGCGGCGTGATCAAGGGCTACGCCAGCGCTGACGCGGTGAAGGCAAGGGTGGCTGAAGTTTCCGAGCTTCCGCCGGACTCGCAGCGGATCGAAGAGCTCGCCGACGGCCGCTTCGTGCTGCTGACACGCCAGCCGATGCGGGGCGGCGGCTGGCTCACCATCCTGGAAGACATCACCGACCGCCGGCGCGCCGAAGCCGAGATCGTGCACCTGGCGCGCCACGACGTTCTGACCTCCCTGCCCAATCGCGCGCAGTTCAACGAAAAGCTCGCAGAAGCGGGCAAGCGGCTGAAGCGCGGCGGCGCGCCCGTCACCGTGATGATGGTCGATCTCGACCGCTTCAAAAACATCAACGACACGCTCGGCCATCCCGCCGGCGACGCGCTCCTGATCGAAGCCGGCCGGCGGCTGAAAACCACCATCCGCGAGACCGACCTCCTGGCGCGGCTCGGCGGCGACGAATTTGCCATTATCCAGGAGGGCGGCGAGGCCCAGCATGAGGGCGCGATCTCGCTGGCTTTGCGGATCCTGGGCGCGATCGGCGAACCGTTCGATCTCAACGGCTTTGAGGTCAATATCGGCGCCAGCATCGGCATTGCGATGGCGCCCGAGCACGGCAGCGAAGGCGAAGGGTTGCTCAAGAGCGCCGATCTTGCGCTCTATACCGCGAAAGCCGAGGGGCGGAACGATTACCGCATCTATCACCCCCACATGCTCGAGACGGCGACCTCGCAGCAGCTTGCGGAAAGCGAATTGCGCGACGCGATCGCGCTTTCCCAGTTCGAGGTGCACTATCAGCCGGTCGTGGACGTGAAAACCCGCAAGATCTGCGGCGTCGAGGCGCTGGTCCGCTGGCGGCATCCGGTCAAGGGGCTGGTCGGGCCGGACAAGTTCATTCCGCTGGCGGAGCAGACCGGCCTGATCGCACCGATCGGCGAGTGGATCCTGCACCGGGCGTGCTCGGATGCGGCCAAATGGCCCGCCGACATCAACATCGCCATCAACATTTCCGCAGTGCAGTTCAAGAAGGGCAACCTGTTCGACGTCATCCTGTGCGCGCTGGTCGAGAGCGGCCTCGAACCGACACGGCTGGAGCTCGAGATCACCGAAACCTCGATGCTGGAAAACCAGGAGGCGCATCTGGCGACGATTCGCCAGCTCAAGAATCTCGGAATATCGCTGGCGCTGGATGACTTCTGCACGGGCTATTCTTCGGTGACCTATTTGACGAATTTCCCGTTCGACAAGATCAAGATCGACAAATCGTTCACGCAAGGCGTGCTCGAGCGCCGCGACTACGCCGCGGTGGTCTCATCGGTGCTGGCGCTGGCGCAGGGCCTCGGCAAGGTCACGACGGTCGAGGGCATCGAGACCGAAGCGCAGTTCGAATATATGCGCCAGGCCGGCGTCGAACTCGCCCAAGGCTACCTTTTCAGCCGGCCGGTGCCGGCTTCCGAGCTCGATTTCACCATCCGTTATCCGTCGGTTAAGCAAAATATGGTGGCCTGACACGAGACACGAACAGTCTCTCGAATAGTCGAAGAATTCGATTGGATATTTCGTCATGAGCACGCAAACCCCATCGCACCCCGGTCTGATCGACCAGCTCGAGGATGCCCTCGGCGGCAAGGACCTGGCGCGGCGCGCCGAGATTCTGCGCAAGGTCACCGATCTCTTCGTCCTGCGGTCGGGCTCCTTCTCCGAAAGCCAGATCGAATTGTTCGACAGCGTGATGAGCCGGCTGCTCGAAAACATCGAGAGCGCCGCCCGCGCCCAGTTCGGCAGCCGGATCGCCAGACTGCCCGATGCGCCGCGCGGGGTGGTTCGCGTATTGGCATTCGATTCCGCCATCCAGGTCGCGGGGCCCGTGCTGACCCACAGCGAGCGGCTCGACGATGCGACGCTGGTCGACAACGCCAGAACCCAGAGCCAGAGCCATCTGCTCGCCATCTCCGGCCGCAAGGTCCTGGGCGAGGCCGTCACCGACGTACTGGTGGAGCGCGGCAATCGCGCCGTGGTCTCTGCGACCGCGAATAATGCCGGCGCGCGCTTCTCCGAGTTCGGCGTCACGACGCTGGTGCGCAAGGCGCGCGACGACGGCGATCTCGCTTTGTGCGTCTGGTCGCGGCCGGATATTCCGCGGCAAAACCTGGTCAAGCTGTTCGTCGATGCGTCGGAAACGGTCAAGAACCAGCTGATCGAGGCCGATCCGCGCCGCGCCGAACTGATCAAGGCCATGGTCGCGCAGGCGACCGATGAGATCCAGACCAAGGCGCGCGCCGGCTCCAGCGATTTTGCGCAGGCCGCCCAGCTTGTGCGCGAGCTGAACGCCGCGGGCAAGCTGAACGAAGAACGCGTGCTCGCCTTTGCCGACGAGGGCAGCTTCGACAAGGTGGTCGCAGCGCTGTCCCTGATGTGCGACATTCCGCTCGGCGCCGTCGAACGATCCTTCGTCCAGAACCAGACCGAGCAGATCGTCGTGCTCGCCCGCGCGCTCGATTTCTCCTGGGCGACGACGCTCAAGCTCCTGTTGCTGCATGCCGGCGTCAACGGCTCCTCGCGCCAGCAGCTCGACGTGACGTTCGCCAATTTCTTCCGCCTGCAGCCGGCGACCGCGCAGACCGCGATGAAATTCTACCGGATGCGGGAAAAAGCGAACAAGCCGAAGTGACCGTGCTATGGGGCGCCGACGCCGGCACCCGCCTGGACGTCGGACGGTGTCGCGCCAAATCGCCTTTTGAAGCTGCGGTTGAAATACGACAAATCGCTGAAGCCGGATTGATAGGCGATGTCGCTGATCCTGCGATGCCGGTTTGACGCCGCTGTCAGCAGCCGGCGCGCCAGCGACAACCGCTGGTCAAGTACGAACTCCGAGAATGTCTGCCCCGAATGGGCGAACAAACGCTGCGCCTGTCGCGCGCTGATGCCGCAACCTTGCGCAATTCGATCGATCGTCAGGCCGCCGCGGTGCAGGCTGTCGATCACCTGGGCTTTCATCACCTCTAACCGCGCCGCCGAATATCCTCGCCGCCTGAGCACGTCCTCCTGCCCGGCCCCGCCGCCAAGCAGCAATCCGATGAGATCGACAAGGTGCTGAGCTGCCGCTTGCTGGCCTGGTGCGTCGAGTTCGGCGGCCACATCGTTGCACAGGGCGAAGTAGCGATCGATCAGGGAACGCAGCCCGGCCTCGTTCGCGAGCGGCCGAGCCAATTGAGTTTCCGCGCGCGGCGCGATCTGCAACAGCGCCCGTCGCGGGATGCGCGTCGTGATGAAGCTGCCCTCGGGGGTCAGTTCTGCCGCACCCTCGACATTCATCTCGGTCAGGCACATCTGGCCTTTCGACAATTCGATCGCCCGGCTTTTCTGGGTCACGCGGATCCGGCCGCGTGACGCGGAGATCAGGACGAAGTCGTCGCAGCCGTCCTGCATGAGGTCGCGCGTCCGGGCAAAGCGGGCGGACGATCCATTTGGGGTGGCCAGCGCGAGGGAATGCAGCGACGCAAAATCGTTGCCGCAGTCGATGCAGTCGTCCCTGGCAGGCCCGACGTCCAATCGGCAAAAGCCGCGACAAACACCTTCACGCCACGCTTCGTAGTCACGTCCCCTGGCTGCGCCGCGATATTGAATCGAAAAGCGATTGGGCTGCAGCACCCGGTCCATGAAATCACTCAGTCGCGCAAAAAAATCGAATGAAGATGAAGCGAACAAACGGAAACGGCGCTGCGCCGATCAAGGCCGGCGTCGCCGCAGTCCGAGCGCGTGTCGCGGTGAACCAAGACGACGGGGCAGGCCGTCCTATAGCACTGTGATCGGCGCAATCAAACGAAGGGCGCGAGCTGAAATTCTCGTGATCGCGGGAATACGCCGGCGATGTTCGCGTCATATCGGCGGCGCCGAACGCGCTTCATCAGGCGCAAGGCGCTGCGGAGAGAGATTCTCAATGAACCGGCAAGTCCGAAACACGGCGCTTTTGGCCCAACGCGAACGTGTCATCGCGTTGCACTGCTCGGGCGCTGGTGCAAGCCAGTGGGACGGTCTTGCGCGGGCGCTCGACGAAAAATTCGAGGTCCTGACGCCCGAGCATTTCGGCAGCAAGAGCCGCGGCCCCTGGACTGGAGAGCACGCTTTCACGCTGGCCGACGAAGCATTCGCCACGCTCACGCTGATCGACGAGACCCCACGCCGCGTTCATCTGGTCGGGCATTCCTACGGCGGCGGCGTTGCGCTGAATGCCGCGCTCAATCGGGCCGACCGCATCGCCAGCATGGTGTTGTATGAGCCGGGTGCATTTCATCTGTTGCGGCAGATGCACGAAAGAGGAGCAGCCGCTCACGCCGAGATCGCGGGCCTGGCGCGCAATGTCGGCCAAGGTCTCCTGACCGGCGACTACCGCCGCGCCATCGCTGGATTCGTGGATTACTGGAACGGCCCGGGTGCGTGGCGCATGATGCGACCTGCCGTCCAGGAGGCCTTGCTCAGATGGGCGCCGAAGGGACCGCTGGATTTTCAGGCTTCATTCAACGAGCCGACCCCGTCGTCGGCCTACAGCGCGCTCAAGTGTCCCATCCTGATCCTGAGGGGCGAGCATTCGCCGCGCGCGTCCTGCGTGGTGAGCGAATGTCTGGCCGAACTGTTGCCCAACAGCAGGTTTGCCGTGGTTCCTGGCGCGGGGCATATGGGACCCATCTCGCACGCGAGCGAAATCTGCGCACTGATCGTCCAGCACATTTCCGAAAGCCGGAGTTGACCGCGCTCATCGGCCCGGTCGGGAATTATCGGTCCCCGCGGGGGTTGGAATGCTCGGGAGGCGGCATGGGTCGATCGCCTCGACAGCGCAATTCCCGAGGGAAGCGATGAGTAAACCTGACGGGCTCGGTCTTTCGGCCATCATCGCGTCCAAAGATGCCGGCGCAGATCGCCTGTCAGGATTGAGCGCGGCCTCGGGTCGTCGTCTCTGGCTCGTCGTCCCCGCGCTCTGTGCCCTGGTCTATCCGTCACTGCTGGACCTGCTGTCGGCTGGACTTGTCCTGGTGCACGGGTCGGACGCGCCGAACGGACCGATCGTTTGGGTCGCCGTCTCCGCCTCGCTGACACTCGCGCTCGTGGTCATGCTGGTCAGTTTTGTCTCTGGACTGACGCTCGGATCGCCGCGCGTCGCGAGGCCTGAGGACCTTCGCGCCCGAAGCGTTGCCCTTCTGGCCTTTGCCACGCCCTCGCTCTATGTGGGGTTCGCAAACGTCGGCGGCGTTCTGGGTGCGCCTTCGGCGGTCGGCGTCGCATGGCTGATGTTCTGGGCGCTGATGGCGATGATCGTCCTCGCCAACTCCAGGCCGTCATCGGCAGCATCTGCGATATCGCCCGCCGGATATCAGCGGCTGGGCGCCGCCCATGGCGTTTCGGCGCTCGCGATCCTGCTATTGTTCGTCGCGCCGCATATCGGCAATCATCTGGCCGGCTTCTGGAGCGGGTCAGTCCACACGGACATCATGAGCGTCGCTCGCCGCATCTATCGCAACGATATCGTCCAACCGCTGTTGCTGGCCTTGATCGGCTTTCAAATCACAAGCGGCACCGTGCTGGTGCGGCGGCGGATGACAATGCCGGGCGATATCTTCGGCACCGTGCAGACCATGTGCGGCGCATATGTCGGCGTTTATTTTCTCGCTCACATGACGGCAGTGTTTGCGGCGCGTCATGCCGGCGTCGACACGAATTGGGCCTGGTTGACCCGTCCCAACGACAGCCTGCTGTTCAGTCTCACCAAGCTTCGGCTGATTGCCCATTATTGGGTGGGGCCCATCGCAATCGTCGCGCACGTTGCCTGCGGGCTGAGATGGGTCCTGCTGCAGCGTGACACGTCACCGGCCACCGCCGATCGCATCGCGTGGATCCTCATGACAGCAGGAGTGGTCGTCTCCAGCATCATCATGCTGGCGCTGCTCAACGTCCACATCGCCTGAGAACAAAATCTGCTGCTATTTTTGACGGCTCACCAGCGTCGGTTTGCTCGTGCCCTCAAGACCAGCGAGCGTCAGCACCGTCAGCAGCGCACTCTGCGGACCGAGCCAGGCCTCGACCGGCCTGTACCATTCGCTGCGCGAATGCCAGTTGCCTCCCTGTCCGCCTCCCCCGACCGTGATGGCTGGAATGCCGAGCGACATCGGCTGATTGGAATCGGTGCTCGCGCCCGCAAATGTCACCGGCGCATCGGGCTTAAGCGCTGTGGCCGCGCGCTGCATGGCCTGTGGAAGCGGCGAATCCTCGGCAGTGAGGCCCGCCGGACGGTCGCCAATGAGTTTGATCTCAACGGTTAGCTTGTCGGTCTTCCAACGCGCGTTCTCTTCGGCAACCGCCTGTTTGACGGCATCGAGCAGGCGCGCCTCGAGCCTGAGCAACTCCTCCATGGAATTCGAGCGCATGTCCACCGTCATCCGCGCTTCAGCAGCGATCGCATTGACGGAAGTCCCGCCGCGCACCGTTCCGACGGTGAAGGTGGTCTTCGGCTCGCTCGGCGTTTGAAGGTCGGATATCTTCGCGATGGCCCGGCCCATGGCATGGATCGCGCTGGGCAGCCCGAACTCCTGAAAGCTGTGGCCGCCGGGACCGGTAAAGATCATCTCATAGCGATGGCTGCCGGCGCCGCGATTGACGACACGCGAGATCTCCATTCCGTCGATCGAGATGAACCCGTCGATGTCGGCATGATCGCGAAACAGCGCCTTGACGCCGCGCAGATTGCCAAGCTCCTCCTCGCCGACGGTCGCGACGAACATCACATCGCCCACCGTCTTCACGTCGTTGGCGTTCATGGATTTCAGCAGCGACAGCAGCGCGGCCAGCCCGCGCGAATCGTCACCGATCCCAGGCGCCAGCGCCATGCCGTCCTTCTCTTTCACGGTCACGTCGGTGCCTTCCGGAAATACAGTGTCGAGGTGGGCCGAAATCACAAGCTTTGGCCTTCCCGCGCCGGAACCCTTCCGCAAGCCGATGACATTGCCTTCGCCGTCGATTGCGGCGTCCTTGAAACCAAGCTCGCGAAAGCGCTGCAGCACGTAATTGGCGCGCACGCTTTCCTTGAACGGCGGCGAAGCGATTTCCGTGATGCGCTTCTGTTCGGCAAAGGCCGCGGCATCATCGGCTTTGATGTCGTCGAGCGCCTTGCGCACCTTGGGATCCGCCAGGATAGCCTGCGAGGCGGCGTCCACGTCAGCCGCTGTCGAAGTCTCGGCGCGCACCGCCGTCAGGCTCGCAAGCAACAGCGACATTGCCAGGATCGTCACACGCAGTTCTCTCATCGGATCGTCTCTTTGTTGACTGGAATCCGCATTTTGGGTTCACCGTTAAGCCAGCTTGCAAAATGCACCCATGTCGCCACCGTTACGCGCTGCCTAGGCCCGCCTCCTTCAGCCGCTGGGCGAGAAAGCCGGACAACGCCTCATCGACGTCGCCGGCCACAAAGACTTCGGACGCGGTCACGCCGGTCTTTCCCAATGTAACCATCGCACCGATCCAGTAGGCGAACCAGATGTGCGGATCGGTCAAGGCGCGCAGCTTGTGCCGGTCATGCTCGATCGGCTGGTGGTTGGACGCTTTCCTCACCTCGATCGCCAGCAGGTTGTTCGGGACAGTGCGCTGGTGCACGACGATATCGGGATAGATCGATTTGGCCAGGTGATCGTCGGTTGAGACGATCGAGCCGTGCGGCAGCTGCAAGGTCCGCGGGCCGAGCCGGTCGAAATTGCAATCGATCTGAAAGTCGGGAAATTGCCGTTCCAGCTGCACCGCGAGCCGATGCGTCAGCGCGCGCTCGCCGAGATCGTGCTCGAACAGGAACGCCTCGCGAACGTAAAACTCTTTCAGCGCGGCAACGACCTTGTCCAGCTCGGTGTGCATCTCGGCTCCCGAGGACTTATCCCCGTCGTTGCGAGCGCCAGCGAAGCAATCCAGCAATAGGCAAAGGACTGGATTGCTTCGGAGCTCACGCTCTTCGCAATGACAACTCTCTCACCGAAGCCTTCGGCGAGCAATCCGTCAAAACTGCACTTCGATCAGCCGCGGTCCCTCGGTGCGGACGAAATCCGCAAGCGCCTTGTTGAATTCATCGGCTGATGTCACAGCGCGACCCTCGACGCCCATGCTCCTGGCGAGGCCGATGAAGTCGATGGTCGGCTTGTCGATCTTGAGCATGTCCATGGCGCGTTGGCCGGGCGAGCCGGCGCCGACGCCGTCGAATTCGCCGCGCAGGATCTGGTAGATGCGATTGGCGAACACGATGGTGAGGACGTTGAGGCCCTCGCGGGCCTGCGTCCACAGGGACTGGATGGTGTACATCGCGCTGCCGTCACCGACCATGCAGATCACCTTGCGATCGGGGCACGCCACCGCGGCGCCGGTTGCGACCGGCGTCGAAAAGCCGATCGAGCCGCCCATGTTCTGCAACCAGTCATGCGGGTTGGCTGCGGCCGTCGGCGGAAAGAAGCCACGGCCCGTGGTGATGGATTCATCGACGATGATGGCGTTTTCCGGGATCGCGCACGCGATCGCCTGCGCGATCGAAGCGTGGTTTAGCGGCCCGGTCGGCTTGTTGAGCTCGGCGAGTGCTTGCGGCTTGACGTCGGACGGCTTGGCGCCGAGCGCATCGGCGAGCGCCTCCAGCGTGGCGACCGAGTTGTCGCCCCAGGCGGTCAGGCGGTTGACCTCGCAACCGTCCGGCTTCAGGTGGCTCGGCTTGTTCGGATAGGCGAAGAAGGCGATGGGGTCGTTGGACTCGACCAGGATGATGTTCTTGAAGTCCTTCAAGAGCGGCAGCGCGCTCTCGATCACATAAGGGATGCGGTCGATCGAGAAACGGCCGCGGCCGCGCGCCATGCGCGGGTGATAGGTCTGGCCCATCACCTTGCAGCCGGTCTTGCCTGATATCTGCTGGGCCAGCGCGAGTCCGCGTTCGGTGAGCGCGTTGCCGGTGACGAGCAGCAGGTTCTGCGTACCTCCTGAATGCAGGATCTTCGCCGCCTTCTCGACGGCGTCAGTCGAAAAGCCCGGCTGCTGCTTCGCTGGCTGAACTTGCGCGATGCCGTCGGCCTCGTTCCAGGCGGTATCTGCGGGGAGGATCAGCGTTGCGATCTGCGGCGGCGCGCTCTTGGCGGCGGCAATCGCCGCGGCGCCATCGGCTGCGACGGATTTCGCATTCGGCGAGGTGCGCACCCATTCCGACATTGGCCTCGCGAGCCCCTCGATGTCCGAGGTCAGCGGTGCGTTGTAACCGATGTGGTAGGTCGCGTGCTGGCCCACGATGTTGACGATGCCCGAATGCGCCTTCTTGGCGTTGTGCAGATTGGCGAGCCCGTTGGCGAGACCAGGCCCGAGATGCAGCAGCGTCGAGGCCGGGGTCCCCTTCATGCGGAAATAGCCGTCGGCCGCACCGGTTACCACGCCCTCGAACAGGCCGAGCACGCAGCGCATGCCCTCGACCCGATCCAGCGCGGCGACGAAATGCATTTCGGAGGTGCCGGGGTTGGTGAAACAGACGTCGACCCCGCCCGCAACCAGGGTCCGCACCAGACTTTCCGCACCGTTCATCCCAAAGCTCCCGTTCGCGATTCCAAAGGCTTGACCCAGATCAATCATTCCTCACGGCATTCGTCAAAGGGTCATGGGCTGTCTAGGCGCATAGTTACCATCACCACCGCGTGGGGCTCAGAATTTTAACCGCACCGTTCGAATTCCGTCACGTTCGCTTGCGAAAATACCCCGGTTATGGCCTGCTTGATTGGTTAAGATCAGTAGCTGCGAGGAACCCGATGACCCGGATTTTTGCCGCTCTTGCCGCCGCACTGCTGGTGCTGGCCGCCACCTCCTCCGCCCGCGCCACCATGGATGACGACTTCTTCGGCTTCCGCCGCCCACAGCAGCAATACCCACAGCAGCAGTACCCGCAGCAGCCATTTCAACAGCAGCCGTATCAACAGCCGCAGCGGGCATATCCCTATTACGGCCCCGGCTCCGACTATTATGGCGGCAGCGGCGGAGGCGCCATCCCGCGCGAACGCGTCAGCGCGCCGGTTGCGCAGCCACCGGGCTCTATCTTCATCTCCACATCCGAGCGGCGGCTGTATCTGATCCTCGGCCATGGCGAGGCGATCCGTTACGGAATCGGCGTCGGCCGCGATGGCTTCGGCTGGAGCGGCACCCACCACATCACCGCCAAGAGGGAGTGGCCGGGCTGGACCCCGCCGGCAGAGATGCGCCGGCGCCGCCCCGATCTGCCGCGCTATCTGCCCGGCGGCATCGAAAACCCGCTCGGTGCGCGCGCGATGTATCTCGGCTCGACGCTCTACCGCATTCATGGCTCCAACGAGCCGGAGACGATCGGCCACGCCGTCTCCTCCGGCTGCATCCGCATGACCAATGAGGACGCCATCGATCTCTACAACCGCGTCTCGGTCGGCACGCTGGTGGTGGTGCGGTAACTTTCACCTTCGTCATTCTCCGATGTGCAATTGCACATCGGAGATGCGCCGTCAGGTGCGGACCCGGGATCCCGTTTGCTTCGCGTTCCGGAATGACGGCATAACAAGGCCCTGTAGAGGGTAACGTTTCTTCCTGCCTAGCGTACCTCCGACAGGTATCGTCCAATCGGGAGGATCATGTGGGCAATTTGGGCATCCGGCTTTTCACGCTGACCATATGCGTTGCCGCACTGGTCACCGTTCCCACGATTCCATTCGCAAAGGCGGGTGAGAAGCGGAGCGTGGAAACTGAAAAGACCAGGAAGAGGACCCAAAGGAACGGCCCGAGCGATTTCCAATCGCCTGCATCGAACGATCTGCGATCGCCGACGCTGCCGACATTTCCTCCGCCGATGTATGACGACCTTGATCGAAAGGCCGGAGGCGGCGCCGGCATGTAGGGGGAGGACCGGGATTTCAGCCGGCTAAGCCAACCAGAGCGATTAGCATGAGGCCGATTTCCAACTGTCACAGGCTATTGAATCTGAAAACTAAGGCGTGGGTCTCTTTCCGATCAGGTTCATCATTTTCGCCAGCAGCAGAGCGAAACAGATGATGGCAATCGGATAAACCACAATGAGAGCCAGCGTCATCATCATTATTTCGCCGCGCCAGCCAAAGAAGAATGGCCCGAGTTCAAACGGCATAATGACGCCGACACCGGCACCAATCCCGCCGATCAACGCGATCAACGCCTTGAGTGCGTCTGGAATTCCCTTGGCGAAGCCGGCAATCACGAAGCAAACGAATGCGACCCCGAGCAGGGCCGCTTCCGTCTGATGCATGAGATCGACTGGCCAATCCTTTGTTCCGTTTGCATTGGCGATCCACGCAAACACAAACGTCATTGATCAGCCCCCTAAGCTTTCATTGAAAGCCGACGCAAGTTGCGCAGGCTCTGCCGTTTAAGCGGATTTCTCGAATAATTCCCGCCCGATCAGCATGCGCCTGATCTCGGAAGTGCCTGCGCCGATCTCATAAAGTTTGGCGTCGCGCAGCAGGCGTCCGGTCGGATAGTCGTTGATGTAACCGTTGCCGCCGAGCAACTGGATCGCATCAAGTGCGCACAGCGTCGCCTTTTCGGCCGCATAGAGAATCGCGCCGGCGGCATCCTCGCGCGTGGTCTCGCCGCGGTCGCACGCTTTCGCCACCGCATAGACGTAAGCGCGCGAGGCGTTCATCGTCGTGTACATGTCGGCGATCTTGCCCTGCACGAGCTGGAAATTTCCGATCGCTTGCCCGAACTGCTTGCGCTCGTGCACGTAAGGCAGCACGACGTCCATGCAGGCCTGCATGATGCCGAGCGGTCCTGCCGCCAGCACCGCGCGCTCATAGTCGAGTCCCGACATCAGAACGTTGACGCCGCTGCCGACCTTGCCGAGCACGTTGTCTTCCGGCACTTCGCAATCCTCGAACACGAGTTCGGCCGTATCCGAACCGCGCATGCCGAGCTTGTCGAGTTTTTGCGCGGTGGAAAATCCCTTCATGCCCTTTTCGATGATGAACGCGGTGATGCCACGCGGGCCTGCGGCCGGATCGGTCTTGGCATAGACCACCAGCGTCTCCGCAACCGGACCGTTGGTGATCCACATCTTCGAGCCATTAAGAATGTAACGATCGCCCTTCTTCTCGGCGCGCGTCGACATCGACACCACGTCCGAGCCCGAGCCGGGTTCGGACATTGCCAGCGCCCCGACATCCTCGCCGGAAATCAGTTTCGGCAGATATTTCTTCTTCTGCACATCTGACCCGTTGCGCCGGAGCTGATTGACGCAGAGATTGGAATGCGCGCCGTAGGACAGGCCGACCGCGGCGGAGGCACGCGAAATCTCTTCCATCGCCACGCAATGTTCGAGATAGCCAAGGCCCGAGCCGCCATATTCCTCCTCGACCGTGATGCCGTGCAACCCGAGCGCCCCTAACTTCGGCCAGAGGTCGATCGGAAACTGATTCGTCTTGTCGATTTCGGCGGCGCGCGGCGCGATCTCGTTGGACGAGAAATCGTGAACCGTCTCGCGCAGCGCATCCGCGGTTTCGCCGAGGTCGAAATTGAACATCCGGTATGCGTTGGGAATCATGGAAAAGTGTCTCCGGAAAACCAAACGTTGTTTGAAACAGACTTAATCCCCTGAATTGGACTTGTCACGGGCGACAAAAGCCCGGTAACGGCGTTGCCGTGGCATGCCAAGCGGGCCATCGCCATTCCGCCAAAACTCTCTCTTGCCCTCACACGCGCAAGGGGATGTAATTTGGCCAAAAGCCTACCATCTTCCGAGACAACGGATGAGAAGAGACACCTAGTGGAGTGGATTTGACATTCGCTGCCCGCCCAGCCGCGAGTTCGTTAAGCGAATGTCAAATCCAGAACTCCACTAGAAACCTATATTTGCTAGTGGTCCTTCTAATTCTAACATTCGCAAAGGTGCCGCTGAGAGGGGACGCGAATGTTAGAATTGGACCACTAGTCAGGGAAGAACGGCTATGAATATCCAGACATCGCCCAGCAAACAGGAATTGATGCGCGCCGCGCGCGAGGACGCCTATTCCCTGCCGATCGAGGATTTTCATCCCGGCGCGCCGCAATTGTTCCGCAACGATACGCTGTGGCCCTATTTCGAACGGCTGCGCAAGGAAGCGCCGGTGCATTACTGCACCAAGTCGCCGATCGAGCCGTACTGGTCGGTCACCCGCTACAACGACATCATGCATGTCGACACCAATCACGGCATCTTCTCTTCCGACGTTTCGCTGGGCGGAATTTCGATCCGGGACGTCCCGCCCGGCTACGACTGGCCGAGCTTCATCGCCATGGACCAGCCGCGCCATTCGGCGCAGCGCAAGACCGTGCAGCCGATGTTCACGCCGACGCATCTGGACGAACTGGCGATCCTGATCCGCCAGCGCACCGCGCGCGTGCTGGACTCGCTGCCGCGCAACGAGACATTCAACTTCGTTGACCTCGTCTCGATCGAACTGACGACGCAGATGCTGGCGACGCTGTTCGATTTTCCGTTCGAGGAACGCCGCAAGCTGACGCGCTGGTCGGACGTCTCGACCGCGCTGCCCAAAGGCGGCATCGTCGAATCCGCCGAACAGCGCCGCGCCGAGATGGACGAGTGCGCCGCCTATTTCTCAAAACTCTGGAACGAACGCGTCAACGCCGAGCCGCGCAACGACCTGATCTCGATGATGGCGCACAACGAGGCCACGCGTTACATGGACCCCGACAATCTGATGGGGAACATCATCCTTTTGATCGTCGGCGGCAACGACACCACCCGCAACACCATGAGCGGCTCGGTGCTGGCGCTGAATGAACATCCGGACCAGTACCAGAAGCTTCGCGACAACCCGGCATTGATCGACACCATGGTGCCGGAAGTCATTCGCTGGCAGACCCCACTCGCCCATATGCGCCGCACCGCGCTGGTCGACACCGAACTCAACGGTCAGAAGATCCGCAAGGGTGACCGCGTCGTGATGTGGTACGTCTCCGGCAACCGCGACGAGGACGTGATCGAGCGGCCGAACGAGTTCATCATCGATCGCGCACGGCCGAAGATCCATCTGTCGTTCGGATTCGGCATCCACCGCTGCGTCGGCATGCGGCTTGCCGAGCTGCAACTGAAGATCGTCTGGCAGGAAATCCTCAAGCGCTTCGACCGGATCGAGGTGGTGGGCGAGCCCAAGCGGGTCTATTCCTCTTTCGTGCGCGGCATCGAGTCCTTGCCGGTGCGCATACCTGCCTAGACTGGCTAAGAAGCGGGTACTAACCTCTTGAACGCGCTTCGGGAGCCGCCTATCCCGAGGAGCCGTATCCTGACGTCTGACCCGCAAGCCGAAACCCGATGACCGCCTCCGACCAGCCTGACGAACATGCCGATATCCGCGACGCCGTCGCCAAGCTCTGCGCGCAATTCGGAGGCGAATACTGGCGCAAGCTCGATCGCGACATGGCCTATCCGAAGGCTTTCGTCGATGCGCTCACCGAGTCCGGTTACCTCTCGGTCCTGATCCCCGAGGAATTTGGCGGCGCGGGTCTGAAACTTTCGGCCGCGACTGCGATCCTGGAAGAGATTCATCGCGCCGGCTGCAACGCGGGCGCCTGCCACGCCCAGATGTACACCATGGGCACGGTGCTGCGGCACGGTAGCAATGCGCAAAAGGAAAAATGGCTGCCGAAGGTGGCGAGCGGCGAATTGCGCCTGCAGGCGTTCGGCGTCACGGAACCGACCAGCGGCACCGACACGTCCTCGCTGAAAACCTTTGCCCGCCGCGAAGGCAACGACAGTTATGTCGTCAACGGCCAGAAGATCTGGACCAGCCGCGCCGAATATTCCGACCTGATGATCTTGCTCGCGCGCACCACGCCGAAGGAGCAGGCAAAGAAGCGCACCGACGGCTTGTCAGTCTTCATCGTCGACATGCGGGAAGCGAAAAAGGCGGGGCTCTCGATCCGCCCCATCCGCACCATGATGAACCATTCGACGACGGAAGTGTTCTTCACCGACATGAAAGTGCCGGCGGAAAACCTGATCGGCGAGGAAGGCAAGGGATTCCGCTACATCCTCTCCGGCATGAATACCGAGCGCATCCTGATAGCGGCCGAATGCATTGGCGATGCCAAATGGTTCATCGAAAAGGCCTCGACCTACGCCAAGGATCGCGCCGTGTTCGGCCGCCCGATCGGCCAGAATCAAGGCATCCAATTTCCGATTGCCAAAGCCTATGCCGCGATGCGGGCGGCCGAGTTGATGGTGAAGGAAGCGGTTCGGAAGTATGAAGCCGGCCTCGACTGCGGCGCGGAAGCCAACATGGCCAAGATGTTGGCGGCGGACGCCTCCTGGGAAGCGGCGAATGCCTGCGTGCAGACCCATGGCGGATTCGGCTTTGCCGAGGAATATGATGTCGAGCGCAAGTTCCGCGAAACGCGGCTCTATCAGGTGGCGCCGATCTCGACCAATCTGGTGTTGTCCTACATCGCCGAGCATATTCTCGGCATGCCCCGCTCCTACTGAAGAGAAATGGCGATCCGAGTTGCAGCAACCTGTTCCTTGCGGCCATCCTTCGAGACGCCCTCCTTCGGGCACCTCAGGATGAGGACCTTCTACGCGTCGAGCTTTGATATCCTCATGGTGAGGAGCGCGGAACGCGCGTCTCGAACCATGAGGCCGCGGGCCGCTTTGCCGAAAGACGTGCGAACCATGAGACACAACCATGCTGCCGCTTGAGGGAATAACCGTCATTGCCGTCGAACAGGCGGTTGCCGCGCCGTTCTGCTCGTCGCGGCTCGCCGACGCCGGCGCCCACGTCATCAAGGTGGAGCGGCCCGAAGGCGACTTCGCGCGTGGCTACGACGCCGCCGCCAAGGGACAAAGCAGCTATTTCGTCTGGCTCAACCGCGGCAAGGATTCGGCCATCGTCGATCTCGCCACCAAAGAGGGCCGAACTGAACTGGAGCGGCTGATCGCAAGCGCCGACGTGCTGCTGCAGAATTTAAAGCCCGGATCGATGGACAAGCTCGGCTTTTCGCTGGAGCGGCTGAAAAAGGATTATCCGAAGCTGATCTGTTGCACCATCACGGGCTATGGCGACGAGGGGCCCTACGCGCATCGCAAGGCCTATGATCTTTTGATCCAGGCCGAGAGCGGGCTCGCCTCGATCACCGGCGGGCCGGAAGGTCCCTCCCGTGTGGGCTTGTCGATCGTCGATATCGCGACCGGCGCCACCGCACATGCCTCGATCCTCGAAGCCCTGATCGCGCGTTCGCGCACCGGCAAGGGCGCCGACATCAGGATTTCAATGTTCGACGTGATGGCGGACTGGATGACCGTGCCGCTGATTAATTCGGAAGCTGGACAACCACCGAAACGCATCGGCCTCGCCCATCCCTCAATCGCGCCCTACGGCGTCTTCCGCTCAAAGGACGGCAAGGACATCCTGATTTCCATCCAGAGCGAGCGAGAGTGGAAGACGCTCTGCGCCAAAGTGCTGGATCAGCCGGACTTGCCGAACGACCCGCGCCTGTCCAACATGGTCGAGCGCGTGAAAAACCGCTCGCTGACCGACGGCATCGTCGGCGACAGTTTTGGGGCGATGACGCGCGATGAGTTGCTCAAGCGCCTGGCCGACGCCGACATTGCCTTTGCCGAAGTCAACACCATGGACGATCTTGCGCAGCACCCGCATTTGCGGCGGATCGATGTGAACACGCCGAAAGGTGTGGTGAGCTATCCGGCGCCGGCAGCGATCTTCGTCGGCGAGCCGCGTCACTATGGAGCGGTGCCCGCGATCGGCGAACAACCGGCGGCGCCAGGAAAAGACTCTGCGCGGAAGGCATCATGAGCGAAAAGCCCGACCTCGATCATTTGCGACAGTGGATCGGTCGCACCACGGAGGCTTCCGACCTCGTCACCGCGCGACTGGTGGCCGAATTGCGCGCCACGCTGTTTCTCCCGATCGGCGAACCGAAACGAGGGGACGCCGCGCCATTCGCCACGCATTGGTGCCTGACGCCGGCCATCGCGCCCGCGTCCGAAATCGGTCCGGACGGTCATCCGAAACGGGGCGGTTTCCTGCCGCCGGTGCCGCTGCCGCGCCGAATGTGGGCGGGCGGTGAAGTCGAGTTCTTCGACACGCTGCGCGTTGGCGACGAGGTGACGCGGACTTCGCGCATCAAGGACGTCAATCTGAAAAGCGGCTCGACCGGCCAACTGTGCTTTGTCGCCGTCGACCATGAGTATGCGACCTCGCGCGGCACGGCCATTCGTGAACGGCATGACATCGTCTATCGCGACATCACAACTGGATCCCCCGCCCCTGCGAAATCCGCAGCGCCGCCGGCAGCACAACATCGCGAGACGCATCTTGCCGATCCCGTGCTGCTGTTTCGTTACTCGGCGCTGACCTTCAACGGCCACCGCATTCACTATGACCGCGACTACGTCACCAAGGTCGAAGGCTATCCGGGCCTGATCTTTCACGGCCCGCTGCAAGCGTCGCTTCTGATCGAATTCGCCGCCAAATTGCGCGGCCGCGTGCCCAAGAAATTCGTCTATCGCGGCCTGCAGCCGCTGTTCGAGGGCGAGTTCTCGGTCAACGCCAACGACGTGGACGGCGGACTGGAGACCTGGACCGCGAACACGCAAGGCGCCCCCACCATGAAGGGCACAGCGACGTGGTGAAGACTGTCTCCGTCATTGCGAGCGAAGCGAAGCAATCCAGAAATGCTTCCATGGAAAATATTCTGGATTGCTTCGTCGCTCCGCTCCTCGCAACGACGGGGTGAAATATTGCCCCGCAAGCCGGCCAAAACTTCCTCGCCCCTCACCGTCAAGCAGGCGACCTTCGATCTGCTGCGCGCGTTCGGCATCAAAAAGGTGTTCGGCAATCCCGGATCGACCGAGCTGCCGTTCCTCAGCGACTGGCCCGACGACATCGATTACGTGCTGGGCCTGCAGGAAGCATCCGTGATTGGCATGGCCGACGGCTATGCGCAGGCGACGCGCAACGCCGGATTCGTCAATCTGCATTCGGCCGCCGGCGTCGGCAATGCGCTCGGCAATATCTTTACCGCCTATCGTAACCAGACCCCGCTCGTGATTACCGCGGGTCAGCAGGCGCGCTCGATCCTGCCGCTGCAACCGTTTCTGTTCGCCGAGCGCGCGTCGGAATTTCCGCGGCCTTACGTGAAATTCTCGGTCGAACCGGCAAGGCCTGAGGACGTGCCGGCCGCGATCGCACGCGCTTATTACACGGCGATGCAACCACCGTGCGGGCCGACCTTCGTGTCGGTGCCGATCGACGACTGGCAACAACCGGCGCAAGCGGTTGAGGCGCGCAGCGTCACGCGCGAGCTTGGCCCCGATCCGGACGTGATCCGAGGACTGGCCAAAGCGCTTGCGGCGAGTGAGCGGCCCGCTTTTGTCGTCGGTCCCGCCGTCGACCGCGCGCAGGCCGTCGATCTCTTGGTGCGGCTCGCCGAGAAGACCCACGCTTCCGTCTGGGTCAGTCCGTTTTCGGCGCGATGCAGTTTTCCGGAGCGTCATCCGCAATTCGCCGGCTTCCTGCATGCCTCGCCGGGCCAGCTCTCGGAGGCGCTGCGCGGTCACGATCTGGTGGTCGTGATCGGCGCGCCAGTCTTCACCTTTCACGTCGAAGGCCATGCGTCGATCTTCGACGGCGCAACCGCGCTGTTCCAGATCACCGACGACGCGGAAGCCGCCGCCGTGACGCCGGCCGGCACCAGCATCGTCGCAACCATGAAGCCGGCGCTGTCAGCTCTGATCGAGATGGCTGGCGAGACAAAGCGCGCCATGCCGAAAGGCCGTGCGCTGCCGCCCGCGCCCGCGGCCGCCGATCCGATTCCCGCCGCGTTCCTGCTGCACAACCTTGGCCTGGCGATGCCGCGCGGCGCCGCGCTGGTCGAGGAAGCACCCTCGCACCGTCCGGCGATGCAGAACTTCATGCCGATGGCGGGCGCGGACAGTTTTTACACGATGGCGAGCGGCGGATTGGGTCACAGCCTGCCGGCCGCGGTCGGCATTGCGTTGGGGCAGCCGAACATTCGCACCGTCTGCCTCATCGGCGACGGCTCGGCGATGTATTCGATCCAGGCTTTGTGGACAGCGGCGCAGCGCAAATTGCCTTTGACCGTCATTGTCATCAATAACGGGGGTTACGGCGCGATGCGCTCGTTCAGCCAGGTGATGCAGGTGCGCAACGTCCCGGGTCTCGACATGCCCGGCCTCGACTTTGTGAAGATCGCCGAGGGCATGGGCTGCGACGCGGCGCGCGTGACGAAATCATCGGAACTGGCGGCTACGCTGAAGCGCGCGCTTTCCCACAACGGCACGAGCCTCGTCGAGGTGATGGTCGATTCCGCCGTGCCGGTGCTTTATGCCAGGAATGGCTAGCGCGTTATAGCGCTCTCCTCGTCATGGCCGGGCTTGTCCCGGCCATCCATGTCTTTGTCTCCCAAACAAGTATAAGTAAGACGTGGATCACCGGGACAAACCCGGTGATGACAGCGGTTTAGATGGCGTGACCTTCCGTCACTTGCCGA
Organism: Bradyrhizobium sp.; assembly: GCF_035652035.1. Lineage (GTDB taxonomy): Bacteria > Pseudomonadota > Alphaproteobacteria > Rhizobiales > Xanthobacteraceae > Bradyrhizobium. Next base: position 56,116 of record NZ_DASREO010000075.1, read on the forward strand.
ACTCATCCCTGAGCTTCGCCTGGATCTTGGCCATGCCGCCGATCCAGCGGTCGTAATTTTCGGTCTTCTTGCGCATATAGCCGAGCACCTGCGGGTGCGGCAAAATCAAAAACGTCTCCTGCTCGATGCCTTTGAGCGCGTCGGCTGCCACCTGCTCCGGCGCAAGATCGCCGTCGCCGGACTGCGGGCCTTTCGGGATCGAGCGCAACATCTCGGTGTCGACGCCCTGCGGGCAGAGGATCGAGACCTTGATGCCGTCGGCCTTGTGCGAGATCGCAAGATTCTCCGCAAAGCCCACCGCCGCATGCTTGGTGGTCGAATAAGCTGGGCTTCCGACCTGCGACAGCAATCCGGCCGCGGAAATCGTGTTGAGGAAATACCCCGCCTCGCGCGCCTTGAAGCGCGGAACGAGATGTCGTGCCGCATAGACATGCGCCATGACATGAACGGCAAAGCTTCGCGTAAACGGCTCATCCGAGGTGCCGCCGGCGTTCACCGAGAGCGGATCGAAACCGGTGCCGATACCGGCATTGGAGCAGAACAATGCGATCGGGCCGAACAGGCGTTCGGTCTCCTCGATGACGTGAAGGACGTTCTTTTCCTGGGCGACGTCGCATTTGAATGCCGCGCCATCGACCGAAGCCGCTACCGTTCGCGCGCGCGTCACGTCGATGTCAGCGACCACGACCTTGGCGGCGCCAGCGCGATGAAACGCTTCGCACAGCGCCCGGCCAATGCCGCTGCCGCCGCCGGTGACGACGACGATTTTGCCGCTCACGAGCATCGCAAAACCTGATGTTTGAGGATCGAACCTACGCCAGAACCAGATCGAGCACGGCCGTGTAGTGGCACGCCGCGCCGAGAAGCACGAAACAATGCCAGATCACATTCTGGAACCGCAGCCGTTGCCATGCGTGGAAGATTACCCCAAAGCTGTACAGCAGGCCACCGGCGAGAATGAACCAGAGTGCCATCTGCGGCAGCGAGGAGAGGCCGGCGTCATAGGCGATGATGCCGCTCCAGCCCATGGCGAGGTAAAGCCCGACCGCCAGGCGGTCGAAGCGGCCAGGGAAGATCAGCTTCACTGCGATGCCCATCACCGCGACGCCCCAGACGCCTGCGAGCAGCGACATCGCAAATGCGCGGTCCTGCAGCTGCGCGAAGATCGGCGTGTAGGTCGCGGCGATCAGCACATAGATCGCCGAATGGTCAAAACGTCGCAGCAGCCATTTGCGCCGCGACACCGGCCAGAGATTATAGGCGGCGGAGAAGCCGAGCATCGCGAGCAGGCCCGCGGCGTAGACGGAAACCGTGACGACCTCGTAGGCGGAAGCGAACACCGCCGCGAGCACGATCAGAACTGTCACTGCGATCAAGGCGGAGAATACGCCAACGCCATGGACGATGCCGTCGGCGATCAGTTCGGCGCGGTCGTAATTCCAGCGGATGGCGCCGGCTGCCGCATGGGCCGAATGAGAGGCAAGCTGTTTCAGTCTGAAGACGGTCATCACGGATACAGGTTTCTTCAATGAAACAGATAGTAGCTTGATCTGCGTCAAAGATCCCCTAAGCGGCTAGTGGAGCCGATTTGACATTCGCCATCAATCTGGCCGCGAATTCGTTAAGCGAATGTCAAATCCTAAACTCCACTAGAAACATATATTTCGCTAGTGGTCCTTTGATTCTAACATTCGCAAAAGTGCCCACCGAGGAGGGATGCGAATGTTAGAATCGGACCACTAGGAGGAAATCGCGACCTAAATGTGAAAGCTTGATTTTGCGCCATCAATCGCCAATTTGTGATTGATTTGCCAAGCTTCTTTTCCCGAGCCGGCCGTTCCCCTGCCGAGTTAGACCACGAGCGCATGGCCTTTGATTTTTCCGACATGGTCGAAGAGGCGCGCATCTCGGCCCGCGCGCTGAGGGACTTCAGCGAAGGCCTTTTCAACCCCACGCTGCGGCTCGGCATCACCGGACTTTCACGGGCCGGCAAGACCGTGTTCATCACGGCGCTGATCCACGGCCTCACCCGCGGTGGACGCTTTCCGGTGTTCGAGCCGCTCGCCTCGGGGCGGATCGCCCGCGCCCGCCTCGAGCCGCAGCCGGACGATGCCGTGCCGCGCTTCGACTATGAACGCCATGTCCACACCCTGATCGCGGAACGAGCCTGGCCGAACTCGACCGTCGACATCAGCGAATTGCGGCTCGTCGTTGACTATCAGCGCCAGAATGGCGCCGAGCGCACGCTCACGCTCGATATCGTTGACTATCCCGGCGAATGGCTGCTCGACCTGCCGCTGCTCAACAAGAGCTACGAGCAATGGTCGAAAGAGAGTCTTGCGCTGTCGCGCGGCAGCGCCCGCAGCCCCCTTGCCTCGCAATGGCATGCATACCTGTCCGACCTGAAGGCGGAAGCGCCTGCCGATGAACAGGCGGCACTGACCTCGGCGCGGCTGTTTACGGACTATCTGCGCGCATGCCGCGACGAGCGCTTCGCCATGAGCCTGTTGCCTCCCGGCCGCTTCCTGATGCCGGGGAGCTTGGCGGGATCGCCGGCTTTGACTTTCGCGCCGCTAGAGGTTCCCGAAGACGGCAGCGCGCCGGAAGGCTCACTGTGGGCGATGATGCGGCGGCGCTATCAGTCCTACAAGGATGTCGTGGTGCGGCCGTTCTTCCGCGACCATTTCGCGCGGCTCGACCGTCAGGTGGTTCTGGTCGATGCGCTCGCTGCATTCAATTCGGGACCTGACGCGCTGCTTGATCTCGAAGCCGCTTTGGCCGGCATTCTCGATTGCTTCCGCATCGGCCGCGGCACGTTTCTCAACGCGCTGTTCCGCCCCAGGATCGACCGCATCCTGTTTGCGGCGACCAAGGCCGATCACCTGCATCATTCGAGCCACGACCGGCTCGAAGCCGTGCTGCGCCACGCGGTCAACCGCGCCGTGATGCGTGCGGAAGATACCGGCGCCGCCATCGACGTGGTGGCGCTGGCCGCCATCCGCGCCACGCGCGAGGCGCAAGTGACGCGCGACCGGGACAACCTGCCATCGATCCTGGGAACGCCGATCGCAGGCGAAAAAGCCGACGGCGAGATCTTCGACGGCAACGCGGAAGTCGCGACCTTTCCCGGCGAATTGCCGGACGATCCGCAAGCCTTGTTTGAAGGCGAGAGCGCCTTTCGCGGCCTTGCCAGCGCGCAAGCCGACGCTGATTTTCGTTTCCTGCGCTTCCGGCCACCCCGCCTGGGTGCTGGCGACGCCTTGCCGCACATCCGCCTCGACCGGGCGCTGCAGTTCCTGATCGGAGACCGGCTGCAATGAAGCCTCCTTACCGCCGGCCCGCGACCTTCAAGCTCGACGACCCCTCCGTCGTCGTCACCGATCCGGACGAGACGAGCCGCCCCTCGCGCGGCACGGTTCAGATCACGCCGGAAGTCGACGCGCCGCAGTTGCCTGCGGTCGTCGAGCCGACCATCCTTCCCGCTGAGCGGCGCTTCCGCTGGGGCGCGCTGTTCTGGGGCGCGGTCGGCGGACTGGTGCTGCTGGCGGCGGCCCTTGGCGTCACGCAGCTGATCGAGAATCTGTTTGCGCGCAGCGACAGCCTCGGCGTGCTGGGGTTGGCGCTGACCTCAATCGCGATCGTCTCATTCCTCGTCATCGGCGCGCGGGAGGCGGCCGGCCTGATGCGCCTTGGAGCAATCGAACAGCTGCACGCGCGCGCGACTGAGGTGATCGCAAGTGACGACCGCAACCAAAGCCGCGCCGTGTTGCGTGACCTCTTGAAGATCGCGCACCAGAACCCGCATCTGGCGCGCGCTCGCGCCACGCTGGCGAACCACGCCGGCGACATCATCGACGGCGCCGACATGATTCGCCTCGCCGAACGCGAGTTGATGAGCCCGCTCGATCAGGAAGCGCGGCTTTTGATATCGAGCGCAGCCCAGCACGTCTCGCTCGTCACCGCGATCAGTCCGCGCGCGCTATTTGACGTCGCCTTCGTGTTCGCCGCTTCGATGCGCCTGATCCGGCAACTCGCGCTGCTGTACGGCGGACGGCCCGGCACGCTCGGCATGATCAAGCTGATGCGTCACGTGCTGGCGCATCTTGCCATCACCGGCGGCATGGCGGCGAGCGACAGCGTGATCCAGCAGCTGCTCGGGCACGGGCTCACGGCGAAACTGTCCCAGCGGCTGGGAGAAGGTTTCCTCAACGGCCTTCTGACCGCGCGACTGGGCCTCGCTGCCATCGACCTCACCCGTCCGCTGCCGTTCACGGCGTTGCCGCGGCCCGCGCTCACCGATCTCGCAAAAGACCTCCTGCGAAAGCGCGAGGATGCTGACGAGGCGTGATTTCGAAGGCCCTACGCCAGCCAGCGCCAACCGAACAATGGCGAGTCCTCTGGCGGTGACAGCTCCGGCGTCCAGCCTGAAAACTTCTCGATCGTATAGCGGTCCATCACGATGCCGCGCCAGACGCGGTCAACGGTTTCCAGCGGCTCGCGCTTGGCGGGGATCGACGTCCAGGGCGGAATCGCCGGGTTGTCGAAAGGCTTCAGCCCGACATAGAGGCCGGCATGGCCTTCGATCCGGCTCACGTCGGGCGCGCGAAAACCCTGATAGCGGCCGCGCTCGTTGAGCTGCACCACCGGCACGCGATCGTGCAGAAGAAATCGCAGCATCGCCGTGGTGCGATAATCCGTGGTGGCGATCCAGGTCGCGCCGGTCTTTTGCAGCTCGGCCTCGGTACGCTCGACCAGCGGCCGGTAGCCGGCCTCGCCGCCGACCGGATCGCTGCGGCCGATCAGATTGAAGGGCGCTGCCAGGTAGTAGAACATGACCGCGACGACGAAGGCGACACCGGAGACGATCGCGATCTTCGCCCAGCGCCATGACGTCGCGACAAAGTCCGCGGACCAGCCCTCCTTCGGCATCGCCGTGAGGTTGATGGCGGCGGCGGCAAATCCGAACGGCCAGATGAAGATCGGCCAGGTATCGCCGACCCGCAAGGTCAGCGACTTCCAGAGAAAGTAGAGAAAGGGAACGGCGACTGCCGTCGACAACAGGATGGCGACCGCCTCCCTGCGGCGATAGCCGCGCCACGCCGTCAAGGCGACGCCGGTCAGGACCACCGGCAGCAGCACGAAGCCGACCAGGCCGAATTGCATGCCGATGAATTCGCCGAGCGTGCGAAGCGAGAATGGATGAGATGCGGTCGCCGAGGTCGCCCGCACCGCCTGAAAGCGAAACGACGCCCAGTCGTGCTGCATGTTCCAGATCACGACCGGCGCGAACAGGACCACTGCAATCGCCGCCGCGGCCCAGGGATAGGGGCTGCGCAACCAGCGCCAGCGCCAGGCCGGCACCAACGTGAACGCAAGCACCGCCGGGAGCAGCAAGGCCATCGTGAATTTCGACAGCGCGGCGAGCCCTGCGAAGACGCCGGCCGCAAGCCACCACCGCGCGTCGCCGCTTTCGGCAAGCCGCACCAGCGCCCACGTCATCGCCGTGACAAACAGCACCAGCGGAACGTCGGGGCCTATCTTGGTCGTCAGCATTCCGTAGTAGAGCGACGCCTCCATCATCGCGACCGCGACGAAGCAAGCACGGATATCGCGCGTGACGCGCCAGACGATGTCGGCGAGCAGCGCTTGCGTCAGCAACATCGCAATGAGGCCGGAAAAGCGGGCGCCGAAACTGGTGTCGCCGAAGATCGCCGTGCCGAAGCGGATGAACCAGGCGACCATCGGCGGATGGTCGAGGAACGAAAGCACGTTTTCCTTCGACCAAGTCCAGTAATAGGCCTCGTCCGTTCGCAAGTCTGTGAGGCCGGCATAGACGCCGCGCAGCACGGTCATCGCCGCGATCAGCGCGATGACGCCGAGCCACAGCCGAAAAGTTGATTTGTCCGCGTCACCGCGGAAACCGTCATGAGGCGCCATCGTCACGGCGCTTTGTCCCTAACTCCGGTAGGGGTGTCAACGTCCCGTCGCGGCTCAAAACAGGGGGAATTCAACTACCCCGCCACTCGTGCGGCGCGGAATTAAACGCTAGTTTCCGGTGTCTAGTGGAATAATGGACCGGACATGATCGCGCCAACGTCAGTCAGGATCAGAAAGTTCAGCCGCGGCATCAGCGTCCGCCAGGTTCGCATGATCTGCGGGCTCATCCTCTTTGCCTATCTGATCAGCCATTTCCTGAATCATGCACTCGGCAACATCTCGCTGCAGGCACTGGCCCGGGGCCTGCGCTACCATATGCTGTTCTGGCAGTTCCCTCCGGTCGCGGCTGTCTTTTACGCTGCCCTGCTTATCCATGGCAGCCTTGGCATCTGGGCGCTTTACGAGCGCCGGCAATTCCGCTGGAAAGCGGTTGAACCGCTGCAGCTTTTGCTTGGCCTCAGCATCCCCCTGCTCGCCGCCGCGCATGTCATCTCGACCAGACTTGGTCATACGTTGTTTGCCCATGACCGTCTCTATCCGCAGGTGCTGCACGGCTACTTCGCGACGATGTCGCCCAAGTTCGCCGCGACGCTAGCCGTGCTGGTGATCGCCTGGGTCCATGGCAGCATCGGCCTTTACTTCTGGCTGCGAATGAAGCAGTTCTTCAAGCGCGCCGCACCGTTCCTGCTGGCGGCCGCAGTGCTGGTGCCGACGCTCGCTTTGCTCGGCATCTACCAGGGCGGCCGGGTTGTCATGCAAGACAGCGCCGATCCGGCGTGGCGCGAGGCCAATCTTTCAGCCGGCAAGCTTGGCTCACCGACTGAAGCCAGCACGCTCGAGACCATCACCGGCGACTTCATGATCGGCTATCTCGGCCTGCTCGCGCTGGTGCTGGCGGCGCGTGGAATCCGCACCCTCAGTGAGCGGCGCGGCGGCATGATCACGCTGTCCTACGGCAATGGCCGCACCATCCGCGTACCGAAGGGTCTTTCCGTGCTGGAAGCAAGCCTGCGCCACCAGGTGCCGCATGCCAGCGTCTGCGGCGGCCGCGCCCGCTGCTCGACCTGCCGCATCCGGGTGATCGGCGATTGCGCTCTGCTGCCGCAACCATCCAACCGCGAGGCATTCGTGCTCAATCGCGTCGGCGATTCCGATCCGTCGATACGGCTTGCCTGTCAGCTCCGGCCCGAGACCGACCTTTCCTTCTTCCAGATCTTCACGCCGCAGATCGCGGCGCGTCACGGCGGCCCGTCGCACATCGGCGAGGAGCGCTATCTCGTCAGCATGTTCGTCGACATGCGCGGTTCGACCAAGCTCGCGGAAAATCGCCTGCCCTTCGACACGGTGTTCATCGTCAACCGCTTCCTCGGCGCGGTGTCGCAGGCCGTGATCGAATGCGGCGGCCAGCCGAACCAGTTTCTCGGCGACGGGCAACTGGCCCTGTTCGGCCTTGCAACCAGCCGCGAGACCGCCTGCCGCCAGGCGCTGAAAGCGGCGGCTCGCATTTCATTTCACATCGAGGAATTGAACCAGTTCCTCAAGAACGACCTGCGCGAGCCGATCCGCTTCGGCATCGGCATCAACGGCGGCGAGGTGATCGTCGGCGACATCGGTTATCGGGATCACATCGTGTTCACCGCGCTTGGCGATGCGGTCAATGTCGCGGCACGGTTGCAGGACATGACCAAGAGCCTTGGCTGCGAGGTGATCTGCTCGGACGAAGTGCGCGCCACCGCGGGCCTTTCGCCGGATGCCCTGCCGCAGCAGGACGTCGAAATCCGTGGCCGCATGGAACCGATGCGCGTGTGCGTGGCCGAGAGAGCGGAAGCACTGTCAACGCTCGTTGAAAATGAACTGACGGTGGCTGCTTGACCGATTTCCGTCATTGCGAGGAGCGCAAGCGACGAAGCAATCCAGAAACACTTTCGAAGGCTGGATTGCTTCGCTTTGCTCGCAATGACGGCAGCAACACCTGTCGGCGGTCTTAACCAAAAGCCAACCTGAACAACCATTCAGAAAAAATTCCTCGAACCTGGTCGAACCCACCCGAACCCGCGCCTCTTACGGCGCGACTGACGGGCAAGGGGTGAAACTGCAACGCGCAGCCTGGCCTGCGCACATTCGAGGAGAACGACCATGTTTCGCAAACTGACGATTGCTCTCGTTGCTACCCTTGCTCTCGGCACCGCCGTGCTTGCTCCGTCCGCCGCTTCCGCCAAGCCGTGGGGCGGCTGGGGCTGGGGTGGGTATCATCACCACTTCGGCCATTTCGGCATCGGCGTCGGCTATGTCGACGACAGCTGCTACATGACCCAGCGCGTGCTGACGCCCTACGGTTATCGCTTCCGCACCGTGAACGTCTGCGCCTACTGATCGTGCTTCACGTCAAACGCTCCGGCAGCGGAAACCGCGGCCGGAGCGTTCGCGTTTTTGCATGAGCCGGGGCATTTGCGCGCACCCAGGGCGTCGATCGGGGAATTGACTTGGTGACGTCAGGTGTCACACTCGCGGGCAAAACAAGGACTTGTTCCAACAAGAAAACTGACGGGGAAACGCCATGATCAGCCGACGGGAGCTGCTGAAGCGCATAGGCCTTGCGACATTGGCCGCCACCCTTCCGTCATCGCAGGCGTTCGCACTCGACGGCAGCGTCGTGCTTCCGTTCGAAAACGGCAAGCGTCCGCTGGTCAAATATCCACAGAAGCGGCCGATGATCGGACTGACCAGCCGCCCGCCGCAACTCGAAACCCCGTTTTCAGTCTTCGACGGCGGCCCGATCACGCCGAACAACGCGTTCTTCGTGCGCTATCACCTGGCGGACATTCCCTACAGCATCGATCCGGACAAGTTTACGCTCGAGATCAAGGGCAAGATCGACCGGCCACTTAAACTGTCGCTGAAGGACATCAGAAAGCTGCCGGCCGTCGAACTCGTCGCGGTCAACCAGTGCTCGGGCAACAGCCGCAGCTTCTTCGAACCGCGCGTCGCCGGCGGGCAATTGGGCAACGGTGCGATGGGCAATGCGCGATGGCACGGCGTGCCGCTCAAGGCCGTGCTCGACATGGCCGGCGTGAAGGCCGGAGCCAAGCAGGTGACGTTCAACGGCATGGATGGGCCGGTGTTGGATACGACGCCGGATTTCGTCAAGGCGCTCGACATCGATCACGCCCGCGACGGCGAGGTGATGCTGGCCTACGGCATGAACGGCGAGGACCTGCCCCTTCTCAACGGCTTTCCGCTGCGGCTGATCGTGCCTGGCTACTACGGCACCTACTGGGTCAAGCACCTCAACGAAATCGCCGTGATCGACAATGTCTTCGACGGCTTCTGGATGAAGACCGCCTACCGGATCCCGGATACGCCATGCAATTGCGTCGAGCCCGGCTCCGCGCCGAAGGCGACCATCCCGATCAACCGCTTCACGGTCCGCTCGTTCATCACCAATGTGAGCAACGACGCACGCCTGAAGGCGCGCAAGACGACGACCTTGCGAGGGATAGCCTTCGACGGCGGCAAGGGCATCAAGGCCGTCGCGGTCTCAACCGATAACGGCGCGACCTGGATGCCCGCGAAGCTCGGCCACGATCTCGGCAGGTACTCGTTCCGCGAATGGACCCTGCCGGTCAAACTTGCTCCCGGCATCTACGACTTACGGGTTCGGGCGACCAACAATGCCGGCGACACGCAGCCGATGGAGCCGCGCTGGAATCCGGCCGGTTACTTGCGCAATGTCGCCGAAACCGTCCGCGTCACCGCAGCCTAATGGAGTTGCGACCATGAAACGACGGCTGCTGTTTGCCATCCTGCTCATCATCGTGCTCGCTTTGATCTTGAAATACGGCGCGGCCGCGGCTGCTCCCGTCTCCTATAATTTGCCGCCGGAGACCGCGGCTTTCAAGCCGGGCCCCAATCTCGACGTCGTCATGAACAACTGCACCGCCTGCCACTCGGCGGACTACATCGCGACCCAGCCGCGCGGCCCGAAATTTACCGCTGACTTCTGGCGGGCGGAGGTCACCAAGATGATCAAGGTTTATGGCGCGCCTATCCCGGACGCCGACGTGCCGAAAATCGTCGAATACCTGTCAACGACCTATTAACGGTCGACTTGCTGACGGCCGATTCCGGCATTAACGGTTGGCAGAAAGCTGGCGGCTGATTCGCTTCGATTATTTGCCGATATTCCAACAGCTCACGGCTTCGTGTTGCATCGTGACGTTCACGATGAATGCGAGCTGCACATCACCTCTGACTCACATCATGGCGAGGTCGGTTGAAAGCCGCTGCGAAGCGCACTACCTGCAGACGCACATCACCGCAATCCCAGGCCTTTCGCGAATTAACGTTATGAATGCCAACGCTGCCCTCGTGCGTCATGCACGCGACACGAGGCTCTACCTGTTTCTCGGTCTCGCGAACTGGTTCATCTTTCTGAACCACATTCCGAACAACATGGTGAGCTGGATCACCTCGCGCAGCTTCGGTTTTTCCGGCGCGAGCGACGTGTTCGTCTTCATCACCGGCTATCTGGCCGCGCTTGCCTACGCGCCCATCTTGCTGGAGCGCGGCACCATCGTCGGCGCGACGCGGGTGCTTCGGCGCGCCTGGCATCTCTATGCTGCCTTCATCGTGTTGTTTGCGATCTACGCCGTGTCGATCGGCGACGTTGCCACCCGCTATGCCGCGCCCGACATCCTCTATCAGTTCAATATCGCAAGCCTTCTGGAAGAGCCGGTCCGCACCGTCACCCATGGGCTCTTGCTGCAATCGAAAGCCCTGAACCTCGATCTGCTCCAGCTCGCGGTCGTGCTGATGGCGTCTTTCCCCGCCGTGCTGTGGCTGATGTTGCGGGCGCCGAACACGATGCTGGCGATATCGGCCGCGCTTTATATCGCCGCCCGCCAGTTCGAATGGACGCTGTCCACATTTCCGGACGGGAGCTGGTCGTTCAATCCATTCTGCTGGCAGCTGCTGTTCGTTCTTGGCGCCTGGTGTGCGCTTGGCGGCGCAAGCCTGCTGGTCCGGCGCTTCAAGGGACGCGTCTGGGCCAGTTTCGGGCTCGCTTTTCTCGTCTTTGCGCTTGCCATGACGATGGCCGGGCGATTTCCGTCGCTCGGCGAGACGCTGCCAGGCTGGCTGCACGACGCTTTCATTCCGGATGACAAGGCCAATCTACCGCCCTACCGCATCCTGCACTTCGTGATCGTGGCGCTGTTCGCCACAAGGCTGGTCCCGAAGAACTGGCGCGGTCTCGTCTCGCCGATCCTGAGGCCGCTGATCGTCTGCGGCGAACAGTCGCTGCCGGTGTTCTGTGTCGGCGTGTTCCTTTCCCTCGCAGGCTATTTTGTGCTGGTGACGGGTTCCGGCACGCTTGCGCAGCAGATCATGGTCAGCCTGTCCGGGATCGTGATCATGACGCTGGCCGCCAACTATGTGTCGTGGTCGAAGCGCCAGGACAGGCCGCAAGAGAGGCAACAAGACAGGCCATCTCTCGCGGCGATGGACGGACGCCCGTCGCTGCGGGCTGGGTAAATCGCCAAAGCCGATTCCTTTGCGGGCTGCTTGACGATATGCTCCGTGGAGTGGATTTGACATTCGCGACTCACCCCGGCCACAAGTTCTTAAAGCGAATGTCAAATCCCAAACTCCACGGGGATCAAATATTGCGAGTGGTCCTGCAATTCTAACATTCGCAAAAGTGGCGGCTGCGAATGGGGTGCGAATGTTAGAATTGGACCACTAGGTCAGATTCTGCATCGGAGCCTGTCGGATGCAATCCGAACCTGCTTTCGTTCCGGCATTCAAGGCGGCTTACGCTGCGGACGATATCGCGATCGCAAGACGGCTGTTGGGTGTTCCGCGTCTTGACGCTGAGCGCGAGGCGCGGGTCGAGCAGACCGCGACGCGCCTGATCGGCGCCATCCGCGCGCGCGATGATCGGCTCGGCGGCGTCGAGGACATGCTGCGCGAATTCGCGCTCTCAACCAAAGAAGGCCTGGCGCTGATGGTGCTGGCCGAAGCGCTGTTGCGCGTGCCCGACGCGGCGACGGCCGACCGCTTCATCGAGGACAAGCTCGGCGAAGGCGATTTCATCCATCACGAAACCAAGTCGACGGCGTTCCTGGTCAACGCCTCGGCCTGGGCGCTTGGCATGTCGGCGCGCGTGATTCAGCCCGGCGAAACGCCCGATGGCACGATCGGGCGGTTGGTGAAGCGCCTCGGCGCGCCGGCGGTGCGCGCGGCGACGCGGCAGGCCATGCGGCTGATGGGCAGCCACTTCGTGCTCGGCGAGACCATCGAGGCGGCGCTTTCGCGCGCGCAATCGGACGCCGCGCTGCGCTATTCCTTCGACATGCTCGGCGAAGGCGCGCGCACCGCCGCGGACGTCGAGCGATATTTTGCCGCCTATGCCAGCGCGATCGACGCGATCGGCGCCACGGCCGGAACCCGTCCCCTGCCCGACCGGCCCGGCATCTCGATCAAGCTTTCGGCGCTGCATCCGCGTTTCGAGGCGGTGAGCCGCGAGCGCGTGCTGACCGAACTCACGCCGCGGCTGATCGACCTGGCGCGGCGCGCGAAAGCTTACGATCTCAACCTCACCGTCGATGCTGAGGAAGCTGACCGGCTAGAGCTGTCGCTGGACGCGATCGCGGCGGCGTTTTCCGATGCCTCATTCGCCGGCTGGGACGGCTTTGGCCTTGCCATTCAGGCCTATCAGAAGCGCGCCGGCGCAGTGATCGACTACGCCCATGAGATGGCGAAAGCGCTGAACCGGCGCATGATGGTGCGCCTCGTTAAGGGCGCCTATTGGGACACCGAAGTCAAGCGCGCACAGGAACGCGGCCTGTCCGGTTATCCCGTGTTCACGCGCAAGGCGATGACCGACCTCAATTACATCGCCTGCGCCGAACAGCTCCTCAAGCTGCGGCCGCGGCTATTCCCGCAATTTGCCACCCACAACGCGCTGACGGTCGCAACCGTGATTGAACTCGCCGGCGAAGAAGGCGGCTTCGAATTGCAGCGTCTGCACGGCATGGGCGATGCGCTCTATGCACAACTGCTCGCCGATCATCCTGATCTCGCCTGCCGCACCTACGCACCGGTCGGCAGCCACCGCGACCTGCTCGCTTACCTGGTGCGGCGCCTGCTGGAAAACGGCGCCAACTCGTCGTTCGTGGCGCTTGCCGCCGACAATGCAGTGCCGGTGGCAAAACTGTTGCGCCGTCCGGCCGACATCATCGGCGCGCCTGAAAATGCCCGTCACCCGAACATTCCGTTGCCTGCCGATCTCTATTCGCCGCGGCGGAAAAACTCGCGCGGGTTAGAGTTCGGCGAGCGCGCAGCGCTGCAGGCGCTACTGGCAGCGGTCAAAACTGAGACCGCACCCGTCGCAGCGGCTTCGCTGATCGACGGCAAAGTCATCAACGGCAAGAGACGACAGTTATCCGGCCCTGCCGATGCCACAACGGCGATCGGAACCGTGATCGACCCGACAGTCGAAAATGCAAATGCCGCGGTTACGGCTGCGTGCGCCGGCTTTTCGTCCTGGAGCCGGACGCCAGCGGCGACTCGCGCGGGCTACTTTGAGCGTGCCGCCGATCTTCTCGAACAGCGCCTCCCGCATTTCATCGCGCTGCTGCAACGCGAGGGCGGCAAAACACTGGACGATGCGATCTCTGAGGTGCGCGAAGCCGCCGACTTCTGCCGCTACTATGCAGCCCAAGGCCGCGATCTCTTTGGCGCCAGCGAGCCCATGCCGGGACCGACCGGCGAGAGCAACGCTCTCGTCCTGCGCGGCCGCGGCGTCTTCGTCGCGATCTCGCCATGGAATTTTCCGCTCGCGATTTTTATGGGCCAGATCACCGCCGCCCTGATGGCCGGCAATACCGTGGTCGCAAAGCCCGCCGAGCAGACACCGTTGATCGCGCATCAAGCGGTGCGCCTGCTGCACGAGGCCGGCGTGCCGCCTTCCGCGCTGCATCTTCTGCCCGGCGATGGCGATATTGGCGCTGCGCTCGTCGCCCACCGCGACGTCGCCGGCGTGGTCTTTACCGGTTCGACCGAGGTCGCGCGCGCGATCAACCGCGCGCTTGCCGCCAAGGATGGGCCGATCGTGCCGCTGATTGCCGAGACTGGCGGCATCAACGCCATGATCGTGGACGCGACCGCATTGCCTGAACAGGTCGCCGACGACGTGATTACCTCCGCCTTCCGCTCCGCCGGCCAGCGCTGCTCTGCGCTGCGCATTTTGTTTGTGCAGGAAGACGTCGCCGATCGCATGATCGAGATGATCGCGGGCGCGGCGCACGAATTGAAAATCGGCGATCCCGCCGATCCCGCCACCCATATCGGCCCGGTGATCGACATTGATGCCAAAGCGCGCCTCGATACGCATATTGCGCGGATGAAACGCGAGGCGCGTGCGCACTTTGCAGGCAGCGCGCCCGCCGGCCAATATGTCGCGCCGCATATCTTCGAACTCGCAAGCGCCGGTCAACTGACCGAGGAAGTATTCGGCCCGATCCTGCATGTGGTGCGGTATGCGGCCGGCAAGCTCAACGAGGTGCTGGCTTCGATCGAAGGCAGCGGCTACGCCCTGACGCTCGGCATTCACTCGCGGATCGACGACATGACCGACGCCGTGATCGACCGCCTCGCGGTCGGCAACGTGTATGTCAACCGCAACATGATCGGCGCTGTGGTCGGCGTACAGCCATTCGGCGGTTTTGGTCTTTCCGGTACAGGCCCCAAGGCCGGCGGCCCGCATTATCTTGCGCGCTTTGCCACCGAGCAGACCGTGACAATCAACACCGCCGCCGCCGGCGGCAATGCGGCACTGCTGTCCGGCGAGGAATAGCCGGATCTTGAGCCATGCAGACGGGCCGTTGCATCGACCCCCGTTATCGATCAAAACCTTTGGCTGTGCGTGGAATGACGTTCCATTGCGCGGAATAAGATAGCAACACGGGAACGGTCTGATGGCAGGCGGCATCTTTGAAGGCTTAAAGGTTCTGGATTGCGCGAGCTTCATCGCGGCGCCCGCAGCCGCCACCGTGTTGTCGGACTTCGGCGCCGAAGTGATCAAGATCGAGCCGCCGGGAACCGGCGATCCCTATCGGGTGCTGCCGAAGTTGCCGGGCTATCCGATCAGCCCGCATAATTTCGCCTGGCTTCTGGAGGGGCGGAACAAGCGGAGCCTGGCGCTCGATCTCTCCAAACCGGAGGGGCGCGAGGTGCTGTATCGCCTCGCGGCCGAGGCTGACGTCTTCATCACCAATTTTCCGCCCGGCGTGCGCAAGCGGCTCGGCATCACCTACGAAGACATCAAGCCTAAGAACCTGCGGCTGATCTACGCCTCCTTCACCGGCTATGGCGAGAAGGGCGCAGAAGCGGACAAGCCCGGCTTCGACAGCAATGCCTATTGGGCGCGCTCGGGCCTGATGGACCTTGTGCGCGCCGACGAGAACACGACGCCGGCGCGATCGATCCCCGGCATGGGCGACCATCCCTGCGCGATGGCGTTTTACGGGGCGATCGTCACCGCGCTCTACAAGCGCGAGAAGACCGGTGAAGGCTCGCACGTCTCCTCGAACCTGATGGCGAACGGATTGTGGGCAGCCGGCGTGCTGGCGCAGGCCAAACTCTGCGGGGCGCGATTTCAGGAGCGGCGGCCGCGCGAGCGCGCGCTCAACGCCGTGACCAATCACTATCGCTGCGAGGACGGCCGCTGGCTGATCCTGTCGCTGCTCAACGAGGAGCGGCAATGGCCGGCACTCGCCCGCTGCCTGGGCCGCGAAGATCTCGTCAACGATCCGAGGTTTGCCACCAAGGCGGACCGTCACGCGCGCTCGCTGGAACTGATTGCGATCTTCGATCAGGTGTTCGCGACACGGCCGCTCGCCGAATGGCGCGTCGCGCTCGACGGCAATGGCCTCGTGTTCGGCGTGGTCGGCATTCTCGACGATATTCCAAACGATGCGCAGATGATCGAGAACGACGTGCTTGTGCCGTTCGAGAACGATACGATGCTGACGATCAACAGCCCGATCTGGGTCGACGGCAGCGACAAGGTCAAACCGAGACGCGCGCCAGAAATCGGCGAACACAGCGAAGAGATTTTGCGCGAGGCCGGTTACGACGAGGCAGCGATCCGGAGCCTGAAGGCTTCGGGCGCCGTAGGATGAGGAGTTCAAGATGCCAAGCTACCGGCTGCATTACTTCCCGGAATCCGGCAACAGCTACAAGCTGGCGCTGATGCTCACGCTCTGCGGCGAGACATTCGAGCCGATCTGGACGGATTTCGCTGGCGGCGTGACACGGAGTGCGGAATGGCGCAAAGCCGTCAACGAGATGGGCGAGGTTCCGGTTCTGGAAGAGGACGGCGTGCGCCTGACCCAGACCGCGCCGATCCTGCTCAAGCTCGCCGAGCAATATGGCCGCTTCGGCGGCGAAAGCGCGGAGGAAAAATTCGAAGTGCTGCGCTGGCTGTTCTGGGACAATCACAAGCTCTCGGGCTACATGGCGACGTATCGCTTCCTGCGCACCTTCACGCCTTCGCCCGATCCGGCCGTGCTGAAATTCCTGCGCCGTCGGCTTGACGATTTTCTCGCTATTCTGGAGCTGCACGTGCAGCAGCGCGCCTTTGCGGCGGGGAAGCGGCCGACGGTCGCTGACTTCTCCATGATCGCCTACCTGCATTATCCCGCCGACGAGACCGGATACGACTTCAAGGCGAGCCATCCGGCGGTCAAGGCCTGGCTGCAACGGGTCGCCGATCTGCCGGGTTGGCGTTCGGCCTATGACTTGTTGCCGGGAAAACGGCTGACGCACTACGCGTGAGCGGCGCGCGGCCTACTTGTTGTTGATCATCACCCAGCCGAAAGCGAGCAGCCCAATGACGAGGGCGACCGCAATCGCCCAGGTCGAGACGCGGATGGAGCTTACGGTCTGCCGCGCGGTTTCATTGGCGGCGATCTCGCGATTGCGTTCCTTGCTTTCCCCGGTCGGATCGGTCACGGCGCATCTCCTGCGGTGGCTACCTTAGCCTAGCCCAGTGAAGCGGATTTGACATTCGCCAACTTGCCGCTGCCACCCAATCCCGCCAACCGTCCGAGCAGGAACGCCGCCAGCGCCGCGCACAGCGCGGCCGCTGCCGCGGTCATGAACAGTTCACCCACGCCCCATTTCAGGCTGAGCAGAATGCCGCCGACGGACGGACCGACGATCGAGCCGACCCGCCCCACCCCGAGCGCCCAGCCGACGCCGGTCGCTCTCGCCGACGTCGGATAGAAGCCGGCCGCGAGCGCATTGGCCGCGATTTGTCCGCCGACAAGGCAGAAGCCGGCGACGAAAATCGCGATCGTCACAAGGACGGCCGAGTGCCCAAGCTGGCCGATTGCGCCAACCGCAAACACCGCGATGAAGTACACCAGCGCCAGCGCGCGGAAAGAGAAGCGGTCGATCACGGCGCCGAGCACGAAGGTGCCGACCACGCCACCGACCTGAAACATCGCGCCGATGACGGCCGCGGCCGAAATCGACGCGCCGAGATCGCTCAGCACCGTCGGCAACCAGTTCGCCAGGAAATAGAGTTCGAGCAGGCTCATGAAGAACACGACCCACAACAACAGCGTGGGAAGCGTCCGTCCGTCCCTGAACAGATGCAGGACCGGAATGCCTCGCAATGCCGGCTCATCCACGACAAAGCGCGTTGCCGGAGTAAAGGTGGCCGTCGTGTTGACGCGCGAAAGCAGCTGCGCGACACGCGCGTCGGCGCGGCCGGTCAGCGCCAGGAACCGGACCGACTCCGGCAGCCGCAATCCCAGAACTGGCGCCAGCACCAGCGGCGCGGCGCCGCCGACCACGAACACCGATCGCCAGCCGAATTGCGGAATCAGCCCCGCGGCGAGCAGGCCGCCGAGCGCCGCCCCGATCGAAAAGCCGACAAACATCACCATCACCATGGTGGCGCGGCGGCGGTGCGGCGAGAATTCGCTGGTGAGCGCGACCGTGTTCGGCATGGCGCCGCCAAGGCCAAGCCCGGTCAGGAGCCGGACAACAAGCAATGCATTCACGTCATTGACAAAGGCGGTGGCCAGCGTGCCGACGCCGAAAGCGAGCGTGGAAAAGATGATGATCTTCTTGCGCCCGATGCGATCGGCAAGCGGGCCGAGGAGCAATGCACCGATCATCAGGCCGAACAGGCCCGCGCTGAACACGGGACCGAGCGCAGCCTTGCCGATGTTCCATTCCTTCGCCAGCGGCGGGGCGACGTAACTGATCGCCGTGGTGTCGAAGCCGTCGAGCAGCAGCACCGTCGCGCAGGTGAGCAGCAGCTTGATCTGGAAAGCGCCAACCGGCTGGGCATCGATGAAGCTTGCGACATCGACGCTTGAGGTGTCTTTTCCTGGCGTTGCCGGCATCGTCCTGTGTTTCCCTGAACCCTCGTCATTGCGAGGAGCCCGCGACAAAATTGCGAAGCAATTTTGCGCTGGAGCGACGAAGCAATCCATGTTTCCTTAGTCTGGATTGCTTCGCTGTCGCTCGCAATGACGGTATTGGCTATGCGCGAAGCGCTTCTTTGGAAAAGCCCGCAATCTGCTTGTAGCTGTCGGACAGCGCGACCAACTCATCATGGCTGATGACGTCGCCGATCGACTTGAACGGCTTGTCGCCCGTGCGCTGATAGACCTCGCGCAGGATTGCGTCGGGCGGATTGGTACGGTTGGTGAGAACGATGCGGGTTGTTTTTTCCAACCGCTCCTTCTCATAAGCCGCAAAGGCCGCGACGGGATCTGCAACGGCAGATAGCGCCGAGGTCATCGCCCTGGCATCGAGGATCGCTTGCCCCGCGCCGTTGGAGCCGCGCGGCACCATCGGGTGCGCCGCATCGCCGAGCAGCGTGACGCGGCCGAAACTCCACTTTGGCAGCGGGTCCTGATCGACCATCGGGAATTCCAGCACACTGTCGGCGGCGCGAATGAAGGCGGGAACGTCGAGCCAGTCGAAATGCCAGTCGGCGAAGGCGCCGATGAAATCATCGAGCGAGCCGGCTCTGTTCCAGTCGCGGCGGCGATAGTTGGGCGTTTCGATCTCGGCAACCCAGTTAACGAGCTGCAGACCGTCGCTGCCGGCCTCGCGGATCGGATAGATCACCATCTTGCCATGCGACAGCCAGCCGGCGCGCGTCATACTCGCGCCGGACAGGATCGGCTTCCACCGCGTGACGCCGCGCCACATGTTGACGCCGGAATAGCGCGGCTCGCCCTCGTCCGGGAAAAACTGCCTGCGGATCGCCGAGTTGATGCCGTCGCAAGCGATCGCTGCGCGGCCGCGCACGCTTTGGCCTGATGCGAAGTGCAGAGTGACGCCGGCGTCGTCCTGCTCGACGCCGGTGCAATGATGGTTTGTCAGAATGCGATCCGCGCCGACGCGGCTTCTGAAAGCATCCAGCAGCACCATTTGCAGGTCGCCGCGATGAATCGAGAACTGCGGATGGTCGTAGCCGGCCGCGCGGCCGAGCGGCTCCTGATAGATCAATTGCCCGAAGCGGTTGAAGAAGGTGGAGTCTTTGGTCTTGATTGCAACCTTCGCCAGATCAGCCTCAAGGCCGAGCGAGGCGAGTTCCTTGGTCGCATGCGGCAAAAGATTGATGCCGACGCCAACGCTGCGGATCTCCGGCGCGGACTCGAAGACGCGGCAGGGAATTTTGGCCGCATGCAGCGCGAGACCCAACGTCAGGCCGCCGATGCCGCCGCCGACAATCAGGATGTCGTCCATGTTTCCTCCCCGCATGTCTCACGCGGCTTTTGCGATGAAACACGATTAGTGAGCCTACTGTCAATCTTCGAGGCTTATGTCGTCAGTTTGCTTTGGGGCTAGCGACAAAACACATGCCCATGCGCGAAGTTTCGCTCATGACCTGGCAGGCAAGTCCCTTGGCGCAACCCCACGACGTGAAACTGCGGTCATTGCCGGCCGGCTTGTCGCCGGCTTTGGCCTGCGTGCCATAGCAATGCGCGCCCCAGCCGTCGTCATATTCCGTCCCGGCGAGTTCGCTGCTGCCGCGCAGTTGCGGCCGTTCGGAAAATCCGCGGGAATAATCGATCCTCGTGCCGTCGCGAATGGCGATCAGGATCTCGCGACGTCGAATCTGGTCGCCGAAGAAATGCGGCGAGGCCGGCACGATCAAAGTGTTGGATGGATGCTCCGCCATCCAGTCGACGCCGGGAAAATGAAAGCCGCCGATGCCGCGGGTCTGGTGGCAGCCGGCGCAGGTGATGTCGTTGAGGCGGCGCTCGAAGCCCGCGATCGAGCGGATGTTCTGCAAATCGACCCCGCGCGCGGCTGCCGTTTGCAGCGCCGTCACGACATCCTCTTTCGAAAAGACGGGATTGTCGCCCTCGCCTTCCACCATCCCGTAGGCCGGCTGCGATGGCGAGGACGAGAAGCCGATCGGCGTCGGCGCAATCGCCCGCGTCGCGAGAAATTCTTTCGGGAACAGCACTGTGCCGCGATCGAATTCGCTCAAGTGCGAGGGCTCGAGCAGCCAGGCCTTGAAATCGCGTCTGAGAGTTTCATCGGAGGCAAGACGCTCGCGATCGATCTGGTCTTCCAGCGTCGCTTCCTCGAACGACTTTGTTTTCGGATCGTAGTCGAAGACCTTGAGAAGGTAGTCGGTGCGGAATTCGTGAGCCGCCGATTGGGAGACGTGCGCGATCTGAAGGTTGGTTTCGATGCGCAGGATATTCTCCGGGCCGATCGAAGCGAGCGGCCCGTCATTTGCCGTCAACCGTTCCGCCAATGCCGCGCCGGTGAGCGACCAGTCCGTTGTTTCCAGCCAGCGCCGCGCGATCGTCCCGCAGGTGAGCGACGCCGGACTTTCGTCGGCTTTCGCCTTCAGTACAAGATTGAGCGTCATCGGCAGCCGCGCCGAGGCGCCGTGATCGCCGACCGGCGGCGCATCGATCTCTGTCAGCCGATAGATCAGGCGAATCTCGCCGCAACTGGCCGGATCGACAAAAGCGCGGTCCATCCGGTTGACGATTCCGGCAAGCACAAAGCGCGTCGTGCCGGAATAAAGCTGGTCGCGGTCGAACAGTTGAAAATCGAACTGCGGCCCGATGCCGATGGTTTCGTTCGGCAGCTCAATCTTGTGCTGCCGGACGTAGCGGTCGAACTCCTCATCGAGGGTCTTTCGGACCGGCGCAACGGCAGGCAGCGCGAACAGGGCGTTGTCGGTGAGCGGCCCGCCCGACGAAGCGCCAAGCATCCGCGCCAGACCAAAGGGGCCGCGATCGAGCTCACGCAAGGCGTCGGGATCAGTGACGGCCGTGCCGCGCTCCAGCAGCGGCGCGCTTTGCGCCGGGCCGAACTGCAACAAGACAAGCGCGAAGGAGATGAAAAGGGAACGCAACGAAGCCATGACCTGACAAACACCGCACCAAGGCCCTCATTCCGGAGGACTGTCCGTGCTCTGCATCAGGGCATAGGCAAAAAGACGGCGGCTGTCTCATGACAACCGCCGTCTTTTTCACCTTGCGGTGAGATGCAGAAGCTTGTTAGCGCGCGACAATCAGTCCGCGGCTGGTCACGACCACCCAGCGGCCGTCCTGGCGGCGGATGGCATCGACCCGGCCAAGGCCCGGAATGTAATCGCCGGCGTAGACCTCATACATGCCGCGCCGGCTGCCGATCACGGCACCGCCATAGCCGACGTCGCGCAACACCCAGTCGTCCAGCGTCGGCATGCGGCCAGGTTCGCTCTTCAAGTCGCCCTTGATATCGGTCCTGCCGTCGCTCTTCGACGCCGCGGCGACTTGCTGCTGGGCGGGCATCGAGGCAATCGATCCGGTGGTTTCCTTCGCGGCGGGGGATACGGCAGGCGCTGCGGCCGCGACCGCAGGCACTGGAACCGGCAGCGCGTGCAGTCTGTCGATGGCCTCGCTCAACTTGGCAAGTTTGGCTGCCGGCTCGACCTGGGCGCGCTCGAGCTTGTCGAGACGCTCGGTGGTCTTGTTGAACTGGCTCATGCCGAGCTTGGACGTGTGATCGAGGCCGGTCTTCAGCGCCTGGATGTCGCCATCGATCCGTGACAGCGTCGCCGTCAGGGCGGACGTCTGGCCAGTGCCTGCGGCGACATCGCTGCCGCCGTGCATCAGAGAAGCGGTCGCGAGCGAACCGCCAACGGCGCCCGCTGCCGTCGCCAAAGCCAGCATGGCCGCGACCGCTGCGATGCGGCGCATGCCGAAACCGCTTCGCTGCTCCTTGGCCTCGGGCTCGACATGAATGCCATTGTCCGTCCAGGCATGCTCGCCGCGCGACATCACAATGACCTTGGCGGGGATGTGCGAGATCTTGTCTTTGGTGGCTTCGCCCTGGGCAGCCGGCGCGCTCGCCTCGACCGGCTTCGCCTCGGCCTTCACGGCCTCGAGCTTCATCGCCTCGGCTTTGGGCGCTTCGGACGCCGCCGGCATCGAACGCGACGGCTCGGACATTGAAGGCTCGGATATCTCGGGTTCCGATACCAGGGGTTGGGACACCGGCGCATCCGCCGCCGCGCTCACTTCGGCCCTGGAGGCCGTCGTCGGTTCGCTGGGCGTATCGGTCGATTGGGACGCGCCCAAATCGAGGGAACCCTGTTCGCCGGTCGACTCGCTCATGGTCAAATCTCCCTAAAAGATTGACCATTTGGTAACTTTCATATCTTGCCAAATCCTTACCTGGCCGCCGGCTTACCGAAAATTTAGGAATTGCTGTCTGCCGGGTAACGCTTTCCAGGCGGCCCTTCAGGCCCGCGCCCCTACCAAAGTCCCGGCTGACGGCTGGTTTTCGCCGGTCACGTTCCCGACTAACATCGCTCGACAAGGTGGGATGGAGGGGAGCCATGGCCATCGAAAAATGCATCAACGAGTTTGATGTCGGCGAGGTTATTTTCGAGGAAGGCTCGAGCGGCCGTGAACTGTTCGTCGTGCTCGACGGTCAGGTCGAGATCGCCAAGCTGAATGACGGCCGCAAGACCGTCATCGTCACCCTCGGCAAGGGCGAGTTCTTCGGCGAGATGGCGGTCATTGACGGCTCGTCCCGCTCGGCCACGGCGATTGCGGCGGCGCCCAGCACCCGCGTGATGCGGATCAACCACGCCCGCTTCGTCTATCTGGTCAGCCAGCAGCCGGCGTTTGCGCTGATGGTGATGGATGCGCTCTCCAAGCGCCTGCGCGCCTCCAACGCCGCGGCCTTCCGGACGGTTGGCCCATGAGCGAGCGCAAACCGAGCCCGTTTCCGGTCCTGCTCAACAACGACGTCTGCTCGCTGATCCAGGCCGCCGAAAACGTCTATCAGGTGCGATTCAAGAATCGCGCGGCCAACGCCTACGTGGTGCGCGGCAGATCCCGCACCATCATGATCGACGTCGGGCTGACCTCGAATTTTCCGGCGCTGCTCGAATGCCTCAACCATCTCGACTGTCCACCGGACAAGATCGACATGGTGATCCTGAGCCACGAGCATCTCGATCACATTGGCGCCGCCTGGCATTTCAACGAGAGCCGCACCATCATCGCGGCGCATCGGCTCGCCGCCAACAAGATCATGCTGCGCGACGACTTCTCGATGCTGCGCAAGATGTTCAACGAGCCGAACAAGCCGATCGATATCGACATCTGGCTCGAGGAAGGCAATCTGCTCGACCTCGGCGATTTTCGTCTCAACGTGATGTACACGCCGGGTCACACCTCCGCCTGCATCAGCCTGTTCGATCAGGACAAGGGCTTGCTGTTTGCCGCCGACACGCTGATGCCCGGCGGCGTGATGGGCGGGGTGTTCGGCTCAGGCAGCATCAGCGACTACATCCAGTCGCTGGAGCGCCTCAAAGGCCTCAACTCGAAGATCCTGCTGTCCGGCCACGGCCGGCTATCCGACACGCCGCAGGACGACGTGCGGATTGCGATTGCGCGCTCGCACGCATTGTTGTCGGACACCGCGCAGCTGTTTGACGCGCTGGATGCGCGCTCGAATTTCGAACCGATCATGCAGTCGGTGCGCGACCTCAACAAGCTCGATGACGGTTAGCTTCCACGCCCCGGGGCGGCTTTCCGGTTTGACAGACGGCTCAGAGGTCTGCTCAATGCATTCCGCATTGGAAAACATACGGAGAGACCGCCAGTGAAGCTCTACGACTCGATCGGACCCAATCCGCGCATCGTCCGCATCTTCATGGCGGAGAAAGCCATCGAGATGGAAAAGCAGACCGTCGACCTGCGCGGCGGCGAAAATCGACAGGCGGAGCATCTCAAGCGCAACCCGCACGGCCAGATGCCGACGCTCGAACTGGACGACGGCAGCTATCTCTCCGAAATCACCGCAATCTGCGAATATCTGGAAGAGATCAAGCCGCAGCCGGCGATGATCGGATCGACGCCGAAGGAGCGCGCCGAATGCCGGATGTGGACGCGCCGCGTCGACCTCAACATCTGCGAGCCGCTCGCGAACGGCTATCGCTTCGGCGAGGCACTGAAGTTTTTCGAAAAACGCATTCCAGTTGTCCCTGAAGCCTCGCCGGGCCTGAAGATGATTGCCGCCAATCGCCTCGCCTGGCTCGACGGCCAGATGGCGGACGGGCGCGAATATCTCTGCGGAAAGCGTTTTACCCTCGCCGACATCGTGCTGCATTGCTGGCTCGACTTTGGCGCTCTGGTCGGTCAGGGGATCGATCCCGCCAACACCAACGTCAAGGCCTGGTTCGATCGCGTCGCGCAGCGGCCGTCGATCAAGGCCGACCCTGTCCCGCCTCCGGCCGGGGCTACTCGAAAATGAGCGCATGGCGATCAAGCAATTGCTTGCGATGAACCTGAACCGGTGAAATGGCGACCTAAGCCTGAAACGAGGCAAGGACAAGCGCCATGTTCAGGACCGCGATCATCATCGCTTTCATGTTGACGGCGACTGCCGCCGCCGCGTCAGACATCAGAGCGATCCCCGAAAACACGCTGTTCTGCCCAAGCTGGGCCGAGGCGCATGAGCACTCGCTCGTCGCGTTCAACCACTGGCACCCGCCGCGCGGGACCCAGTGGAAGGGCTGCATCGCGCTGAAGAAGGGAGAGAAGGTCGATGTCGTGGCGATCGACAACGTCGATGGCGGCAACGAAATCATCTATCGCGGAAAGCACTGGTTTACCGACGGCGGGCCTTTTGATCCGCCCGGACAATAAGACCCGGGATGTCTGGTTTCCCGAGCCTTATTGATGAAGCGCAGTCTCAGTTCGGCCAGCACCGGCCTCGATACGGGCCGAGGTGATAGCCCGGCGGGCACCATCGTCCGCCGTACGGACCAAAAATGGGCGGGACACCGCGGTCCCCTCCGCCCGGAAAGCCCCATTGTCCGCCCGGCTGACATCCGCCGTAGGGGCCACGGTGCCCGTACGGGCCGCATCCGCCGTAAACGAGGATAATCTTCGCATCGCCGTCGCCGTAGCTCACGCCGTCGCCGACATTGCCGACCGGCATCGCCTGCGCGCTCGACATTCCGGCCGCCAAGGCCACGGCGCCGACAAGGGCGCCGGCAGCGATCCATTTCTTCAACATGACTGTGCTCCATTCGTTAATTTCGCAAGAGGCCAGCGCGGTGCGCAACCTCTGCTTTCAAAATGTAGCAACCAGTATGAACCGCGGACGAATGAACGGTTCAGTATGATGAACAACATCCGCTCATCTACATCACGACCGGCGCGTCCGGCAATTCGTTCGGGCCCGCGCCGTGCCTGGGAAAATATTTCGCGAGCTCGCGCGAGACCGCTTGAATGCCCTTGATGACGCCGCCGGCAAAATTGCCGCTTCGGAAATCCGTTTCCATGGCGGCGCAGATTTGCTGCCATCCGGCGCTCCCGACCTTCGCGTCGATGCCGCGGTCGGCGACAATCTCGACCTTGCGGTCGGCGAGCAAGAGATAGATCAGCACACCGTTGTTGTGCGCGGTGTCCCAGATGCGCAAATGCGCGAAGATGTCGAGCGCGCGTTCGCGTGCGGATTGGCCCGAGAACAACGGCTTGCCATCGAGCGCGCCTTCCACGACGAAGCGCACCTGACCCAAATGCGTCGCCTCGCCTGCCTTGATCGCCTGCTCGATCAGGGTCAACGCCTGCGGCGGGAAAATCCGCCGCACTCGCCATTGGTGCTCGAGCAGATGCTTGCCGATGCGCTTGATCCCCATCACCAGCTCCCCGACGCACCGCCGCCGCCGAAGTCGCCACCCCCGCCGGAAAAGCCGCCACTGTCACTCGAGCTCGAACCGCTCGACCATGAGCCGCCGGACGAGCCCGACGATGAACCGGAGGACCAGCCGCCACGTCCGCGTCCGACGCTGCGGTTTGCATTCATGCTCGAAGCCAGGATGGCATCGGCAAACATGGTGACAAAAAACGCAGCGACGCCGGCGACGGCAGAGATCGCGATCGAGCCAATGATAAGCCAGATGATGCCGCCGACAATGCCGGCGGTGGCGCCGGAACCAAGCAGCCGACCGAGAAGCCCGCGCATCGCGGCGGCGATCGCCGCATAACCGAGAAGCCCGAACGGGCTGAAGATGATGTTCAACCAGAGCCCAAGGTCGGCATTGTCGACGTGGTGCGACGCTTCCGGCTGCGGTGACGGCAGCGGCTCGCCATCGATGACCCGTATCATGCGATCGACGCCGGCGGAAATCCCGCCGGCGAAGTCGCCGCTGCGAAAACGCGGCACGATGACCTCATCGATGATGCGCCGTGATGTCACGTCGGTGAGCGCACCTTCGAGGCCGTAGCCGACCTCGATCCGCAGCTTGTGATCGTTCTTGGCGACCACAAGAAGCGCGCCATCGTCGATCTTCTTGCGCCCGATCTTCCAGGCCTCCGCGACGCGGATCGAGAACTGCTCGATCGCCTCCGGCTGTGTAGTCGGAACGATCAGCACCGCGATCTGACTGCCCTTGCGCCGCTCGAGATCCTTCAGCCTTTGCGTCAGCGTATCGATGTCGCCAGCCGACAGCGTGGCCGTTTGATCGACCACGCGCCCCGACAAGGTCGGCACGGCGACCTGCGCTGACGCCGCGAACGGCCAGCACAGCAAGAATGCAAGAACGAGAGCGCGTGCAAACATCGAGGCAAGACTACTTCGCCGGCGCGGGCGCCGGGTTGAAGTCCACCTTCGGCGCGGTCGAGATTTCCTTCTCGTTCTCGACCGTGAAGTTGGCCTTTTCCTTGTAGCCGAACCACATCGCGGTGAGATTGTTCGGGAAGGTGCGGATGCCGACGTTATAGTCCTGCACCGCCTTGATATAGCGGTTGCGCGCCACCGTAATGCGGTTCTCGGTGCCTTCGAGCTGGGTCATCAGGTCGTGAAACAACGCGTCCGATTTCAGCTGCGGATAGTTCTCAGTGACCACCAGCAGCTTCGACAATGCGCTGGTGAGTTCGCCCTGGGCGGCCTGGAATTTCGCGAACGCGCCCGGGTCGTTGACGAGTTCGGGCGTCGCCTGAACAGTGCCGACCTTCGCGCGCGCATTGGTGACCCCGAGCAGCACGTCCTTTTCCTGCTGCGCAAAGCCCTTCACCGAATTGACGAGGTTCGGCACGAGATCGGCGCGGCGCTGATACTGGTTCAGCACCTCCGACCAGGCCGACTTGACCTGTTCGTCGTTAGTTTGAATCGCGTTATAGCCGCAATTGGTAAGGCTCAGCGTCGCCAGTGCTGCGAGCATGGTCAAAAACTTGCGCATCGAAAATCTCCGTTACGGTCGCGCGCGAAACCTACCAGAACAGCGCAATTGGGTAAGCCCAATAAACCGGTTCAAGCTCGCAAATATCTGGAGCTGCCGGCATAAGTCGCTTTGATGACAGGAAAGGTTCAGACGCTTGATCCCTCCCCACGCTACGCGAGGGAGGGATTAATCGTGCAGGTCACGCCGCCTTGACTTTCGCGATCTGGATCGCTTCCCAAACCTTCATCGGCGAGATCGGCGTCTGGATCGAGGTGATGCCGAGATCGGCGAGCGCATCCATCACGCCATTGGCGATGCAGGGCGGACCGCCGATGGCGCCGGATTCGCCGCAGCCCTTGGCGCCGAGCGGATTGGTGCGGCATGGCGCCGAACCGTCCAGCGTCACTTCGATCGGCGGAACGTCGTCGGCGCGCGGGATGCAGTAATCCTGATAGCTTGCGGTGATGAGCTGGCCTTCGCCGCTATAGGTGACGCCTTCGTAGAGCGCCTGGCCTATGCCCTGCGCGACGCCGCCATGTACTTGCCCCGTCACAAGCATCGGATTGATGGCGACGCCGACGTCATCGACCGTCGTATAACGGACCACGCGCGTGACACCGGTGTCCGGATCGATCTCGACCTCGCAGATATGCGTACCGTTCGGCCAGCTCGGGCCATCGGTCTGGCCTTCGCTGTTGACGGAAAGCCGCGCGCCATCTTCCTTTTTGGCGATGTCGAACAGGCTGACATGCTTGTCGGTGCCGACAACCGTGAGCGTGCCGTCGCGATACTCGATATCCTCAACGGACGCTTCCAGCATCTGCGAGGCCTTCTCGCGTGCTTTGGTAATCAGATCGGCCGCCGAGACAACTGCGGCCGTTCCGCCGACGAACAGCGAGCGCGAGCCGACGCTGCCGAAGCCGATGGCCAGATCGGTGTTGCCCTGCACGATATCGACCTTGTCGATGGCGACGCCAAGCGCATCTGAAATCATCTGCGCGAACGAGGTCTGCAACCCCTGCCCCATCGCCTGCGTGCCGGCGTGGAGCACGATGCGCCCCTCTGATGTCGCGTGCAGGCTGACCGCTTCGTTGTGCACGGTCCCGCCGGTCCACTCGATATAGCTGGTGAGCCCGCGCCCATAGAGCAGGCCTTTTTTCTTCGCGGCCTTCTTGCGCGCGTTGAAGCCGTCCCAGTCCGCGAGTTTCGTCGCGCGCTCCAGCATATGCGCAAAGGCGCCGGAGTCGTACACCTGCCCGACCGCGTTGGTATAGGGCATCTGCGCCGGCTTGACGTAGTTCACCTTGCGAATGGTGCGCGGGTCGATCTTCAATTGCCGCGCGGCCGCATCCATCAGCCGCTCGACGACAAAGACCGCTTCGGGGCGGCCCGCGCCGCGATAGGCGGAAACCGGCGCGGTGTGGGTGAGCACCGCCTTCACGTCGTAATGCACGAGCGGCAGGTCATAGACACCGCTCTGCACGAAGGGGCCGAGGATGAGCGGGATCAGCGCGCCGGGACCCGCGATATAGGCACCGGTGCCGCCGAGCGAGCGCACGCGAAACGCCTGCACGCGGCCCTTGGCATCGAGCGCGAATTCCGCCGTCGAGGTCAGGTCGCGGCCATGCGTGCCGCCCAGGAAATCGTCGGAGCGCTCGCCGCGCCAGCGCACTTTCTTGTTCAGCTTGGTCGCGGCATAGGCGACCATGCCGTCTTCCGGATAGAGATTGGTCTTGTGACCGAAGCCGCCGCCGATATCGCCGACCAGGACCTGGATGCTTTCCTTCGGCCGCTTCAGCACGGCTTCGGCGAGAATGTCGCGGGTCGAGCCTGGCGTCTGCGACTGCACATGCAGGATCAGCCGGCCGGTTTTTTTCTCGATTTCGGCGATGGTCGAGCGCGGCTCCATCGCGCAAGGCACGAGACGCTGGTTGTTGAGATCGAGCGAGACGACATGGTCGGCCTTGGCGAAGACGGCGTCCACCGCCGCCGCGTCGCCATAGCTCATCCGCGCCACGATATTGTCGGGCACTTCCGACCACACGACCGGCGCGCCCGGCTCGATCGCCTCAAGCGGATCGACCACCGATGGCAGTTCCTGATATTCCACCACGATCGCTTCCGCAGCGCTTTGGGCGGCAAAGCGCGAGGTCGCGACGACTGCCGCAACGGTCTCACCGACGTAACGGACGAGCTCATGGGCGAGCAGGCGGCGCGGCGGCACGGTCATCGGCGAACCGTCCGGGCGCGGGAAAACCAAGAGCGTCGGCAGCGTGCCGATGTCGTCGGCGACGAGGTCCGCGCCGGTGTAGATCGCCTCCACGCCCGGCATCGCCCGAGCGGCCTTGGTATCGATCGAGACGATCTTCGCATGTGCATGCGGCGAGCGCAGCATATGGAGCCACAGCGTCCCCTCTTCCGGCTTGTCGTCGATGAACTGGCCCTTGCCGGTGAGCAGTCGCTGGTCTTCCAGACGCTTGACCGGTTTGCCCGCACCGAAACGCATATTGCCGGGGAGAATGTTCATCGGACTTTCCTCGAGATTTCGTCAGGTTGGCAATGTAGCCGACAGGGAAGGAACAGGCCAAGCCCCTTCCATCTGTCATTCCGGGGCGCGAGCGCAGCGAGCGAACCCGGAATCCATCGTACCATGGGAGTGCTGGGAGAAATGGATTCCAGGCTCAGCCCTGACGGGCTGCCCTGGAATGACGACGGAGAATACGGCCGCCCTACCCCACTTCCCGCAGCACCGCCTCGACCGCTTTCCGTTCGTCGTCCGACAACGCCTTCTGGGGCGGGACGGGATCGCCGACGTCATAGCCCTGGAGCGCAAACGCAGCCTTGATGCAGGCGGCAAGGTTATACTTCGCAAAGGCCTCGTTGACCCGCCACAACTTTCTTTGAAGTACGAGCGCCTCGTCCCAGCGCGCGGCCTTGCAGAGATCGTAGAGCGCGACGCTCTGCCGCGGAATGATGCAGGCCGGCCCCGCCATCCACCCTACGCCGCCAATCAGCATCACCGCGGCCGGAATATGGGCGGAGGCAGAAAACACGCGGATGGAATCACCGCAGCGATTCATGATCGACAACAGCCGTCCGGTATTGGTCGAGGCATCCTTGATGTATTTGATGCGCGGGTGGCTCGCGAGGCGCGCGATGCAATCGAGCGACAGATCCGAACGCTGGAATTGCGGGTTGGTGTAGATCACGACGGGAATATCGACCGCGTCCGCAATGCTGCGAAAATAAGATTCGACCTGAGCGTCGGAGAGCGGGAAATAGGCCTCCAGGATCGCCAGAATGCCGTCGGCCCCGCACGTCTGATAGGCCTTCGCCTGCGCGACAGCATCCAGCGTCGAGGTCGAGGCGACGCCGGCCACGACCGGTACACGGCCTTTCGCTGCCTCAATCGTGGTCTCGACGATGGCAAGGCGCTGGGCGCTGTTGAGATAGGCGAACTCGCCGGTCGAGCCGAGCGGCGTCAGGCCATGCACGCCCGAGGCAATGAGATCGTCGCAGAGGCGCGCCAGCACGTCGCGGCGAACGGCGCCGTCGGGATCAAGCGGAGAAACGAGATAAGGAAAGACGCCATGGAAATCGGCCATGGCGCCATGTTACAAAAATCGTAAGCCAGGTAAAGTGGCGGCGTGACGCTCACTTGATGGCGGATGCGGCTGCCGAACCAACATTCGCGAGGAATGTGCGCACCAGGCTATCATAGGCTTTCGCGAGCGGGCGCAGCCGGAATGGTTCGATCCATCGCGCGGATAGCCACGCCAGCGTCACCGCAACGCCTGACGCCGCAAGACCAAGCGAGATCGCGTTTGCGAGCGATGGAAAGAACGGCCGGTAGCAGGCAAGCACGAGGCCCAGCATGACGGGCTGGTGGAGGATATAGAGGCTATACGAAATATCGACGCGAACCTCGGGGAGCAGGCGCGGTATCTGCTCCACCGCAAGGCTGAGCATGAGCCCGAAGGCGAAGGCGGCGTAGCAGATCGCGATGACGGAATCGAACATGGGGTCGGTCACCAGCAGCGCGAGCGCGCCACACAGCAGAATGGCGCTGATCATCTTTCCGCCAGGCGTGCGCGACAGGATCGCCTGCGCCAGCAAGCCGGCGACCACGTAACAGCGCATCTCGATCACCAGCGACCACAGCGCGATGTTGGCTCCCGAGGCCAGCTTTCCGCAAAATCCGAATGTCGCAAGCGACAAAGCGGTGCTGCCAAGGTCATAGGAAAAGCTGTTGACCATCGGCCCGGCATCGGCGAGGGGCGCGGGCGATACACCGGCCCAGCGCAGCGCGTGCCCAATCGTCACGACGAGGACGACGCTTGCGATCAGGGGCGGATAGATCCGCCCCACCCGCCGGATCATGAAGGGCACGAAGCCGTCGCGCCGCGCCGTCAGGCTGCGGCCGATCACAAGGCCGGAGATCACGAAAAAGCACAGCACGGCATAGCGCGCCATCCATTCGGCGACGGAAGCGAAGAGGACATATCCGAGCGGGGTGAGGAAGAAATAATAGGCATGCGAGGCCACCACGACCGCGGCCAGTATCAAACGCGCGGTGTCGAGCTGCCTCCATCCGGAGGCACCAGCCGTCGTCGTTTCCCTGGCGGTTTCGTGTAGCACCGGCATCTCCTGCTCGCGATCCAAGCTTAGAGAATTGTGGTGACGATTGAGGAATCCACGCCGGATTCGCCTGCAATTACGCTGAATGAGGTGTTAACCGACGGCCAAATGCTGCCCCGATTTGGCCGCTCGCGAGGCGTTTGCCGCTTAAGCGGCGTTAAGCATTGGCCAGGTGGTCGTCTGCACCATCCAGCTCTGCAGCGAACTGGTCCGCCCTTCGTTCGGGTCGAAATGTGCTTCGAGCTCGGCCAGCGCGCGCTCTTCCCATTGCTGCGCCTGCTCCAGCAGGGACCACCGTTGAACAGGGCGAAACGCGGCTGTTTGACGATAGAGCGATGCGATCGCGCGATACTTGCGCACGTTTTCCAGAATTGCGTTCCCGTTCATGGCCGTCTCCCCTTGAATTGATCGACGGCGACTTTGGCAGCTAGCGGGTTTTCAATTGCTTACCCGCATAAGTAAACGGGATGCATGGTTTTTGAAATATTGATGGGCGGGCCGCTTACCAAGCCTCCAGCACCAATTCAATCGACGTCGCCACGCAGCGCTAATCGCAAACCTCGTAATTTCAACACAGATCCGATCAGCCAGCTCGGAACGCCAAGCTGCCGCAGCGCCTCGATAGAGCCCTGAACATGGCTCTCGTGCAAACTCGCATCGGAAAAGAGGCCTTGTTCGCTAGCGTACCAGTTCAATGATGCGGCGAGTCCCTCGCGAAGCATTTCGCCTCCGGGCACCTTACGGACAAAGCTCAGTTCTCGGCGAACGCAGATTGCCTCAATTCGAGAACGCGCCTTTTCATCGTAAGCGATGCCCCAGTGCTCCAGCCTCGCGTGCGTTACCTCATGAATAATGGTTGACGCGATCTTCTCCACGGTGGTGGTTGCTGAAAGCACAAAGTGCTTGTCAAGCACGCAAGCGTTCAGTTGCCGCTGGTATTCCCCCAAGGAGCCTAGGACGATGCGCACCCAAATTCGATCGAGATAACGCGTCACGCGGGAGTAGCTAAGTGGGTCTCGATCCCTGATGAGACGGAGCGCACTCTCGACGCGGCTCAAGCCGGGCCAAGGCTTGTCTTCGATACTTCCGACCCAAAGCCCGTCAACGCTTCTTGCGGTCGACACCCAAAGATCGAATTTAACGAAGAAAGATATCCTTCGAGCCGGAATTTGCGGGCGTACCTTCGGCAGCAAACCCCGCTGGCTCCTCACCTGAGGCAAGGAATGATCCAGGGTCATGAAAGCACTCCCAACATAAGCTCTGATATATGCGCTGAGAGCTTTCGTTCTCCTTAGACACGTGTTTCAAATTCTATGCGTTTGGGCCTGCGATCGGCATGCGCGCCTGAGAGGCGTCCCGCACCAGGCTGCGGCCATGTTCGAAACATTTGCCGCGGCCTGCATCGCTCACGCGAATTTGCGCACCTCCCGCATGCAAGTCCGCCCCTTCCGAACCAGAGCCGGACCGGCTAGTGTCCCCGCAACAAAGCCTTAGACTTTTTCACGGGAGGAAAATCATGAAAATGGCGCACAAGCTCTGGCTGCTGCCGCTGGCGCTTGCCGGCACGCTGAGCATCTCTTCGGCTGCTGAGACCCCGACCCCGCTCAATCCGGCCGCGCTCATGTCCAAATTGCCGGATCAGATTCCCTGGAGCAAGGTCGACGCGCGCGGCGCGCAATCCGCTGTCGTGGTCGGCGACCCCGCCAAGCCCGGCTTCTACATGGTTTATAACAAGTGGACCAAGGGCAACCATTTCAGCCGCCCGCATTTCCATCCGAACGATCGCTACATCGTCGTGCTGCAAGGCACCTGGTGGGTCGGGACGGGGCCGAAATTCGATCCGGAGCACTCGACCCCGATGCCGGCCGGCACCTTCGTCACCCATTTCGGCAAGCAGGTGCATTGGGACGGCGCCAAGGACGAGGACGCCGTGCTCCTGATCATGGGCGAAGGCCCCGGCACCTCGACGCCGGTGAAGGAAGAAGACTAGCGCAAGGGGCGATCCATGCGCTGGCTTCAATTCACGGCAAACAAAGCCTCCTCATGGGGCATCGTCGAAGGCGACCGCGTCGTCGCGGTCGACGGCGATCCGTTCGGGGAATGGAAACGCACGCCGCGGACGCATGCGCTCGCTGAGGTCAAGATCGAACTGCCGGTGATGCCGCGCACCTTCTATTGCGTCGGGCTGAATTACCTCAAACATCTGAAAGAGGCCGCCAACAAGCGCGGCGAGGTGCCGAACGTGCCTGACCGGCCGGAGGTCGGCTATCGCGCGCAGAACGCGCTGATCGCGCACGACGAGAACGTGGTCATCCCCGCCAATGCGACCGAGCAGATTCACTATGAGGGCGAGCTCGTCGTCGTGATCGGCAAGAAGGCCAAGCATCTCACCGACGCGAACGCGATGGATTGCGTGTTCGGCTACACGATCGGCAACGACGTCAGCGAACGCACCTGGCAGAAGGCCGATCGCGGCCTGTGGCGCTCGAAAAACGCCGACACCTTCAAGCCGATGGGACCGTGGATCGAAACCTCAGCCGATCTCGACAAGATGGAAACCATCGTGCGCGTGAACGGCAAGGCAACCAACCGCTTCCGGACCAACGACATGCTGTTCGGCGTCAAGGAATTCATTGTCGAGATGACGAAATACTTCACGCTGTGGCCGGGCGATGTGATCTGGATGGGAACCGACGGTGCTTCGCCGAACATCAAGGCCGGTGACGTGGTGGAGATCGAGATCACCGGCATCGGCACGCTGCGCAACAAGTTCGTCGCCGAAAAGGCGGCATGAGCATGGGCCGCCATTCGACCGCACATCATTTCCTTGAAGCGCTGGTCGATCTCGGCGTCGACTATATCTTCGCCAATCTCGGCACCGATCATGTGTCGCTGATCGAGGCGCTGGCGGCGTGGGATCGCGAGGGCCGCAAACATCCGGAAGTCATCCTGTGTCCGCATGAAGTCGTCGCCGTGCACATGGCAGCGGGGTACGCGCTGGCAACCGGCCGCGCGCAGGCCGTGTTCGTGCATGTCGATGCGGGCACGGCGAATGCGTGCATGGCGATCCAGAACCTGTTCCGCTATCGCCTGCCCGTGCTGTTGTTTGCCGGCCGCGCGCCGTTCACGGTGCATGGCGAACTGACGGGGTCGCGTGATACCTACGTGCATTTCGTGCAGGACCCCTTCGATATCGCCAGCATCGTGCGGCCCTACGTGAAGTGGGAATATTCGCTACCCTCGGGCGTCGTGGTGAAAGAGGCGTTGGCCCGGGCGCAAGCGTTCGCACAAAGCGATCCGCCGGGTCCGGTCTATATGATGCTGCCGCGCGAGACGCTCGCCGAAGAGTGGGACGACGCGGCGATGCCGGCCTATCCGCCGGCGCGCTACGGCGGCGTGCAGGCCGGCGGCATCGAGCCGGCGCGCGTTGAGGCGATCGCGGACGCATTGATGGCGGCGGAAAACCCGATTGCGCTCACCGCCTATCTCGGCCGCAAGGCAGAGGCCGTGGCCGCGCTGGAGAGGCTCGCGCAACTTTGCGGCATCCGGGTTGTGGAGTTCAATTCGATCGATCTCAACATGTCGCAGGCGTCGCCCTGCTTCGCCGGCTTCGACCCCTCAGCCGTATTGGAAGGAGCCGACCTCGGTCTGCTGCTCGATACCGACGTGCCCTTTGTGCCGCAATATGCCAAGCGCGCTGATGCGATCAAATGGATCCAGATCGACATCGATCCGTTGAAGGCTGATTTTCCGATGTGGGGCTTTCCGACCGACCTGCGGATCCAGGGCGATTGCGCGACGATCCTGAGCCAGGTCTGCGAGGCGATCGAGGCGCGCGCTGACGATGCGTTTCGACAACGCGTCACTGCGCGGATCGCGAGCTGGCGCGGCGCGCGGGACGCCATCAACAAGCGTCGCGCCGATGCCCGCGCCAACAAAGGCTCCTCGGGCGCGCTTACGCCGGCTTTCCTGTTTGCTAGTCTGAACGGCAAAATCTCGCAGGACGACATTGTCGTGAACGAAGCGATCCGCAATGGGCCGATCCTGCAGGAACACATCAAACGCACCAGACCGCGCAGCTATGTTGGCCTCGCCGGCGGCGGGCTCGGCTTTTCCGGCGGCATGGCGCTCGGACTCAAACTCGCCGAACCGAAACGGCGCATCGTGCAGGTGATCGGCGACGGCGGATTCCATTTCTCATCACCCGATAGCGTCTACGCGGTCGCCCAGCAATACCGGATCCCGATTTTCACCGTCGTACTCGACAATGGCGGCTGGCAAGCAGTGAAGTCGGCGGTACAGCGCGTCTATCCCAAGGGGGTCGCCGCCGAAACCGACGCATTCCAGTCGCGGCTGACCTCGGGCCGCCAGGGCGAACGGCGGGATTTTTCCGCCGTCGCAAAAGCCTTCGGCGCGCACGGCGAATGCGTCACCGAGCCGGATGAACTCGCGGCAGCGATCGACCGCTGCCTCACGGCAGTCGACGACGGCCAGGCCGCCGTGCTCCATGTGCAGATCACGCCACTATGAATGCCTCTCGCCGATATGCCGTCATCAGCGCCTGCGCCGCGCTTTCTCTTTTCACCACCGCACGCGCGCAGGAGGATCCGGCGAAATATCCGACGCGTGCGATCCATATCGTGGTCGGCTTCACGCCGGGCGGCGGCAACGACCTGATTGCGCGGATCGTCGGACAAAAGCTGTCGGATAGCCTCGGCCAGCCCGTCATCATCGACAACAAGCCCGGCGGCGGCGCGATTGTCGCGACGGAATATGTCGCCAAGTCGCAAGCTGACGGATACACGCTCCTGGTGGGCGCCAGCGGCGCGATGGCGATCAATCCGGCGGTCTATGCCAAGCTGCCTTATGATCCCGTCAGAGATTTCATACCGGTATCCGAACTCGGATCATTCCCGCTGATCCTGATCGTCAACGCCGCGTCGCCGATCAAGTCGGTCGCCGACCTGATCGGCTTTGCCAAGGCACACCCGAAAGAGGCGAACTACTCCTCCTCGTCCGCCGCCTTCCAGCTCGTCACCGAATTGTTCAAACAAAAGACCGGCGCACCGATGCAGGAGATTCCCTACAAGGGCGCCAATGACTCGGTGATGGCCGTGATTTCCGGCCAGGTAACCGCGACGATCGCCGACGCCGGTCCGGTGTCGGGCCAGGTCAAGGGCGGTCAAGTGCGCGCGCTTGCGGTCACCTCGCCCGACCGTGCGCAGGATTTTCCCGACGTCCCTACCTTGAAGGAATCCGGCACCGATGTGGACGCGGTGTTGTGGAGCGGCATTTTCGCGCCGCGACAGACGCCGCCGGCAATCGTCAAAAAGCTGGAAAGCGAGCTGAGGCGAATCGTGAAAGAGCCCGACGTCGTCGCGAAGCTGAAGCCACTCGGCATCCAGCCGGTCGGCAATGCGTCGGAAGAGTTTGCGCAAATCTTGTCCGCCGACATCGCACGATGGACCGAGGTCGCGCGCGCCGGCAATATCAAGATCGAGCAATAGCCTTTCGCGGCGAAATCAGTCCGGCAATCGCGGTGCCGACGACGGCAACGACGACATTGAGGATCAGAGCGCCAAGCCCGGTGTAGAACGCGTAGGCGGACCCGCCGAGATTGAGCGTCGCCAGCGGCTTCAGCCCGTTACCCCACGCCGTGTATGTCCCCCACGCGATTCCCGCGGCCCAGCCGAGCAGCAACCCTTCGGCGCGGAACCAGCGCGTGAACAGACCGAACACCAGGGCCGGGAACGTCTGCAGGATCCACAGACCGCCGAGCAATTGCAGATCGAGCGCATATTGCGTCGGCAGGAAGATCGTGAAGGCCAGCGCGCCCACCTTGACGACGAGGGAGACGATCTTGGCGACCGACGCCTCTCCGGCATGGCTGATGTTCGGATTGATGTAGGACTTCCACACATTGCGCGTGAAGAGATTCGCCGCACCGATACTCATCACCGCAGCCGGCACCAGCGCACCGATCGCAATCGCGGAGAAGGCAAAACCGGAGAACCAGGAGGGAAACAGCTCCTTGAACAGCATCGGCACAACGTCGTTCGGCGATGCCACCTTGAGATTCGCGGCGTGGGCCATGTAGCCGAGCAGCGCGATCAGCCCGAGCAACAGCGTATAGGCCGGCAGCAGGATCGCGTTCTTGCGGATGGTATCGGCCGATTTCGAGGCAAAGACGCCGGTCAGCGTGTGCGGATACATGAACGCCGCCAGCGCCGATCCCAGCGCGAGCGTCGCATAGGCCAGCATCTGCTCCGGCTTGAGGATCAGCCCGGTCGCGCCGCCCTTGGCGGTAAAGGCTGCATCGGCGGCAGAGAACACCGCGCCATAGCCGCCGAGCTTCGCCGGCACCACGACCACCGCCACCAGCACCACGATGTAGATCATGATGTCCTTGACGAAGGCGATCAGCGCGGGAGCGCGCAGGCCTGAGCTATAGGTGTAAAGCGCGAGAATGACGAAGGCGGCAACGATCGGCAATTCGCCGGTGAGACCAATCGCCTTGATGACGACGCCCATGCCGATCAACTGCAGCGCGATATAGGGCATGGTCGCGACCATGCCGGTGATCGCCACGACGAGTTCAAGGCCGCGCGAATCGTAAGCCTCGTGCACGACGTCGGCTGCGGTCACGTGCCCCTTGGCGTGCGCAGCCTTCCAGAGCAGCGGCATCACCGCAAACACGAAAGGATAGACGATGATCGTATAGGGCAGCGCGAAAAAGCCGTAGGCGCCGACTGCATAGACCAGCGCCGGCACCGCGATCACGGTGTAGGCCGTGTAGAAATCGCCGCCGACCAGAAACCAGGTGATCCAGGTGCCGAACTGACGCCCGCCCAGTCCCCACTCGTCGAGATGGGAGTCAACCGGGCCGGCTTTCCAGCGCGCGGCAAAGAAGCCCATCACCGTGACGAGGGCGAAGAAGAACAGGAAAACGGCGAGCGCCGTCCAGTCGAGATTAACGGACATGGTAAGCCTTAGCTGAGGTCAGTGCTGCGAAACGTCACGGCGTTTCATCGGGCGTGCGCGAGCGGTACACGAGCCAGATCAGAAGCGAGCAGATCGGCACCCAGGCAAGCTGGTACCAATAGAAAAACGGAAAGCCGAACAGCGCCGGCTCATGGAAATTATAGAAAGGCACCCACAACAGGCCGACAAACGGCACCAGCAAAAGAACCCACATCCCGGGCCTCCCTCAACTTGAATAACGGCGTCATGCCGAAGGTCATGGCCGCAACCTTGAGGTCTATCTAGCGAAGGGATGATCGCCTCGTCCATCAATTTCAATTGATGCCGGTCGGAGGCGGTGGAGCGGCTACGGCTTGCTCTGGCTCTTGACCGCGACGCCGAAGTCATACACCAGGCGCCCACCCAGCCGGGCGCCTGCGATCATCAGAAGAAATCCGGCGATCGCGCAGGACGCGACAACAAGCGGTGAGGCCGATCGGCCGGGTGACACCTGCAAGAGCAACGCCGCCAGGAAGCAGAACCAGACCACTGCCATGAACATCATGTGCGACGTCGCTACGCGCATCGCTTCGCTGCGGCTGTCGATGGTGCGAAGCTCGAAGCCGCCGGCTGTCATTGCGAGCAACGCCATGATCAATCCGGCGCCATTCGAATACTCGGCGATCTCATCGGCGGCCTCGATCATGCCGGCAGCGTTCGCGACATAGGCAATCACCGCGATGGTCCACAATACGATTGGAAAGTGGACCAGCATCGGATGAACCGGGTGACCCAGGAAACGCATCGGTCCGTTACGCCTTAAGGCCGCTAGAATATGCCTGTGACTGCGCCCAGCAGCGTCAGAAATCCGATAATGGCAACGCCGGCATGAACGAAGACGACCGGTTTCGGAGCGATCGCGCTACGCAAGTGGATGGAGGCCAGATAGAAGCCGCCCAGCGCCGCAACGATCAGGATGATGAGCGCGGTCAGCGCCGCGTGCGATATGCCGTGAGTCAGCGCCGCGTAGATGACGAGCAGCAGGCCAATGGCACCGAGAGCGGCGTGCAACAGCGAGACAGGCCATGGCGCAAGCTTCTCGCGGAGCACATGACTGGCGAGATACAGGCCGCCGAGGGCGCCAATCGCAAAGATAATCAATGCATAGGTGAGCATATCCCTTCTCCATTTGACCTGGATCAGATGCCCTTTAGATGCGGCTAACGGCAAAGGGTTCCTGGGAAGGGCACAGACCGGCTCTTTTTACAGTCGGGCTTGGGGTTCGCAAAAGGCGTTTCGCGTTTGCGTCCCGCGCTGCAAAATAATGTCGGTATCCTGCGGTGGATTTCGGCGGAAAGATTGATGCGGCCCTACAAAAAGGATGGGCGCCGCAGCAGAAGCCGCGACGCCCGTAAATTTTGCAGAAAAGAACGCTGTTACTTCACGAGGTCGGCAGCGGCCTTGCAGGTCACGGCATCCTGGTCGCCGGTGCCGCCGCTGCAGCCGATCGCGCCGATCAGCTTGCCGTTCTCAACCAGCGGGAAGCCGCCGGGGCTCGCCGTCAGCGTCGGATCGAGGGTGGAAACATAGGTGTGGCCGCTCTCGTAGGCGTTGAAGAACAGCCGGGTTTCGCGGCGGAAACGCGCGGCGGTCCGCGCCTTGTTGATGGAGATCGCGCCGGAGGCGATCTGCGCGCCTTCCATCCGCTCGAACAGCACCGGCTCGCCGTTGGTGTCGACGACGGCGATGTTCATTTTCCAGCTGTGCTTCTTGGCTTCGGCTTCCGCCGCCGCCATCAATTCTTTTGCCTTATCAACCCCAATTGACATGCCGTAGGGAATGTCGAATGGCATTTTCTCCGGCACGGGTGACGGGGCCGGCGTGGGCGACTGCGCCAGCGCTTGTGAAGAGATTGCCACCGCAGCACACGCCGCCAACGCAAATGAAATCACCGAACGCATTATACTCTCCCTGTTAAAGTTGATCTCGTCGCTTTGGTCTTTTTGAAACGCGGCCTTACATCGGCGGCGTCAGTCCGTCCTTGCCGTAAGTGACGCGTGGTGTCGTCCAGGTGCCGTCGGCACCCTTCTTCGCTGCGCCAATGAAGATCTTGATGCCGGGCTTGAGATCGGCCTTGTCGCCCATCTGATAGGTGACGACCTGCGTCTCCGGCGTCACCAGCACCTTCTTCTCACCGTCCTTGTACTTCACGGTCAGCACCGGCCCTTCGACGCCGCCAACAGTCTGCTCGACATTGGCGTTGGTCATCTTGGTGTTGGGCTTGAGGTCCCAATCGTAATGGCCCTCACCGGTGCCGCGCATCGATTCCGGGAAGATGTGGACCTCGATCGCCTTCTGGCTGCCGTCGGGCTGCGTCATGCCGGTGGCGCCGACGAACTGGCCCGGCTTGATGTCGGCCATCGTCGATTTCACGATGGCGACGTAAAGATGCGGATCGACGACGGTGAGCTTCACCTCGGCGCCGTCGCGATTTTTCACGGTATAGACCGAACCGTCGACGCTCTCGATCGTGCCGCGGATGCGCAGCGTTTCCTGCGCCGATGCCGGCAAGGTGAAGCAGGTGATCGCAAGCATTGCAGCAGCGAGCGTGCGCGGGAGCGTACTGAACATGGGGATCCTCCGTAGGTCTGAATGAGGGGCAGAACGCGAGAAGGCCTTTGCCGCCAAGTGCCTGAAAGACGTGTCCTCTGCAACACCGCTGTGGGCGGATTATTCCTGACTGGAAGACTTTCAACACCGCACTGCAACAGGATTTCACCTTATTCAATTTTCGCGCGGGACACGGCCAAATAGAGCAATGTCCCCGAAAATGGGGACAAGCGCTTTGGGACGATTTGGCTAGGATTGAGACAGCGCCTCGAACGCCAGGAGACCACCATGGACCGGCCAAACAACCTTGCATCGACGCTTTTAGCAACGATGATCCTCGCCGCCTCGCCCGCCGTGCTGTCGTCGTCTGCATCGGCCGAGAACGCAATCGACCTCGACCACCTGACGGCCCAACAGGCGGCCGCCGATCTCTGTGCCGGCCGCATCACCAGCAAGGCGCTGGTCTCCGCCGCGCTCGCTCGCGCCAAGGCGAAGGCCAATCTCAACGCCTTCGTCACGCTCGACGAGGCGGGCGCCATGAAGGCCGCGGCGGCCTTCGATGCTAGCCACAAACCCGGCAAGAACTGCAAGCCGCTCGGCGGCGTGCCTGTTGTGGTGAAAGACAATACGGAGGTGGCGGGGCTGCCGTCCTCCGCGGGCACGCCTGCGCTGAAAGATTATGTGCCGAAGCAGGATGCTCCGGTGGTCGAGAAGTTGCGCGCGAGCGGCGCGATCATCATCGGCAAGACCAATATGCACGAGCTCGCCTTCGGCATTTCCGGTTACAATCCGACGTTCCAGACCGGGCCCGAACCCGGCGTGCGCAATGCCTATGATGCGACGAAAATCGCTGGCGGCTCCTCCTCGGGAACAGCTGCGGCGATCGGTGCGCGGATCGTCACCGCCGGTCTCGGCACCGACACCGGCGCCAGCGTACGCCTGCCCTGCGCACTCAACGGCTGTTCCTCGTTGCGGCCGACTGTCGGGCGCTATCCGCAAGGCGGCATCGCGCCGATCTCCCACACGCGCGACACACCCGGCCCCATGGCTTCCAGCATGGGCGACGTTGCAATTCTCGACCGCGCCATCACCGGCGGCGGCACGATTGCGCCGGCCGCGCTCAAGGAGGTCCGCATCGGAATCGTCGGCAGCATGCTTGCCAATCTCGACGGCGACACCGACAAGGCGTTCCATGCAGCGATCGACAAACTGAAATCAGCCGGCGTCACGGTGGTCGATGTCGAGATGCCGAAGCTCGCCGAGCTCAATGGCCAGGTCGGCTTTCCGGTAGCGCTGTACGAGGCCTATGACGACATGGTGGCCTATCTCAAGCACACCGGCACCGGCATCACCATCGAAGCGGTGGCGAAATCGATTGCAAGCCCCGACGTGAAGGGCACCTATGACGGGCTCGTGATCCCGCGCAAGCTGCCGGGGCCGAACAACACGGTGGTCGATGCCAAGCCGGCCTATGAAGCCGCAATGAAGACGGCGCGGCCGGCGCTTCAGGCGCTCTATCGCGACACGTTCGCGAAAAACAAACTTGATGCCATCGCTTTTCCGACCGTGCCGAAGGTTGCGATCGCGGCAAACCCGGAGTCGAGCAGCCTCGAAAACTTCCTGCTGTTCATCCGGAATACCGACCCCGGCAGCAATGCCGGCATACCCGGCTTGCAGCTTCCCGTCGGACTCGGAGCCACAACGAAACTGCCGGTCGGATTCGAGCTCGATGGACCGTCCGGCAGCGACCGCCGCCTGATCGCGATCGGGCTCTCGATGGAGAAGCTGTTCGGGCGGCTTCCCCCACCGCCGAGCAATTAAAGCGAGCTAGAGATCCTTCGACAACAGGCTGGCGACACCGCTACGGCGGCGGACGCCAAGCTTGGTGAATATGCGCTTGACGTAGGTGCGGATGGTCGAGCTTTCGATGCCGAGCCGGCGCCCGATTTCCTTGTCGCTGAGGTCCTCGGCAATCAGCCGCGCGATTTCGAGTTCGCGCACCGACAGCGAAAGCGACCGCGCCGATCCGGCATCATCGACCGCCATTTCGCCGCGCGCGCGAACCAGCGCGCCGGTAAAGGCCGGCTGGATCACGCGCAACAACTCC
Organism: Bradyrhizobium sp.; assembly: GCF_035652035.1. Classification (GTDB taxonomy): domain Bacteria; phylum Pseudomonadota; class Alphaproteobacteria; order Rhizobiales; family Xanthobacteraceae; genus Bradyrhizobium. The sequence goes on from NZ_DASREO010000075.1 coordinate 100,098, forward strand.
AGCGTATGGCCATTGAAATTCTCGCGACGACGGCCACGCCAGATGCGCAAGTCGCCGATATTGCGATTGCCGACATAGCTATAGGCGTTGACGCCCCAATAGAGCCCGTCGCGGCCGAGAAAGTCGTTGAAGAACTCGGTGCGCAGCAGGTCCCGCTGCGGCATCACCTGTGTCACCAGCGTCGGCGCGCGCCTTGCCTGAAGCTTGAAGGTGATGGGGTCGTGATATTGGTAGTAGGCCTCGTAATTGGCGAGGTTTTTCGGATCCATGTTCTGGTACACGGCGTGATCGAACCGCCGCGCATCGTCCTGCCAGACGAAGGACGCGTAATAATCGGCCTGCAACAACTCGAGCAGATTGTGGCCCAGCGCCTCGCGCACGTCACGCTCGGTGAGGTCCTCGGCGAGCAGGCCGAAGATCCGCGAGAGCACGCGGCTTTCCGAAGCGTTGAGAATCATCACCAATGCCCCGTCGGGTACGCCGCCAATGGCGCGCCACCCGAAACCTACCGCTAAATCCGACGTCCGGCCATTGCAATCATCAGCCTATTCGACCTTGATCCCGGCCTCGCTGATGACGCGGCGCCAGCGCTCTTCCTCAGCCTGAACGTATCGCTCCAGCGCTTCAGGCGGCTGCGCGACTGTCACCAGCCCCTCGTTGACGACAAGCTTCTTGAACGCCTCGGACTGCACGGCCGACGCTGCCGATTTATTGAGCTGCGCGATGATATCGGCCGGCGTGCCGGTCGGCGCGAACAGGCCATACCAGGCTTCGGCCGCATAGCCGGGAACACCCGCTTCAGAAACGGTCGGGAGTTGCGGAAAGGCCGGTGAGCGCGCGGCCGAGGTCACGGCGATGGCCCGCAACTGGCCGCTTTCGACGAGTGCGGCCGCGCTTGCCACCGTCGTGAACATCACGTCGATCTGGCCGCCGATCAGGTCGGTGATCCCGGGCGCTGCGCCTTTGTAAGGCACCGCCGTCAGCTTGACACCGGCCATGGAGTTGAACAACTCGCCGGCGAGATGCGCCGAGGTGCCGGCGCCGAACGTGCCGAAAGTGAGCTTGTCGGGACTGGCCTTTGCCGCGGCGATCAAGTCGCCAATCGTGTGAATGGACGATTTCGGATTGACGACGACGATGTTGAAGGAGCGCGCGATCAGCGCCACGGGGGCAAAATCCTTGTGCGCGTCGTAAGGCAGCTTGGCGTTCAGGCTCGGATTGACCGCATTGGCGAACGTTCCCATCAACAATGTATAGCCATCGGCCTTGCTGACCGCGACCGCTTGCGTGCCGACAATGGTCCCCGCTCCGGGCCGGTTCTCGATGAAGACGGAAGCGCCGAGGTCTTGTTCCATCCCCTGCGCCAGCGTGCGCGCGACCACATCGGTGCCACCGCCCGGCGCAAACGGCACGACGATCTTGACCGGCCGCTCGGGATAGGTTGCGGCGGCAAATGCCCCCGCGCAGGCGGACAGACCCGACGAAGCCAGCACGAACGCAAATACAGCCGTCTTGATGCGAGAAAACTGCATGCGCGCCCTCCCGGTGGCGGTGGTTTTGAACGCTTATAGCAGACTTCTTTCACGTACCTTCACGTACTGCGCCATGCGCGGAGCGACGTTCCGTTATGACATGAGCGTGCATGGGCCAATATGGACGACGGAAGCTCACTTGAACTAGCCTCCGCGGCAACGAGAACACTTTGGAAAAGCATTCGGGAGAAAGTCATGAGGCGTTGGCTGTTTGTTTTGCCGCTATTGGTGGCGCCACAGGCTCTCGCGCAGCAGGCCGTGCCGACGATCAATTTCGAGTCCGTTTCCAATCCCTTGAAGCTGCCGACCAACATGTATTTCGGCGAAGTGTCGGGCGTCGCGGTCAATTCGAAGGGCCATGTGTTCGCGCTGTCGCGCGGCAATACGACCGGCCCCGCTTACGCCGCCGCTGCCACGCAGCTCCTGGAATTCGACAAGGACGGGAAATTCATCCGCGAGATCGGCAAGAACCTCTACGCCTGGTCCTTTGCCCATACCGTGAAGGTCGATCCCCAGGACAACATCTGGGTGACCGACAAGGGCTCGGACATGGTGATCAAGTTCGATCCCGACGGTCGCGTTGTGATGGTGTTCGGCCGCAAGCAGGAAGCGTCCGACGAGGGCACCGAGCCGTTGAAGCATCCGAAGCCACCGCTGCCGCCGGATGACGGCCGCTTCCGCCAGGTGACGGACGTGGCCTGGGACAAGGCCGGCGACACCTTCATCAGCGACGGCTACATCAACTCACGCGTCGCCAAGGCCGACAAGGACGGCAACTGGATCAAGTCATGGGGCGAGCCCGGCAACGGGCCCGGCCAGTTCAACACGCCGCATTCGATCGCGACCGATGCGAATGACAATGTCTATGTTGCCGACCGCGGCAACCATCGCATCCAGGTGTTCGACAAGGACGGCAAATTCGAGCGGCAATTTGTGATCGACGTGCCGGTGCCGCCGGACGCAAAGCCCGCGATCGGCAAGATCCCGGACGAGGCAACCAAAGCCAAGGGCACATTCGCGCCGGGCTCGCCATGGTCGATCTGCATCACGCCACCGCCGCATCAGGTCCTCTATAGTTCCGACGCCTGGCCCGGCCGCATCTACAAGCTCAGTCTCGATGGCAAGGTCCTGGGCGTGCTCGGCCAGTCCGGCAAGCAGCTCAAACAATTCGGCTGGATTCACGCGATGGCGTGTCCGTCAGAGAATGTGCTTTATGTCGCCGAGCTACTGAACTGGCGCGTGCAGAAGCTGATCCTCAAGCCTTGAAGCCGGCTGGAACGGAGATACCCATGATCAGAACAGCCTTGATCAGAACGGCCTTGATCACAACCGCCTTGGCGGCCGTCATTGCAATGGCGGTCATCGCGAGCGTCGCGCGTGCGGAGGATCCCGTCGTCGCGAGGCCGGTGCAAAGCGAAAAGCTTCCCAATGTGCCCGGCAAGAGCCTGACCGCCGTCGTTGTGACCTATGCGCCCGGCGGCAAATCGCAAAGCCATCATCACGCTGGCAGCGTGTTCGTCTACGTCCTCTCGGGACAAGTTCGCTCGGAAGTGTCGGGAATGGGACCAGCCAAGGTTTATAAAGCCGGAGAAACCTTCTTTGAGCCGCCCGGCAGCGCCCATCTCGTCAGCGAGAATGCCAGCGCGACCGAACCCGCAAGCATCCTTGCGGTGTTCGTCGCCGACGATGGCGCGAAGCTGACGACCTACGACAGCAAGTAGGCAACCAGACAGAAGCCTGGCGCCCTACTCTCCGGTGGCGCGGGCGAAATCGATATAGATTTCGCGCAGGCGCTGGGCCATCGGCCCGGGCTTGCCGTCGGCGACCGGCTTGCCGTCGATCTTCACGACCGGCTGCACGAAGGACGAGGCGCTGGTGATGAAGGCTTCCTTGGCCTTCAGCGCCTCATCGATCGTGAACGCCCGCTCCTCGACACGGAGCTGACGTTCCTCGGCGAGTTTGACCACCGCCTTGCGGGTGCAGCCCGGCAAAATCGCCGACGAGTTCTCGCGCGTGACCAGCACGTCATCCTTGGTGAGAATGAAAGCTGAAGACGATCCACCTTCGGTGACCCTGCCGTCCTCGATCATCCAGGCCTCGCCGGCGCCTGCTTCCGCCGCCGCCTGCTTGGCGAGCACCTGCGCCAGCAGCGCCACGCTCTTGATATCGCGTCGCGCCCAGCGGATGTCGGGCACGGTGATGACGCCGATGCCGCTCTTGGCCGACGCCGCATTGACGATGTCCTTGACCGAGGTGAACATCATCAAGGTCGGCTTGACCCCTTTCGGAAACGCAAAGTCGCGCCCGACGTCGGCGCCGCGGGTGACCTGGATGTACACCAGGCCGTCCTTCAGCGCGTTCCGCCTGATCAGCTCGTGCTGAATCTCCTTGATGCGCGCGATCGTCTCCGGCAGCGGCAGCTTGATCTCGCCGACCGAACGCTCCAGGCGCGCGAGATGCGAGTCGTTATCGACCAGCTTGCCGCCGAGCACGGCCGAAACCTCGTAGATGCCGTCGGCGAACAAAAAGCCGCGGTCCAAAACCGAAACCTTGGCTTCGCTGAGCGGCACGAAGTCGCCGTTGACGTACGCGATCGGGGTCAAATCAGTTCTCCTGAGGCGCAGAAAATCATCCCGGCGACATATACGCAAAATGCAGCCGCGGATAAACCCTTCCGAAAAGCATTATCGGTATAACCTGACGTTATTCCGGCATTGCCTGCACTGAGGAATTAGTGCGACAGGATCTTCGACAGAAACTTCTGCGCACGTTCGCTGCGCGGCTTGTTGAAAAAATCGTCCTTGATCGCGTCCTCGACGATCTCGCCCTGGTCCATGAAGATGACGCGGTTGGCGACCTTGCTGGCAAAACCCATCTCGTGGGTCACGACCATCATGGTCATGCCGGATCGCGCGAGGTCCACCATGACGTCGAGCACCTCCGAGATCATCTCGGGATCGAGCGCCGAGGTCGGCTCGTCAAACAGCATCGCGATCGGGTCCATTGCCAGCGCCCGCGCGATCGCGACACGCTGCTGCTGGCCGCCGGACAGTTGCGCCGGATATTTCTGCGCGTGATCCTTCAGGCCGACGCGGTCGAGCAGTTTTGAGGCTTTCACTACCGCGTCCGCATGCGAGCGTCCCAGCACCTTTTCCTGTGCGAGGCAAAGGTTGTCGATGATGCGCAAATGCGGAAACAGCTCGAAGTGCTGGAACACCATGCCGACCCGCGCGCGCAGTTTCGGCAAATTGGTCCTGGCGTCGCCGACCGAGACACCGTCGACCGTGATCGTGCCGCCCTGGAACGGCTCCAGCGCGTTGACGCATTTGATCAGAGTCGATTTGCCCGATCCCGAAGGGCCGCAGACCACCACCACCTCGCCCTTGGCGACGCTCGTGGTGCAATCCTTCAGCGCCTGGAAGGCCGTACCGTACCATTTGTCGACGTGGCTGATCTCGATCATGACAACCCCGAATATTCTCTAACGAACGATGGCAATACGCGCCTGCAGGCGCCGCACGCCGAAAGACGCGATGCCGGAAATGACGAAGTAGACGACGGCCGCGAACAGGTACATCTCGACCAGCCGACCGTCGCGCTGCGCGACCTTGCTGGCGGCGCCGAGGAAGTCGGTGATCGACAGCACGTAAACCAGCGAAGTGTCCTGGAACAGCACGATGGTTTGCGTCAGCAGCACCGGCAACATGTTGCGGAAGGCCTGCGGCAGCACGACGTAACGCATGGTCTGCCCGTAGGTCAGGCCGAGCGCGGACGCCGCCGCCGGCTGTCCCTTTGAGATCGACTGGATGCCGGCGCGCATGATCTCGGCGAAATACGCCGCTTCGAACAGCGTGAAGGTAAGCAGCGAGGAGGCAAAGGCGCCGACGCGGACCGGCCGCGACGCGCCGGTCAGCCACTGTCCGATATAGGGCACCAGGAAGTAGAACCAGAAGATCACGAGCACCAAAGGCAGCGATCGCATCAGGTCGACATAGAGCTGGGCGAAGCGCGACAGGATCCAGATGCCGGAGAGCCGCATCATCGCGATCAGCGTGCCCCAGACGATGCCGCCGAGGGTCGCCAGACCCGTGAGCATCAGCGTGAAGGTCATGCCGTCGACAAACAGGTAGCTGAGCGAGCGGTAAATGACGTCGAAATCGAAATTGGCGAACATCTTCTATTTCCCGGTGATGTAGCCGGGGATCGCCACGCTGCGCTCCACGAAGTGCATGAAGATGACGACGACGATGTTGATCATGAGGTATAGCACGGTTGCAGCCGTGAAGGCCTCGAACACCTGAAACGAGAATTCCTGCATCGCACGCGCTTCGGCAGTGAGCTCAATGAGGCCGATGGTGAGCGCAACGGAGGTGTTCTTGATGGTGGAGAGGAATTCCGACGTCAGCGGCGGCAGGATGATGCGGAACGAGATCGGCAAGAGCACGTAACGATAGACTTGCGAGGTGGTCAGGCCGAGCGCGGTCGCCGCCATCCGCTGGCCCCGCGGCAGCGAATTGATGCCGGCCCGCGTCTGCTCGGCGACGCGCGCCGACATGAACAGACCGGTGCCGATCGCGGCCGTATAGAACGGTGCGTTCGGCAGCTGCTTCAGCCAGATCCCCCAGGCTGAGGGGAGCAGTTCCGGCAGCACAAAGAACCACAGGAAGAGCTGCACCAGGAGCGGCATGTTGCGGAAGAACTCGACATAGCAGAAGCCGAACAGATTGGCAGCCTTTGACGGCAACGTGCGCATCACCCCGACGACTGCGCCGGTCGCAAGCGCAATGACCCAGGCCGCGAGCGCGGTGACGATCGTCACCTCGAGCCCCGACAGCAGCATATCGAGATAGTTGCCGGTGCCGTTCGGCGACGGCTCGAAGAAAACGTGCCAGTTCCAATGATAATTCAAGGCCGCTGTCCCACCGCTGTCCCACCTGCCCTAAGTCAGATCTCGCATCGTCGCTCACATCGCCTTGTAGAAATCCGGGTCCGGCGAGTCTGTCGGCTTCGCGAACGCCTTCTTCAATTCCGCACCCATGGGCACGTTGAGGTTCAACCCCTTCGGCGGGATCTTCTGCAAGAACCACTTTGCGTAGAGCTTCTCGCCTTCCGCGCTCTGATAAAGCGCAGCCGTGGCGGCGTCCACCACCTTCTTGAAGGCTGGGTCATCCTTTCGCAGCATAATCCCGTAAGGTTCAGGCTTGGAGAACGCGTCGGTCGAAATGACGTAGGCGTCCGGATCCTTGGAGCCGGCCGCGAAACTCGCCAGCAAGATATCGTCCAGCACGGCCGCGACGGCGCGGTCGGTCTCGACCATCAGGAACGACTCCGCATGCTCCTTGGCCGGAACGATATTGATGCCGAGATTGCGCGCGGCATTGGTCTCGGTAAGTTGCCTGATATTGGTGGTGCCGGAAGTCGACGCGACCGTCTTGCCCTTGAGGTCGTCGATCGAATTGAGGTGGCTCGACTTCTTCGAGATGAAACGCGTTGCGGTCAGGAAGTGGGTGTTGGTGAAGGCAACCTGCTTCAGCCGGTCAGGATTGTTGGTGGTCGAGCCGCATTCGAGGTCGATGGTGCCGTTCGCAAGCAAGGGAATGCGTCCCGACGAGGTCACGGGATTGAATTCGACATTGAGCTTGTCGAGCTTCAGCTCCTTCTTCACGGCGTCGACGACCTTGAGACAGATATCGATCGCAAAGCCGACCGGCTTCTGGTTGTCGTCGAGATAGGAGAAAGGAATGGAGGATTCGCGATAACCGATGTTAATGACGCCGGTATCCTTGATCTTTTTCAGCGTGCCGGTAAGTTCGTCAGCGTCGGCCTGGCCGGCGAAAAATGCCGCGGCCAACACAACTCCCAACGCGCGTGCGCAATTCATCCCCATCATCCCCACTCCAGCAGTACGAAACACGATTATTACTCTTTAGCCAACACGCTTGGCGTAGCCTATGCAAGGACCGGGCCGTCCCATCCGTGATCCCTACATCACCTTGTATGCATCGGGATCCGAGGAGTCGGACGGGTTCGCGAATTCGTAGCGGAGCTCCGCCCCCATCGGCACATTGAGATTGAGACCCTTCGGCGGAATGCTCGAGATAAACCATTTGTCGTAGAGTTTTGGTCCTTCCGGGCTCCGGTAGAGCGCCGACGTCGCCGCATCGACCACCTTCTTGAAGGGAGCGTCGTCCTTGCGCAGCATGATGCCGCAAGGTTCCGGCTTCGAAAACGCGTCGGACGAAATCGCGTAGGCGTCGGGGGTCTTGGAGCCGACCTTGAAAGCCGCCAGCAGAATATCGTCCATCACAAACGCGACCGCGCGGTCGTTCTCGACCATCAGGAACGCCTCGGCGTGATCCTTGGCGTGGATCACATTGATGCCGAGATTGCGTGCGGCGTTGGTCTCGATCAGCATCTTGATGTTGCTGGTGCCGGACGTCGCAACCACCGACTTGCCCCTCAAGTCCTCGATCCTGTCGAGCTTGTTCGCTTTCTTGGAAATGAAGCGCGTCGCGGTGAGGAAGTGAGTGTAGCTGAAGGTGATCTGCCGCTGGCGTTCAGGATTGTTGGTGGTCGAGCCGCATTCGAGGTCGATGGTGCCGTTCGCAAGCAAGGGAATGCGGGTCGACGACGATACCGGCACCAGTTCGATCGCGATCCGGTCGAGTTTCAATTCCTTTTTCAAGGCATCGACGATCGCGTAGCAGATATCCATCGCATAGCCGACGGGCTTCTGGCTGTCGTCGAGATAGGAAAAGGGAATCGAAGAGTCGCGATAGCCGAGCGCGATCGAGCCGGTCTCTTTGATCTTCTTGAGCGTGCCCGAGAGCTCTTCGGCCCGCGCCGGTGCAACGCCCAGAATCGCTTGCGCGGCGATGTAAGCCGCCGCCAGGGCAAGGCTTATCCCGCGCAAGCGCCGCATGTGTCCCCCGTCTAATCCAACTTACATCGCCTTGTAGGAATCCGGATCAGGCGAATCGGATGGATGGGCGAACTCGTTCTTGAGCTCCGGTCCAAGCGGTACGTTCAGGTTGAGGTTCTTCGGCGGAATCTTCTGCATGAACCATTTGTCGTAGATCTTTGCGCCCTCGCCGCTCTGGTAGAGCGCGGCGGTCGCCGCATCGACCACCTTCTTGAAGGGGACGTCGTCCTTGCGAACCATGATGCCGTAAGGCTCCGGCTTGGAGAACGCGTCGGTCGAGATGACGTAAGCGCTCGGATCCTTGGAGCTGGCGACAAAGCTCGCGAGCAGAATGTCGTCCATCACGAAGGCGACGGCGCGGTCGCTTTCCACCATCAGGAACGCTTCGGCATGGTCCTTTGCCGGGATGATGTTGATGTTGAGACCGCGCGCGGCATTGGCTTCGTTGAGCTGCTTGATATTGGTGGTGCCGGAGGTCGAAACCACCGACTTGCCCTTGAGGTCGTCAATCGACTTGATGTTGTTCGCCTTCTTCGAGACGTAACGGCTCGCGGTGAGGAAGTGAGTATTGGTGAACCAGACCTGCTTCTGCCGCTCGGCGTTGTTGGTGGTCGAACCGCATTCGAGGTCGACGGTGCCGTTGGCCATCAGCGGAATACGCGTCGCTGACGTGACCGGGTTGAGCTTGACCTCGAGCTTGTCGAGCTTGAGTTCCTTCTTCACGGCGTCGACGATTTTGTAGCAGATGTCCATGGCGTAGCCGATGGGCTTCTGGTTGTCGTCGAGATAGGAGAACGGAATCGAAGAATCGCGATAGCCGAGCGTGATCGCGCCGGTCTCCTTGATGTTCTTCAGCGTTCCCGTCAGTTCCTGCGCGAGCGCCGGGCTCGCCGACAGCGCAACGGCCAAGGTTGCACTCGCAACAAAGGCTGCGCCTGCAATAAACGTTCTTTTCATGAAGTGACTCCCTGTTTATCCGACTTGCTATCCGATTTGGAATGTTTTCGAATCTGGTCGAGGCGGATCTGGTTAAGGATTGGCGCGATGTAGGTTCGAAACTGCGCCGGGTTTTCGCTCATCGGAAAATGACCGAGTTGCGCCATGGTGGTGACGTGCGCGCCCTTGATGGCTGCCGCCGTACGGACCGTATCCTCCGGCGTGCAGGAAAAATCGTATTCTCCGGTAAGCAAATAGAGCGGACAGGCTGTCGTGTCGATCCCCTCGATGCGCCCGCGCAGGTCGCCGTCGACCCGGTAGAAGTAAAGATCGCCCTTGAATATGCCGGGTCCACCCTGCTTGTAGCACCACAGCGTCTCGGCTCGCGGGCCTTTCGGGCTTTGCGGCGCGATCAGGCCCGACACCAGCGCCGCGCAGACTTCGCCGCCGTGAACGTCAGGCCGGTTGAGCCAGCTGGTATCATACCACGGCGCCTGAAAGTCGGCCGCCTCGAGCCCGATCAGCGCGCGGAATTCTCTGGGCTGTTCGATTGCGAGATTAAGCACGATGCGGCCGCCGATGGAGCAGCCCATCACGACCGGCTTTTCCAGTTTCAACGCCCGGCAGAACGCCAGGATTGTCTCGGTGTAGCGCGCGGTGGTGAGGCGATATTCCTCGCCGTCCCAGCTTTCCGGCGGATTCGATTTGCCATGCCAGGGCATGTCGAAGGCGATGATGCGGAAATGCCTGGTCAGTTCCGCATCCGACAACAGATGCCGCCACTGCCTTGCGTCGGAGCCGGCCGTATGCAGGCAGACCAGAGGAATGCCCGCGCCGCTCTCTTCGAAATAAATGCGATGGTCTTCGCCGCCGATATCGACGTGCACATAGCGACCGACCATCGGTTCGATCGCGCCGTTCATGCGGTCTCTCTGCCATGCGCACGCGGAAGCGCGAGCAGGTCCTTGAAATACTGCAAATGCGTCATGAAGGGATGCAGATCGCCTTCAAGGGTCGCCTGCTTCCGCTTGGTCAGCGCTAGAAGATCGTGCCAGCCCGGTCGCGGCATCGGCTGCCAGTATTCGGCCCAGGCCACGGGCGAAGCCCGGTAAGCAAACCGCCAGGACCGCATCAGAACCGGCGCCGGCGTCATATCGACAATGGCGCCGCGACGGATCGAGATGTGAAAGGGATGATCGACGGGGCCGAGCAGGCATTCGCAGTCGAGCCATCCGCCGCGGGCGATCAAGGCCGGCGTCCGGTCGAGCATGGCGGGAATTGCCGCAAATTTCTCGGCCACAGCAGCATCGCTGGCGCTGGTTAACGTCATAGGCTTTTATGGTCTGAACGCCCGCCCGTCGCAAGCCAACCTTTGGCGGGAAAATCGCGCCTGCGCCACTCCGTCACGGCTCCGGATCACGCTTCTTGTGAGGCGGCCTTCGTCACATGGATGGTTAACAGGGTGCCGAGGCTCAAGAACGCAACCACCGTCAGGTAGTAGCCCGGCGCCAGATTGCCGATCAGGGCAAAGCCGCCGAGCCATGTCATGGTCGCCGGTCCCATGCCGCCGAACAATGTGACACCGATGTTATAGCCAAGGCCGAGACCCGTGGCCCGCGTCGCGGGCGGCAGCAGTTCCGCCATCAGCGCCGCGAGCGGGCCGTAATAGAGCGCCTTCAACGTCGACAGCAAGAACACCGCAAAGATGATGACAGCCGGCACCGGATGGTTGGTGATCAGCAGAAACAACGGGAAGATCGAGATCAAGAGGACGATATTGGCCGCGATCATGTGCCGGGTTCGCCCGATCCGGTCGGAAAACATCCCGGCGAAAGGCGTCAGCACCGTGACCATGATGCCGCCGACAAAGGTTGCGGTAAAACCGGTGACCGGCGGCAAGTTGAATTTCGTGACCACATAAGTCGGCATGTAAATGATCAGGTAGTTGACCGCGGTCGAGATCGCGAGCGCGCCGATGCCGAGCAGGACGGGCGACTTCTGATGCAAAAAGACTTCCCGGACCGGAGAACTTTGCGCCGCCGGCGGCGCGGTCGCGTCTTCCAGATGGTTGCGGATATAGATGCCGATCGGCCCGATCAGCACGCCGAACAGGAACGGAATGCGCCAGCCCCATGACGTGAGGTCAGCGGGCAGCATCCATGCGGTGAGCCCGACGCCGAACGTCGAGGCAAGCAGATTGCTCAAACCCTGACTGGCAAATTGCCAGCTTGCGACAAAGCCGCGCCGCTCGGGCTGGTGCTCGACCAAAAACGCGGTCGAGCTGCCAAACTCGCCGCCGGCGGAAAACCCCTGCACCAGGCGCGCGATGATGACAGCGATGGGCGCGACAATGCCGATGGTCGCGTAGGTCGGCATCACCGCGACCGCAGTCGTGCCGAGCGTCATCAGGACGATGGAGATCAACAACGACGCCTTGCGGCCATAGCGATCGGCATAGGCGCCGAGCACAATGCCGCCGATCGGCCGCGCAAGATAGGCGAGCCCGAAGGTTCCGTAGGTCAGGAGCAGCGACGTCGCCTGGCTGTCGCTCGGAAAGAACGCCTTCGAAACGTAGACTGCAAAATAGCCGTAGACGGTGATGTCGAACCACTCGAGTGCGTTGCCGATCGACGTCGCGACGATCAGCCGCGTGATGTTCTTCTCGACGCCGGTTGCCGGCGCGGATTCGGCCGACGCCGAAACGGTCATGCGATTTTCCTTCAACTAAAGCGGCGCTTTCAGCTCGCCCAGATCCCAGAACAGGCCGGCCATGATGCCAAGCGCCTCTTCAGTGACCGACAGCAGAATGTGCTCGTCGGGCGCGTGCTGCGAGCAGCCGGGATACGAGTGCGGCACCCATAGGGTCGGCAATTTCAGGATATCGGTGAAGACGTCGTTCGGCAGTGAGCCGCCGAAATTCGGCAACACCGCCGGAGCTTTTCCGGTCGTCTTGCGGATCGAGTCCGCGGTCCAGTTGATCCAGGGGCTATCGAAATCGGTGCGCGAGGCGGCAAAGCGCTGCGTTGCAGAAACCTCGACCATGGCGAAACCGCGCGCATTCAGATGCGCGCGGATCACATCCACAATGTTGTCGACTTTGGTGCCGACCACAAAGCGCAATTGCAGCACAGCCGAGGCGCGGCCCGGAATCGCATTAGCCGGCTTTTCGATGTTGCCCGACGACATCGCCAGCACTTCGAGCGTATTCCAGGCGTAAAGCCGCTCCGCCGCGGACAAACCCTCTTCGCCCCAGTTCTCGGCCAATGCCGGCTCATCCGCCGTCGGCTTGACCTCGACATCGGCGAGCGCGGCGCGAATCTGGTTCGACAGCCGTGGCGGCTTCAATGCTTCGAGCTGCAGACGGCCATGACTGTCGACGAGGCTTGCAATGGCGCTGGCCAGAATGGTCGCGGGATTGGCGAGCACGCCGCCCCAATTGCCGGAGTGATGACCGCCCTCGCGCAAATTAACGTCGAGATGAATCCGGATGCCACCGCGACAGCCGAGGAACAGCGTCGGGCGCTCGGCCGACAGGCGCGGACCATCGGACGCCAGCAAGAGATCGGCCTTCAACTCCTCGCGCAGCTGTTGGCACACCTGCGGCAAATCCGGCGAGCCGATTTCCTCACCGGTCTCGATGATGAACTTCACATTGAAGCCGAGCTTGCCGCCGCGTGTCTCGCGCACCGCGCGCAGCGCCGCCATGTTGATGCTGTGCTGGCCTTTGTTGTCGGCCGTGCCGCGCCCGTAGACGCGGTTGCCAACTTGCGTGGTGCGCCATGGATCGAGATTGTCGCGCCACTCCCCCACCATGCCGTCGACGACGTCGCCGTGGCCGTAGACCAGGACGGTCGGTGCGGAGACATTTTCGCGATATTCCGCGAGCAGATAAGGGCCTTTTTTCGCCGGGGACTCGATCAGCCGTGTCGAAAAATCCATCTTTTCGAAAGCCGGCTGTAGATCCTCGGTCAGATAGGCCGCCAGCGCGGCGCGCTTCTCCGGATTCTGGCTTTCGGTCTGGTAGGAAACCCGGCGGTCGAGCTGGATGAGAAATTCTCCCGAACGCAGCATGTTCTGGGCGCGGGTGACGGCATCAGTTCTGGTCATGGCATTTATTCGCTGGGCTGGATTGGCGCTTCAATAAAGTCACGTTAGCGGGATAGACCTCAGGCTGGAAGGTCTTTGCTAATCGAGTTGGGAATGCGACAATTCGGCGAACGGCCGGGAAACGGCCGATCAAAGGGAGAACTCCATGAAATCCATTCTGCGCCTCGCCGCTGTCGGCGTTTTGCTCGCTAGCTCAGCTTTTGCTCTCACGAGCGCGCGCATGCCGGAAATGACGCTGGATCAGATGACGCCTGCCCAGCGCAGCATTGCGGAAGCGATCATGAACGGACCCCGAGGCCGGATGAGCGGCCCCTTCAACACCTGGCTGCGCAGCCCGGTTTTGGCCGACCGCCTGCAAAAGGTCGGCGAATATGTCCGCTTCAACACCTCGCTCGACAAGCGCGTCAACGAGATGGCGATCCTGATGACGGCGCAGGCCTGGGGCGCGTCATATGAGTGGTATGCGCACGCCCCGCTCGCGATCAAAGCCGGGCTCGACCCCGAGATCGTGAAGGCGATCGGTGCCGGCCGCAAGCCGGAGAAGATGAAGGACGATGAGGCCATCGTCTGGGAATTCACCACACAGCTCCGCCGCGATCACAGCGTCGACGATGCGATCTACGCCCGCGCGCTGGAAAAATTCGGCGAGCAGGGCATCGTCGACCTCATTGCCGTCAACGGCTATTACGACGTCGTCTCGATGACGCTCAATGTCGCGCATGTAAAGGCGCCGGCGGAAGCCGAGCTGCCGTTCAAGCAGGCCGGTCAGTAAGCCCATCAGATATCGCGCTGGCCGCCGACGCCTGCGCGCCTCCGAAAGTCATCTCGCATGAAGAAGAAAGAAATCCGCCTCAACGCCTTTGCGATGAATTGCGTCGCGCACCAATCGCCCGGACTGTGGACGCATCCGCGTGACCGCACCGCCGATTATCACCGCCTGCCCTACTGGCTCGATCTTGCGAGGACGCTGGAGCGGGGCCGGTTTGACGGGCTCTTTCTCGCCGACGTGCTCGGCGTCTACGATGTGTTCGGTGGCAGTCACGACGCCGCGGTGCGCAACGCCGCGCAGACCCCCGTGAATGATCCCATGCTGGTGATCCCGGCGATGGCGGCGGTGACCGAACATCTCGGTTTCGGCGTGACCTCCAATCTCTCTTATGAGCCGCCCTACACGTTTGCCCGGCGAATGTCGACGCTCGACCATCTCACCGAAGGGCGCGTGGGCTGGAACGTCGTCACCGGCTATCTCGACAGCGCTGCGAAAGGCGCCGGCAAGGACAAACAGACCGGGCACGACGACCGCTACGACATCGCCGACGAATATATGGAGGTGGTCTACAAGCTCTGGGAAGGCAGCTGGGAAAACGACGCGGCCTTGCGCGACCGCGCGCGCGGTATCTTTGCCGACCCAAAGAAGGTTCATCGCGTCCGGCATGAGGGAAAGAACTTTCGCCTTGATGCCATCCATCTCTGCGAGCCTTCACCACAGCGCACGCCGGTGCTCTATCAGGCCGGCACTTCGCCGCGCGGACGCCAGTTCGCAGCGGAGCATGCCGAATGCGTCTTCATGTCCGGACCGTCGGCGAAAGTGATCGCGCCGCGCGTGGCCGGCATTCGCGAACTCGCGGCCAAAGCGGGTCGCAACCCCGCCGAGATCCTGATGTTCTCGATGTTCACGGTGATCCTGGGCGAGACCGAGGCCAAGGCGAAAGCGAAATATGAGGACTATCGCAGCCATGTCAGCCCAGAGGGCGCGCTGGTCTTGATGTCGGGCTGGACCGGCGTCGATTTTTCCGCCTACGACCTCGATCAGCAGGTGCGCCACGTCGAGAACGACGCTGGCCGTTCGGCGATGGACAACATCACCCGCGCCGATCCTGACCGGGTGTGGACCGTGCGCGAAGTCGCGCAACACGTTGGAATTGGTGGCATCGGGCCTGTCGTGATCGGAACGCCGGAGAAAGCCGCCGACGCCATCGAAGCCTGGTTCGATCAGACCGATGTCGACGGGCTCAACATGCCGTTTGCAGTCTCGCCCGGCGATTTCGCTGATGTCACCGACATGCTGGTGCCCGAATTGACGCGCCGCGGCCGCTACAAGACGGCCTACAGCGAAGGCACGTTGCGGGAAAAATTGTTCGGCGCGGGCCGCGCGCGACTGGAGGCACCGCATCCGGCGACGAAGGTTCGGCCGCAAGGAGACTGACCGTCATTCCGGGGCGCCCGGAGGGCGAACCCGGAATCCATTCCTCAACAAGCTCTGCGGCACGATGGATTCATGGGCTCGATGCTCCGCATCGCCCCGGAATGACGAATAGCCTCACACCGTTCCGTCCACCATCACCTCGATCAGCTTCGCGCCGGGCCGCTTGAACGCGGAAGTGAGGGTCGACTTCAACTCCCTGGGATCGGAAATCCGGATCGCTTCGCAGCCGAGCGATTTGGCCAGACCAGAAAAATCCACCGGCGGATCGGCGAAATCCATTCCGACATAATGATCGTCGCCGTGAAAGGCGAGCAGCCGCTGCTTGATGATGCGATAGCCGCCATTGTTGGCGATCACGACGTTTAGCGGCAGCTTGTGGTGCGCGGCGGTCCAGAGCGACTGGATCGAATACATCGCGCTGCCGTCGCCGGAGAAGCACACGACCGGGCGATCCGGATTGGCAAGGCTGACGCCGACCGAGGCCGGCAATCCCCAGCCGATACCGCCCGAGGCCAGCGCATGATAGCCGTAGCGATCGCGGTGCGCTCTCAGCGACAGCATCTGTCGCGACGACGTCAGGCCCTCGTCGACCACGATGGCATTGTCCGGCAATGCCTCGACCACCTTCAAGGTGAGATAATCCGGATCGATCGGCATGCGGTCGCCGCGTTTTGTCAATTGCTCCCCCAGCGATGCGCGCCGTGCCGACCAATTGCTCGACGATAGCGCGGCCATTCCTTTTTTGGCCTTCGCTTCCAGCGCCGCACCGCCTTTGGCCTTCAACGCGGGAACAAGCGCGCGCAGCGTTTCCCTCACGTCGGCTTTCAGCGCGATCTCCGCACCATAATTCTTGGCGAGATCCCATTCGACGAGACCGACCTGCACGATCGACAATCCTTCCGGCAAGGGATCGGTCTCGCTATGGACAGACATGCGCAGGGGATCGGCACCGAGCGCGATCAGAAGATCGTACGGCGCAAGCACGTCGCGCACCTGCGGCTGCGAGCGCGACAGCGCGCCGATGAAGCACGGACTTTCGGAGAGGAAATGCGCGCCGTACGGCACCGATTGCTGAAACGCCGGACAGCCGAGCGCCTCGGCAAGTTGCGCCGCTTCCTGCAACGCATCGCTTTTCACGATCTCGTCGCCGGCAATGATCACCGGCCGCTCGGCTTTGAGGATGCGCGAGACCAGAGCTTGCAGCGTCTCGTCGGACGGCTTGACGCGCGCGTCGACCCGGGTCGAACGTCCCAGCTCGATACCGGCCTCCGAATTGAGGATGTCTCCCGGCAGCGAGATGAACACCGGGCCGGTCGGCGGCGTGGTCGCGATCTTGGCGGCGCGGCGCACGATCCGCGGCAGATCTTCCAGCCGCGACACTTCCACTGCCCACTTCACCAACGGCTCGGCCATCCGCACCAGTGGACCATACAATAAGGGCTCCATCAGCCCATGGCCCTGCTCCTGTTGCCCCGCGGTCAGGATCATCGGCGTTCCCGTGAACTGCGCGTTGTAGAGCGAGCCCATCGCGTTCCCAAGACCGGGCGCGACATGAACATTGCAGGCGACGAGGCGTCCCGAGGCGCGGCTATAGCCGTCGGCGATCGCAACGACGAGGCTTTCCTGCATCGCCATCACATAGGTGAGGTCCGGGTGATCCTTGAGCGCATGCATGATCGGCAGTTCGGTGGTACCGGGATTGCCGAACAGATGCGTAATGCCCTCGTCCTTGAGCAAAGCCAGGAACGCCGAACGCCCGGTATTGCGATTTTTCATGTTTCCTCCGCGCGCGCGGCCGTTGCCGTCGCCACCCACATCATGATCAACTTTGTTTGTCCGAGGCAACAAATCGCGATCATGGCTGCGTTGCGCTCCTGCACGTGATCAGAACATGCCCTCGCGATCGTTGCGCGGCTTTTTCTTGCCGCGATGCCAGACCACGCCGGGAAAACCCTTTAGCGGCACCAAAGGCTCGCCGGTATAGGTCCACTCCTGCAGCTCCTCGATGGCGATGTGATAGAGCGGCTGCCGGCCGGTGCGGTCGGAAAACAGCGCGCGCGGAATGTTCACCATGTGCGGCGAGCGCGGGCGTTCGTAGATCAATGGCGTGCCGCAGCGCTTGCAGAAGGAGCGCACGTTTTTCGTCGCCGTATCCTCGAAGCGCGAGATATCGTCTTCGCCTGCGGTGATGCGAAAGCGCTTGCGCCAGCTTCCGACGTAGGTGGCATACGCTGCGCCGTGTGCACGGCGGCTGGCGGAGGAATGATCGTGCCAGGCCCAGCGCGCCGGCACGTCGATCTCGAACGCGACGCGGCCGCAGAGGCATTTGCCTCTGGCGATCCCGGCGGCTTTGGTGGGTTTGGCCATTGGAGCTGCTCCTTACCCTGTCATTCCGGAGCGATGCGCCAGCATCGAATCCGGAATCTCGAGATTCCGGGTTCGCTCGTGTCCTCGCGCCCCGGAATGACAGTATCAGGCCGGCGCCATCTCGTCGTAAACCGGGTAGTCCGTGTAGCCAGCCTCGTTGCCGCCATAGAAAGTGGCGCGGTTATAGGGCGTGAGCGGAAAGCCATGCTGCAAGCGGCGCGGCAGATCCGGATTGGAGATGAAGATGCGGCCGAACGCGATCGCATCCGCATGGCCTTGCGCGATCGCGGCCTCCGCCGTCTCGCCGGTAAAGCCGCCGGCCGCAATCAGCACGCCACGCCAGAGCGGACGGAACAGCACCATCGCCGACGGCACATTCTGCCAGTTCACCTCGGCGCGTCCCGCCCCGCTCGATCGCGGCTCAATGAAATGGAGATAAGCGAGCCCCAGTTGGTCGAGCGCCTTCACCACATGGCTATAGAGCGGCATCGGGTCGCCCTCGCCGCTGCCATTGGCGATGCCGTAAGGCGAAAGACGCACGCCGACGCGATTAGCTCCCCACACGCCGGTCGCTGCTTGCGTGATCTCGAGCAGCAACCGCGCGCGGTTCTCGATCGATCCGCCATAACGGTCGGTGCGCAAGTTGGTATGCGACTGCAGGAATTGCTCGAGCAGATAACCATTGGCGCCGTGAATTTCGACACCGTCGAAGCCGGCTTCCTTGGCATTGATGGCGGCCTGCCGGAACGCCTCGACGACTTGCACGACTTCTTCGGTCTCGAGCGCCCGTGGCGTCTCATACGGCACCATCTTGCCATCTGATGTCATCGCCAGCATGCCTTCGTTGGTGATCCGCACTGCCGATGGCGCCACCGGCAGCGCACCGCCGGGCTGATGCGATGAATGCGAGACCCGGCCGACATGCCAGAGCTGGAGAAAGATCAAGCCGCCTTTGGCATGCACCGCATCGACCACGCCGCGCCAGCCCTCGATCTGCGCTTGCGAATAAATGCCGGGCACTCCCGGATTGCCGCGGCCGGTGACTGCCACAGGCGTCGCTTCCGCGATCAGCAGACCGCCCGGCGTCGCGCGCTGTCCATAATATTCGGCATTGAGCGGACGCGGCGCGAAGCTCGACCGCTCGGCGCGCATCCGCGTCAACGGCGCCATCGCCACGCGATGGGCGAGCCGATAGGGACCGACCTGAAGCGGTGAAAACAGGTGAGGAAAATTCATGTGATACGCCCCGAAAATGTCTTTGTCGCAATTTGCGATCAGGATTTTCTAACCGCAAAACCATCGCCAACGCGATAGCCTGAAGGGAAGATCTCCCATGCCCCACCTCGTCATGTCACCCGACAACGTCGCCGTCATCACCGGAGCCGCCGGCGGTATCGGACTTGCCGCCGCCAAGCGGTTCGCCCGCCTTGGCATGAAGGTGTGTGTCGCCGATATGAGCAAGGAGCGGATGGCCACCGCCGAAGCCGAACTGGTCTCGCTTTCACCGGGCGGGGCCGCCAACGTGATGGCGATGGCGGTCGACGTCAGCCGGGCCGACGATGTGGCAAAACTGGAAGCCGCCGTGCATGACCGCTTTGGCGGCACGGATCTCCTGATGAACAATGCGGGCATTCAACCCGGGAGCAGCCTGTTCCGCAAGCCGGACAATTGGGAGCGCATTCTGGCCGTTAACCTGTGGGGCGTCATCAATGGCTCCAGGGTCTTTGCGCCGCGCATGATGGCGCGCGGCAGGCCGGGCCTGATCATCAACACCGGCTCGAAGCAGGGCATCACGACACCCCCTGGCGATCCCGCCTACAATGTTTCGAAGGCCGGCGTGAAGGCTTTCACCGAGGCGCTGCAATACGAGTTGCGCAACGCCGCAGGCGGCCGCATCAGCGCGCACCTCTTCATTCCAGGCTTCGTGTTTACGGGTCTGACCGCCAAGGGCCGCACCGAAAAGCCCGCCGCCGCCTGGACGCCGGAGCAAACCGTCGAATTCTTGATCGAGCGGCTGGAAACTGGAGACTTCTACGTCCTCTGCCCCGACAACGACGTGCCGCGACGGCTCGACGAGCGGCGCATCCTCTGGGCGGCGGGAGACATCGTCGAAAACCGCCCGGCGCTGTCGCGTTGGCATCCAGACTATGCGGAAGCCTTCGCGAAGTTCGTGAAGGAAGGCTGAGCGCTTACAGCGTCTCCTGCTTGTGCCCGCACTGCTTGCAGGTGAATTTCGCCCGAGTCACGCCGCGCTCGGCGGAAACACGGTTCGGCGCGCCGCACTTGCCGCACACCGCTTCGATGCGGGTGTTGCCTTCCTTGACGACCAGCGGCTTTCGCGCCATCGCCTCGCGGATCAGGCGCTCGGCCTCTTCGCGCATTGCCTGCTTCGACATCCGTTCGCACCTGATAGAACTTGGGAAGCGGGCTTATAGCACAAGAACCATGTATTGCGAGTGTCGCAGACGCTTCACGTCTCGACGATCACATAATTATCTTCGACGTGAACCTGGAACGTTTCGGCCACATAAGGTCCTTTAGCCAGCGTCTCGCCGTCTTCGATGACGACGGGGTAGGTTCGCACCTTCACGCGCTGGGGATCAAACCATGACTGGCCGCTCCGCATGTCGAATTCCCAGCCGTGCCAGCCGCAACGGAGCAATTCGCCGACGCGCGAGCGCTGATAGACGCCGGGTTCCGGCGAGGTCAACCGCGCCACACAGGCCGCCTGGTCGAGCGGCGCGCCGGCATGCGGGCAGCGATTGAGCAGTGCGAAGAACTCGCCGTTGGCATGGAACACAACAACGTCACGTCCATCGAGCGTGACCACCTTGTTACCGCCGGGCGGGATCTCTGATGTGCGAGCAACGATGTGACGGGTCATGGCAACTGGTTAGAGCTTGAAAACCGCGCGCGCGTTGGTCTGGAACAGCTTGACCCGTTCCGCCTCGGTGAGCGGGGCCTTGAACGCGTAGCGTGGATCGTCGAAATCCCAATGTGGATAATCGGACGAAAACAGCAGGCGATCGATGCCGACCCATTCGATCAGCGAACGCAGATGTTTGGCCTCGTCGGGCTCGTCGACCGGTTGGGTGGTGAACCAGAAATGCTCGCGCACATATTCGGATGGCTTGCGCTTGAGATGAGGCACCTCGCTGCGGAAGCGTTCGAAATGCTGATCCATCCGCCACATCGTCGATGAGATCCAGCCGAAGCCGCCCTCGATGAATACGAATTTGAGGCGTGGGAAACGCTGCGGCACGCCTTCGAGCACGAGACTCGTCAGCGCCGCCGCCATGGTATGCGCGTTCGACTGGTGCTCCTCCGCATAATAAGAGGGCCAGCCGCCGGCTGTCGGCGGATGACCGCCATAACCGCCCGTGTGAATGCCGATCGGCAGGCCGAGTTCTTCGGCGCGCGCATAGATCGGCCAATAGCGGCGACGGCCGATCGGCTCATTGGCGCGCGGCGAGATATTGATCTGCACGTATTGGCCGACTTTGGCGCACCGCTCGATTTCGGCGATCGCCAGATCGGCGCCGTCCTGACCGATCAGAATGGCGGCTTTCAAGCGCGGATCGCGGCTGGTCCAGTGCGCGAGTTGCCATTCGTTGACGGCACGCTGGATCGCAGCACCCAGTTCGAGGTCTTGCTGCGAGAAGATAAACATGTCCAGCACCTGCAACAGGCCGAACTCGACATCAAGCGGATCGAGATACTGCTTGCGCATGAAATCGAGATCCGAGCCCGGAGGACCGCCGGTCGGCGGCCAGGCATCGCGCCGCGCAATCAACGGCGAGGAACGCGGATACGGCGTGGTGCCCATGTACGGCGTGCGCAGATGGTCGCCATAGGTCCTTAAGTGTTCGTGCCAGCGCTTGGCGAGATAGGGATTGAGGTCGCTTTTCGCATGCAGGCTCGGATGGACGTCACAATCGATGATGCGGAATCGCGTCTTTGCGGGCTTTTCCTGATCGAGCAGCGGGCGGTCGATGACTTCACTCATGCGATCCTCCTCGAAAAACAAGTTAGTTGAGCGACAACCGCGGAAAGGTTTCAAGCGGATTGTCTGCGCACATGCGCGAAACGATCGAAGCCGGCAGGTTCGGCGGGATGGCGTCATCGCCGTCGAACTGCCAGTGCGGATAATCGGACGCGAACAGGAACATCTTGTCGGAACCGATCATCTCGATGATATCGGCGACGTCGGCTGCATTTGGCGGCGCATCGAACGGCTGCATGGTGACGCGAACATGGTCGCGAATGATCGCGGCCGGCTCGCGCTCGACCCACGGCACCTCGACGCGAACGCCGCGCCAGGTCTTGTTGGCGCGCCACATGAACGCCGGCAGCCAGGTGACGCCGGATTCCATCAGCACGACCTTGAGCTTCGGAAACTTCAGGAACACGCCCTCATAGATCAAGCTGAGCACCTGCGACTGAAACGCCTGCGCCTCGGCGAGATAATATTCGTAGCGATAGGACGGCCAGCCGACGGAACTCGGCGCCTGCCGATACGCGCTGCCGGCATGAATCGCGAGCGGCAATTGATGTTTTTCGGCGGCCTGCCACACCGGCCAGTAATGCCGCCGGCCAAGCAGGCTCTCGCCTTGCGCCAGCACCAGAACCGAGACGAACCGCTTGTCGGGCGCGCGGCGTTCGATCTCTTCGATGGCCAGATCGGGCGCCTGCCATGGAATCACGATTGAAGCGCGCAGACGCGGATCGCGATCGAGCCACTCGGCTGATATCCAGTCGTTGATCGCCTTGCAGAAGGCCGACGCCATATAGGGATCGTAGACGGCCTGCGCGCCGTACAGCACATTGCAGATCGCGTGACTTGAACCGAGTTGGTCGAACGCGCCGCGCTGGACCATCGCAAGATCGCTGCCGGGTTTGCCTTTCGCAGGCCGCCAGTCGGCGCGGCCGGACAAGGCCATGTGCGGCGGATAGGAGTTGAGGTCGAGGCCGTCGATCGCGCGGCTCACCACCTGCTCTTTCCAGTGATCGTCGAGATAGGGCAATAGCGTGGTGCGCGTACCGCCAATTGCGGGGTGGATATCGCAGTCGATCCGCGTCGCCGCCATGTTCCGTCCCATGATCTCGCTGTTGCAAACCGCATTCCGCGGCCGCGCGCTTTGGGACGAAGTTTGCCGCCGGGCCCCGGGCGGCGCAAGGGGCGAGCGCCGCTCCCGCCATGTCAAATCCGCTGGGCAAACATGATGCGATGCCCCTCGGGCGTCTCGACGTGCATCTCGCGCCGGCGCCAGGGCTTGTCCGACGGCGCCGAGCGGATACGTGCACCGCGCGCCACAAATTCCGCATGCAGACCGTCGACGTCATCGGTCTCGAGGTAACCGAAATAGCTGTGGTCGCCGAGTTCGCGCGGTGGCAAAGCATTGGGGCAGCGGCCGAGCATCACCCGCACCTCGCCTCGCGACACGCAATGCCAGTCGTCGCCCTCGTTCCACTCGCTGGTAAAACCCAGCGCATCGACGAAATAGGCGGACGAGCCGGCGAGGTCTTGCACTGCCAGCACATAGGCGTGAGGTTTGAGGTCGGGTTTGGTCATCGCGTCACCCGGCGTTGTCTTTGGGATGGCGAGGGACGAAATGCAGTCCCCATACGATGCTTGACGCTAACGATTGGGGATGGTGGGCACGACAGGGATCGAACCTGTGACCCCTACCATGTCAAGGTAGTGCTCTCCCGCTGAGCTACGTGCCCTAAAGTCTTAAGTCTCGGGTTGGGGGTCCGTATATCGGCTCCCACGCGGGCAGGCAAGGTTGCAACGCGTCGTTTTTCGACGCCTCGGGGGCCGATCAGGCCGCCAGCATCTTGTTAACTTCGCTGACCAGTTCGCGCAGGTGAACGGGCTTCGACAGGACCTTGGCGTTCTTGGGCGCCTCGGAGTCGGCATTCAGCGCCACGGCCGCAAAGCCGGTGATGAACATGATCTTGATATCGGGATCGAGTTCCGAGGCGCGACGCGCGAGCTCGATCCCGTCCATTTCCGGCATCACGATATCGGTGAGCAGCATCTCGAACGGCTCCTCGCGCAGCCGCTGATAGGCCGACATGCCGTTGTCGTGCGGCGAGACCGTAAAACCAGCGTTTTCCAGCGCCTTGACCAGGAAGCGGCGCATGTCGTTGTCGTCTTCTGCAAGCAGGATCTTGTGCATGGCTGGAATCGTCTAGTCCGGTTTGAAGATCACCCCATCCCACTAAGCCCGACAGAGAGTAAATTTCGGGTGAAAGGGGCGGCGCAGCGAGTACCTCGTGGCAGTATTTCTGGACCCGATTGCGGCGCGAATCAATCAAGACCGACAATTCCCGCCGCAAGTTTACGTTTCAGGCGTTTTAGAGTTTTTTCGCTTGGCACGGCGACCGCGATTACCGACAATGGCACCTCAAAAGCCGCATCTTCCGGGCATACATGACACGCTCAGAAGGGCGGATTTCAGGGACGGCGCCGCGCAATGACCCAGCTTGACGAAGAACTGCAGTCGCCGTTCGAGATTGTCGAACCGGCTGCCTGGCGGGCGCCAATCATCTTCAATTCGCCGCATTCCGGTTCGGTCTATCCGGACGAATTCCTGAAAATCTCGCGCATCGATCTGGCCGGCCTGCGCCGCTCGGAAGACTCGTTCATGGACGAGTTGATCGCTGGCCTCAGCGGCCTCGGTTTTCCGACCGTGAGCGTCAACTTTCCGCGCTCTTATGTCGACGTCAACCGCGAACCCTATGAACTCGATCCGCGGATGTTCTCAGGGCGGCTGCCGAGCTTTGCCAACACGCGATCCATGCGGGTTGCCGGCGGCCTCGGCACCATCCCGCGCGTCGTCGGCGACGGCCAGGAAATCTACTCAGAACGCATTGCGGTCGATGACGCGCTCGGCCGCATCGAAACGCTCTACAAGCCCTATCACCGCGCCCTGCGCCGGTTGATCAACAAGGCCCATCGCGCCTTCGGCACCGTCATCCTGGTCGATTGCCACTCGATGCCGTCGGTCGGCGTGTCGCGCGAGGAACCACGGCGGCCGGACGTCGTGATCGGCGATCGCTACGGCACCAGTTGCGCTCCCATCCTTGCCGACAAGGTCGAAGATGCCATGGCGCGGCTGGGCTATTCGGTCGGACGCAACAAGCCCTATGCGGGCGGCTTCATCACCGAGCACTACGGCAATCCGGCCTCCGGGCTGCATACGATCCAGCTCGAGCTCAACCGCGCCGTTTACATGGATGAGCGGCGGCGCTCGCGCGGCGAGCGGTTTACCCAGGTGACGCACGACTTCACTGTGCTGGCGGAGGTGCTCGCCTCTATTCCGCTCGACGGCCTCGAGCCGTTCCAGACCGCGGCGGAATGATCGCGATCATCGCGGATCGCGGGAGCGGTCAGGCAAGACGGCACCGTGACAATTCCAAGAATGACAGGGCCAAGAAAAAAGGGCCGCCTGAATGAACAAGCGGCCCAAGTCTAGGGAGGAAACGCCCAAGGAGGGCAGCGGTAACGCGAGGCGCTACCGCACCGCAACAATATGCGGCCGCGCTGCACAAAGCGCAAGGGCTTTCGAATTTATTCTGGTGCATATCGCCGTGCCGTGGCCCGAACGTTTCGCGAGACTGAATTCTTTATTTCTATAATAATATCAAATATTTATAAAGAAAAGTCGGCATTTGCGGCACTGATTCGTCCACCGGTTTTTATTTTCTCTCGGACTCGTGATCGCTTGCGGTCATTGGAAATTTACCCCTTCGCGCCGACCGATTCGCTGGGTCTAAAACCAGCCTTGCCCACTGGTTAACCTAGTGTCGACGGTGCGGAAGTGACCGGATTGCGCTAGGAAACGTGCCGCATGACGCGGCTGACGTAAGTTCAAGGAATTCTCGTGACGGTCATCGATTTCACCGCCTTCATTGGCCGCCTTGCGACCGCCTCAGGCGAAACCATCCTGCCGTTCTTTCGGACCTCACTCGGGGTCGACAACAAGGGCGGCAAGGAATTCGATCCGGTGACCGAAGCCGACCGCGCCGCCGAAGCGGTGATGCGCCGGCTGATCCAGGCCAACTTCCCCCAGCACGGCATTGTCGGCGAGGAATTCGGCAATGAGCGCGAGGACGCCGAATATGTCTGGGTGCTCGACCCGATCGACGGCACCAAATCCTTCATTTCAGGCTTTCCGACCTGGGGCACGCTGATCGCACTGATGCACAAGAAGATGCCGGTGTTCGGCATGATGCATCAGCCCTATATCGGCGAGCGTTTTTCCGGAGACAACGGCTCGGCGTATTATTCCGGCTCAGCCGGCCATCGGCGCCTTTCGGTGCGGCGCTGCGCGTCACTGAGCGATGCGACGCTGCTCACCACGAGCCCGCTATTGATGAACGAGGCCGACCGCGCCGCGTTCGATCGCGTTGCCGCTGAGGTGCGGCTCAACCGTTATGGCGGCGACTGCTACTCCTACTGCATGCTCGCCGCCGGCCATCTCGATCTCGTCATCGAGACCGAACTCAAGCCCTACGACATCGCCGCGCACATTCCGATCATTACCGGCGCGGGCGGCATCGTCACCACCTGGGAAGGCAAGCCCGCGCAGAGCGGCGGCCGTGTTGTCGCCGCCGGCGACCCGCGCACACACGAAGCGGCGCTCAAGCTGCTCAACAGTTAGGGCATCACCCATGAAAGTCTTGCGCGCCTTAGTCACGGGATTCGCCCTGCTATCAGCGGCATCCGCAACGGCGGAAGAATTTCCGGCGCGGCAAATCCGCCTGATCGTGCCGTTCCCGGCCGGCGGGCCGAGCGACATCATCGCGCGCGTCATCGGTCAGCGCATCTCGGAAGTCATCAAGCAGCCGGTCATCATCGATAACAGAGGCGGACAGGGCGGCGTGCTCGGCATCGAGGTGCTCGCGAAGGCTGTGCCCGACGGCTACACGATTGCGCTTGCAAGCGCCGGCGCGCTCGCGATCAGCCCGACCATGGAGAAGGTCGCTTACAATCCGTTGAAAGATCTGGAAGCCGTCACGCTGGTGGCAAAGGTGCCGGAGATGCTGGTGGTCGCAACCAATGTCCCGGCCAGGAACATGGCCGAGCTGGTCGCGCTCGCCAAGGCAAAACCTGGAAGCCTCAATTTCGCCTCGACGGGTCCCGGCAGTCTGCCGCATCTCGCCGGCGAACTGCTCAAACTGTCCGCCAAGATCGACATCGTGCACGTGCCCTATCGCGGCGCGGCGCCGGCCATGAACGATATGCTTGGCCAGCAGGTGCAGATGGTGTTTCTCGATCTGCCGGTGCTGCTGCCGCAGATCAAATCCGGCGGACTGCGCGCCATCGCGATCGGCGCACTGGAGCGCGCGCCGACGGCAACGGACGTGCCGACCACCACCGAAGTCGGATTGCCTGATGTGCAAGCCGAGAACTGGTACGGCCTGGTCGCGCCTGCCGGCACGCCGCCCGCCATTGTGGCGAAGCTGAACCAGGTGGCATTGGAAGCGATGCACGATCCAGCGGTGAAGGAAAAGCTTGCCGTCCAGGGGGCGGAGCTGATCGGCGATACTCCGGAACATTTCCATGCCTTCATCGAAAGCGAGAGTGCACGGTGGGCAAAGGTGATCAAGGACGCCGGCGTCCCGACGGAGAAGTGAATTTGGGCTTCGCCTGCACGACGCAACTCCTCCAGCGTCATTGCGAGCGAAGCGAAGCAATCCAGTCCCGGCCATAAAAAGATTCTGGATTGCTTCGTCGCGTTGCTCCTCGCAATGACGTGAGGTCTATCGCGCCGCCTTGCGCAAATGCTCGACGAGCAACTTTGCGGGCTTGGGCAGGCTCTTGAAGCTGCGGGCGCAGATCACGAGTTTTCGGTTCGCCCAGGGATCGCGGATCGACAATAACGCGAGCGGCATCGATTGCGCGCAGCGCCTCGCGGCGGCTTCGGGCACCACCGCGACGCCGACGCCGGCCGAGACCATGCGGCAGATCGCATCGAAATCGCGCAGGCGTGCCCGGATCCGCAGGCGGATGCCAAGCCGCGCGGCGTGCTTACCAATGTGAATGGCGAGCGCGGTCGCATTCGTCAGCCCGACGAAATCGCGATTGCCGACGTCGATAAAATCGAGCTGGCGCCGGCCTGAGAATTCGCTGCGCTTTGGCGCCACCAGCATCAGATGATCTTCGCCAAAGACAAAGCGTTCGAGATGCTCCGGCAAAGCGTGTTCGGCGGCGAAGCCGAGATCGGCCGCGCCGCTGATGATGGCGCCGACGATGTCACCGCTCTCGCGTTCCTCGACGTCGAGGCTGATGTCGGGATATTCACGCAAGAAAGCAGCAAGCGCCTTTGGCAGGTGCTCCGACAGGCCCGACGTATTGGCGAGCAGATGGACGCTCGCCTTCACCCCTTGGGCAAAGCCGGCGATGTCGCCCTGCATGACAGCGACATTGTGCATGATGATCCGCGCGTGATCGCGCAGGCTTTCGCCGGCTGATGTCAGTTCGATGCCGCGGCGGCGACGCCTGACCAGCGCCACGCCGAGGTCGGCCTCGAGCCCCTTGATCCGGGCGCTCGCCGATGCCAGCGCAAGATTGGCGCGTTCCGCGCCATGGGTAATGCTGCCGCTATCGGCCACCGCGACGAAAAGCTGAAGATCGACCAGATCGAAACGCATGGCGGCCCACCAAGTGGTCTGCCTTCGTCGTAGCCGAAGGCTGATTCAATAAGCTCCAGATTGTGCCGCGATTGCGGATCGGTCAATGTTGGACATGAGCCCTTTTCTGCTGATTTTCATCACTTTGGTTTTCCTGCTGGCAGGCTTCGTCAAGGGCGTGATCGGCCTCGGCCTGCCGACGGTGTCGATGGGATTGCTCGCGGTCGCAATGCCACCGGCTCATGCACTCGCCATCGTGATCGCGCCGGGCATTCTCACCAATATCTGGCAGACTTTTGCCGGCCCTTATTTCCTCGGCATCGTCAAGCGGCTGTGGCCATTGCTGCTGAGCCTTGCAATCGGCATCTGGCTCAACGCCGACATGATGACCGGCCCCTGTGCGCGTTATGGCACGATCCTGATCGGCGTCCTGCTCGTGATCTATGCGATCGTCAGCCTTCGCAAGGTTGCGATCATCGTCCGTCCGCGCGACGAGAAATGGGTCGGTGGCGTGATTGGATTCGTGACCGGGGTGATCTCCGCTGCGACCGGCGTTCAGGTGATTCCGTCGATGCCCTTCATGCAGGCGCTGGGCATGAAGAAGGACGAACTGATCCAGGCGTTAGGGGTGTTCTTTACCATCGCGACCGTCGCGCAAGCCTTCAATCTTTCCGCCGCTGGAATACTCGATGAATCGACCGCGCTGCCGGGCGTCGTCGCCCTCGCCGCCTCCTTTACCGGCATGGCGATCGGCCAGGCTGTGCGCACGCGGCTCGAGGCGGAAACCTTCCGCCGCTGGTTTCTGATTGCGATGATCCTGCTCGGGATTTATCTCGCCGCGGTTGCGAGTTACGAAATCTATTTTGCCTGAGAAAAGGCGATCCGGGCGCCGAGATAGATGAACAGCGCGCCAAGCCCGCGATTGATCCAGGTAATAGCGCTTGTCGACTTCTGCACGCGTCTCGCTGCCCGCGCTGCGGCAATCGCAACGGCAAGACACCACAGCGTGCCGTTGAAAATGAAGATCAGGCCGAGCGCCAGAAAGGCAAACGGCTTGTGCGGCGCGTTGGCATCGACGAATTGCGGCAGGAAGGCGAGGAAGAACATCGCCACCTTGGGATTGAGCACGTTGGTCAGCGCGCCCTGCCAGAACACGCGCGAAAGCGAAACGGCGCCGCCCTCACCCGCCGCCGCCGTCTCATTCGCCTGATGCGGACGCGACAGCAGCATGGAGAGGCCGATATAGCAGAGATAGGCGACGCCAGCCCACTTCACCGCCGTAAATGCGGTCGCGGAAGCAACCAGCAGCGCCGACAGCCCGAGCGCCGCAGCGAAAACATGCGAGAGACAGCCGGTGCTGATGCCGAGCGTGGCAGCGACGCCGCCACGCCATCCCGACTGCACGCTGCGTCCGACGATATACGCGGTGTCCGGTCCGGGCGCGATGTTGAGCAACAGCCCCGAGACGATGAAGAGACCGAAGTCATGAATGCCAAGTGAACCCAGCATCCCGCCTCACCCGAACAGTGGCGTTCCCGGCACGAACGCGTCGAACGCCGCCCAGAACTGCGAGCGGTAGCGATCCTGCTCCTGCAGGATCTCGTGCTTGGAGCCGGCGATCACGAGGTGCGAGCCGGCGCGCAAATGATAGGCGAATTCCTCGATCGCCGCCGTCGAAACCACCGCGTCGTTGCTGGCGGCGAGCATCAGGATCGGCTGGCGAATCTCTGAAGGGTAGTCCATGGCGCGAAACCCGATCATGGCGCGGAAGGCGGTGTCGGCCCAGGCGACCGTCGGCGAGCCGAGGCCTAGCGTCGGATCCTCCGCCAGGATGGCGGCGTTGCGGGCGTAGCGCACGGGATCGCTGGTGAGCGGGTTGTTGACGAACGATCCGGTGCCGGTGATCGCGTCGCCGCCGCCCGGAACATAGCGGCCGCCAAGTCCGGCAAGCCGCATCGTCCGCAACAGCACGCGCGCCGGAAGCGAGGTCAGGCGTCCCGGCAGGTCGATCATCGGCGCCGTCAGCACCATGCGGTCGAACCAGCGTTTTCCAGCATGGGCCAGGCGCAACATCACGGCGGCTCCCATCGAATGGGCGAGCGCAAAGAACGGCGGCGGGCAATCCGGCAGCACCACCTGCTGCACGAAGGCCTCGACGTCGATGTCGTAGTCGGCGAAATCGCGAACATAGCCCCGGCGCGGATCGCGCAGGCGCCGCGACGAGTGCCCCTGGCCCCGCCAGTCAATCATGGCGACCGCAAAGCCGCGATCGCGCAGGTCCCGCACCGTCTCGAAATATTTTTCGATGTATTCGCTGCGGCCGGTGAAGACGCAGACCGTGCCCTTGCGCCCCGCGGGCGGGGCCCAGCGCGCAAAACGCAACTCGGCGCCGTCCGGCGTCTTGATCGTGCCGGAAACGACGTTCTCGGGGACGGGATTGGCGGGAATCGAGACGAGCGTCATGCAAGCCAATCGATAAAGCATGATCCGGAAAAGTGGAAACCGGTTTTCCGAAAAAGATCATGCTTAAGAGAAATACCTAAAGCGACCATCGTCGCTTTAGGCGAAAGGCGCTGAAAATCAAGGGTTGCCGCGCGTCAAAAACGGCTGCGGCGGAAGCTTGAAGGCGTTCGGCCGCTTCCCATATCTGTTCTGTGCAGGCCGCACCGGCATTTTTCGTTTGAACCCGAAAGATCGCTGAAGGCTGCACGAAAGCAAGCCCGGCCCCATGGCGGGCGGGTTCACTTCAACAGTCGCTCAATGGAGGACTACTCATGCGTACCTTTGACCTTACTCCCTTTTATCGTTCGACCGTCGGTTTCGACCGCCTCTTCTCGCTGCTTGATCAGGCGACCGACGGCACCCCCGGCTATCCGCCCTACAACATCGAGCGCACCGGCGATAACGCCTATCGCATCAGCGTGGCGGTTTCCGGCTTCGCGCTGAGCGAGCTTTCGATCGTCGCCAAGGAAAACACCCTGACCATCAAGGGCGAGAAAGTCGCCAACGAGAACGCCAAGGAAAAATCCGAAGTGCTTTACCGCGGCATCGCGGCACGGGCCTTCGAGCGCGTATTCCAGCTTGCCGATTTCGTGGTCGTGAAGAACGCCTCACTCGAGAACGGCCTGCTGCATGTCGACCTCGTGCGCGAGATTCCCGAGGCCAAGAAGCCCCGCAACATTCCGATCGCGGGCGCTGCACAGGACGCGCCTGCCATCGAGGGCTCGGCCGCCAAGGCCGCTGCCTAAGGCACGCGTCGAGGACGCTGCCCAAGCGTTGGTAGCGTAGCGTTGATTACGAAAACGCCCCGGGAAACCGGGGCGTTTTTTTATGTACCAAGCGGTCATTCCGGGATGGTCCGAAGGACCAGACCCGGAATCTCGAGATTCCGGATTCGAGCTTCGCTCGCTCCGGAATGACGAAGGGTCACTCCAAATCCTGCACCTTTGGCATCGGCTGCGTCGGCTGAATGGCCGGCGAGGCTGGCTTGGCCTCGACGGGCGGCGCCGGTGGGGCCGGCGGAGCCTCAGTGGGCTTGACCTGCATGGCGGCCGATTGCTGCGCGGGTGCGGGCGCTGGCGCAGGTTTCGCGGCGACAGGCTGCTCGACCGCAGGCCGCGACGGCGCGGCCTTCGGCATCGGAACGGAGGTTGGCGCGCGGCTTGCCATCTTGGGCGCGGCCGCCGGACGCCCTTCGAGACGTGTCATCGGCTCCAGCGGTTCATATGAAGGCCGCGGTGGGCCGCCATAATAACCATCGCCGTAGCCGCCATAGCGGTCAAAGTGCTCGGCCCGGACGAAGCGCATGATCCGTCCGTCACGGGCGTCGATCACCAGCCGGCCATCGTCGCCGCGGCGGTCGATCGCCGAGATCGAATAAAACAGGCCGCGCAACCGCGGCGCGCCGAGCGGCGAAAACCCGTTCTCGCGCAGGACCGCATAGACCTCTGTCGGCGGCAGCAGCGGCGCGCCATAGGCCGGACCGTATTCGGCAGGACCGGCGCCATATCCCCGGGGCGGCCCATAGGCTGGTGGCGGGCCGTAGGCCACCGGCGGGCCATAGGCCGGTGCTGGAGGTGGCGGCGGCGCGTCGGCATAGGGCCCGGCAATATCGGATGCGGACTGGTAGCGGGCGGGCCCGGCCTGCTGGGGCGCCCCCTGTGCATTCGCCGCTGTCGCCGCGAAAACCAGCCCGGCCGTCATGGCCAACCCTGTGAACGCCTTCATTTGGAGCTCCTGTGACGCTCTCGCTTGTCGAGAGCTTTTTTGCCCTCACCCCGGAACCGGAATTTCGCCGCGGATTTCGGCAGTCCTTGGGCGACATCGCGGCGTGCCTTGCCTCAAAGACCTTGCGGAATGCCCGCTGCGTCTCACATGCACGGCAGAACTGCTTGGCGAGCGACTTTCACGTGCTTGTGTGGTAGACAAAAATTTGGCATGGTCGAAGTTAGGACAGGAACACTGTCTCAATTTTAGGCCGCACTCCCCGGCACGGGGATTGCAGCGCCCAGGCTAAATTTAAGAAATTGCGGCTCGCGGAGGACGACCAGTGGCCCGGTGGGTGCCACAACGCCAAAGCTGCGCCGCCGACTGTGAGGCCCAAGGCCTTATCGATTGAAGGGACGCAAAGAATGAGCCGGTCCGAATTCGAGCGCGAAAACATCGTGGCCCCTGGGCTGTCGGTCGCGGCGTCGAAACCGGCCGATGTTTCGCACGCGATCGAAAAACACACATTCCGCCCAGAGGCCGAAGGTCTGTACGACCCCGCGTTGGAGAAGGACTCTTGCGGCGTCGGCTTCATCGCCAACATCAAGGGCAAGAAGTCGCATCAGATCGTCGCCGATGCGCTTCAGATCCTCTGCAACCTCGAACATCGCGGCGCGGTCGGCGCCGACCCGCGCGCCGGCGACGGCGCCGGCATCCTGGTGCAGATTCCGCACGCCTTCTTTGCGCGCAAGGCGAAAGAGCTTGGCTTCGCGCTGCCTGCGCCGGGCGCCTACGCCGTCGGCGCGCTCTTCATGCCGAAGGAAAAGGCCTGGCGGAAGGTGATCCAGAGCATCATCGCCGACCAGATCAAGGACGAAGGCCTGAAGCTGCTCGGCTGGCGCGAGGTGCCGACCGACAATTCCTCGCTCGGCGAAACGGTCAAGCCGACCGAGCCCGCCAACATGCAGGTCTTCATCGGCCGCGGCGCGCATATCAAGGACGAGGTCGAGTTCGAGCGCCGCCTCTACATCCTGCGCAAGTCGATTTCGCAAGCGATCTATCAGCGCCGCGACCGCGGCATGGCGGGCTATTACCCCTGCTCGATGTCGTGCCGCACCGTGATCTACAAGGGCATGTTCCTCGCCGACCAGCTCGGCAAGTACTATCCCGACTTGCACGAGGCGGATTTCGAGAGCGCGCTCGCGCTGGTGCACCAGCGCTTCTCGACCAACACCTTCCCGACCTGGTCGCTCGCGCATCCCTACCGGATGATCGCGCATAACGGCGAGATCAACACGCTGCGCGGCAACACCAACTGGATGGCAGCGCGGCAGGCTAGCGTGCATTCGGAGCTCTACGGCAAGGACATCACCCGTCTGTGGCCGATCTCCTATGAAGGCCAAAGCGACACCGCCTGCTTCGACAACGCGCTCGAATTCCTGGTGCAGGGCGGCTACTCGCTGCCGCACGCGGTGATGATGATGATTCCGGAGGCCTGGGCCGGCAATCCCTTGATGGATGAGAAGCGCCGCGCCTTCTACGAATATCACGCCGCGATGATGGAGCCGTGGGACGGCCCCGCCGCGATCGCGTTCACCGACGGCCGCCAGATCGGCGCCACGCTTGACCGCAACGGCCTCAGGCCAGCGCGCTATCTGGTGACGTCAGACGATCGCATTGTCATGGCCTCCGAAATGGGTGTGCTCAAGATTCCGGAAGACCAGATCGTCACAAAGTGGCGGCTGCAACCGGGCAAGATGCTGCTGGTCGACCTCGAACAGGGCCGGCTGATTCCGGACGACGAGATCAAGGCCGAGTTGGCCCGGAGCCATCCGTTCCAGGAATGGCTCGACGGCTCGCAGATCGTGCTTGAGGAATTGCCGGAAGCGCCCACCAAGGGCATGCGCTCGAACCTGCCGCTCTTGGATCGGCAGCAGGCGTTCGGCTACAGCCAGGAAGACACCACGATCCTGATGGCGCCGATGGCCTCGACCGGCGAAGAGGCAAACGGCTCGATGGGCAACGACACGCCGATCTCGGCGCTGTCCGACAAGCCCAAGCCGCTGTTCACCTACTTCAAGCAGAACTTTGCGCAGGTCACCAACCCGCCGATCGACCCGATCCGCGAAGAGCTGGTGATGAGCCTCGTCTCGATCATCGGGCCGCGGCCGAACCTGTTCGACCTCGAGGGTGCTGCCGCGAGCAAGCGCCTCGAAGTGCGCCAGCCGATCCTCACCGATGCGGACCTCGAGAAGATCCGCTCGATCTCGGAGATCGCGGATACCCATTTCAAGTCGCGCACCCTCGACACCACGTTCCATGCCGGTCTCGGCGCCGCGGGCCTCGAGCAGGTGCTTGACGAATTGACCGCGCGTGCCGAAGCGGCCGTGCGCGAAGGCATCAACATCGTGATTCTCTCAGACCGCATGGCGGGCACGGACCGGATTCCGATCCCCTCGCTGCTCGCCTGCGCCGCCGTGCATCATCATTTGATCCGCACCGGCTTGCGAACCTCGGTGGGTCTCGTCGTCGAATCCGGCGAGCCGCGCGAGGTGCATCACTTCGCGTGCCTGGCCGGCTACGGCGCCGAAGCGATCAATCCCTATCTGGCGTTCGAGACCATCATCGCCATGAAGGACCGCCTGCCCGGCTCGCTCGACGACTACGAGATCGTCAAGCGCTACATCAAGTCGATCGGCAAGGGCCTGCTCAAGGTGATGTCCAAGATGGGCATTTCGACCTATCAGTCCTATTGTGGCGCGCAGATCTTCGACGCCGTCGGCCTCAAGGCCGATTTCGTCGCCAAATATTTCGCCGGCACCCACACCCGCATCGAGGGCGTGGGGCTGAACGAAATCGCCGAAGAAACCGTTCGCCGCCATGCGGACGCGTTCGGCGAGGCGCCGATCTACAAGAACGCACTCGATGTCGGCGGCGAATATGCCTACCGCACCCGCGGCGAGGAACACGCCTGGACAGCCGAATCCGTCTCCAACCTGCAGCACGCGGTGCGCGGCAATTCGCTTGAGCGTTATCGGGCGTTCGCGAAAATCCTCAACGAGCAGTCCGAGCGGCTCTTGACGCTGCGCGGCCTGTTCAAGATCAAGACCGCCGAGGACGAAAAGCGAAAAGCCATCCCGCTCGACCAGGTCGAGCCGGCCAAGGAGATCGTCAAGCGCTTCTCCACCGGTGCGATGTCGTTCGGCTCGATCTCGCGCGAGGCGCACACGACGCTTGCGATCGCGATGAACCGGATCGGCGGCAAGTCCAACACCGGCGAAGGTGGCGAGGAAGCAGATCGCTTCAAGCCGCTGCCGAACGGCGATTCCATGCGCTCGGCGATCAAGCAGGTCGCCTCAGGCCGCTTCGGCGTCACCACGGAATATCTCGTCAATTCCGACATGATGCAGATCAAGATGGCGCAGGGCGCAAAGCCCGGCGAAGGTGGACAATTGCCCGGCCACAAGGTCGACGCAACGATTGCCAAGGTTCGGCACTCGACGCCAGGCGTCGGCCTGATCTCGCCACCGCCGCATCACGACATCTATTCGATCGAGGATCTGGCGCAGCTCATCTACGACCTGAAGAACGTCAATCCCGAAGGCTGGGTCTCGGTGAAGCTCGTCTCCGAAGTCGGCGTCGGCACCGTCGCCGCGGGCGTCGCCAAAGCACGCGCGGATCACGTCACCATTGCGGGCTTCGAGGGTGGCACCGGCGCCTCGCCGCTGACCTCAATCAAGCACGCAGGTAGCCCTTGGGAAATCGGCCTTGCCGAAACCCACCAGACGCTGGTGCGCGAGCGGCTGCGCAGCCGCATCTCCGTGCAGGTCGATGGCGGCTTCCGCACCGGACGCGACGTCGTGATCGGTGCGCTGCTGGGCGCCGACGAATTCGGCTTTGCCACCGCGCCGCTGATTGCAGCCGGTTGCATCATGATGCGCAAGTGCCATCTCAACACCTGTCCCGTTGGCGTTGCGACGCAGGACCCAGTGCTGCGCAAGCGCTTCACCGGCCAACCCGAGCACGTCATCAACTACTTCTTCTTCGTCGCCGAAGAAGTCCGCGAGATCATGGCCGCGCTTGGCTACCGCACATTCAACGAGATGGTCGGCCAGACCCAGATGCTCGACCAGACCAAACTGGTCGCGCACTGGAAGGCCAAGGGCCTCGATTTCTCAAAACTGTTCGTGCGGCAGAAGGAAGAGAAAGGCCAGAAGATCTATCACGCCGAGCCGCAGAACCATCATCTGGAGGCCGTGCTTGACCGCACCCTGATCGGGAAAGCGCAGGCAGCGCTGGACCGTGGCGCGCCGGTGAAGATCGAGAGCGAAATCAACAACACCGACCGTTCGGCCGGCGCCATGCTGTCGGGCGCGGTCGCCAAGATCTATGGCCATGCGGGGCTGCCGCTCGATACCATCACCGTGAACTTCAAGGGCACGGCCGGGCAGGCGTTCGGCGCGTGGCTGGCTGCCGGCATCACCTTCGACCTCGAAGGCGTCGCCAACGACTATGTCGGCAAGGGGCTCTCCGGCGGGCGGATCGTCGTCAAGCCGCCGCGCAACGCCGGCATCGTGCCGGAAGAGTCCATCATCGTCGGCAACACCGTGATGTATGGCGCGATCGAAGGCGAATGCTATTTCCGCGGCATTGCCGGCGAGCGCTTCGCGGTCCGTAACTCCGGCGCGATCGCCGTGGTCGAAGGCGCGGGCGATCACTGCTGCGAATACATGACCGGCGGCATCGTCGTGGTGCTTGGCAAGACCGGGCGCAATTTCGCGGCCGGCATGTCCGGCGGCATCGCCTATGTGCTGGACGAGGATGGCTCTTTCGACAAGCTCTGCAACATGGCGATGGTCGACCTCGAACCGGTTCTGTCGGAAGAGATGATCAACGAGGACACCTATCACCAGTCGGGCGATCTCGAAGCGCACGGCCATGTCGACGTGTTCCAGGACTTGCTCGACTCTGACGTCGAGCGGCTGCAAGTCCTGATCACCCGTCACGCCAAGCTGACGGGCTCGAAGCGCGCGGCCGAGATTCTCGGCGACTGGAAGACGTGGCTGCCAAAATTCCGCAAGGTGATGCCGGTGGAGTACCGCCGCGCACTGAAGGAAATGAAGGCAAACGCCGACGCCGAACCGAAAATCGCAATCGGGGCGTAACCAACGGGCCTCATCCTTCGAGACGCGGCGAAGACGCCGCTCCTCAGGATGAGGATAGAGACTGTACATCCCTCATGGTGAGGAGGCGCGAAAGTGCCGTCTCGAACCATGAGGCCAAGATGAGACAAGACGAGAATTGCAGGGGCTGCAGGTTTAAATGGGCAAGGTAACCGGTTTTCTCGAATTCGAACGGCACGACCGCAAGTATGCGCCCGTGGCCGAGCGGCTGAAGAATTTTCAGGAATTCGTCATTCCCCTGACGGAAAAGGAAACGCGCGACCAGGCCGCGCGCTGCATGAACTGCGGCATTCCCTATTGTCACGGCACCGGCGCTGTGACGCCGGGCACGCCGGGCTGCCCGGTCAACAACCAGATCCCCGACTTCAATGATCTGGTCTATCAGAACAACTGGCAGGAAGCCTCGCGCAACCTGCATTCGACCAACAACTTCCCGGAATTTACCGGGCGCATCTGCCCCGCGCCGTGCGAAGCCTCCTGCACGCTCAACATCGACGACAATCCGGTCACCATCAAAACCATCGAATGCGCGATCGTCGACCGCGCCTGGGAGAACGGCTGGATCAAGCCGGAGCCGCCCGCCGAGAAGACCGGCAAGAAGGTCGCGGTGGTCGGTTCAGGTCCGGCGGGGCTTGCCTGCGCGCAGCAGCTCGCGCGCGCCGGCCACGACGTGCATGTGTTCGAGAAGTTCGCCAAGGCCGGCGGCCTGCTGCGCTATGGCATTCCCGACTTCAAAATGGAGAAGGGCGTCATCGACCGCCGCGTGGCGCAGATGGAAGCCGAAGGCGTCACGTTCCATTACGGCAGCTACATCGGCAATGGCGGCACCGATCCGCGCAAACTGATCGAGGACTATGACGCCGTGGCGCTCACCGGCGGCGCGGAGGCGCCGCGCGACCTGCTCATCCCCGGCCGCGATCTCGACGGCATTCACTTTGCGATGGATTTCCTGCCGCAGCAGAACCGCCGCGTCGGCAACGAACCGCTCGGCGATGTGCGTGACATCCTTGCCGGCGGCAAGCACGTCGTTGTGATCGGCGGCGGCGATACCGGATCAGACTGCATCGGCACCTCATTCCGCCAAGGCGCGGCCTCCGTGACGCAGCTCGAGATCATGCCGGCGCCGCCCGAGCGCGAGAACAAGGGCCTGACCTGGCCGAACTGGCCGCTCAAGATGCGGACGTCGTCGAGCCAGGCCGAGGGTGCAAAACGCGAATACGCGGTGTTGACGCAGAAGTTTTCCGGCGCTGACGGCAAGGTCGCAAAGCTGCATTGCGTGCAGGTCGACGACAAGTTCAAGCCGATTGCCGGCACCGAATTCGAACTCGACGCGCAGCTCGTGCTGCTCGCGATGGGCTTTGTGCATCCGGTGCACGAGGGCCTGCTCAAGTCGCTCGGCGTCGAACTCGATCCGCGTGGCAACGTCCGCGCCAACACCCACGACTTCCAGACCTCGCTCGCAAAGGTGTTTTCGGCCGGCGACATGCGCCGCGGTCAATCGCTCGTCGTTTGGGCGATCCGCGAGGGACGGCTGTGCGCACGCTCGATCGATAACTTCCTGATGGGATCGACGAGTTTGCCGCGATAGACACTTTCACCCTCCCCCTCCAGGGGAGGGTCAGCGCTAATTCTGCACCCGCACGCCCAGCATCACCACCGTCGAAGCCGAGCTTGCCAGCGGCACGTTGGAGTCGAGGATGTCCCGCCGCAGCGTGCCCTTGATCCAGAGATTGCGCGTCAGCTTGTAGATGAGGTCGCCTTCGTACGAGTAGCTTTTGTCGAAGCGGCCATCGCCCTGATAGTCGTAGGTGCCGTAGGTGAACTTGCCGACCGCGGTCAGCCAGCGGCGGAAGTCGTGATCGACCTCGAACGTATAGGTGTGGGTCAGCACGCCGGAGACGCCAGGCACGATGACCTCGTCGATCGAGGTCGTCGAATTGAATTTCGCCGTGGTCAGAGGCGTCGCGGTCCAGGTCAGCGAGGATGACGTCAGCAGACCGTCGATTTTTCCGAGACGCGGATCGGCATAGTTGCGCTCGGCCCAGCCGACAGCGATTTCGCCGATCAGGAGTTGCGAGAACAGGAACGAGGTGCCGGCCTTGGCGTATCCGCCGCTGGAATTGCGCGCAAATCCGGAGAAGTCGAGGTACTGGTCATGGAAACGGCTGTCGCCCTCGGCCTCGACGAACGGTTTGACGCCGGGCAAGAGATCGTAACTGACACGGCCGACGCCGCCATATTGGTTGTAGGCGCGGTCCGCGTTGCTGGCGATTGTGCCGTCGGTCAACACGGAGTTCTGGTAGACCGTGCGATCGAAGGTGGCGCCGCCGGCAATCTCGAGCCGGTTGAAGCGCTGATCGAGGCCGAGCGTCGAGCCGAAGGTCGCGTAGACCGGATATTTGGCAAGACCAGCCGTGACGTTCGGGCTGCCGGGATTGTCGGTTGCGAGGCGCAGGCGCAGTTGCTGCGTGAGGCTGGTGTCTTGCGTGACGTCGACACGGCCGTCGATGTGGCCGGTGAAATCCGGGCG
Organism: Bradyrhizobium sp.; assembly: GCF_035652035.1. Classification (GTDB taxonomy): domain Bacteria; phylum Pseudomonadota; class Alphaproteobacteria; order Rhizobiales; family Xanthobacteraceae; genus Bradyrhizobium. Next base: position 140,728 of record NZ_DASREO010000075.1, read on the forward strand.
GCTGACATCGGTCGGCGCGGCGGAAATCGCACCGTCCTGCGTCGGCGACAGGCTGTTGGTATAGCCCGTGAAGGAGCCGCGCAGGTCGGCAACGAGCGCGTGCCGCTCCCAGTCGGAGGTCACCATCAGTTCAGGCGCGACCACCCAGAACGGCGAGCCCTGCGGCGTCGTGGTGCGGCCGGGGTTGGTGTCGTAGCCGCCGCGCAGTTCGACCGCGGATTTGACCAGGAAGCTGCCGGCGTAGTCGCCGACCGGCCCGAACGGATCGTTGTCGACCGGCAACGGCTTGCGCGCGGGCAGGCCCTCGGCAGTGCCGGCCATCCCGGCCGGGACGGGAGGTCGATTCGCCGTCTGGGACGGCGGCGGTGCAATCTTCACCCGCGCATTCGGATTGGTCGGCCCTTTCGCCTCGGACGGCGCCGGCGTGCCCGGCCCCGGCGATGGCTTTGGCTTCACCTGTCCCGGATAAAGCCTCGGCTGCTTGCGTTTGCGGTTGAGCGAATCAAAGCCGTCGTCGGCCGCGCCACTCGCGGCAGGCAGGCCGTATTTCGGGATATTGCCGATTCGCGACGGCGCCGGTGGCTGCTTCTGGTCGGCGGGCTGGCCGTCGACCGCCGGATCGGTCGTGTTGTCGGCCGCCTTTCCGCTGGTCTTGCGCAGAAACGAATCTTGCGGCGATAGAAAGCCGCCGGGCGTGGGGCGCAGCAAATCGGATGTGAAGGTCTGCGCTTTGAGGGGTGAGGTGGCCGCGGTCAGGCCCAAGGAAAGCCCAAGGCACGGCAAGACGGCACGCAACAAGGTTGCGTGCTTGCGGCGGCCCAAAGCTGGCCTCGGCACCACGATGGAAATACCCCAGCACTTTCAGACATTTACCTTGATGGCCACGGTGGCCGACCTGGAAAACGTCGTTAACGGAGTAAAAACAATTATGGTTAATGAGGCGTTGAGAACGCCCCATCGCGTCGCCTTCCCCCGCCCGGCCGTGGTAGGAAAGCCGCCTCATCCCAAGCACCTTCGGAATCACGTATGCGTCCTTCGAAACCGCTGATGGCCAATTCAACCGGCACCGATCCCGATAACGCCGCCGTCCAATCGGCCCTCCGCACGCTCGATGCCGAAGGCAGCGGCATCGCCGCCATCGAAGCGGCGCTACGGTCCGATCTCGGCGAGACCTTTGCCCGCGCCGCGGATTTCATCCGCAACGCCAAGGGACGGCTGATCGTCACTGGGCTCGGCAAATCCGGCCATATCGCCCGCAAGATCGCGGCGACCTTCGCCTCCACCGGCACGCCGGCGTTCTTCGTGCATGCGGCGGAAGCCGGCCACGGCGATCTCGGCATGATCACCGGCGACGACGTCATCCTGGCGATGTCGTGGTCCGGCGAGCAGCCGGAGATGAAGTCGCTGATCACCTATGCAACGCGCTTCAGCATTCCCCTGATCGCCATGACGGCGGAACGCGACTCGACGCTTGCCAAGGCTGCCGACGTCGCGCTGACGCTGCCGAAGGCGCGCGAGGCCTGCCCGCATAATCTTGCGCCCACCACCTCCTCGCTGATGATGCTCGCCCTCGGCGATGCGCTGGCGATTGCGCTGCTGGAAGGCCGCGGCTTCACGTCAGTCGATTTCAGCGTGCTGCATCCAAGCGGCAAGCTCGGCGCGATGCTGAAACATATCAGCGAGGTCATGCACACCGGGGCGGCGGTGCCGATCAAGCCGCTCGGCACCCGCATGTCGGAGGCGCTGGTCGAGATGACCTCGAAAGGTTTCGGTTGCGTCGGCATTGTCGATGCGCGCGGGCACGTCGCCGGCATCGTCACCGACGGCGACCTGCGGCGTCACATGCGGCCCGACCTGATGACGGCGCTGGTCGACGAGGTCATGACGACGAATCCGAAGACGATCCGCGGCGATCTGCTTGCGAGCGAAGCGCTGGAAATCCTCAACGCCTCGAAGATCACCGCGCTGATCGTGACCGAGGCCAACAAGCCGGTTGGCATCGTGCATTTACACGATCTGTTGCGCGCCGGGGTGGTGTAATTAGCCTCGCCCCGCTTGCGGGCAGAGGGAGTTAAGTCGGAAACCGCGCCGCGCTCTCCTCCAGCGGCAGCTTGAGCCCGTTCGCCAGATACGACACGGTGCGATAGAAGCCGCACAGCAGGATGATCTCAAAGATCTTTGCGTCATCGTAGTGCGACGCGAGTTGCGAGAATTCGTCGTCGCAGAGCGTCGAACGCGCATGCAGCGCCTCGACGGCCGCAATCAGCGCTTGTTCGGCGGCCGACCAGCACGGCGCGCCTGCGCCCTCGTGCACGGTCGCGCTGATCTCGGCCTCGTTAAGGCCAGCGGCCTTCGCAAAGGTCGTGACATGGACGCCCCATTCGTACTCGCAGGCATTAAGGGCGCAGGTGCGATCGATGACGATCTCGCGTTCCCTTAAATTCAGCGGGCCGCGATCGAGCAGGCCGCCGGCGCGAAATTTCTCCCAGGCGCGCGGTTGTGAGGCCATCACCCGGAACAGCATCAATGGCGGCGCGCCGCGCATGATGCGGTCGAACTGGCCTTGAATCTCAGCCTCATAGGGCGGCTCGAGGGGGGCTATTCGCGACATCGCCAACTCCATGCTACACTATCAGTAGCAGCTTTTGCTACATATTTTGTAGCGATGCAAGATAGGATTTGAACGCGGATGGCAAAACCAGCTTCAACTATTCGTAACAAGCTCAGGGGCGGCCCGGTGCGCGGCTCACGGACGGGCCGGCCGATCATGGCGCTGCTCGACCTGTTCGGGCGGCGCTGGTGCCTGCGGATCCTGTGGGAGCTGCGCGAGCGTTCGATGACGTCACGCGCGCTTCGTGCCGCCTGCGATGAGGCTTCACCGACCGTGCTGAACGAACGATTGAAGGAGTTGCGCGAGGCCGGCTTTATCGAACTGGTCCCGGCAAGCGGTTACGGACTGACCGACATGGGCCGCGAGCTGCAGGAGACGCTGCTGCCGCTGCATCGTTTTGCGGAGCGCTGGGGCAAAAACCAGTAAGTTTTCGTCATTGCGAGCGAAGCGAAGCAATCCAGAAGCCCTTCATTGAAGCATCCTGGATTGCTTCGTCGCTTCCGCTCCTCGCAATGACGGCGGCGATCAAGCCGCCGCCACCGTCAACCTCGCGCCGTCGGCCTGCACGATCTTGACCCGGCTGCCGGCCGGCGCGTCGGGGCCGGCCACCCGCCAGACGGTGTCATCGATCCGAACCGTGCCCGTGCCGTCGACGATCGGCTTTTCCAGCGTGAACACGCGCCCCACCAGCGCATCCGCGCGCTTGTTGAGGAAGGGGCTGTCGGCGCCGTCAGTGGCATTGTTGCGCGCCAGACGCCGCCAGACCGGCACCGCGACGACGGCAAAGGCCGCGAACATCAGGATCTGGACCTGCCAGGACGGTGTATACGCGAACGATATCAGCCCGGTCAGGAGCGCCGCGAGCCCGAGCCAGAACAGGAATACGCCGGGTGCGATCAGTTCCAGCGCCATCAGGATGATGCCGAAGATCAGCCAGTTCCAGGTGCCGAGGGTAACGAACATTTCGTTCATGACACGCTCTCCCGCATTTACTCCGCAGGCGCCGGCGGAGCACTTCCGGCGGTCGGCACCGAGGCGCGGCGCGCTGCCGCCTGGGCCGAGATCGCGCTCTCGCCGAAGGTTGCTTTTGCGATCTCGCCGATGCCGGCCAATGAGCCGAGCATGCTCATCGCCTCCACCGGCAGCATGATCACCTTCTGGTTCGGCGCGTCGGCCAGTTGCCCGAACGCCTTGATGTATTTGTCGGCGATAAAGTAATTCAGCGCGGCGACATCGCCCTTGGCGATGGCTTCCGACACCATCTGAGTCGCCTTGGCTTCGGCCTCCGCCAGACGCTCGCGCGCTTCGGCATCGCGGAAGGCGGCCTCGCGGCGACCTTCCGCCTGCAGGATCTGGCCTTGCTTGGCGCCCTCGGCGCGCAAGATTTCCGACTGGCGCTGGCCTTCGGCTTGCAGGATGTCGGCGCGCTTGACGCGCTCGGCCTTCATCTGCCGGCCCATCGCCTCGACCAGATCGGCGGGCGGTACGATGTCCTTGATCTCGATGCGGTTGACCTTGAGGCCCCACGGCGAGACGGCGGCGTCGACGACGCGCAGCAGGCGCTCATTGATCTCGTCACGATGCGACAGCACCTGGTCGAGATCCATCGAGCCCATCACCGAGCGGATGTTGGTCATGGTCAAGACGATGATCGCCTGTTCGAGATTGGCGACTTCGTAGCTCGCCTTCGCCGCGTCGAACACCTGGAAGAACGCGACGCCGTCGGCCGTCACCGTGGCGTTGTCCTTGGTGATCACCTCCTGCTCAGGAATGTTGATCACCTGCTCCATCATGTTCATCTTGCGGCCGATGCGGTCGAAATAGGGAACGATGAGGTTCAGTCCCGGCGTCAGAGTGCGGGTGTATTTGCCAAATCGTTCGACGGTCCAGTTGTAGCCCTGCGCCACCGTCTTGATGCCGGCAAACAAGGTGAGAATAACCAACAGCGCAATCGCAATGGCGAAGATGTCGAAACCGGTCATCCAAATCTCCTGAAGGTGAACAGCAAAGCCTGAAAACTCTCCTGCAAACGCTTCTCAAGCGCAGCCAACCCGTCCATTGGTCACCTGCCGCAAATGTAAGGTTCGAAGAGAAGAAAAACGAGTGGGATTGACCGCCTTGACTTTCAGGAGATCATACCCAGCCCTGAAGCTCGCGCAAAACGAGCTGGCGGATCACATCCATGCCGCCCTCGCTGTCATTCAGGCAGGGAATATATGAAAACTGCTCGCCGCCATTGTGCTTGAAGATCTCGGCATTTTCCTGCGCGATTTCTTCCAGCGTTTCCAGGCAATCGGCGGAAAATCCCGGCGTGACGACGGCGACGCGGCGCACGCCGTCTTTCGCAAGTTTTTCCATGGTCTTGTCGGTATAGGGCTGAAGCCACTGGTCGAAACCGAAGCGCGACTGATAGGTGAGCAGCAGCTTCGTTTGATCCAAGCCAAGCCGTTTGCGAAGCGCGTCCGTCGTCGCCTCGCACTGGCGTGCATAGGGATCGCCCTTGTCGACATATTTCTGCGGCATGCCGTGAAATGACGCGACGATGACGTCAGGCTGAGCCGAAAGCCCTTTCAGATGTGTCTCGATCGAAACCGCGAGCGCTTCGATGTAATCGGGATCGTCGTAATAAGGCGGCGTCACCCGCAGCACCGGCTGCGCACGCATTGCCGCCAGCACGCGAAACACCTCATCGCACACCGTCGCCGATGTTGCCGCCGAATATTGCGGATAGAGCGGCACGACCAGCAGGCGATCGCAGCCTTGCGCCGTCAGCGCACCGATCCGCTCTGCAATCGACGGGTTGCCGTAACGCATCGCCCAATCGACCTCGACATGATCGTGGTCGGCGATACTGGCCGCGAGCTTGTCGGCCTGCCCGCGGGTGATGGTCTTGAGCGGAGACTCGTCCGCGACCGTATTCCAGATCTTGCGATAGTCGCGCGCTTTGCGGGCCGGGCGCGTGCGCAGGATGATGCCGTTGAGCACGAGCTTCCACAGCAAGCCCTGATTCTCGATCACGCGGGGGTCCGACAAAAACTCCTTCAGGTAGACACGCACACCGCGCGCGTCCGCCGTATCGGGCGTGCCGAGATTGACCAGCAGCACCCCGATGCGCGCCGGTGCGGGCCCGGCGGCAGGCGTTGAAAGATCGCTTGGAGAAACCACGCTCATGCGGCTGGCTTCGCGCGTCGGACCAACCTTGTCAAGGCAACGGCAGGTTCGGTACTGTCATGGCCAAGAGCAGGCCGGACATCGCAAGGGGCAAGCAACCGACGTTGTCCTTATGTCCGGCAATAACTTCCGCAGGCCGGGGGAGCCATGACCGTCGCCGAATGGTGCGTTTTCGCAAGCTTGATGCTCAGTCTGCTGAGCATCGCTTCGGTGAAATGGCTCAGGCATGGCGTTTTCGACAATTCCAGACCGCGCGATCCGGCTTTCTATAACGACCCGATTGCGGCCCGCGCGTTCGGCGCACACCAGAACGGGCTGGAGGCCTTTCCGTTTTTTGCGGCCGCGGTGCTGCTCGCCGAATTTCGCAGCTCACCCCAGAACCTGATCAACGAACTCGCCGTCCTGTTTGTGATCGTGCGGATTGCCTATGTCTTCACTTACATCGGCAACCGGCCTACCCTTCGCTCGATCCTGTGGAGCATGGGCTTTGTGATCAACATCGCAATCTTCTTCCTGCCGGGCTTGCGAAAGTTGCTGCCGATCTGACGCGCAGCCCCCGCGCACCCGCCCTCACGGACAGGCCACCGTGATCCGGTTGGCGAACATCGCACCGGCCTCGTCATGATCGTCATCGGCTGGATGCTCGTCCACAGGCTTTGCACGCGCCGCACGATCCATCGGCCGCCGCTGCAGCCCGATCGTGCAGGAAGGCGGCGCCCCGACCAGGCTGACCGAGTCGCTCCCGCCGAATTTGAAGTCCGCAAAGAAGGTCGGATCGAACACGTCGAGCACGAGCTCCTTCGGCTTCACCGGCTGCTTAAGCGGCAAGGTGAAATGCAGCGTCAGCCGGTCGCGGCTGTATTCCATGAAGTAATCGACGGGTTCGTCGAACTTCACATTCTTCCCGTCCGCCTTTGCGAAGTTGAAATAGCCGAACTCCTTCAGCGATTCGGCGTTGGTCCGTGCAAGCGGCGCCAGCTCTTCGCGGGAGTAGGCGTCCTTTGCCTTGCCGTCGATCTCCTGCAAGGCGCCGGTCGTGAACATGTCGTCGAAAGTCCACGCATGGCGCACGCCGGTCATTGAGCCGTCCGGCGCAAACAGCAGTTCGCTCGAAGAGGTGATCCAGACGTCGGGATGGGCCTGCGCAGCCGTCGCGCCCAGCACCCCCATGGCACCAAACAGCAGGCTTGCGAGGCTGCGCCGAACCAGCCTCATCTCAGGCAGCCTTTTCATGCAGCCTCGGGCGTTTCGAGCAGGCCGCGGCGGCGGAGCAGCGCGTCGGGCTCGGGGTCCCTGCCGCGGAAGGCGACATAGGCCTCTTCCGGATCGCGCGAGCCGCCGGAGGAATAGATGTCGTCGTGCAGCCGCTTTGCAGTTGCCGGATCGAAGATGTCCCCTGCCTCCTCGAACGCGCCGAAAGCATCGGCGTCCATTACCTCCGACCACATGTAGCTGTAATAGCCCGACGCATAGTGATCGCCGGAGAAGATATGGCCGAACTGCTGGGGCCGGTGCCGCATCGCGATTTCCGCGGGCATGCCGATTTTCTCCAATTCCCGACGCTCGAAGGCGCGCACGTCCGCGCTGGCGGAGGCGGCCTGCGTGTGGAATTCGAGGTCGAGTAGCGCGGAGGCCACGAATTCGACCGTGGCAAAGCCCTGGTTGAACTTGCGCGCGGCGATGAAGCGCTTGAGCAGGTCGTCCGGCAGCGGCTCGCCGGTCTGGTAGTGGCGGGCGAACTGGCGCAGCACCTGCGGCTGCTCCTGCCAGTGCTCGTAAAGCTGAGAGGGCAGCTCGACGAAGTCAGTGAATACGCTGGTGCCCGACAACGAGGGAAACAGCACGTCCGACAGCATGCCATGCAGGCCGTGGCCGAACTCATGGAACAGCGTGCGGGCGTCGTCCGGCGACAGCAAGGACGGCTCGCCCTCGGCGCCCTTCGAGAAGTTGCAGACGTTGAGGATCAAAGGCGTGATCTCGCCATCGAGCTTCTGCTGGTCGCGCAAGGAGGTCATCCACGCGCCGGAGCGTTTGGAGGGCCGGGCGAAGTAGTCGCCATAGAACAGCGCCTGGTGTTTGCCGTTGCGATCGCGGACGTCCCAGACCCGGACATCCGGATGCCAGACCGGGATATCCTTCCGCTCCTCGAAGGAGAGGCCAAACAGACGGCTGGCGCAGTCGAAGGCCGCCGCTATCATGTGGTCGAGCGAGAGATAGGGCTTGATCGCAGCATCGTCGAAATTGGCCCTGACCTGCCGCAGCTTCTCGGCGTAGAAGCGCCAGTCCCAGGGGGCAAGCGCGAAATTGCCGCCCTCCTTGGCGATCATCTCCTGGAGCGCGTCGCGGTCGCCCAGCGTCCGCTCGCGCGCCGGCTTCCAGACCCGCTCCAGCAGACCGCGCACGGCCTCAGGCGTCTTCGCCATGGAATCTTCCAGGCGATAGGCGGCGAAGGTCGGATAGCCGAGGAGTTTGGCGCTTTCCTCGCGCAACGCCAGGATCTCGACAATGGTCGCGGTGTTGTCGTTGGCGTTGCCGTTGTCGCCGCGGGCGGTGAAGGCCTTGTAAACCTTCTCGCGCAGGTCGCGGCGGGTCGATGTCTTCAGGAATGGCTCCACGAACGAGCGCGACAGCGTCACGATCGCCTTGCCGGCAAGCCCCCGCTCCTCGGCGGCGGCGCACGCGGCCGCCACAAAGCTCTCCGAAAGCCCCTCGCGATCGGCCTCGCCAAGCTCCATGAACCAGTCCTGCTCGTCGCCGAGCAGATGGTGGCTGAAGGTCGTCCCGAGATGGGCGAGCCGCTCGTTGATCTCGGCCATCCGCGCCTTGGCGGCCTCGTCAAGCCCGGCGCCGGCGCGGTGGAAACGCGTATAGGTGCGCTCCAGGAGCCGCATCCGCTCGCCGTCAAGGCCCAGCGTCGCCCGATTATCGTGGAGCTGGACGATGCGGCCGAACAGCACGGCGTTCATCATGATCGGATTCCAGTGCCGCGCCATCCGCAACGACACCTCCTTGTCGGCCTCGAGCAGCGCCGGGTTGGAATGGGCCGACACCAGCGCGTAGAACACGGCCGAGACCTTGGAGAGCAGCTTGCCCGAGCGCTCCAGCGCCGTGATCGTGTTGTCGAAGTCCGGCTGCGCCGGATCGTGGGTGATCGCGGCGATCTCCGCCGCATGGTCGGCGAAGGCCTGCTCGAAGGCGGGGAGGAAATGCTCGACCTTGATCTCGTCGAAGGGCGGCGTCTGATCCGGTGTCTGCCAGGCGATCAGGAGCGGGTTGGCCTCTGCAGGCGTGGCCACGGTTTCGGCAATGTCTGACATCCAAAAATCCCGTATTTCTTCGCAAATTCCTTGACGCTGCTATATCACGCGGTGAGGCTTTTTTGCGCCTTTTGCGCTTGATAGACGCCCGCTTTTCATGGAGATTGCGGCCCGAAAACGGGAACTGTCCCGGCATCTATGAGTTCACGACCATGAGCGCAAAAACCTCACCGACCACCGGCCGCCGCGAGATCGCCTGGCCCAGCGTCATCACCGTCCTCAGCGCGGCGGTGCTGATCAGCGCGGAAGTGTTCGGCGCGGCTTTCGCCGGCGGCTGGGCGCTCGCGATCATCCTTCCGCCGGAGGATTTCTTCCTGAGCATGTCGCAGGACACCTGGGCTCATATCCTGCAGGCCATCTTGTTTGCGATCGGCGTGTTCGTGATGATCACGTTCATCCGCGCCGCGCAGCGTGTCGAGCCGTTCACGCGCCGCGCGTGAGTCGAAGAGCGCGAGCGCGCGCTTCATGGGGCTCGCCGGCGTTACGCTTCCTTAAACAAACTTAACGCACGTTCATCTTCGACTCCGTTTTCGTGCCTCGAGCGCGGCGACGTAAGCGCGCGTTAGGGAAATTTGCGCTCAGCCTAAAAAAATTGTTGCGAAGCAGACTCAAAAGTCTTATGTGCGGACTTGCCCAATTTCGCACGTGCCTGTGGTCGTGTGTCAGTCGGTAGGTATCCGGACAAGAGGCCGGACAGCCGCCAAGGGTTGAAGAAGACCGAGGGTCGCTTCGAGTTACAGACTCGAGAGGCCAGCATCTCTCTCCAGAGGTGCCGTTGAAGGTCCCTTCTCTCCTTGCAACCGTGACTGGCAGCCGGAGGCGAACCGGCGCACCTCGTTCTCAACGGGGGACGCGACTTAAAGCAACGACGGATCGGGCTTTTTTGGTCTCTACCGGCATTCCAACCGCCGGCGCGGGCTACTGAAAAGGCTTGTCCTTCATTGCCAGGTGATCGGGCGGGAAAATTCCCAACCAATCCACGGCAGCACAATTCGGTTTGAGGTTCGAGGTCCTGTCGCGTCTCCATCGTGCGGCAACGACCACGGCACCTACGACCGAGAACATTTTGAACGGGTCCGTCGCTGGACCGTTTGGAGGGTGCTATGACCGAACGCATCAGGGAATTCCTGCGCAACCGCCGGAACGAGGGCCAGGACATCGAGCCTTGCCTCGTCGTCGACCTCGAAGTGGTGCGCGACAACTATCAGAGCTTCGCCAAGGCGCTGCCCGACAGCCGCGTGTTCTACGCGGTGAAGGCCAACCCTGCGCCGGAAGTGCTGTCGCTGCTCGCCTCGATGGGCTCGTGCTTCGATACCGCGACCGTTGCGGAGATCGAGATGGCGCTGGCCGCAGGCGCAACGCCGGACCGCATCTCCTTTGGCAACACGATCAAGAAGGAGCGCGACATTGCGCGCGCTTTCGCCTTGGGGATTCGGCTCTTTGCGGTGGACTGCGCCGCCGAGGTCGAAAAGGTTGCCCGTGCGGCTCCGGCTGCGAAGGTGTTCTGCCGCATTCTCTACGACTGCGCCGGCGCCGAATGGCCGCTGTCGCGGAAGTTCGGCTGCGACCCGGAAATGGCGGTCGAGGTGCTCGACCTCGCCAAGCGCCTGGGCCTGGAGCCGGTCGGCATCTCCTTCCACGTCGGCTCGCAGCAGCGCAAGGTGAAGGCCTGGGACCGCGCTCTGGCGATGGCCTCTCAGGTGTTTCGCGACTGCGCCGAGCGGGGGATCAGCCTTTCCATGGTCAACATGGGCGGCGGCTTCCCGACCAAGTACCTCAAGGACGTTCCTCCGGTCGTGCAGTACGGCCGGTCGATCTTCCGCGCGCTGCGCAAGCATTTCGGCAACCAGATCCCGGAAACGATCATCGAACCGGGACGCGGCATGGTCGGCAATGCGGGTATCATCGAGTCCGAAGTCGTCCTGATCTCCAGGAAGAGCGACGAGGACGAGGTGCGCTGGGTGTACCTGGACATCGGCAAGTTCGGTGGTCTCGCCGAGACCATGGACGAGTCGATCCGTTACGCGATCCGCACCCCGCATGACGGGGCCGAGATGACGCCGTGCGTGCTCGCTGGGCCCACCTGCGATTCCGCCGACGTCATGTACGAGAAGATGCCGTATCCGCTCCCCGTCACGCTCGAGATCGGCGACAAGGTGCTGATCGAGGGAACCGGGGCCTATACGTCGACCTACTCGTCGGTGGCCTTCAACGGCATTCCGCCGCTCAAGACCTACCACATCTGACCTGGCCGATTTGAAGGCCTGACATCACTGGGAGCCGGTCCGCCGGCTCCCTCCCTGACATCGCCGATTTGGACAACGCAGCCGCGGGCGTGCCGCTCGTTAGGCTGTGGGGACTGACGTGCCATGACTGCTTTTCGGAAGACCAAGCTCGCCCTCACCCTGAACGCCGCTCCGTTCGCGATCCGTGCGGAGAAGGCCTCAGACGTCGTCGCCCGTGAAGCGCTGCTCGATGCCGCATTTGGCGAGAATCGCCATTTGCGCACCTGCCAGCGCCTGCGCGACGGACGCGCGCCCGCCGAAGGCCTTGCCTTCTCGGCTGTGGCCGAAGGGCACCTGGTCGGTACCTTGCGGTTGTGGCACGTCAGCGCCGGGGGCACCCCGGCGCTCGTGCTCGGCCCGCTTGCGGTAGATAGCACCTCCCGCAAGCTCGGGGTCGGGACCGCGCTGATGGACCATGCGCTCGCGGCGGCGACGGCGCGTGGCCATCGCGCGGTGATCCTGCTCGGCGATGCGCCCTACTACGCCCGCTTCGGCTTCTCGGCCCAGAAGACGGCCGAGCTGTCGCTGCCGGGCCCGTTCGAGCGCGACCGCCTGCTCGGCCTCGAACTTGCGCCTGGCGCGCTCGATGGCGCGCAGGGCCTGATCGTGCCGACCGGCTCGGCGCTTCCCATGCGGAAGGCGCCGCGCGCCCGCGCGGCGTAGCGGAGCCGACGCCATGCGCAAGAACCTGCCGACGGCACGCGCGGTGCCGCACACGCGCTTTCGCGGCCTCATCACGACCATGCTCGTGATGGCGTTGAGCCTGCTGATCGTCCGGGACATTTTAGTCAGGCGATGGGGCTCCCCGCCGCCGCCGCCGGACGTGACACGGCGTCTGCCCTGAGCTAATTCCGTTCGCAATCCAGACCCGAACCAAGGCTCCACATGCCCCGCCGTTTGATCTCGACCGGTTCGCCTTTTGAGAAGACCGCTGGCTACAGCCGCGCTGTCATCGACGGCGATATGGCCTTTGTCGCGGGCACCACCGGCTATGACTACGCCACCATGACCATGCCGGAGGATGTCACAAGCCAGACACGAAACTGCTTCAAGACCATCGAAGCGGCCTTGAAGGAGGGCGGTTTCGCGATGACCGATATCGTCCGCGCAACCTATTATCTCACCGACGTCAACAATGCGGATGCGCATTTCAAGGTCTGCGGCGAAGTTCTCGGCGACATTCGCCCCGCGGCCACGATGCTCGTGGTTGCTAGTCTCTTGAAGCCTGAAATGAAGGTCGAGATCGAAGTCACCGCCAAGCGGCGCGCGTGATCGCTGCAGTCACCGACGTAAGATAATAACATCACATCTTGCACTGAAAATCTCGGCGATTGTCGCCTCATCTGCGCGGGTGATATGATCAAGACATGAGCGCGCACGATCATCATGGGCACGACAACCACGACCATGCAGGCCATGCGCACCATGGCCACGATCATGGTCATGGCGAACACGGCCATAGCCATGCGCCGGCGAGCTTTGGCCTTGCCTTCGCGATCGGCGTCGCGCTCAACGGCGGCTTCGTACTCGTCGAGGTCGTCTACGGCCTGCTCGCGAACTCCACCGCGCTGCTTGCCGACGCCGGACACAACCTTTCCGACGTGCTGGGTCTCGTGGCAGCGTGGGTCGCCGCGGTGCTGTCGGGCCGCCCGCCGACACCGCGCCTGACCTACGGCCTGCGCAAAACCTCGATCCTCGCCGCGCTACTTAACGCGGTGCTGCTGCTGATCGCTTCCGGCGCCATTATCCTGAAAGCCGCGCAGCGGCTGTTGCAGCCGGAGCCGGTGGCCACCATCACCGTGATGGTTGTCGCGGCGATTGGCATCGCCATCAACGGCTTCACCGCCGCGCTGTTTGCGCGCGGCCGCGACAGCGACATCAACATTCGCGGCGCATACCTGCACATGGCGGCCGATGCGGCGATTTCGGCCGGCGTCGTCGTTGCCGGCGCGTTGATCATGCTCACAGACTGGCTCTGGCTCGACCCACTCGTCAGCCTTGCCATCGTCGGGGCGATCGTGGTCGGCACCTGGGGACTGTTGCGGGACAGCACCGCAATGTCGATGGCAGCGGTTCCCTCCGGCATTGACCCGGCCGCGGTGCGCGCCTACCTGGCGGGCCGTCCTGGTGTGGCTTCGCTGCACGACCTGCACGTTTGGCCAATGAGCACCACGGAAACCGCGCTCACCGCGCACCTGGTGACGCCCGCCGGACACCCTGGCGACGCCTTCTTAAGCGAAATCTGCCGCGAGCTGCAGCAGCGCTTCGGCATTGGCCACGCCACCTTGCAGATCGAGATGGCCACTATCGATTGCGCCCTGGCGCCGGATCACGTCGTGTAACGGCTTTATGACAGCCACAGATCCCTGAACCTCAGGACTTGATTTCATCGGCCAATTGCCGTTTTGAACGGATTACGTTTTGGCCAATCCCATCCGTTTCGGAGACCCTCGATGTCCGCTTCATCCGTGCTTGCCCGCGTCACCGGCCCCATCGTCATGGTCGGCTTCGGCTCCATCGGCAAAGGCACGCTGCCGATGATCGAGCGGCATCTCGATTACGACAAGTCGCGCATCACGGTGATCGATCCCAAAGACGAGGGCCGCAAGGCGCATTGCGAGAAGCACAATGTGCGCTTCATCCAGAAAGGCGTGACAAAAGACAACTATCGCGACTTGCTGACCCCGCTGCTCACCGAAGGCGGCGGCCAGGGCTTTTGCGTCAATCTCTCGGTCGACACCGGCTCGACCGACATCATGGAGCTCTGCAACGAACTTGGCGCGCTCTACATCGACACCGTCAACGAGCCCTGGCTCGGCTTCTATTTCGATGCGTCGAAGGGCCCGGAGGCGCGCTCCAACTACGCCCTTCGCGAGGTCACACTGGCGGCCAAGAAAGCGCGGCCAAAGGGCTCGACGACGGCCGTCTCCTGCTGTGGCGCCAATCCCGGCATGGTCTCCTTCTTCGTCAAGCAGGCGCTGCTCAATGTCGCCGCCGATCTGAAGCTCAATGCCCCCAGGCCGAAGACCAAAGCCGAATGGGCGGACCTGATGCGGCAGGCTGGCGTGAAAGGCATCCACATTGCCGAACGCGACACCCAGCGCTCCAAGTCGCCGAAAGAGCCTGACGTGTTCGTCAACACCTGGTCGGTGGAAGGTTTTCTGTCGGAAGGCATGCAGCCGTCAGAACTCGGCTGGGGCACCCATGAGAAATGGATGCCCGAAAATGCGCACACTCACCAGGCCGGTTGCGGCGCCGCCATCTATCTGATGCAGCCTGGCGCCAACACGCGCGTGCGAACCTGGTGTCCGACTCGCGGTGCGCAGTATGGCTTTCTCGTCACCCACAACGAGTCGATCTCGATCTCGGATTATTTCACGGTACGTGACGCATCGGGCACTGCAATCTATCGGCCGACCTGCCATTACGCCTACCATCCGGCTGACGATGCCGTGCTGTCGCTGCATGAGTTGTTCGGCCGCGCAGGGAAGATGCAGGAAAAGCACCACATCCTCGATGAGAACGAAATCGTCGATGGCATCGACGAGCTCGGCGTGCTGCTGTTCGGCCACGACAATAATGCCTATTGGTACGGCTCGCAGCTCTCGATCGAGGAGACCCGCGAACTGGCGCCCTATCAGAACGCCACCGGCCTGCAGGTGACCTCCGCCGTGCTCGGCGGCATGGTGTGGGCGCTGGAAAACCCGAACGAAGGCATCGTCGAAGCCGACGAGATGGATTTCGATCGTCTCCTGGAAATCCAGATGCCGTATCTCGGCCCGGTGAAAGGCTACTACACCGACTGGACGCCGCTCACCGATCGTCCCGGACTGTTCCCTGAGGACATCGACACCAGCGATCCCTGGCAATTCAGGAACGTGCTGGTGCGGTGAACGAAAACTCTCTCATCGCTCCGTAAGCGCCTGAGTTCCCGGAACGCGCAAAGCCACGCCGCGTTGCACCTCCGAAATCGGAGGACATGACATGGCCTTCAGCGGGACATCGTATCTTGCCGGCATTGGAACGACCGTCGCTGCCATCGCGTTCGGAGTAGCCTGCGGCAACATGATCACGACCAGCACGGTCCAGCCCCCGAACAGGCTGGAGCGCCAGAATGCGGGCACCACGGCCCGAGTGACGATAGGCGCGAATTCCGCGCCGACGAATCAGAAGCCGGCGTCGACGGATCCGAAAAAGGTGGATACGGAGTCCCAAGCGCAAGAGACGCCGCCGCAAACCGCGGCCGCTGATTCACAACCGGCTCAAGATCCTCCCGCGGCTGCGGCCAAGGCGGACGCCGCTACAAGCGGAAAACCCGCGCCCGCGGCCAGCAACCCCGCGCCAGCGGCCAAGAGCGAAGATGCGGCGCCCGTGAAAAGCGAGCGCGCCAGCGGTTCCCCCGACCAGAACAAGGTCGCTCGCAAGCGAGTGGAACGAAGATATTCCGATGACCGCAAATCGGAACGCCGGCGGCGACAGGATCAGGATGACCGCCGCCTGAATGAGGCGACCAATGCCGCTCGCCAGATGCCGTATGACACAAGGGTCGATGACGTTGTCGGACAGCAACGGCCGCCGCGTTTTGGCGAACGCCCGCGACGTTATGAACTCTACGACGACGATCCCCCACCGCGCCTGGTCAGCGAACCGCCTCCTCGCTTCTTCAGCTTTTTT
Organism: Bradyrhizobium sp.; assembly: GCF_035652035.1. Classification (GTDB taxonomy): domain Bacteria; phylum Pseudomonadota; class Alphaproteobacteria; order Rhizobiales; family Xanthobacteraceae; genus Bradyrhizobium. The sequence continues at coordinate 156,786 of NZ_DASREO010000075.1, forward strand.
GGCGACTAGGCGGCGCCGCAGACGGTCAAGCAGTCCGAGAGAGGTGCGATCACCGCGCCATGTAGTCGAACGCCACGCTGCCAAGCCCCAAGGTCAAATCGGCCTTGAAATGCAGCGCCGAGACCACCTCGCGCACCGGCAGCCGCGCCACATCGGCGAGCGCATGCGGAAACAGGCCGAGCGCGGCGGGACCGGTCCAGGCTTCCTTCAACGTGATGTCCTCGAGATTGAAACGCACGAGTTCGCAGATGCGCGCGCTGCCATCGACATGCGGCACGATCTTCAAAATGAAGTTCGGCGTCTTCATCCCTTTCAGGACGGTGTCGAGATCCACGGGGCGATGCTTGTAGCCCATGGTCGCCGAGGCGCAGAGCACGGATCCGTAGTGTAAAGTGCCGACCAGCACGTCGCTTTCGACCTCGATCTTGGGCCGCGCCAGTTTCTTCGGAAATCCCCATAGCTCACGCCCGCCCGCGATCGGGCCCTCATCGTCGAGATACATTGCGTGCGTATAGGCGCCCTCCTCGCCCTTGAGACGCACCGGAATCACCTGACCGGTTTCGGTGTAGTCGCCGAAGCCGGTTGAATCGGGCATGCGGATGAATTCGTATTTGACGACCGGCTCGGTGACCTCGAGCGGCTCAGGCACCACGGCGGCGAGCGCTTCCGGATCGGTACGATACGTGATGACGAAATACTCGCGGTTGAAGAAGCGATAGGGCCCCGGCGGAAAGGCCGGGCTGGTCAGCGGCATGGAATAGGCGGTTCGCCGGACGTCCTCGATCTTCATGATGTTCTCCCGGAATGCGGTCAACGCTTTGCGCGGCCGAACTATGGGGGAACAAGGTGACGTAAAGGCGACCCAACCGGCCAATTCCAGCATGATCGGATCACATCCTGGCATCAGGCGATGTTGGGAAGCCGCCGATTCCCAACGGTTAGTCGATCACTTCTTCTCCATTGGAGGCGCCATCTTCTCTGGAGGCGCGGGCGGAAGCGCGGGCTTGGCGCCCTCTTTTTGCGCCTGCGTATCGGGACGAGCCGGCTCGGGCGCGGGCGTCGTCGGACGCGTGCCGCCGGGTTTTGATTCCGCAGGCTTGTCGTCGGGCTTGGTCGACGGCGTGCCCTGCAAGGGCGGCGTTGCCTGCGCAAGCTGAACGTTGGTGAGCGTGGTGGAGACGACCGAGAAGCCGGTCAGCGACAATCCCGTCACCAGCATTACTGACGCGACAAAAAACTCCGCCCGCTGCTTTCGATCATTCAACATCATCTTCCGCTCACAAATGCATCGTGAGCGTTAACAGACGCTGGAAAATGTTGTTCCGCTGAAATTCGAACCTGGAACCCGGAACTAAACGCGCTCAAGGCTCCAGAAGGCCCGCCTCGCCGTCCTCGGCCACGAATGCGAGCAGCGTACCCTTGGCGTTCCAGGCTAGTCCGGCAATGGCCGCGCCGCCATTTTTGTGCACCAGGATTTCCGCGCCGTCGCTCAAGCGCACCATCAGCACGGTACCGTCTTCGTAACCTGAAACGAGGATCGCTTGATCCGGATGGCAGGCGACCGCGGTGACGCGCGACTTCAGCGGCGCGACCATCGCCGGCTCCTTGCCCATCGGACCGTCCTTGCTCGCGAACGGCCACATGATGACCATGTCGGCGCCCGAGGTCGCGAGCGCCTTGCCGCCGGCGCTCCACGCGATCGAGCGCACGCGGGCCGGATAGCCGGTCATGCGCATATGCCTGTTGTCGGAAAGACGCCAGCCGTGCAGCGCCGGCTCATGCATCGCCGTCACCAGAAACTTGTTGTCGGGGCTGAAGGTCACCGCCAGATGCGAGCCTGCCCATGGCAAAAATTCCGGCTCGCCCGCCATATTGGGAAACCACAGCGTCACGCCGTTATAATGCGCAACCGCGAGCCGCAGTCCCTTCGGCGCGAAAGCAAGTCCGCCGACGGTCGAGGGGACGTCGAGCGATTTTTCCTGATCCGGTTTTTCCTGATTCTTGGTCCCGCGGACGAACGCTGTCTTGCCCGCCGACCAGGCAAACGCACCGTCGGGATGAACAGCCACATTATCGATCCAGCGGCGCTTGGCGTCGGTCGCGAGCACCGCAACTTCGCCCTTGGCGTCGACTGAGGCGACCTTGCCGTCATCGCCGCCGGTGAGAAGACGCTTGCCGTCGGAGGCGGCGCACAGGATGCCGCCGCCATGCACGGCGATCGGTGTCGGCTCCCCCTCGCCGGCGACAACAAAGATGTTTTCTTCCGAGCCGACGAAAGCCGCGGTCTCTTTAAGAAAATGCACGGCGCTGACCGGCGCGCCGATCGCAATCGAACGCACCTTGTCGGTGACGGATACAATGGAGGCGGATTCGCCCGGATCGAAATCGGTCATCGCGCGACGATGCAGCTCTCAAAGCCTTCGCGGATCGCTTCTTCGGGCAATTCGCGGCCGATGAAGACGAGCCGGCTCAGGCGCTCTTCGCCGTCCTTCCACGGCCGCTGGTGGTCGCCCTCCAGCATCATGTGCACGCCCTGGAACACGTAACGGTCATCATCGTCATGGAACGCAAGGATGCCCTTCGAGCGCAGGATCTTCTGCCCCTCGGTCGCGACCAGGTTCTGCAGCCACGGCATGAACCGCTGGGGATCGAGCGGCTTGTCCGAAGAGAGCGACAGCGATTGCATGTCCTCGTCGTGATAGTGCTTCAGGCCATGCCCGTGATCGTGGTCATGGTGGTGGTGATGGTCGTGATCATGGTGATGATGATCGTGGTCGTGATCATCTTCCTCCAGAAAATCCGGCTCGATCTCGAGAATGCGATCAAGGTCGAACGCGCCGCGCTCCAGCACGTCCGACAGCGCGACCTTGCAGCGCTCGGTGCGATGGAGTTTCGCATAGGGATTGATGCCCCTGATCCGCGCCTCGACCTCGGCAAGTTCGCCCCTTGAAACAAGATCGGTCTTGTTGAGCACGATCACGTCGGCAAACGCGATCTGGTTCTTGGCTTCCGGCGCATCCTTGAGGCGGTCGCTCAGCCATTTCGCGTCGGCCACCGTCACGACAGCATCGAGCCGCGCATTCTTCTGCACGTCTTCATCGACAAAGAACGTCTGCGCCACCGGCGCGGGATCGGCGAGGCCCGTGGTCTCGACAATGATGGCGTCGAATTTGCCCTTGCGCTTCATCAAGCCGTCGAGGATGCGCACGAGGTCGCCGCGCACAGTGCAGCAGACGCAGCCGTTGTTCATCTCGAAAACTTCTTCATCGGCGCCGATGATCAGGTCGTTGTCGATGCCGATCTCGCCGAATTCGTTAACGATGACAGCGTATTTCTTGCCGTGGTTTTCCGACAGGATGCGGTTCAAAAGCGTGGTCTTGCCGGCGCCGAGATAGCCCGTCAGCACGGTCACAGGAATTTTTTGGGACGTCAGTTCGGACATAGGTACTCCGCGAGAAACCGGTATTTTTGACGCTCGTCGGAGGACCATTTCGGTCCTAATCCGCAAGCGCGCTCGTCAGGGTTCTAATATTGTGCCTGACCATGTCAATGTAAGTGGGGGCATCGCCCTTTTCATCGGTCAGGCTGTCGGAATAGAGCGTCCCGCCGACCTTCGCCCCCGTCTCTTCCGATATCCGGCGGATCAGGCGGGGGTCGCCGATCCGCTCCAGAAAGACCGCCGGAATATGAGCCTTTCTCACCTGGGCGATGATCCTGGCAACGTCCCGCGCGCTTGGTTCGGCCTCGGTCGAAACCCCGATCGGTGCGATGAACTCAATGCCGTAGCGGGCGGCGAAATAACCGAAGGCACCGTGGGTCGAAATTACCTTGCGGCGGCTTTGCGGAATCCGGCCGACCGCTTGACGCACCTCCGCATCGAGCGTCTCGAGCCTCGCCAGATAATTTGACGCATTTTGTCGAAAAACATCCGCATCCGCGGGATCGGCGGCGATAAGTGCGTCGCGGATATTGGCGACGTATTTTTCCGCATCGGCGACGGACTGCCAGGCATGCGGATCGGCATCGGAGCCAGCCTTGAGCGGCGCGATGCCTTGAGTAGCCGTCACGATCGAGGCCTTGCCGCCTGCCGCCTGCAGCAACCGCGGCAACCAGCCTTCGAGACCGAAGCCGTTGACAACAAGCAGTCTGGCCGCGGCGATCGTGCGCGCATCTGCCGGCGTCGGCGTGTAGACATGCACGTCGCCATTGGCGCCGACCAGCGTCGTGACGTCGACCCGATCGCCGCCGATGTTCCTGACGAAATCGCCGAGGATCGAAAAGCTCGCCACGACATTGACACGCGTTTGCGCCTCAGCCGGCGCCGCGCCGAGCCATAGCACCAACACCAGTAAAAGAGGGAGACCACGCCAGCTTCGCATCGAGCGCCTCACGCCTCGAGATGAGGTGCCGGAAAGAGCTGCCTGACGATACCGCGAACATTGCCGAACAGGATCGAGACGACGTAGAGCAGCGCCGACACCAGGATGATCGCGGGGCCTGAGGGAATGCGGGTCTGGAACGACAGCACCAATCCGGCATATCCCGAAAAGATCGCAGCTGCGACCGCGATCGAGATCATGCCGGTCAGCTCACGCGACCAGAACCGTGCAATCCCCGCCGGCAGGATCATCAGGCCGACCGCGAGCAGCGTGCCGAGCGCCTGGAAGCCGTTGACGAGGTTGACGACGACGAGCGCCAGGAACACGAGGTGGGCAAACGCCCCTGCCCGGCTCACGGTGCGCAGGAACAAGGGATCGACGCTTTCGATGACGAGCGGCCGGTAGATCACCGCAAGCACGGTCAGGGTCAGCGTGGCGTTGAAGGCGACCACGAGCAGCGTCTGGTCGTCCATCGCGAGAATATTGCCGAACAACACGTGCAAGAGATCGATATTGGTGCCCTTGACCGAGACGATGGTAACGCCGAGCGCAAGTGATGCGAGATAGAAGGTCGCAAGCGAAGCGTCCTCCTTCAGCTCGGTCGCACGCGCCACGACGCCCGCCAGCAGCGCTACCGCAAAGCCCGCGATCAGCCCGCCTGCCGTCATCGCAAACAGGTTGAGGCCCGAGAGCAAAAAGCCGACCGCAGCTCCCGGCAGGATGGCATGCGCCATCGCATCGCCGACCAGGCTCATCCGCCGCAGCATCAGAAACACGCCGATCGGCGCTGCGCCAAGCGACAGCGCCACCACGGCCGCGAGCGCCCGGCGCATGAATTCGAATTCGGTGAATGGCGCGATCAGCGCGTCGTAGATCATGGCTCAGGCAGCCTCGGACGCGTCATCATGAACGACGCAGGTCGCCGCGCTGTCGTCGAAGGCCTCGCACATCCGCCGCGCCTCGGCGAGATTCTCGGCTGTCAGCACGTCGGCAGTTGCGCCCCAGGCAACCTCCCCGCGGGCGAGAAGCAGCGTTTCCGGGAAATGGGCGCGCACGAGATCCATGTCGTGCAGCGCCGCCAGCACCGTGCGCCCTTCGGCGTGCCATTGCCTGACCAGCGCCAGCAGGTCGGCCGAGGTTTTCGCGTCGATCGCATTGAAGGGCTCGTCGAGCACGATCAGCCGCGCATCCTGCAACAACACGCGCGCAAACAACATGCGCTGCATCTGGCCACCCGACAGCGTGCCGATGCCCCGGTTCTCGAACCCGCTGAGGCCGACGGCCCCCAGGGCTTGAGCGATCTTTTCGCGCGCCCCTTTGCCGATGCCGCCGAAAAAGCCGGTCCTGCGCCACAGCCCGGTGCCGACGAAGTCGAACACCGCAATCGGAAAGCTGCGATCGATATCGGCCGTCTGCGGCAGATAGGCGATATCCTTCGGGTTAATGCCATCGGTCAGGATGGTGCCCGACAGCGGCTTGAGGATTCCGACCAGCCCGCGAAACAGCGTCGACTTTCCAGCGCCGTTCGGTCCAATGACGGCGAGCAGCGCGCCGGAAGCAACCTCGCCGCTCAGGTGATGCACGGCCGGGTGCCGGTCATAGCCCAGCGTGACGTCGTGAAATTGCAGCTGCGGTGCCATCGTTACTTCATCGTCAGTGTGGGGGATTTGACATTCGCATCAGCATCACCGCGAGTCCTCCAGGCGAATGTCAAATCCCAAACCACACTGGAATCCTATATTTGCTAGTGTCCCCTTTGGTTCTGACATTCGTAAACGAACCCTCCGAGACACCATACGAATGTCAGAACCGGGACACTAGCCAGACGAGGGCCCAGAGCACGGCGCTGACGGCGATCGCGGCCATCAGCCGCGAAACCACCGTCATCCGCAGGATCGACCAGGCGACCGCCTGTGCCGGATGCGGCGCGGCCGGACCATGGCTGTGGGCGTGACCATGGCCGTGGTGATGGAGTTGGGCGTGATCGTGGCCGTGGGAGCTTACCATCGCTAGATGTTATAATGTAACATCCGGCAAGTCTACCGATAGGGCCCCGACGGCCTCAGGCCATCGACCGCACGATTGCGAGGCCGGCAAACAACCCGATGATCGACAGCACCACCGAGCCCAACACGTAGAGCGCCGCGAGGCCAACCTCGCCTCGCTCGTAAAGCAGCCCCGCATCCAGCGAGAATGCCGAGAAGGTGGTGTAGCCGCCCAGAATGCCGGTCATGATGAACAGCCGCCAGGACTGGACGGCGTCGCCCTTGAAGGCGAGATAGCCGGCGATCAGACCCATGATGGTCGAGCCGGTGATGTTGATGATGAAGGTGTGATACGGGAAGTGATTGCCGAGAAGACGCGGGCAGATCACGTTCACCGTATGGCGCAGGCACGAGCCGAGGCCACCGCCGATAAAAACCAGAAAATAGTTCATCCCTGAAGTCCCCAAGCTGCCGGCATCAGCTTTGCCGCAAGGGCGCTAACCCTGCAAGCTTCAGGAAACAGCAACATCAACGAAAAAAGCGGCAGCTCGCGCTGCCGCTTTTGTGAGACCGTTGATCTCGCAGGTCAGGACGCCTTGCCGAACAGCTCGTCGACATAGTCCCAGTTCACGAGGTGCTCGACGAACGCCTTCAGATAGTCCGGGCGGCGGTTGCGATAGTCGATGTAGTAGGAGTGCTCCCAGACGTCGACGCCGAGGATCGGCGTTGCGCCATGCACCAGCGGATTTTCACCGTTCGGCGTCTTGGAGACCTCGAGCTTGCCGCCCTTGACCGACAGCCAGGCCCAGCCCGAGCCGAACTGGCCGGCGCCGGCGGCGGCAAAATCGGTCTTGAATTTCTCGAACCCGCCGAGGTCCTCGTTGATCTTCTTTTCGAGCCGGCCCGGCAATTTGCTGCCGCCGCCATTGGGCTTCATCCACTTCCAGAAATGGATGTGGTTGTAGTGCTGGCCCGCATTGTTGAAGAGCGCGGCGTTCTTGCCGAACGAGCCCTTGACGATCTCCTCCAGGGACTTGCCCTCGAATTCGGTCCCCTTCAGCAGGTTGTTGCCGTTGGTCACATAGGCCTGGTGATGCTTGTCGTGGTGAAATTCCAGCGTTTCCTTCGACATATGCGGCGCGAGGGCGTCGTAGGCATAGGGAAGGTCGGGGAGCGTGAAGGTCATTGGGGTCATGTCCGAAAAGAGTGGGATACGATGGCTAACGGGAACCTTTATAGAAGGTTCCTTGGCCGCAAAAAACTGAATTCGACCGGCCCCGCCGGGGCACAGCGCGTTGCAATTGCCAACCGGTGCGCGATCGCATTAAATCGAATTTCTCATGGGGATGAGGCATTTATGGGGGCTGAAATGGTGAAGACCAGATTCGTTTACGCCGTTGCGCTGCTTGCCGTCTCGATTGTGATGTCACCTGTTTCGGGCAGGGCTGCCGGAGACGTCATCCGCGGCAAGTTCAGCGTCGACGGGATCGCCAATTGCGAAAATCCGCCGATACAAGGCTTTCCGGTTCATGCCGAGGGCACGGCCTCGCTGGCCACCGATCGCAGTGCCACCGTCGATATGTCATCCAACGTTGAAGGCATGGTCGAATATAACGGCAAGTTGGGAGGAAAGATCGAATTGCCCAACGGTTCGGCTTCGTTGCACGTCGCCGGAAGACACACGCTTCGGGCGATCCGCGAATATCCGAACAACAGCCTGATCGTGGATCTCACCATCATAGGCAACTCGTGCTCGCTCAAGGTCGAGAACCGGCTGAAGCGCGGCAAATCGCAATACACGTTCCATACCGCAATCGGACTTGCCTATTGTTCGAAGCCGCAGGTCGTCAAGGCCGAGTGCACCGTCATCCATTGAAGCAAGGCCGCCACGCCAAGTCAGTCCGTAACAAGCGTGGTCATTTCGCGTAAGATAAGCTGTGCAACACGCGAGGTGACGCCGTGAGTATCGAAATCGAAATTTTGAATGGCGATCATTCCTGGCAGCGGGCCGAAGAATTGCTGGATGCGGTATGGCCGCCAGCCGAGATGGGGAAGCTTTTCTGGGGGCACGTCAAATGGGCGCATGCGGATTTGCGCGTGCTGATCGAGACCGAGGACGGCGAACTCGCCTGCCATGCCGGCATTCATTTCAGGACCGTGACCTGGAACGGCCAGAAGGTGCATATCGGCGGCATTGGCGGCGTCGCGACCCATCCCGCCTACCGTCGCCGCGGCTTCTGCGAGCCGCACAATTTCGAATTCTACCAGTCCCGCGGCTGGCAGCCTTTTGCCGGAGCGATCTATGCCGAGCAACCGGAGGGCCGCATCCGCTTTGAAGCGATGACACCGTTCGTGTTCGATCTGAAACGGCGCGCGCCCACGCTCGGCACGATCGACATGTGCGGCATGCCGTGGTGAAGGATTTGCGCCAATGCCATTTCTTGCTATGCAGGCGCGATTCTTCCCGGAGAGATGAATGACCCGCAGATTTCGAATCGTCGCCGCGGCCCTCGCGGCACTGACGACGGCCCCGCTTGCAATGGCGCAAAGCGCGGGAAGCCCAGAGGGTATCTGGCTCACCCAGGCAGGCGACGCGAAGGTGCGCGTCGGCCGATGCGGCGCGGGAATCTGCGGCGTTGTGGTCTGGCTCAAGGAGCCGATCGATCCTCAGACCGGGAAACCCCAGGTCGACGACAAGAACCCCAATCCGGCGCTGGCGAGGCGTCCTATCATCGGGCTGTCGCTGTTCTCGGGGATGCGGCCGTCCGGGCCGAACCGATGGTCGGGCCAGATTTACAATGCCGACGACGGCAAAACCTATGCGAGCAATATCTCCGTCAGCGGACCGGGCACGCTGAAAGTCGAAGGCTGTGTCGGATCGCTGTGCGGCGGCGAAGAGTGGAGCCGAAGCTCGCGCTGAAATTCACCGGTCTGCCAGCATCGCCTTGAGGGCGGTGGCGGCCGAAGCGTAGCCACCGCGCGCGCCATCGATGAAATGGACATGGTCGCTCCGCGAGGCTGCCGGAGTGAAGCAGGTTATCATCGCAGCGTCCTGCTGGTGCAGGCCGTAGCGCGCGACGCCTGCGGACGATGCGCGCGCCAGACGCTCGCCCAGATTCCGCGCCAGATCCGGGGTGCAATCGAGCACCATCCGCAAACCGTCGTCGTATTTCCGGAAGTCGGAGTTCTCCACGACCTGCTGGATGTAGATCTTCGGCGCAAAGCCGCCGATGTTGATGCCAAAGCGCATGATGCAATAGGCAAAGAACGTATAGGCGAGCACGCCAAGGCGCCGTGCGAACAAGGGGCCGCCGCGCTGGGCCCGCGCCTCGAACTCAACGCCCTGCGGCGGCCAGCGCAGCGGCGGACCACCTGGCGGCACCGGGCGCCCCTTATCGGGGCTGCGTTCGACCAGTGCGACGATGTCCTCGATCAACCGGCGGTAGGCGGCCGGATCGGCGCCCTGCACCGGCATCACCAGCACGGCGAGGATGAGACCGCGGATCGCCGGCATCTCCTCGAACCGGCAGGAAAGTCCGGAGAGGTCGGGTTGCGTTCCCGGCGGCGCCGCCGCGACGGCAAACTCACCGCGCTTCATGGCGGCTTCCGCCCAGCCAAGTCCGCCACCGGAAAACATCGCATAGGAAAGATTGGGCGACGGCCCATAGCGGGCGACGCGAACGTCTAACCCCTGCGCGCGGATCGCCGCGACCGGCACCAGCGCCACGCGCATCGCAAGATCGAGGTCTTCCTTGACCCAGCTCGCGGTTGCAGCGAGCGCCTCCCGCGCGCGGTCGAGATCGGATGGCGCAACCGCGAAGCTCGCGCCATCGCCGCCAAACACAAACGGGAATTCGCGGCCGTCGAGCGCGTTGGTCACCGCCGCAATGACGGAGGCGCCGGCCATGTTGACCGCCTTGTAGCGCGCCTGCGCAATCGCCTTAGTGGACTCGACGATGTCGGCGACGCCGATGCTCCAGTCGGACGGCAACGGCGAATAGAGCGCCGGATCCATCAAGCGCTCGAAGCTCCGGAACACCGGAATGGTGGCGTAGAACTCGTCGCTGCCGTCGGGTGCGGTCATGGCGCGCAATCGCGAATGGATACGGTGAAGATACGGCGCAGCCGGAAAATAGGTTCAGCCTGTTGACGGACAAGATAACCACAAGCGAAACACCGAAGCTACCGGCGGCGCAGCCGCGAGCCGAATCTCAGGCGGTATTTCCGGCGTCTACCGTCAGGACGGAACCCGTGATGTTGCGGCCGCCCTCGCCGAGGAGAAATTCCACCATGCTCGCCACATCGCCCGTTTCAGGCAGGCGGCGCAGCGCGCTGCGTCCAGCGATGCGCTGGCGTTGCTCCGCGCCCAGGCTGTGCGTCAGTTCGGTGTCGATGAAGCCAGGCGCAATCGCATTCACCGTGATGCCGAGCTTGCCGACCTCGCGCGCCAGCGAGCGCGTGAAGCCGGTCGCCGCAGCTTTCGTGGCGCCATAGACCGACAGGCCGTTATAGCCGGTGGAGGCGATGATCGAGGACATGTTGATGACGCGGCCACCGGCACCGTCCGCCATCATGTGCCGCACGACATATTTGGTGAGGATGATCGGCGAGAGCACGTTGAGGCGCATCAACGCCTCGATCTCGCTGTTGTGCATAGTTGCGAGCAGACCCTCGGTGCCGATGCCGGCATTGTTGACGAGGCCATAGATAGCGCCGAATTCGTCGCGCACGCCTTTCACGAAGGCCGGGATGGCGTCGACCTCGCTGAGGTCGAAGCTACGGAAATGAATCCGGCCGCTGCCCTTTGTGGCCGCCTCGATGCCAGCGCGCAGTTCATCGCTTTCGCGGCGCGCGACCGCAATCACGTTATAGCCGTGCCCCGCGAGCCTTTGCGCGATTGCCAGCCCAATGCCGCGGCTGCCGCCTGTGACCAGAACATTATGCATCTGATCGCGCGAGCTTTCCGGCCGCCGTGATGTCGAGTCTGTCGACGAACTTGATCATGGCAGGCACTTTGTGGGGCGCCAGGCTCGCCTTGCAATCGGCGACGATGCGGCTCTTGATCTCGTCGCTCCGGCGAGCGTCAAAACCTTCGGCCAGAACGACGTCGGCAACCACGATGGCGCCGGTGATCGGGCTCTTGCGCGCCTTGACGCGCGACATGCGCACCTCGTCACGCCGGTTGATCACGGCTTCAATTTCTTCGGGATGAACCTTCAAGCCGCCGATATTGATGATACCGCCACGCCGGCCGACAAAGTGATAACGATCGCCGCGCAGCTCGACCATGTCGCCGGTGTCGACGAATCCCTCATCATCGGTCAGCGCGCTTGCGCGACGGCCGACATAGGCGTGCGCCGCGCGTTTTGAGCGAATACGAAGGCAGCCGTCGACGACCTTCATCTCGACGCCATCGCGATTGGCCCCGATCATCGCAGCCGGAAAACCCTCAAGCCCGTCATTGACGGCAAAGCCGACGCCCGCTTCGGTCGAGGCATAGGCGTGACCGACCGAGGCCGCCGGAAAGGCCTGTTGCAGACCATCGAGCACCGCCTGGTCGGCGATTTCGCCGGAGAGACGAACATATTTCGGCGCAAAGGCCGACGCCGCGCCGCTCATCAACAGCTTGCGCCAATGCGAGGGCGTTCCCGAGATATGCGTAACGCTCTTTTCGTTGAGGCGCGCGACGTGATCAGCCAGTGCCTCGCCCGGCTCGGACAGGACCAGCGAGCCGCCGCCGATGACCGCGCGCAGAAATATCTGCAAACCGCCGTAGCGGCGAATGTCGTAGAACGTCGCCCAGATTGGCCTGTTGCCGCGCGCCGGCGCGTCGGCCGATATTGCGCCGGTCAGGCCTTCGAGCGTATGGCCGACGATTTTCGGCAGACCGAGCGTGCCTGAAGTGAGCATCAACCATTCGGTCGCGCGTTCGGTCTGCGCGCGGATCGCCGGCTGCAGTTTCGTGCTGGCGATGACCGTCAATACAATTCCCGGCGCCACAAAGCGGTCCGGCTGGTCGGTGACAATGGCGTCGATCTCCGCGTCTTCGATCAGCGCCTGAAGATGATCGCTGTTGAGATCCGGCGGGCACAGCAGCATGCGCCGCGCGATGCCGTCGATCTCGAGCATGACGAGGCCGGCGAGGAACTGGCTCGATGTGGCCAGCAACACCGAGCGGCCGGAGAGTTCGGCGAGCCGGCCCTTGAGGCAGGTCTGATCGGCAATATCCGTCAGCGACGCTTCGTGTCGCGCGTCCGACAGCGTGCGACCGGTCAAGCCCGGATCGAGATAGTCACGCAGCGCGAAAATTTCACGCGGGGACATTTTCATAGGCCCTGATGAAATCGCCTATCGTGAGAGGGAAGCTTGCGTCCGCCGATATGGTAAACGGATCGATGCCAAGGTCGTCCTCGAGGCGCGCGACCAGGATCGCAAATGCCAGCGAGTCGAAGCCGGTCTCGTGCAGCGAGAGGTTATCTTCCAGCGGCGGAAGGGCGACCTTCTGCTCGGCCGCGATCTGCTCGATCGCCGAGATAATCTTTAACCTTACCGACATGGACTGCTCCGCATTCTCATAAAATTTTGAAAGTCCATGATAGAGCGAAAACGTGAACTTAAACCGTCGTCGGGCGATCTTTCGCCTCCATTGGTAAACATCATGTCTGCCGCCAAGCCGCGGTTCCGCGAGATAGAGGAAAGCGACGTCGATGCGATCGCCGAACTCCTCACCAGGGGTTTCGTGCATCGCAGCCGCGAGTACTGGATGCGCGGCCTGACGCGGCAAGGCACGCGATCGCTGCCCGAAGGCGCGCCGCGCTACGGCTATCTGATGGAAAGCGACGGCAAACCGGTCGGCTGCCTGCTGCTGATCTACTCGACCAAGATGATCGACGGCGAGGCCGTCGTGTGTTGCAACAACTCGAGCTGGTATGTCGACCCGGAGTTCCGCAACTACGCGGCACTGTTTTCGTCGATGACGCAGAAGCGCAAGGACGTGACCTACTTCAACGTCACGCCAGCCGAGCCGACATGGCCGATCCTCGAGGCGCAAGGGTTCAAGGTATACTGCCGCGGCCTGCATTTCTCGCTTCCCGCATTGTCGCTCGGCGGAAGCGGCATGCACGTCGAGGCCGTGACATCAGACACGGTTTCCATCGCCGGCCTGTCCGACGATGAACTGGCGATGCTCAAGCGCCATGCCGCTTACGGCTGCCTCAGCCTCGTCTGCCGCACGGCGCAGGAAGCCGTCCCCTTCATTTTCTTTCGCTTGCGCAAGCGCCGCGGGGTCATCCCCCTGCCCATCCTCCAACTCGGATACTGCCGCGAGATTGCCGATTTTGTCCGATGCGCGGGCACGATCGGACGGTATCTGACGTGGCGCGGCAAACCAGTCGTCATCCTCGACGCCAATGGTCCGATCACAGGGCTTGCCGGCATGTACAGCGAGACGCGGGGCCGCAAATATTTCAAAGGCCCGCGCCAGCCGAGACTGGGCGACCTCGCCGACACCGAGCTTGCCATTTTCGGCATGTGAGACGAGGCCCGCGCCGCGCGAACGTACAGCCTGATGCCGCCTTTACAGCCTGACGACGCCCTGCACGAGCGCCGCATGTTGATCGGCGTCGAGCCGCAGGAAGCTTCCTGATTTCGGATCGCGGAAGAACAGTGGATCGACGATCTTCAACGGATCGAAGCCGTCGCGGATCAGATCCTGTTTCTTCTGCTTGAAGGTTTCGGTCGCATCGAGCGACGTGCTTAGCCGCACGAAGACCGGGCTCGCGTAAGCCGGCAGCCGCCGCGAAAGATGATCGCTGAATTCGGCGAAGTCGAAGCTGCTATCGGTGACGATCGCGGTCATTCCGGCGCGACCATCGGCGCCCGGTACCAGAACGCCATAGGTCGTGGCGTCGACGACACCAGGGCATTCGAGAATGGCTTCGTTCACCTCGGATGTTGCGACATTCTCGCCCTTCCAGCGGAAAGTGTCGCCGAGACGATCGACGAAGTGGAAGAAGCCGCCGTCGTCGATCTTCATCAGGTCGCCGGTGCGAAACCAGGCGTCACCCTTGGCAAAGACGTCGCGCAGGACCTTCTTTTCGGTCTCGGCGGCATTGGTATAGCCCTCGAAGCGGCCGCCGGCTTCGTCCGCCGTACCAATCCGCCCGATGGCCTCGCCCACCTCGCCTGTCGTGCACGCCACGCAGAGCCCGTCGGCGCCGCGGATCGGTGTTGACGTTTCCGCATCGATGCGAACGATGGCAGCCGGAAAGCGATGCGCCAGCAGCGGCGGAATGCGGCCAATTGCGCCAGGCTTTCCCTCGACGTTATAGAGCGAGAAATTGCCCTCGGTTGCCGCGTAAAACTCCAGGATTTGCGGAATCGAAAACCGCGCTTGAAAGGCTTCCCAGATGTCGCCGCGCAGACCGTTGCCACAGGCGAGCCGCAGGCGATGCCGATTTTCGAATTCGGATGCGCCCGCCTTCAGAAGATAGCGGCAGAGTTCGCCAATATACTGGAACAGCGTGCAATCCCAGCGCACGACATCGTGCCAGAACGAACTGCCTGAGAATTTTTCGGACAGGACGACCGAGCCGCCCGCGGCCAGCATGCTGCACGGCGCGACCACACCTCCGACGCTGTGAAACAGCGGCAGGCAGTCGAACATGCGGTCCTCGGGCGAGGCATCGGTGAGCCCGGCAAACCAGCCGCCCCAGTTCAAAATGCGGCGATGACTGACGCTGGCGGCTTTCGGCAGACCGGTGGTGCCTGAAGTGTAGATCAACAGCGCGCGGTCGTTGATGGTCACATCACGGCGTTCGCTTGATGCCAGCGCAGAAGCGTTGAGGCCATCCAAAGCTGCGTTGACGCCGGCTTCACCGGCACCGCCGCCATGCCGCCAGACCTTTGGCACGCGCTTCAGGCGAGGACGAACCGCCTC
Source organism: Bradyrhizobium sp. (assembly GCF_035652035.1). Lineage (GTDB taxonomy): Bacteria > Pseudomonadota > Alphaproteobacteria > Rhizobiales > Xanthobacteraceae > Bradyrhizobium. Next base: position 172,088 of record NZ_DASREO010000075.1, read on the forward strand.
GAACGCGGCAGACAAATCATGACCCACGATGACATGGCTCGCATCCGCGACGTCGACGCAATGAGCGAGCGACGAGCCCACGAGCCTGGTGTTGACGAGCGCGGCCACAACGCCGACCTTGGCGAGGCCGAGCCACGCAGCGAGGTAGTCCGGCTGTCCCGGCAGGAAGAGACAGACTGTCTCGCCTTTGCCGATGCGCTCCGACAATGCCCAGCGAGCGTAGCGATTGATTCGCTCGTTCAAGGCCCGATAACCAAGGGTCTCACGATCCGACATCAACGCCGGGCTCTCCGGCTGACGCGCGGCCCATTCTTCGACGATATCGGCGAACAGCGCTTTCGGATTGGCCTCGATACGAGACGTGCGCTCGATCGCCTTCAACCAGCTCTTGGCCGTCGACGGCTTGCCGCGCGGCCGCGTCACGCCAACGGGCGTCTCAACGGTTGCGTGTTCAACGACGCCTGTGCTCATGGGCGGACACTTCTTTCGCGTGATCGGGCAGCTCGCGAAACTGAACGGAACGTCAGATTAGCTTCACTAGCTATAGCCGCCTCCGCCTGACCAGGTGTTAACCGTCAGGGTTAAGCCACGCACGCTGATGATCGCGAAGAAAAACCCGCCCGCGAGATTCGCGGACGGGTTTACCGAATTTCCGCTGAGAACGGAGGGATACGATCGCCAGGTGCCCCGGATGCCTCGGAGTAGTGCCAAACAAAAAGCAATGCTCACGTCAGCGACGTATGATGCCTCGGGTTACAGGCGGCACTGTGGGCGGCGACCCATTAAAATTGAACGAATTGGCGTCATGAAGGATTCATTAAGACGGGGCGCAGCGTCTCCGCCTCGTGCCAAGCGGCTTCATCCTGGCGCACGCGCCATCAACGCGTCGTGCCGGAAGCAGGTCGCAAAACCTAACCGGCGCAGACGACCAGTTTTTCCTCCGCGAAGAACTGGAGCGCGCCGTAGCCCTCCATGTCCACCGCGTAACGGAAGTTACCGTCCGTCGTGGGGAAGATTGCAATGACGACACCGTCCTTGTGGTCGTCGGTCGCCTTCTCAACCCGTTCGCCAATCGCAAATTTGGCCATCGCTTGTTCCTTTTCGGGAATCTTGTAAGCGATTCTCGCGCAAACCGGTTAACGGTTCTTAAGCAAAGGCCTGATCAAACGAGCGGCGACGATTGATGAAAATTGCAGCGGCCATGCGATAAGCCGCTATGGACGCGTAGAAATTTTCTCACGATGATCTCGGTTCCCGTATGATCACCCCCGCTTTCTTACGGATACCGATTTCATGTTTTTTTGAGGGGCTGCGTTGATTGACAGACGGCAATTGCTTCATTCGGCTGCGACGTGCATCGCCTGGCTCGGCACCGGCCCGGTAGCATCGGCAAAGGACGCAGCCTACCCGTCGCGTCCCGTGCGCTGGATCGTTCCCTATACCGCGGGCGGCGCCACCGACGCGTTCTCGCGCGTGATCTGCCAGCACCTGTCGGAGCGGCTCGGCCAAACCTTCATCGTCGAGAACAAACCCGGCGCCGGCAGCAATATCGGAACGCTGACGGTGATCAATTCACAGCCGGACGGATACACGCTGCTCCTGACCAGCACCGCGAACGCCATCAACGCATCGTTCGACCCGACGCTGCCTTACGATTTCGCCAAAGGCATCGCCCCGATCGCGGGGCTCGCGCGCAATCCGCTGGTGCTTGTCGTCAACAACGAGCTACCGGTCAAAAGTGTCGCGGATTTCATCGCCTACGCCAAGGCCAATCCCGGCAAGCTCAGCATCGCCTCGTCGGGGGTCGGCACGTCGCTGCATCTGTCCGGCGAACTGTTCAAGGCGATGGCGCAAGTTCAATTCGTTCACGTGCCCTATCGCGGCTCGGCGCCGGGACTGACCGACGTGATGGCCGGTCAGGTCCAGGGCATGTTCGACAACGTGCCGTCTTCGTTCGAGCTGATACGGACAGGGAAGCTGCGCGCGCTCGGCGTCACGACGTCGGAGCGATCGGAAGCGCTGCCGGACGTGCCGCCGATTTCGGATACGCTGGCCGGATTTGAAACCAGCTCGTTCTACGGCGTCGGCGCTCCGCGCGGCACGCCGCAAGCCGTCGTCGATCTCCTGAACAAGGAGATCAACGCCGCGTTCGACGAGCCGCCGATCAAGCAGCGCTTTGCCGAACTAGGCGCGGTTCCGATCACCGGCAGCGCCGGCCGGTTCGGCGAGATGATCGCTGCCGAGACCGCGCGCTGGCGCAAGGTCGTGGAACTTTCCGGACAGCGCAAAGAGTGACGTCAGCCTCGCGCATTCGGGGTGGCTGGCGCCGCCAAGCCGCATTATCCTGATCGACGAGCCTGGCCTGGTATCGGGATCACATGATCAGACACAGAGCCCCGTGGGACACCCGTTCAACGATCTCGCGGTCGGCACATGTGCTTGAGCGGATCGGGCTTGCGCTGACAGGCGGATCTTGCGGCTTGTTTGTTGCCGCACATGTGGGGCGCGCCGACATCGAGCTGATCGGCTCGGCGGCCTCCGTCTTCGCGATCATGATTTACGGCGCGGCCGGCTTCTATCTCGGCATCGATTTGCCACATCCGCCGGCCGACGATCAGACCTTGCGCGGCAAAGCCGACGCCGTCGAGCTGTTGAGTGCGGCCGGCACGTTCCTCGCCGCGGTGACAGCCGTCATCTCCGTCTCCAGCATCGTGCTGGATGAAGCCACGCATCCTGCCTCTGCGCTTCTGATTTGCCTCGCCTGGGCGGTCGGCGCGACCCTGCAGATCGCAGCCGGCATCATCGCGCGGAGACGAGCGGGGAGTGAATCGTAAGCCCGCGCGGCGGCCCGGGACGAGCCGGGCCACCGACGCGCCGCCCCATCATTTCATTATGTCATGGAGCGGACGGACGATCCGAAGATCAGTTTGCGGCGGGGTTGAAATCCGGATCGCGGTCGCCGATCCGCGAACGGTCCAACCCATAGGCGTGGGTGAACCAGTCGTCGCCCGCGCGCGCGCCGGCATAGAAGCCGGGCGCCTGGTTATAGGCGGCGCGGAAGTGCCGCGTCGCGTAGGACGACTTGTGGTGGGTCATGCCGTCACCCGTCATATCCTGGGCGAGGACCGGGCTGCCGAGCGCAGCGGTGAGAATTGCGATAGCGCTGAGTGTTCTGAAGGTCATAGGGTTCTTCCATTCTTATGTGGTTAACCCCTCTCCCGGATGTCGCCATCCTGCACAACCTGAAAACCCCGACACACGTAGCAGTGTTCCGGAGCACAGGTTCAAACGCGTGTGACATGCAATCGCGAGTTGCGCCGCTTTCCGTGATCGGCTCGTTGATCGAAGACCCAATCGAATCTTGCAAAGCAGCCCGGCGCAAACCGGGCTGCTGCTGTTCGATGCTTTCGGAGAAAGACGCCGATCCCTGAAAGATCAGCTCCCGGCGGGGTTGAAATCCGGATCGTGGTCGCCAATGCGCGAACGGTCGAAGCCACGCTCGAAGCTCTGTTCGCCATAGGCGCCTGCGCGCGGCGCGACGAAGTCCGGTCCCCGCACCTCGTTGTAGGTGCCGCGATAGTGCCGAAGAGCATGCACGGGCTTCTGTGCAGAGCCGCCGTCATAGTCCTGGGCGACGACCGGACTCGCAATGGCCGCGGTCACGAGTGCGATGGCGCTGAGTGTTCTAATATTCATCCTGGTTTTCCATTTTGTCGTGAAGTCCTCCTCGAGTCGTTTTCTACACGCACAGTCCGCAACTGGCGAAACACATCGGGAAACAACGATTCAAACGGGCGTGTCTCACTGTCACGGACCGCGCCGTCTTTCGTGACCAGTGCTGCGACGGCGCCATAGCAGGCCTTCCGGTCACGCATCCTTAAGGGTTGAAGAGTTATTAAGAGGCAGCAAGGCTCCTTCGACCTCTCGCTCCATGGAGCCAACTCTCCTGACCCTACGGCCGGCGGAAGGATGACGAGTACGAGCGCCGACACCTCGCCCGAAGCGGTCGACATCAGAACATCCGCCGGATGGTTTCATCCGCTGGCCGCCCTGTTGTTGCTGGCGCTCGCTGTCCGCCTGCCCCTCGCCTTCTGGCCGAACGTCAATCATCCCGACGAAATCTTTCAGTATCTGGAGCCGGCCTGGCGCATGCTCGGCCATGACGGGATCGTCACCTGGGAATGGCGCGACGGCATTCGCAACTGGTTCTTGCCGACGCTGCTGGAAGGGCCGGTCAAGCTCGGAGACTGGCTCGCGCCGGGCGGTGCAGGCGCCTTCATTGTCGCGCGTCTGGCGGTTGCGCTCGCCTCGCTGTCGATCGTCGTCAGCGCCTGGTTTTTCGGCGCACGGATCTCGCGCACGCATGCGATCGTAGCAAGCTTCGTTGCCGCGATCTGGTTTGAGCTCGTCTACTTCGCGCCACACACATTGAGCGAACCTCTGGCGACCGCACTCATCCTGCCGGCAGCCTTGCTGTTGACAGGCCGCCTGACGCGAAACCGTCTTGTCATCGGCGGCGCGCTGCTCGCTCTCGCGCTCGTCTGGCGCTTTCAGTATGGCCCGGCGATCGCCGTCATTGCGCTCGGGCCGTGCTGGAAGCAGTGGCGAAACGTCATTCCGATGGTCGCCGGAGGCCTCGTCGCACTGTCGCTCTCCGCCATGGTGGATGCCGCCCACGGCGTCGTGCCCTTTGAATGGCTAATCCTGAATATCAAACAGAACCTGCTGCAAGACCGTGCATCGGAATTCGGGGTATCGTCGACAATCGTCTATCTCGGCTACGAGTCGGTGATCTGGTCGGGAGCGACGCTGCTGCTGCTATGCGCACTGTGGCGCGGCTCGCGGCATGTCCCGCTGCTGGTCGTTGCGGCGATCGTGAACATCGCCTTCCACAGCGCCATCGCCCACAAGGAATACCGCTTCATCTTCCTGTCGGTCGTCCTGCTCATCATCGCAGCCGCGCTTGGCTCGGCCGATTGGGTTCAGGCGATGCGGACAAAGCCGGCATGGCGTCGCTGGGCGCTGCCGCTGGTCGCCGGCGGCTGGGCGTTGATCTCACTGACGCTCGCCGACGCGTCGGGGCCAATGCGCGACAACTGGATGCGCGGCACGGGCATGGCCCAATTGGCAGCACAATTACGCGACGACGGCGAACTGTGCGGCGCGGCAATCTACGTCACGTCGTACCACTTGCTGCCCGGGCGCGAGCGACTGGTCGGCGGCGCGCCTCTATACGCGTTCCAGCTGAAAGATCCCCTCGCCAGCGGGCGCCTTCCGGATTTGGCGAGGGAGCACGAAGCTGCGTTCAACCGCATCCTCGCGCCACCGGAGACGGCGAGCGAGCTGCCTTCCGGTTTCTCGCGCCGCGCTTGCGCCGAGATGGGCAGGGACGGCGCGGCCTGCATCTTTGCGCGAAAAGGCAGCTGCGATGCGGCAGCCGGGGGAAGCTTCGCGATCAATGACGTGCTGGTGCGGATGAACTACTGAGGCGCAAGGCGTCTTACAGCCCACGAAAAAGCCCGCCGAAGCGGGCGGGCCTTTCCTAGATCATGATCCGAAGTTGGTTGCGGGGATGCGCAACAAGCACACCCTGCGACTGCCTGCCCTGCGCTTTGTTGCATAGAGTTACCAAGTTGGAATTTGCGGCGCTTGTTGGAGTGAGATTCGAGGGAGTGTTTTCTCGTACTCGTGCAAATAATGCTCCAAGGGCTTTGCCGTCCCCAGTACGCGGTCGCTCGCAAAGTTTGTGAAGTCGGTCGGGGCCGTATGCCACTTCAAGTTATCCAAATGAGGTTCTGGGTCACCCAGTTCCGTCGCCACGCGCATCCCGTTTCGCGATCCACAGATCGAAGGCCGTGTCTGCGCCTCCAACTTCGAGGACGCGCGTTCCGTGCGTGAATACGCCAAGACCGTGCTCGTCATCCCATGTGCAGCCGAATTCATAGCCGACGTAGGGAAGGCCTTCCTTCATCAGCGAATGAACATGGACGTTGTGAAGGCCGATCAATCGGCGAAACTCTTCCGTGGACGATACATCGGGCATGAGGGCTTCGCGTTCCTCGTCCTCATGGGCATTATAGATTTGTTGAAGCCTCGGATACTCGGTCAGTAGACCTTCAAGAACCGCTGATGCCACCTCGGCTTCGTGAACGAGCACCCATTGCACGTTGGCATGCTGCTGCTCTGTCAGCGGAGCTCCCTTGTCGTCTTCCGAATCAACAACAAAGGTAACGACGCCATCGGACGATTCATCCGAGCTGATCGAGCCGTAGGGACCATTGCGGGTTTGATAGCCCGCCCAACTGGGCAGCTGCGCTCGTGCTTCCCAGTAAAATTTGTCCCATTTGAAATCGAGCATATCGTCCCGTCAACCCAACCGCACTTGCCACGATTCTAGATCATTTGGCGGACTACTGTACCCGGCGCTCTAGACAAGCAAAAGGCCCCCCAAGGGGACGGCCTTTGATGTCGTACTGCACCGGCAGCATCAAACTTGGTTGCGGGCATGCGTAACATCCACCCCCTGCGACTGCCAGCTTTGCGATTTGTCGCCTAAGCCGCGCTCACTGGCCAGTGAAGATTATCGGTCCGAGCGCGGCGTAGACGCACGGGCTCGGCTTTCACTTGTGCGAGCGCCCCTGGGGCGAATGGCGGGTTAGCCGGGTGCGCGCGGTTAGCAGTTCAGATGAATCGAAAGCGAAGGCGTCCAGGAGGCGACTGGGATTGACTGCCCGCTTGGGATTGATTGACCACCCGAGCAGACCTCCCCTACGAGAAGGAGCGTCGCCGGTTCGCCGGAGCCGCTGGGCGCAGTTGCCCTGCGTCAGTCCACTTTATCGGTGTTGACCAACCTCTTCTCAAAACAAACGGCTTTCGAGTTGCCAGCATACTTTCCGAAGTTCGGGATGCGCTGGTAGCCCTTACGTTCGTAAAATTGAACGGCTCGCTCATTCATAAGACGGGTCTCAAGCCACAGGGCTCGATAGCCGAGCGTGCGTGCTTCACCTTCCAGAAATTTCAAAATAGCCGACCCCACCCCTTTGGTTCCGGGGCGGGAAAACATCCTTTTCACCTCGGCGACGCCTTCTTTTAAGGGCCGGAACGCCCCGCAGCCCAAAGCTTCGCCCCGCCCTCAGAGTTTCGGGCGATGACAAAGCGCCCTTTGGCCGCACGAACATCGCTCGGATCAAATGATGACTTTCCGTTGTCGCCGGTGATCTGAGCCAATGTTTCCGAGAGTTCTTCCATAAGCGCAAACGAGTCAGAGGAAGCGGGATCTTCAACGACAATCCGAATTAGCATTACCTTGTCCCAGCACCGAAACGTTCTGTCCCGAAAATGCTTCGACGCCAACTAGAGCCGCCGATTGGCTGTTGTACTTCCGAGGTGCTGAGAAGGAAAGTCAGGACGCATCGCCTCCGTTACTACGTCTCGCTCAGCGGGATAACACCCGTGCATTTTGTTCCTGACCGAGATATCATTGACGCCAAGGAGCGGCTTGTCCCATAGGCGCATTGGCTTGTTTCCCCTGATCTCTTGAGTTCATGGAGGCCAAGTTGAGCAGTCTGGTCTTACTCGACTTGCTCGGAGGAGTGGCGCTTCTCCTGTGGGGCCTCCACATGGTTCACAGCGGTATCGTTCGAGCGTTTGGGACCGACTTGCGGCGCTTTCTCGGAACGGCACTGCGCAACCGCTTCTTGGCATTCTTCGCTGGCCTCGTCGTAACGGCCCTTCTGCAAAGCAGCACTGCGACAGGACTGATGACGGCATCATTCGTTACCGGAGGGACCGTCGATCTTGTCCCGGCACTCGCGATTATGCTGGGAGCAAATGTCGGCACGACGCTCATCGTCCAAGCTCTGTCGTTCAATGTCACGGCGATAGCACCGCTTCTGTTTTTAATCGGCGTGATTGCATTCAAGCGAGGTGGCCAAACTCGTACCCGCGACCTTGGCCGCGTTGCAATCGGCATCGGACTGATGTTGCTATCACTTCACATCCTACTCGACACGTTGGCACCCGCGGAAGAGGCTCCGGCGATTCGCTCGCTTCTCGCCGCGATCACGGGCGATACCTTCCTTTGCGTTCTGATGGCCGCCGTGCTGACTTGGATCGCGCATTCAAGCGTTACGGTCGTTTTGTTGATCATGTCGCTCGCTTATTCGAATTTCATTACGCCGGTCGCAGCAATTGCTCTGACACTTGGTGCCAACCTTGGAAGCGCCATCAACCCAGTTGTCGAAGGGGCCAGCAGCAGCAACCCGGCCAGTTACCGCTTGCCTCTAGGAAACCTCCTCAATCGCCTTGTTGGTTGTGCGCTCGTGCTTCCGTTCCTGCATCCGATTGCCGATGCCCTCAGCCGATTCGAGCCGAATGCATCTCGTATGACTGCCGATTTCCACACCGCGTTCAATTTGGCATTGGCGGCGGCCTTCATATTTCCGCTGGGCTGGCTGGCCTCGATGCTCGCACGATTTCTGCCCGAACGCGCGAAATCGAACAGCCCGGCGGCTCCGCTGTATCTCGATGAAACCGCCCTCGGGACGCCTTCGGTTGCACTCGCCTGCGCTGAGCGCGAGGTTCTTCATCTAGGCGACATCGTCGAGACCATGCTGCGTCAGGCAATGACGGCGCTCATGACCGATGATCGCCGTCTCGTTGCTGAGATCAGCCGAATGGACGACACAGTTGACAAGCTGGACGAGGCGGTAAAGCTCTACGTAACCCGTCTGACACGAGAAAGCCTGGATGAGCGCGACGGTCATCGGGCCATGGAGATCATCGCATTTTCGATCAATTTGGAGCACATCGGCGATATCATCGACAAGAATTTGATGGAGCTTGCTCAAAAGAAGATCAAACGAAAGCTCGCATTCTCGAAGCAGGGTAGCGCGGAGCTGGAGGCGTTTCACCAAGAGGTCGTCGGGAATCTCAATCTAGCGTTTAGCGTTTTCATGTCTGGCGATGTGAGGATCGCGAGGCAGCTAATTGCGGAAAAGGCGTCTCTGCGCACGGCTGAGCTGGCCGCAGCCGAAAGTCACTTGGCGCGGTTGCGTGAGCGTCGTCCCGAGAGCATCGAATCGAGTTCGTTACATCTGGACGTGCTCCGCGATCTTAAGCGAATTCACTCGCATATATGCTCGGTCGCGTACCCCGTGTTGGAACGGGCGGGAGCCCTCCAGCCAAGTCGTCTCCGTGTGGTCGAACCTGGGGAAAGTCCATCCGACGATAGCGACGCAGCATCGGCCCGCTAATTAGGCCCAGCTACTTCCGATGACTGGCTGATCAGGGGGAAATTGCGCGATGAAAATAGCGAAGCAGATTCGTTGGCAGGCTATGGTTTCGGAGCGGGTGACGGCTTTCGCATCTCTAGTGACGGTTGCCTGATTAGTGGTGGCGGTGGCGACACGGTGGCGACACGGCACAAAAACAAGAAAGCCGCCCTCGGGGCGGCTTTCTGAATATCTCACAAAATCAGTGAGTTATTTGGTTGCGGGGATAGGATTTGAACCTATGACCTTCAGGTTATGAGCCTGACGAGCTACCGGGCTGCTCCACCCCGCGATAAGCTTTTGCTTTGCCTTTCGAAAAGCCGAAACGGCTGGATCAACGCCCAAGGGCGCCGCTTCCGTCCAGAGGCTTCCTGAGAAGGCAACCCTTGGCCGTTGGAGGCCTTGAGGTCGCGGGCGGTATGTACCAATGCCGGTGCGCTTTGGAAAGGGCTGCCGCGCTACTTTTTATTGATTTTGTGACAGGCAAAATCAGCCAAATCTTAGCTTTTGGCGGCCAAAAGAGGCCAAGGAACCGGCCCTCGCCGGACGTTCAATTAAAGCCACCTTGCCATTTTGCCCTGGCAGCGAACCATTCCGGGATTCGCTGCCCCCCGCCCAATGCGCCATCAGCCTGGGCTGCTTGAATCCTTCGGCCGCTCGCGCCAGTTGCGTTCGCCGCAGTCGCACTCGAACATCTCAATGATCTGGCCGGTGCGGGTATCCAGAATCGTTCGCACCATGACCGGCTGCTGCCGACAACGATTACAGGTGAAGGGATCGGCGGTTGGCTGCGGCGACAAGCGCTCGTCCGTGCTCATCGATCATTCTTAGCCGAGAACACGATCGCTCTCTATTCCGGTCGACTACGGCGAACAGCAACGCTGTGCATCGCACACAGTGCGGCTTCAATGTCCAATTTCGTACATTGGCTCAATCGACCCAAATTGAGTGACGACCATCATTTCCAAAAAGTTTCTGCATGAAAGCGAATTAGATCGATGGCCCGCGCTTGAAAAAAGGTTCAGCATGCAGGCCATCACCGCACCATCCCTGGCAACCATCGGTGATGAGAACGCGCTTGGTGAAGCGACTCTGACGTTCCTTTCAGTTTCGCTGCGATCGTTTCAAAGGAACGTCAGAGTCAAGGCTTCACTAGAACCGTATATTTGCTGGTGTCCCTTTGGTTCTGACATTCGTAAACGAACCCGCAGCGACAAGATACGAATGTCAGAACCGGGACACCAGTGTTCCCGCCCCAACGAGAATGAGGGACACGCCGTGCTCAGGCGACATCTTCGACAGATAGACTCCTTGAAAGATCGGCTCGCGTCGTTCGCAAAGGACGCGCGGAAAAAAGCCTCGCTGCTCCCGCCCGGACCTGAGAAAGAGCAGATGCTCAGAAAGGCGCGCCAGGCTGACACCGCCGCGCATCTGGACGACTGGGTGAATTCATCGGGCTTGCAGCCGCCCAAGTAGGTCGCAACTTGCTTTGCCTGACGTGAGACGACGCACCTGCGAAAATCCGCCCTCAGCTGGAAACGAACCCTTGCCAGAATTTCCATAAAGGCCCAGCCTCCCCGGCAAAACCACGTGAAGAGCGGGAGGGGGACGGGACATGGACAATTTCGATTTTGTCGTGGTGGGCGGCGGCTCGGGTGGCTGCGCGGTCGCAAGCCGGCTGTCGGAAGATCCCTCGACATCGGTTGCGTTGCTCGAGGCCGGCGGCACCGACGACAACTGGGTGGTCATGACACC